>NZ_JBALFC010000092.1:0-89733 GCF_036917755.1 Nostoc sp.
AAGCAGGGTCTTAACTTACTGCAAGTTATTACTCAGGCGCTACTTGGTAATGTCTGTGTTTTTCTCGCCTCAATTACTACTAGCTAGGCAGTTACGCGCTGCGACCCTAGCTGAATCAGAAAAAATTTGTCTTTTTTGCAACAAACAGATAGCTACTGCTTATGGATTGATGAGCAAAACATCTCTGCCATCAAATGCTGTTAGTTCTCCAGTCATCAACTTGTCCCCTGGAACATTTGTATCCTGGGATGGCAAGGGCTTAAGTATTATTCACGTTGGGGAAACCGAAGTTATCCTACAAGGAGATTCAGAACAGCTAATTCAGCTAAAAAAGACTTTATTTTTAAGCCTGGTTCAGCAAGGAAAAGTAAAAAACCTTCAAGCATTTGAAACACCAGTTATTAAAGCAGAGTCTTGGAAACAATTTTATACAGCAAGTCCAGAAGACCAAGCAGAAGCTCTCCGTCGCTACAAAGTTATTGAGCCATATTTAAACGGATATCCACCTGAAAAAGAAACAGTTTCAGAAAGAACCATTCGGCATTGGAAAGCTAAGTATTTAGCTGCACAACAACAGTGCGGCTGTGGCTACATAGGACTTCTCTCGCATCGTGGTGATAAAGGTAATCGTAACCGGAAGCTACCTGAAGACACCTTGGCTATACAGGAGAGATTTATCCTGGAGGATTATGAAACACTTAAACAAAAGAAAATGTGGGAGGTTTATGGCGCTCTAATTCGGATTTGCGAACAACAAGGTGTTATCGCCCCAAGCTACAAAACATTTACAAAAGAAGTTAAAAAACGTTCGAGTTACGAACAAATCAAAAAACGCCAAGGTCGTCGGGCTGCATACAAGCAAGAAACTTTTTATTGGGAACTAAACAGGACAACACCTAGACATGGCGATCGCCCATTTGAAATTGCTCATATTGACCATACAGAATTAGATGTTGAATTAGTGTGTTCCCGTACTGGTCGTTCATTGGGTAGACCTTGGGCAACTTTCTTGATAGATGCTTATTCCAGAAGATTCTTAGCTGTTTATTTGACTTTTGACTCGCCTTCCTATCGCTCTTGCTTGATGGTGTTACGATTGTGCGTTCAACGCCACAACCGTTTACCACAGATAATTGTGGTAGATAACGGTGCAGAATTTCATAGCGTTTATTTTGAAACGCTTTTAGCCACTTTTGAATGTACGAAAAAAAATCGGCCTCCAGCCAAAGCGCGGTTTGGTTCTGTATGCGAACGTCTATTTGGTACTTCCAACACTCAATTTATCTATAACTTGCTCGGTAATACACAGATAACTCGTAACGTTCGCCAAGTAACCAAGTCAGTTAACCCAAAAAATCAAGCTATCTGGACACTGGGCTTGCTTTACGAATATCTTTGCGCTTGGGCTTACGAAGTTTACGATACAGATGAACATCCTGCTCTTTTCCAGAGTCCGAGGGATGCTTTTGCTGCTGGTATAATGATTAGCGGCAGTCGGCTTCACCGCATGATTCCTTACGATGAAAACTTTCAAATTCTTACCTTACCTACAACCTCAGAAGGAAAGGCGAAAGTTCAATCTGGAAGCGGCATAAAAATTAACTCAATCTACTACTGGTCTAATATTTTTCGTGACCCGCAAATTGAAAATACTTCTGTTCAGGTAAGATACGACCCATTCGATATTGGTATCGCTTACGCCTTTGTTCTAGGACAATGGGTACAGTGCATTTCTCAATATTATGCAGAATTTCAAGGTCGTTCAGAAAAAGAACTGAAGTTAGCTAGTGCCGAGTTACGCAAACGCTCCTCAAATCATGCGCGACAATCAAGAGTTTCAGCCAAGAATCTAGCGGAATTTCTAGCTTCGGTAGAAGCCCAAGAAGCCTTATTAGAGCAGCGTTCTTATGATGCAGAAGCTAAGGAAGTCTTTAGGGTAATTGAGGGCGGGAAAGCTACTTTCAGTCGCAACGAACAACCAAAAGTTATTTAAATTCCTTTTGGCAACATCGACAATCAAGTGACTGAAGTTGAAGCAAACACTCCAGAAACACTTGTAGTTTACGAGGAGTTTTAGTTATGACAATACTTACCGGATTTCCTCTCAAGCTCCTCGAACAATCTGCCACAGAAAGGCTTGCCTATTTTGAGAATTACACGGTAGCACATCCCCGCCTTAAAGAGGTGTATGAAACTCTGATGCGGACAATTGCCGAACCAGCAGGTGCGTCATTTATTTTTGTTTATGGACCTAGCGGTATCGGTAAAACAACTTTACGACTGCGGGTTGAGCAGAAATTAACAGAGTTAGCATTACCTAAGTTGGAAAGCGATCGCGGTTGCGTTCCTGTTGTTGGAGTTGAGGCTGTAGCTCCAGAATCGAGAAACTTTAACTGGAAAGATTACTACACACGCGCCTTAATAGCTTTAGAAGAACCGCTAATCGATCACAAGTTTAATTACGGTGTACGGGGTATCTATCGTGATATTTTCGGAAAAATTAATGTTGAGTCGAAAGTGGTCGCACCTGCTCTACGCAGAGCTTTAGAAAACGCTCTCAGCTATCGCCATCCAGATGTATTTTTCATAGATGAAGCGCAACATTTTGGGAAAATGGCAAGCGGACACAAGCTACAAGATCAGCTAGACTGCCTCAAATCTGTGGCAAATATGACAGGCATCTTACATTGCCTTTTAGGAACATACGAATTACTAACATTCCGTAATTTAAGCGGTCAACTCTCACGCCGTAGCGTCGATATTCATTTCCGCCGTTATTGTGCTGACACCCCAGAAGACGTACAGGCTTTTAAAAGTGTATTGTTGACTTTCCAACAGCAGATGCCACTTGCAGATCCTCCAGATTTAGTTACTCATTGGGAATATTTTTATGAACGTACTTTAGGATGTGTTGGTATATTGAAAAATTGGCTAACACGCGCTCTTAAAGATGCTCTAGATCGAGAAGCGACAACCGTCACTCTAAAAGACTTACAAAAACGTGCTTGGTCGGTTGCTCAGTGTCAGAGAATGTTCAAGGAAATTCAAGAGGGCGAACGACAATTATCTGAAACAGAGACAGACGTGCAACACTTACGCTCTGCTCTAGGGCTTGGAGCAAAGACAATCGCACAGCCAGAAGAAGCTCCAAAAAAGACTCTTCCACAAGGAAAAGTTGGCAAACGCAATCCCAAAAGAGATCCTATTGGAGTGAATCAAGATGTTAGCTAATGGATTAACAACATACGAATGTTGGGATTTAAAAAAGGTTTCTATTCCATCTCGTAGTCGGTTGTATCAATTAGAGCCTGTTGGTATTGGTACTTCATTGGTAGAAAGCTTAACTGGTTATATATCTCGACTAGCAGAAGCTCATTGTGTAACCCCAAAAGTTTTAATATCTAGAGAACTTGTGTCCTTTATACCCAAGACTTACAGAACTACAAATCTTTTTGAAATGCGAAGCTTGACTGGGGCACTCAATGGATTAGGGACGATGGCATTTGATTTAGTCACAGTGCTAGAGTCGATGACTCTACGTAGTGATTTGCGCTTCCTCACTCTACTAACATGGACTAATATCTTTCCCCAGAGGAAGTTACTTCGTTCTAGACGAGCTTGGTGTCCCTATTGTTATGAGGAATGGTATTCCTCGAAAGATCAAGTAATTTACGAACCCTTAATTTGGTTTTTTGAGGCAGTTACAGTTTGTCATTGCCACAATCAGTCTTTATGCCAGAGATGCCTTCACTGCAAACGAGATATTCCTCCACTAGCTTCCTATTCAAGACCAGGTTATTGTCCGTATTGCTTAGAATGGCTTGGTGTTACTGCTGATTACCCGTCTTCTGATAACACCCCACCGAGCAAGGAAGAGATTATTTGGCAAACGTGGGTTATCAAGACTATTGGAGAGTTACTCGCTACTACGCCTCGCTTATCAAAACCTTTGCAAAGGGAAATAGTTGCCCAAGCCTTCTGTAGGTACGTAGAGCAATTTGCTGAAGGAAACACGGCTGCTTTTGCTCGTATGCTTGAAATTCCCAAAAACAAGGTTTGGATGTGGCAGATGGGAAAAGTCTTGCCAGAACTGAATGTGATTTTGAAAATCTGTTTTACTCTTCAGGTATCTGTGCTGGATTTTTTGACTCAAGAGACTCTTAAGGAGAATTCTAGTCAATTTCCTGCTACGCCTCAAAACCAAGCGAGAGATAGCAGTACAAAAAAGCTTGAAGTAAAGTTTGATAGCGATCGCACTCAACAGTTACTCGAAAATGTGCTTCAAGTGAATGAACAACCGCTACCTATGACAGCAGTAGCGAAACGCCTTGGGTATCCTAAGCGAGTTCTTTACAGGCATTTCCCAGAGCTATGCCGAGCGATTTCAGCCGAGTACGTTAAGTATATGAAAGAATCTCGCATCAAACGAATCGAACAGTCTTGCGAGGAAGTAAAACAAGCTGTTAGGCAAGTTCACACTGAAGGTATTTATCCTAGTGAGGCAGCTATTTCAAAGCTATTGGCTAAACCAGGATGTTTTCGTGACAAACAAGTTCGCGCCGCTTTAAGGGCAGCGCGAAGAGAAATTTGTTTGGAACCATAACTTTGCCACCCTTTATTGGAAGCATAAGCTTGCCGTTGCGGCAAAGTTATGGGTAAAGTCACAATAGAAGTCTTTTGGCATTTTAGATTTTTAGTGGGGGTGGAGGGACTTGAACCCACACGACCGTTTAAGATCAACGGATTTTCATTCTCCCGCAGTTTTCACTGCTACCTGATGGCTTTAGCAAGGCCAGGTTTTGAGAATTGGACTCTCCCTTTACCCTCGACTTAACGTTAGGGTAGCTCCCGTCGGGTCTCTGCACCTTCCCGCAATTTTGGATTTTAGATTTTGAATTTTGGATTGAAGACTAATCGTAAATCTAAAATCACAAATCTAAAATTTTTGGGCTTGGCTCAGGATTGCCATGTCTGTTGTCAGATTTAGGTTTCCCTGAGTTTGAGAGCTTCCACTTGAGGGATTTCTCCTTCAAGGCTCAGTTTTCTAAGTCCGTAGCGTCTACCATTCCGCCACACCCCCATTGGTGTTTGGCAACTAGTATAACTAGTTATTTTGTGGAGACAGTAAATACCTCCTCATCTATTCCACCATCAATTGTGTCTTTTGTCCAACTAGATTGAAAATATTTTTTCCAGAGTAGGAAGTCTTCTTAGTTTCCTCCTAATCAATCTGGATGAGTTTTCGATCTCGTCTGACTAGAGCCTTGTTTGCTAGTGCGTTTCCTATTATAGCATGATATCGTCAATTTGGACATAGACAGGGAATTCTGGTGCCGTGATGTTGAAAGCATTTATGACTTACTTCTCTGAGTCTGGCTCTTCAGCCTATGATGGAAAACAGATGCTTAAGACTTGAAAGTTATGATTGTCGCCCTGCTGTATCTGATTTTGGCTGGAGCTTACCTTCTAGTAATCCCGATTGCTATCTTGCTGTACCTGAAGCAGCGTTGGTATGTAGCTACCTCCATTGAGCGTGTCTTTATGTACTTTTTGGTGTTTTTCTTCTTTCCAGGTTTGTTGGTTCTATCGCCGTTTGTAAATTTTCGACCCCAACGGCGACAAATTCAAGTTTAACGAGATTGGTAGGTCATAACTCTCATGCGACGGATTGACGCTATTGGAATTGGCTTGGGTGTTTTTATTGCTGGCGGCTTGGCATATATAGGATTGCAGCTAGTCGGTTTGGATAATCAGCAAGCTGGTATATGGAGCCAAGTCTTACTAGTCAGTGGGTTAATTGGCTGGTTAGCCACCTATTTTTTCCGGGCGGTGGGACAAAAAATGACCTACCATCAGCAGAGGGAACAATATGAGCAAGACTTTCTGCAAAAGCGGCTAGAAGAGCTTACTCCCGAAGAACTAGCACGAATTCAAGCCCAAATAGAACAAGAAGAGCAATCTCAGGTGTAAAGTTATCATTGATGAGTCAAGAGTTCAAAATCTAGATTTGGACTCTTGACTCTTGACATTTGACTCTTGATACTTGACTAAATGACTGCGATTTCTGATTGCTTTGAAACCCTTGGGCGTAATCGTGAGTGCGCTTTGATTCCGTTTATCACTGCTGGCGATCCAGATTTAGAAACAACAGCAAAAGCTTTGCAGGTTCTAGATCGTAGCGGAGCAGACATAATTGAACTAGGTATACCCTATTCCGATCCTCTAGCGGATGGGCCAGTAATTCAAGCTGCTGCTACCCGCGCCCTGCAAAGGGGAACGAAATTGGAGCAGGTGCTAGAAATGCTGCAAGAGATTACTCCCAAATTGCGATCGCCCATTGTCCTATTTACCTACTACAACCCAATTTTGCACCGGGGAATTGACAAATTTCTCCAGGAAATTGCTGCGGCTGGAGTAGCGGGATTGGTAGTACCAGACTTACCTTTAGAAGAAGCTGCAAGCTTGCTGGAACCAGCTAGCGCCATCGGAATTGATCTGACGTTGTTCGTAGCTCCCACCAGTTCAGATGAACGAATAGAAGCGATCGCTCGTTCTTCCCAAGGATTTATTTATTTAATCACTGTGACAGGGGTAACAGGGATGCGATCGCAAGTGGAAAACCGCGTGTCCAATTTACTCAAACAAATTCGTGGTGTTACTGATAAACCCATTGGTGTAGGCTTTGGGATTTCCGAAGCTGCACAAGCCCGTCAGGTAAGGGAATGGGGCGCAGATGCCGTGATCGTGGGCAGCGCTTTTGTGAAACGGTTAGCCGAAGGCACCCCAGAGCAGGGACTAAATGCGATCGCCCAATTTTGCCAAAGTCTTAAAGCAGCCATTAAGACCACCAACACCAGCACAAATACTCCTCTTGATTAGATCGGGAAAGTAGATTAAAAAAGTATAACAGTGTAGTTTTTCTATCCTTGTTTAGTAGACAATTTGACCATTATGGTCTTGAATATTAACATCAGATATGATCATGTAAAAAAACTAGCTGATACAGTCGCTTATAGTTCGAGTATTATGTGAAATCAAGTAGGCATAATTTATGAGTGTGAGAGTGAGTCAGTCACAAATGGTTATAGTTACGTCGCAATTGAGGAGCAAAGGCGATGAGTGAGAGTATGGCGTTTATTGGTGGTGTCGCCGTAGCTGGGCTGGCGGCTCTCGTATTGCTCAAAGGAACAAATACCCCCCTACAACCTAACTTTGCTGTTGCTTCCCAAATGCCAGGGACTGTAGTAGCGCCTCAGGGAATGCAGCCACAAATGTATCCTTACGGGCCTTATGGGCAACCAATGTATCCCAGTCAGGTTCAGCCGTCAGTTGCTCCCAATACTGACCAGCGCCTAGAGGTGGAGAAGCTAAACACGCAGATGCAGTTGGAGCGTTTAAAAAACGACAATGAACAGCTGAAGTTGCAAAATCAACAACTCCAAGGCCAAGTTCAAAATTTTAATACTCAACAGCAGTGGCAATTAGCCCAGCAAAATAACCAACCAAAAGCAGCAGCATTCCAGCCGCAAAATTCTTGGTGGTCTTCACCCGTGCTTTGGGCTGTGGGAGGCGCAACTCTCACTATTGGTGGTGGTGTAGTCGTCGCTGGGGTATTGGCTTTATTCTCACCACGGCAGCGTCCAGCCCGTACTGTACAAGTGATTCACCCCTACCAAGGAAATACACCGCCCTTGATTCCAGTCCGTCGGGCTGAGTTTCTGCCTGCTTCGCGGATGGAAGCAAGACGAGTTGAAGCCCCAGAATACGACGAAATGCACGGATGATTTGACAGCTGACAGCCGTTCTTGCTTAGATGGCATCTGTGGTAGGCGTACAGCAATGCTCATTAGTGTCAATTAAGCCCAAACTCCTTTAAAATCTCGTTTCCAGCTTCTTGCTGGAAATGCTGTTTCTGGTGGCTCTGCCGCGAGTTACAGAGGCGGAGTCTCAATGAGGGGCATTCCCAGTCGGAGACTCTTAACGAGATAATGAGATAATCTGCTAAAGGCTGGTTTTCACCTTAAGTTGAGACGCATGAGCTTTTTCGATGCCCCTATTTGGACGCGCGTTAGTTCATAGATGCTTAAACAGCATAGTTAGTCAGTTAGTCAACCTTGATATTACAAACCGCTTTTCGGAGTTTCTGTAGTATTAGGACTATCTGTAGTGGCAGGTTGCTTAGTATCGGGAAGTTTGTGTTGGGTATTTTTCTGACTACCTTGATTTTCGAGTTTAGATAGTGCCTGTTTTGCCAGATTTTCGGCTGCTTGTTTAAATAATGGTTCGATTCTGTTTCGCCAATATTGAGTATTAGGCAACTTTTCTGGATGGTTTCTATAATCTAAAACTTTATCCCATTTCCCATCATCCAGGGCTTTGTTGATCTCATTAGATATCGCCTCCGCTTTCGCCCAATCTAGCTGCCACTGGGCAATTATTTTACCTGTCTGTTGAATACTGGAAGCAGCGTTTGCCGGAACCGATTTCAAAAGTGCGATCGCACCAATTATATCTCCTGATTCATACTTCTGTCTAGCTTGTTCTATAATATTGGCATTGTTATCAGTAGGCTGCGATCGCTCTGATTTGGCAGCATCGTCAGTTGACCGCTCCGACTTTTCTGGTAATGGAGTTGTTAGATTCCTCAATTTTGGTTGTGGCTTGGGAGTTGGTCGAGTCGCAATCAAGGTATCATCATCTACTGTCTTAGTTGCAATGCCCTTTTCGCGCAGGCAAGAACCCCATTCTTGATTATTGGTGATCACATCCGAGGATGCCCAAGCCAAACGACCAGATTTAAGTTTAACTTCTATCCAACCTCGTTTTGTCCGCTTGCCTGTTACCTCGAAACTGGTATTATCAGTAACAGTTTGCAAAATATTATCAGAATTAATCGAACTAGGTTCAGAACGAATATTAGAATTTCCGACGACAACAGCCGAGCATTTGTTTATTAAGGTGGTATCTTTACCTGTAAGATTAGCAGCTAAATTTTTTACATTTGGATATACATTTGTTACCAAGGCAGCCGCACCACCTGCCAATAATATGCCAATTAATATCGGCCATGGGTCGGATTTACTAGAGTCTTTAGGGGCAGATTTGACAGGATTTGCTGGTGCAACTGCAACCGTTTGCAGCCGAGATACTTGAGGCTGGGATTTGGCGGATTCTTGAGGTGTGGAAAGTGCAGGTACTGGATTAATCGCATCTTTACATGCTTGCAGTGCTTCCGTGGCGTTTTGGTAGCGGTCTTTGAAGTGATAATGTACCATCTTGGACAACACTGCCGCCAGTCGATGGTTTACGATTGCTGAATGCCGCCAGATGATTTCCCCTGTTGCCGGGTCTTCTTGCAATTCCGTTACTTGTAATCCTGTTAATGCTTGAATGGCGATGATGCCGAGAGAATAAATATCACTGTTAGGGCGGGGTTTACCTTGCCCTTGTTCTGTGGGCATATAGCCAGGAGTGCCAATAACTACAGTAGCAGAGGGTTGTCCGCCCACTGTTACTAGCTGTGTACGCAGTTGCTTCACTGCTCCAAAGTCTACTAAAACTAACTTATGATCTGAGGCGCGACGAATAATATTATCCGGTTTGATGTCGCGGTGAATCACGCCTTGGCGATGGACAAATTCGAGAATTTCCAGAACTTCTTGCAATAGTTGAATTACTTGGCTTTCACTCCAGCGCTTACGAGGTATAAGTTCCTCAGCTAGGGTATGTCCTTCAATATATTCTTGTACTAAATAAAATTCTTGGTTTTCGTCAAAGTATGCTAGCAGTCTGGGTATTTGGTCATGGTTGCCCAGTTTTTCTAAGGTTTCGGCTTCGCTGTTAAATAGGCGTTTAGCAGTATCAAAAACTCTGGGGTCAGTTCCGGGTTTGAGGTGCTTGACAACGCAAATAGGATTGCCGGGACGCCTAGTATCTTGGGCAATATAGGTTTGACCAAATCCTCCCATTGCGAGGACTCGAATTACTTGGTAACGATGGTCTAGTAGTTTGCCGATCATATTCCCTCACCAGAGTTATTACCTAATTTTCTAGCTGGTAATAAATATCTCCAAATTTTCTTCAATGAAATCCGCTATCTTGAGAAAAGATTTAGATTAAAAACACAGCTTTTTAATAAAAACAGACTGTTTATTTTTCTTTTAGTGTCCCTGTTTAGTACCAATGCCACCTAAAATAACAAACTCAGTTGCATGGCAGCAGGCTGAAATCCTCATGCAACCTGCTTTCATTCGCGTTATCGATAATCTTCGCAAGCTGCTTGATGAATCTTCCTGGACGGGAACTTACCACGATGTCCTGATTTGGCCGGCTAGCACCACTGATGAAATCAAAGCATTGGTGACTGAACTGTTGCAAGCAATGGAAACTGCAACGCCCCAAGAAGCAGATGAAATCAGAGAAACTCTGGCTCGTCTGCCGATGCCCCATCCAGGATATCATCTACGTTTGCAGCGTCAACAGCAACAAGCGAGTATCGATTTGTGGGAACTGTGTTATCAGGTGTGTTTTCTTGAATACAGCCCACAGGAGGAAGCTGCTGATATTGATACTAGTTTAATTGATGAATTGGGTGAAGTCGATTGGTTGCGTTTGGATGCTAAGGCAAAGGAGTTAGTTGAACAGGCGTTTGCTAAATTGCCTGAAGGGTAACAAATAAAATGCCCTCAGAATAGAATTCTGGGGCTATACAAACGAAACCCACCTGCGTGGGTTAATGAAGTCAGGCGATCGCGTTTTCTTCAAGCAGCAAAATCTTCACTCATGCGGCTGTAGTCAATTGAGTTAGTAGGTTTTGACTGTGTTTTCAATTTGTCCATAAATTCTTCCATCCCTGGTATTTCTAATTGATGGAATGTGATTTGATTGTCTGGACTCTTAGCCGAAATATCTGTAATAGCTTGTAGAGTCATCTTGGTTGTTTCTGAGACAGTTTTCTTTTGGACAAGAAATGGCTCCATTCCTGGTATTTCTAATTGAACAAATCTAGAATCATTTTCCATTGGTTCACTCAAACACTGCTGTGTATATCATGCTCATTACGCAGATACGCAAAGCAATGGACACCCATAAAGCAAATGTGAATACGCGCAATACGCAAACTACGCAGATTAAGGGAAATGCGGTATTCTAAAAAATATGAATAGTCCGCAGTTTAATGAAGCTCTGGAAAAGCTAAGGAAAGCACCTCGTAAGGTAGAGGTGTTGAAGTTATTGCTGGCTGGACAGACTAATGATCAGATTGCTCAATTGAGGGGACGTGCGAAAGGAACTGTACGCAAGCAAATCTCAGAATTATATAAGGATTTTGGTATTAAAAGCGAATTTCCAGGCGATCGCGTTTTAAGAGACAAGTTAAAGGATTTATTTCTCAAGTACAAACCTGAGTGGGTAAGTAATTGTTCTCCTGCTGTTACTAATGAAGCTAGGAACCAATCAGAAAAGAGAAACTATGACGGCGTGCCTTATTTAGTTTCATCAGGTGAGGAAATTTTTGAAGAACCTGGGGAAGAATTGATATTTTTGGCTATCAATATACTTGACGAGATTGGTTTTGAGCAAAAGTTTAAGATGAGCCAGGCATCGCAATATATAGGGTATAGACTTAAAAATCCTGGAAAAAGAGATAAACGATATCAAATATTTTTCTACCAAAGTATATGCGGTTTAAGTGTTTCTATTAATAAACTGATTTTAGATCGATATTTGCTAAATTTACACTACTGGGTATATATTCTGGAATCTGGAGTTTTCTCGGATAAGATAGCAGGGAGATTTTTAGTATTACCAGGTAAAGAAAATTTATTTTTAGATTCACTTAATCCTAAATATTGGAACATCTTAGAAATTGAAAGAAAAACAGTCGGTGATTTTTATCTTAATAGTCAACAGAATCCAGAGTTTTATGATCCTAATACAAACGAATTAACTACAATATGTTTGGATGGATTTCGGGAATACGATTTGAGTGACGGTGAAAGTTATCTGTGTATTTCGGAAGATAAAGAATTCGATTATACATGGGAAGCTTTTATATATTCGAGAGAGGTATTACAAGAATTTATTATATACTTTGGAAAAATTTTACTAGATAGAAACTGGTACGACATATCTGATAATATTGATATACCTTTTTAAGGAAGTCAATAAATATAAACTTGATAGTTTATCTAGAGCACAGTAGGGAAAGACAAATTATTTCTGGCCGTCTAGCTACTCGCACAGAAAGAAAGTTATATGAACAAGCCTGAAGAAGAACTAGAATTACACTTAAGACCCCGTGCGACAGAGACAGTATCAATAAAGATACCAACAGATACATTGCGATCGCTCAAAAAAGTTGCAGCTAATCGAGATATGACACTTGATGCATTACTCAAATTTTACATTGGGCAGAGTTTGCGCCAAGATAAGGAGGACTAAGGGTAGGCTGTTGACTTTGTACCTTTTTAGGGGGTCAAAATTCATGCAAAATATGTGGTGTCTATTTGGGCAAAAGCTTATTTAACATAGACTTTGCGCTCACAGGGACACAAAAGTTGCATGAACCAAAAATGGAGAAATTCCATCAAAGTCAACACCCTAGACTATGCACCTTAACCAAATCGGATTCGGCTAACTTGCTAAAATTTGCGTAGGCGTAGCCCGGCGTAGGCATCGCCCGGTTTTTTCGATGCTTTCTACGTTCAGAACTTACGCATTGATAAATTAGAGAATAAGTGCATTCATAAAAGTAAGAAAAGAATATGCGGAGGAGCTTTGTTTTTGGCTGCGGTATATCCCCGTATTTTTACTATTACTCTACACAGTAATTAATTACCAGAATAGAAACTATACAAATCATAAAAATACTCAAATAGATGGGATCGCTAACAAGGCAAGAGCAAGTAAGTCAAACTCAAGAAATTTTATTACATCGCATTGCGAGTCGTATCCGGCAATCTTTAGAACTGCAAGAAATTTTGTCGGCGACAGTTGCAGAAGTACGCTCGTTTCTAGACACTGATCGCGTCAAAATTTATCAGTTTCAACCCGATGGTCATGGATTAGTCATTGCTGAATCGATTCAGTCAGGTCGGTTGCCGCCTCTTGTAGGGTTACATTTCCCCACAGATGACATCCCACCCTATGCCCGTGAACTGTTTGTCCGAGCCCGCCAGCGAAGTATCGTTAATTTGACAACACACGAAATTGGGATCAGTCCTCTCTATTGCTCAGAAACAGGCAACCTCTTAGACCAGCAAGATATTCGCTATCGTCCCGTCGATCCTTGTTATGTAGAATATTTGACGGCAATGGGCGTAAAGTCTTCAGTAGTAGTACCGATTGTTTTAAAAAGCAAGGAAACAGGGAAAGATTTATTACCTTCTCTGGAGCAATCATCTCAATTATGGGGACTATTGGTATCTCACCATTCAGAAGCGCGAGTGGTGACAGAACAGGAATTATTATTAATTCAGTCGGTGGTCGATCAGCTGGCGATCGCCATATCGCAATCGATTTTACTCAGCCAAGTGCGAGAGCAAGCCCGTCAAGAAGCAATTATTAATCAAGTTACCGAGCAACTGCATACTAAGCCTACTGTCCAACTGCAAGCTGCCCTTGAAGAAACAGTCGCTGCCTTTCAAGGCTCTGGAGGACGAGTCTACTTGCTGCCAGATGGCGAACTAACAACAGAAATCTACACTTGTGGGATACAGCCTAGTCAACTCGATATCGGACAAGATAGACCGATTGAGGAGCATCGATTGTGGCAGAAATATCTCTATTCCACCACTGTCTCATCCCCCGATAATTCAGAAAAGCAAAAGAACAAAACATGGTCAGTGAATTGGATGAGAGCAGTTTACGCTTTGGCTCCTCCACCTAACGAACTCAGTTGTGACTCAAATTTGTGGGCGATCGGCGATCTTTATAAAGAACCCTTATTGCGATCGCTCGCCCCCAGCTTCCAAGCAACGCAAATTCGGGCTTTGTTGATTATCCCTCTACAGCATGGTGCCACCGTCGTTGGCTGTTTAACCATCTTCCGAGATCAGGTAGATACTGAAACTATTTGGGCAGGCTGTGTTGATACCGATTCTCGCCAACTGATGCCGCGTCAGTCATTTGCAGCATGGCGCGAACTGAAAACCGGGCAAGCCCAGCAGTGGACAGAATCAGAAGTTAAGCTGGCGCAAGCATTAGGCGAACGCTTTGCAACGGCAGTAAAGCAGTATCGACTTTACGAACAAGTGCAGGCCCTGAATACAAACCTAGAGCAACAAGTGCGCGATCGCACCGCCGAACTGCAACAGACTAATACCGATTTGCAATGCTCGACTATTGAGCTACAGCGCTCGATGGAACGGCAGCAAGCTCTGGCTCGGATCATTGCTAAGATGCGACAGTCGCTGGACGTTAGTACTATTTTCCGAACCACGACTAAGGAAGTTTGCCAATTACTTAAGAGCGATCGCTTAAGTGTCTATCGTTTTAATGCCGACTGGGGAGGTGAATTTGTCAGTGATTATGAATCTGCAAATCCCCAATGGCAGAGAAATGGTAAGCTGGCAGTAGGTACGGTGTGGGACGACACATACTTACAGGAAACCCAAGGCGGACGCTACCGCAATAATGAAACTTCTGTAGTTGATGATATCTATAGCGTCGGATTTACCCAGTGCCACTTTGAGATACTTGAACAATTTGATGTCAAAGCCTTCATGATTGCGCCGATTTTTGTAGGGCAAGAACTATGGGGTTTATTGGCAGCCTATCAACATTCAAGCCCTCGGCATTGGGAAGCTTTAGAAGTTGAGTTTTTCACCCAAATAGCAACTCAGCTGGGAGTGGCGTTGCAACAAGCCGAGTATTTAGAACAAGTGCGATCGCAAACCAGACAATTGGCGCTTGTGGCAGAGCAACAGCAAACTTTAGCCAGTGTAATTACCAAAGTTCGGGAACCACTGGACTTGAACGCGATTTTTGAAACCACAACCCAAGAACTCCGCCGAGTACTCAATGCCGATCGTGTTGTGGTCTTTCGCTTCTATTCTGAATCTAACCATAACGGCGGCGAAATCATTGCAGAAGATGTTGCATCGCGTTTCCCATCGACCTTAACGGCAAAGGTGTACGATCACTGCTTAGGTGAGAAGTATACTAAGAAATTCTCCCAAGGCTACATTCATGCAGTCACTGATATTTATAACAGCGAGTTAGACGATTGTTATATTTCGATGCTGTCTCGCTTCCAAGTCAGGGCAAACTTAGTAATTCCCATGATCAAGCAAGGGCAGCTATGGGGTTTACTGTGTATTCATCAATGCCAAAAATCCCGTGAGTGGCAAGAGTCTGAAATTGAATTTGTGAGCCAAATTGCCTCTCAATTAGGAGTTGCTTTACAACACGCGGTACTGCTCAACCACACACAGCAGCAAGCCAGCCAACTTTCCGAAGCACTTGAACATTTGCAGCAAACTCAAGCTCATCTACTTCAGACTGAAAAGATGTCGAGTCTGGGATTACTAGTAGCAGGGGTTGCCCATGAAATTAATAATCCAGTCACCTTTATCTCCGGCAATCTCATTCATCTTCATGAATATACGCAAAACTTGATTGAGATGCTTAATGTCTATCAACAGGTATATCCTGAACCTAATCTGGAAATTCAACGACAAGCAAAATTAGCAGATTTAGAATTCATCGCTGAAGATTTGCCTAAACTATTTTCTTCGCTGACATTAGGTGCTGAACGAATTAGTGAAATTGTTCTTTCCTTGCGAAATTTTTCTCGTCTCGATCAAGCCGAGGTAAAACCTGTTGATATTCATGAGGGACTCGATAGCACTCTATTAATATTGCAGCATCGTCTTAAGGGTAATTCATTGCATTCAGGCGTTAAGATTGTCAAACACTACGGCGAGTTACCGCTTGTAGAGTGTTTTGCTGGACAACTTAATCAAGTGTTTATGAACCTGTTAGCAAATGCAATCGATGCGCTGGAGGATTTATGCGGTCAGTCTGCGAAATCAGGTGCAAATAAACATCATCCTCTGATCACTATGAAAACACAGCTTATAGCAAATGATTGGGTGCAAATCTCCATTAAGGATAATGGAGTTGGCATTACAAAAGAGTTACAGGCTAGACTATTCGATCCATTTTTCACAACAAAGCCTGTGGGTAAAGGTACAGGTTTGGGACTCTCAATTAGTTACCAAATTGTAGAAAAGCACGGAGGCAAATTACAGTGTCTATCCCAACCTGGTGAGGGGGCTGAATTTGTGATTGAAATTCCAATTAAACAATCTGAGGTGAAAGTAGTAAACCTCGGAGGCGATACAGAAGGAATCTACAAAGCTGATTGGTACGTCCGTTCTCATTAAATATATCGGAATTGAGTGAACTACCCACACTCACCTGACGGTACAGTGTAGACTTCCAACTTCACCGAGGAATGCCGCATCTTAGGCTTACGCCCGCGAATTGGTCTTATTTCCTCTCCATTGGCGTTAGCCTCCCCTGTCCCAGAGGAGGACAGTCTTTATTGTTCGGCACTTTCTGTTGATTTGATTATACCTAGAAGAAAACCAGAGGTGCATTGAAGCCGCAAACGCTTATTTGCTAAGATTTTCAGTGCGACAACATTGAAACAGGGCAACTTTTCATCACCATGTCAACATCTAGAATTGACGATAAAGACGCAGCAGCTATCCAAGCCGCAAAAGAAGGGGTTGCTATATGCGATCGCACCGCCTGGGGACGCATCAAAGTGTCTGGCGACGATCGCCTCAATTTTTTGCACAACCAAAGTACTAACAATTTCCAAATACTCAAGCCAGGACAAGGTTGTGATACGGTTTTCGTCACCTCCACAGCTAGGACAATTGATTTAGCAACCGCCTACGTTAGAGAAGATGCGGTAATCCTGCTGGTTTCACCCAACCGCCGCCAATACCTCATGGAATGGCTGGATAAATATATTTTCTATGCCGACAAGGTGGAATTATCTGATATCACAAAATACACCAACACCTTCAGCCTCATTGGCCCAGGAAGCGACGCTGTTTTAGAAAAGTTAGGTATTGGCGAACTCATCGGCCAACCTTACGGTAGTCATAAAGTATACACAATTGCTCCCGCCGAAGGAGTGCGGATTGCTGTGGGTAGTGGGTTAGCGGCTCCCGGATACACTTTGACTTTCCCCTATACTGACAAAGAAACGGTGTGGAACAAATTATTAGAAGCTGGGGCAGTAGAAATGAGCGATCGCGCTTGGGATACCTTGCGAATCTTACAAGGCCGCCCCGCCCCAGATTCCGAACTTACAGATGATTACAATCCTCTGGAAGTTGGTTTGTGGCAAACAATTTCTTTTAATAAAGGTTGTTATATTGGGCAAGAAACCATTGCTCGGTTAAATACATATAAAGGTGTAAAACAACACCTATTTGGTGTACGTCTCAGTGCCCCTGCGGAAATTGGAAGTGCGATCGCAGTTGGAGATGAAAAGGTCGGCAAACTTACCAGTTACACCCAAACTGCTGATGGTTACTTTGGGCTAGCTTACATTCGCACCAAAGCTGGTGGCGTAGGCTTGAAAGTCCAAGTAGGAGAAACTGAGGGGGAAGTAGTAGAAATTCCGTTTGTTTCTCACGAATATCCGTAATTCGTAATACTTCGGCTCCTTTCGACTTCGCTCAAGGCTAGTCGCTCAGTACAAGTTCGTAATTAAGAAAGAGTAGAGACGCGAAATTATACTTTGTACAGCTTTGCTAACGCGTCTCTAGTAGTAATCGTTTTTTGGCGCTCCATCTATTGTTATCGTTCTTCAAATAAAAATATCTTCCTCTCGCTCCCATTTAGTGCCATGACAAAATTCATCTACCCAAGAAGCTAGACTACGGGCATTAGTGGTTGGTAAATTTACTTTGCTTTTAACGTGTTCTAGTTGGATATTCGGATGTTTGCCGTTGTTCTTAAGCTCGGTAGTAATTGCTAGCGATCGCACTGGTTTGCCGTTGCTGTTAATCTCGGTAGTAATTGCCAACGATGCGCCTAAAGGGAATCGCCCAGATAGCGATCGCACTGTTTTATCATTGCTCTTAACCTCGGTAGCTAATGCCACAGATGGCATAGTTTTGGCTTTGCTATTAACCTCAGCGATCGTTGTCAGCGATGTTCCTAAAGGGAGGCGTTCAAGGAGCGATGTCTGACGAGAAGCTGCAAACGAGCTACGTACTGGTTTATCTTCGCTTAATAAACCGGAGGATAGCTTGGCTGAGTGTGAAGTTTTTACGGGAGTATCTGGAGCAATTTTAGTGCCAAATACACCAAACAACTCAGGTTTGTGTGTGTGAGCTACCTCAGTAGTAGCTGTAAATAATGGCACTGATTGGTCGGCGCGTGGCAACTTCGAGTGTAAAGTCTTGGCAAGAGAATGAGGCGCAATTTTGCTGGCATTTACAACCGATGACATAAGTTTATCCTCAAAATGCTTCTCATCTGGCGACTCGCTTTCAACTTGGCTTGTAGCCATAAAATGTTCTGATTTTATTAAACGTAACTCTTCATCAGGATTGAAGTTAAGACCTAAAGCGGCGACTATTTTATCTGGATCGTTATTCAGATCCAGCATAAAAGAAAGTATTTCATCAAACTGGGGTTCCAAAACAGACAGTGTTGCCAAAATAAAACCGGACAAAGGACGCCGCAGACCTTCATAAGTGCCCCAAATTCGTATTTTTACCAGCCAGGGAATATTTTGCTCGTAGTAAATCAGCCACTTTTGTTTTAAGGATTGACGCAGCTGCTGGATATTCATTGGATGCCTCGCTTCAGTCAACAAGATTGCAGACATTGATATCGTTAATTAGTTTGATTTCTGGGGATGAAACCGATAATAGAGCATCTGTTTGACTATTTGACCACCTAGTAAATGATCTTCTACCAGTAGAGATACTTCATCGGGTTGAACTGCGCTATACCAGACTATATCGGGTAATATCAGCACCATCGGCCCATTGCCACATTGTCCCAAACAGCTGCTAGCCGTTACCGTTACACCAGGGATTGGCAAAGCTGCAAAAGCTTCTAATACCTTGAGGGCACCTTGCTTTTTACAAGTGCGATTTTGACAAACTCGCACACATCTAGGAGAAGACGGTTGGTCTATTATCGGGAAGTTTGATGGTTGAGTTATGTTGATCATTTTTTAATAAATCACAGAGGCGCAGAGGAGATAGGGGAGAGGGGAGTAGGGAAAAAGCAGGGGAGCAAGGGAGAAATAACCAATGCCCAATGCCCAATGCCCAATGCCCAATGCCCAATGCCCAATGCCCCATAACTAATCTATTGAAAGTCCTTTTGAGGCTAGCCATTCCGGGTTGAATATCCGCGACTGATACCGGGAACCACTATCACATAAGATGGTGACAATAGTATGTCCTGCTCCCAACTGCTTCGCTAGGGCAACAGCTGCGCCAACATTGATACCCGTTGAACCGCCCATTAACAGCCCATCTTTCCTCAGCAGTTGGTAAACTACCCGTAAAGCTTCTTTATCATCGATTTGGATAGCATCATCAGCAGGTGCGTCTTCCATATTGGCTGTAACACGACCGTTACCGATGCCTTCGGTGATGGAACTGCCTTCTATTGTGATTTCGCCAGTTTTGACATAGCTATAAAGTCCACTACCTAGCGGATCGGCAACAACGCATTTAATCGCCGGATTTTGTTCTTTCAAGTACAACGCCACACCAGCAAAAGTACCACCAGTACCAGTTGCAGCTATCCAGGCATCTATTTTACCATCTGTCTGTGTCCAAATTTCCGGCCCTGTGGTTTCGTAGTGGGCGCGGCGGTTGGCTAAGTTATCAAACTGATTCGCCCAAATCGCATTTTCTAACTCAGCAGCGACTCTCCCAGATAGCTTGACGTAGTTGTTCGGGTCTTTGTAGGGTACAGCAGGGACGGGACGGACTTCTGCTCCCAGCGCTGTTAGTGCATCTATCTTTTCTTGTGACTGAGTATCAGGAATGATAATTAGGCATTTGTAGCCTTTGGCGTTGCAAATATGTGCTAGTCCAATGCCAGTATTACCAGCAGTTCCTTCTACAACGGTGCCACCAGGTTTGAGTAGACCTTTCTCTTCGGCGTCTTCGATGATGTAAAGTGCGGCGCGGTCTTTGACGGAACCACCAGGATTGAGGAATTCTGCTTTACCAAGGATTTCACACCCTGTTTCTTCACTAAAGCTGTTTAGGCGAATTAGGGGTGTGTTACCAACAGTGCCGACGAAGCCATTTTTAATATCCATTTTGACTGTACCTGTGTGAGTATCTATAAAAATTTTGGCTTATAGACTGCCTACTCCTAACAAAGCACCGGAAATGTTGGATTTCGTTACTCAAACGCCACTTGCTTCTCCCAAGGGGAGACGCTACGCGAACAAGTCGGCGGAGCCGCCCAAGGCAGTGGCTCCCCAACCTACGCAGTTTCAGGTTTTTGGCGCTAACCCAAGCGTATTGTGCCGACTCCCACCTAATACGGCGGATAAGCAAAATCATCTTCATCAGCATAAACGTAAGAGTTGGAAACTCCTGCCATTGCCAATTTAGGCGTTTCAGCTTTTAAAGGTTCCTTCCCAAAATCTTTGTATTCTTCAAAAGTCTTGCAAATCATTGCAGACTCAAGAGAATCTGAAGCAATTAAATATTCTGTTAAAGTCCCTACCGTGGGATGTTTGTAGTCTACAGTTGAAGCTACCAGAACTGTCTTTGGTTCAATACCTCTTTCTTCAGACTCAATTATCGGGCAAAAAATCCCGTGAGCATGAAACAAAGGGCCTTTTGGTGTCAAAGGTTGCTTGCGGTAAACAGCATAAGCTTTTTCTAGTTCAGCGACGAATCCACTAACTACTTTGCCTTGTTGATATTCGCAATAGGTTTTGCTGAAACTCGCTCCGGCGGCACCATTAAGAGTTAGTTGTAGTGGTGATTCATGTAAAAACTTTTTATTCTCTCCCACTATAAAAATTAGATAGCGAGTAAAGGTTTTAAATTTAAGTTTGTCGGCTAAAAAAGCATCGTAATTCTCTTTGAGCGTACCCAGTTTTAGACCACTTTCTCGGTCTTTGACAGACAATGGCCCCCGACGCACTATAACCAAGTGTGGAGTACTGCTAATAAAGACCGTTTCGACTCCAGAGCTAAATTCATGCTCCACTTGCTGCCAATTCTCATCTGGTACAAAGCCGACAGCATTGGCATTATCTAGCCTAAGCGCCAAACCGTGGGATTGCATACCATCTGTGCCAAACCGAGGATTAATCATCTGACACCAGGGGATGACTTGAGAAGGCGGTGCATTGAATTTATCGTCTTCAAAGTCGAAATTAGCAGATGCTTTCATCGTTTTAGGCTATCAAAGTGTTTTGTTAAACAAGTTTATCGGCAGAAGGGCGAATGTGCCGTTAAACTGGCGTAGTAGTTTTTCCAGATTAAAGCAGAATCAATCTATGTTGCAATCCCTGTTTCGTTTTTTGACATACTCCCCGGCGTGAACGCACGGGGATTCTAATTCATGGTTCGCAGAAAACCGAAGAGCTATATCAAGTTGCCCATCAATAGTAGAGACGATTTTCTCCCCATGCTTTCCCGCTTGCGAGGCAGATTCCCAATGCCCTTGGGTACTGTTGTTTTGCCATTCCATGCCCAATTCCTTCATGCCTTTCTTTAAGATGTTAATCGCCGCATTGGTATCGCGGCATATTTCCACCTTGCAGTTAGAACATGAATGAGTCCTGGTGCTGAGTGACTTTTTCACTTGATGACCGCAATTAAAGCAATCTTGACTTGTGTAAGCGGGCGATACTGCGATCACTACCTTGTCCCAGACTTTGCCGTAGTAGTCCAACCATTGAGTAAACTGATACCAGCTAGCGTCGGAAATTGACTTAGCCAAGTGATGATTCTTAACCATGTTTGCAATCTTCAAATCTTCATAGACAATCACATCGTTAGAGTGAACTACGCATCGGGCAAGCTTTATAGCCCAATCTTTACGCTGTCGTTGGATTTTTAGATGAACTCTACCTAATCGTTTCCGCGCCTTGTGATAATTGATTGACTGAGGTTTTTTACCTTTAACAAACTTTTTACTCAACCGCTTCTGAGCTTTTTTTAGCCTGCGTTCTGACTTTCTCAAGAATTGGGGATAAATTACAGCATTATCATTTTGGTCTTTGGTGAAATATTTTAACCCCAGATCCAACCCAACAACATTGCCTGTATATACCCCCTCTTCCTTGCGTTCGGCATCAAAGCAGAATTGGGCATAGTAGCCATCTGCTTTCCTTACCACTCGCACACGGTTAATTTTGAGTCTGTGAAGGTCTTCCCGCGTTTCGTTATTGCAGAATAAAGACAAAGATCCAACTTGAAATCCATCTGTAAAATTAATGCTCATGCAATCTCCAGATAGTTTCCACCCTGATACCTTGTACTCTACAGAGCGACAATGCTTTTTAAACTTGGGATAACCTTTCTTTTTCTCCTGTTTTTTGCAACGCTTATAGAAACTTGAGATAGTAGCCCAAGCTCTTTCGGCACTGGCTTGCCTTGCTGCGGAGTTTAACTTTAAAGCGAAGTCGAATTCGGCTGCTAAGTCTTTGCACAGCTTGTATAAGTCAGCTTTACCAACTCCTTGATTATCCATCCAATAACGAACTGCTTTATTTCTAATAAACTGGGCAGTGCGAATGGCATCATCAAGAGCTTGGTATTGTTCCTTACTTCCGTTTAGTAGCTTGGCTTCTCTGACTATCATCTCTATATTTTATCATAGAATATTGCAGATAAAAGAATAGAATACAATATAAAGCCGTGTTAGAAGCACGGGGCTTTAGACCCAAATTTTCGGTAACAATAAATTCTCATCGAAACAGTGTTAGGCACTCAGCATTTACTGCTCAGTATTGTTTCGGTGAACTCAAAGCAGCGAGAGTCTTTAAATCA
Source organism: Nostoc sp. (assembly GCF_036917755.1). Taxonomy (GTDB): domain Bacteria; phylum Cyanobacteriota; class Cyanobacteriia; order Cyanobacteriales; family Nostocaceae; genus Nostoc. The sequence goes on from NZ_JBALFC010000092.1 coordinate 23,022, forward strand.
GGTACTTCTAAGTCAGGTTGACTGATTGCTGATCTTGTGGAATTAGCTCCTTTTTGATCTGCTCGGCGGTTTACCCAGACTGTTGATAGTCCCAGAGATTTGGCTGTAACGATATCGTGATATACACTAGCAGCAACGTGTAATATCTGCTCTAACGGCAAATCAATTCTCTCGATCGCTACTCTGAAGTTGTTTAAGGAGGGTTTGTAGCTTTTTGCCTGTTCTGCTGTAATTATCTGATCAAATTCCACCTGCAAGTGCTTTGCCGAGAAAGCAAAGAGATCGTCATCTACATTTGAGATAATTACTAGCTTAAAGTTTTGCTTCAAAGCTCTAAGTGCCTCAATTGTATCGGGGAAAGGCAGCCAATGCTGCATTGAATCAGCAAGTGAATTTAGTTCGTCAGCAGTTGGCTCAAAGCCAAATTGTTCACCAAATTTCTGGACTACTCTCTTCAAAACTTCTCGATATTTGATATATTCTCCTTTTTCCAGTTCTGCTTCCAATTCCGCAAAAAGCTCCAGAATTTGATCGTCATCCAAATTAGTGTTATGTGCCAGCAGAAGTGGCTTTAGCACCCCTAAGATGCCGTTTTCCCAATCAATCAGGGTTCCGTAACAATCGAAAGTTAAAGCCTTGTACTGATGGAAGTCAATCACCTTTTTATACTCCAGAGCTTGATTAATAGTGTTCAGTTTTCATAAACTAAAATATGGGTCAACCCATCTGCGTTGGCGCAGCCCGCCGCAGGCATCGCCACATCCACTGTCCTTGATGTCTCTGAACATTTCTTCTATATCAGGGAAACGCGGAACTTCTCAGCTGCTAAAAGATTGGCAAGGTGAACCGCGAGAGCCATCCCTAACTTTTTCGGTAGCAGAGGCAGTAGTAAAAATAATACCTCCAATTCAACTAAATTCTCATGCTTATATCTTGAGAATCAACCAGGGTGGAATAGTTCGCAAATCTACTTTTCTTTCCTCAATGGCAAGGCTCGAATGAGTTCTCGAATCACATCCGTTGCTGGTCTGCCTGTCTGTTCACAATAATTTTCAAGGTTCTTGGCTTCATTTGATGCCAGGTTTATCGTGATTCGCTTGACTGCCCATTTTTTGTTCATGTTGAAATAGATAAATCGTGTAATTATAGCTTCAAATTCTGATTTTATCTTCCTTCCCAACTGGAAAGTAACCTAAATTTGGGATGTGTGAAGATACCTGATTGAAATCAATTTAGAATTCACAATGTTAACTCATCCCCCGGCTTGAAGCCGGGGGCAAATCGAAGTCATTAGTCATTAGTCATTAGTCATTAGTACCAATGACTAATGACTAATGACTAAATCGGCGGGCGGCTATCCCTCCCACCCCTCTTGTTGGGATGGGATTCCCGCCGATTTTCGTTGAAGAAAGCCTTAACCTAAATTTGTACTAACTTTAACTCAACCTTTGCTTACGCTGTATGCCTTAGTAAGAAGATTGTGTAGTAACTCTAGTAAAATACAGTATCCCCATCGGTTTTTAGGAGTATTACTGCCATTCACTCAGAGTCAGAAGTCAAATTGGAGGTTCTTAGGAGTTGCTGTTGACTGCATTCAGGATTGGAGATTCATGAAACTGCAACTGACCCAATTACATATACTCTGAGCCAAATTAACTGGAGCGTAGACCCATGAGACGCATTGGTGCTGCTTGCATAGCGGAAAACCAGGTGTCTACGCCGACAGTATGACATTTGCATATTTTCTGTGGAGTTTTCTTAACTTACTTGAGGAGTACAAATGCTTGAGGCTATAGCTGTTGTTTGGTTATTACTGTTTTTCGGCGATTTTCTATCTACATTCATTTACCACGTACCCGAACACGTTTTTGGTAGCCTTCATTTAAAAACGCACCACTCCTGGAAGAAGGACTTCCGCCACTACGCAATTTTGACTTTTAATCCCCAGGTTCTTTTAGATGGTATCTTGGGAGCTTTGCCTTATGTACTTATAGCAGTAGTCTTGTGGCCTTTCTCTCCCATTGGCGTGATCTCTGGATTACTGCTTGGTCAGTTTCATGTGTGGTGGAGACATATAAGTGTACTGGGTTGGCAAACTCCAAAGCCTGTAAATATTTTGTGCCAAATTCTATTTATTACGACTCCTGAGAGACACTGGTTACACCATCACAAAACTAATTTGGGTTTCGGTGATATTTTCACCTTCTTTGAACAACCTGCACAAATATGGTTACGCTGGCTTCGGTTACTCAGACTTCGTTTTCGCTACTCTCGGATCTAACTGAAGCTACCGCTTACCTAAATACTTTTTAAAAGTAGGAAAATCAGCTGCGTTAGCGAAGCTTACCGAAGGTATCGCAGCTGATTTTCCTACTTTATTCTTTGTTTCGCCTTCGGCTTTAACTTGACACCAATGGCGAGACGCCCACCCCACAAGAAGTAGTTGAGTATTTTTTTATTTGTCAGTGACTTACACAGACGGAAGGACGCCTCTGGTACGGCGTTTAAAGGTATTTGCTACCGATCAACTTCGCTGTTATATCGCCAATGTTTTTGGGAAAACTAATCTTAATTAGTAAATTATTATATTACTAGATTTTTATGACAATTCCTTTCTTTTCTGGAGATGCTGGACGTAGCTTAGTTATCCGAAGGGGTACGGATAGCTACGGTGACGAAGGCAGAAGGTTGCAATACAGTGTAGGCAACTCTTGGAGACGCTACGCGATCGCGCAACTGGTAGAAAGTGAGAAAATGTCTGTCTTGGGAAACTTAGCGGCAGAGGTGGCAGCTAAAATTACAGCAGTTTTCATTTATTTGAACCATATATATTGTCGGGGCACAGCATTGCTGTGCCCCGACGGCGTGGTGTATTTACCTGGAAATAGCTGTAATAATCCAGTTGGCTTGATTGTCGTAAATTTGCAACCTGCTCTAGATGAGGTGTTTCATGCCCGCAGTTAGCCTCAGAAAGATTCTCAACAAAAAAGAGCTGCCATCTATCCTTCATAACTTAGTCTATCAGCTCAACATGGCGATTGATGTTGAACTGGTAGACGGCACAAAACTAATTAGCATTGGGGAGCAAACTGGGGAAAACCGATATCCAATCGAGGTGTTAGGAGAAATCATCGGTTGGGTTGTTGGGGGAGAACAGGCAACTCTAGTTGCGACTTTGCTCTCGTTTGCAGCAAAACAGGAAACTGAGAAGAAAGAACTCGCTATAGAATTGCTGGAGCGATATCAGGAAATTGATTTGTTTGAGGATATCTCGACTCAACTGGCAACAAGTTTAGATACGCGACAGATTGCCCAACTTGTGCTTCAGGAATTGAGTCAATTAATTGAATCGTCTGCGGGGATGATTCTGCTTCTGAGTCCAGATGCAACTGCATTTGAAATCATTGCCGAATTTGGAGTATTTTTTGACCACAGTCAGGCGGAACCAGATAAGGGAATTATTGGCAACATTGTCCAATCCAACCGGGCAGAACTCGTCAATGATGTGCAAGCCGATCCTCGATTACAGGGGCAAGAAAACGTTAACGCCATGATTTGTGTACCGTTGCGAGCCAAAGGGCGGGTACTGGGAGCGATCGCCATTGGAACGCCCAAAACTGACTCATACCAGGCTAAACACCTGAAACTTGTCAGTATCTTTGCCTCTCAAACTGCGATCGCTATTGACAAAGCTGTAATTTATGAACATAGCACTCAAACAGCTGTCCAGGCAAAAGCCCAGACACAGAAGCTTCTGCAAGCTCTCCATGAATTGCAATTAGCCCAAACTCAGTTGATCCAAAGCGAAAAAATGTCCAGTCTAGGGCAACTCATTGCCGGAGTTGCCCACGAAATCAACAACCCGCTTAACTTTATTTGCGGCAATTTAAAATATGTTGCCGAGTACGCCAATGACTTGTTGCATCTGGTGCAAGAGTATCAGAAATTTCTACCTGTTGCTCCTCCAGAGTTGGAATCAGAGCTAGACAAAATCGATCTGGAATTTATCCTGGAGGATCTCCCCAAACTGCTGAATTCGATGGAGGTGGGCACTGATCGCATTGTGGAAATTGTGCAATCTCTGAAAAACTTCTCCCGCCATGACGAAGCCGAAATGAAAGCCGTCAACATCCACGATGGCATCGACGGAACGCTGATGATTCTTCAACATCGCCTGAAAGCAGATGGTTGTCGCCCGGCAATTGAAATTATTAAAGACTATGGCAAATTTCCCCTGATTGAATGCTACCCCGGACAGTTGAATCAGGTATTTATGAACATCCTGGCAAATGCCATTGATGCTGTAGAGGAGGAAATGGGCGACACTTCTCTACGAGAGGCTGCGCCAACGGCTACCCTCAGTAACCATGAAAAAATATCTCCCCAAATCACCATTCGTACTGAAGTCCTCGACAACCAGTTTGTGGTCATTCGCATTGGCGATAACGGCTCAGGGATGAAGGAGGATGTGATCCGACGCATTTACGATCCGTTCTTTACCACGAAAGAAGTTGGTAAGGGAACCGGATTGGGTATGGCAATCAGTTACCAAATTATTGTGAACAGACACCGGGGATTTCTCAAGTGCCGTTCTGCGTTAGGTGAAGGAACAGAATTCTGGATTCAGATTCCAGTGAATTGTGCAGTGGTGGACGCTGTTGAAAATCACAATTTCACAATCTCTGACGCGAAGATGGCTTACACCTCTTTCCCAACCGAATCATCCCCCAGTCCCGATGCAGACGGCTTCATTCCCTCACCAACTCCAAAGCTCAAACCAACTGATCTACTAATCCGCCATAATCAACTGATTCAACGACTTTCACAGCAGAGTCCAAACCTGGGCGCGGCATCACCAGAGCAAATTTACCAGATATTCCAACGCCACCCAATTTCGTTAAAGCTTTACGCTACCTTGTTGTCCTGGTTCTCTTGTCCTAACCCAACCGACATCGATCACTCTGACTTTTCACGTCATGTGGAAAAGCCCACGAAAGACCTAACCCCCTAGCGCCCTTCCCGACACGGGAAGGGGGAAAATTCAAAATTGTTTGACTCCTACAGGATTATTTCATGCTCAGAAACTTTGAATTCTTAAAAATCGGTCATCAAGGAATCCTCAAACAATTCTTGATCACTTTTTTACCACTGTCCATCCTGGTTGGGGGCGTGCTGCTGATCATTCACCAGGCAGAGAGTAAAGCTGAACGGGGCGAAATTTCCATCAACGAAACCCGGAACGTTGACCTGGAAGCCAAAATAGCTGCTAATGACTTCAATTTAATTAAATCTGACTTGATGTTTTTGGCTACCCAAAACGAGCTACAGTCCATGCTCAACAGACCTGGGGGTACAACTGAAACACTGGAGTTGAGACAGGCGATCGCTAAAGAGTATTTTTCCATATCTCAGCAGAAGCAATTCTATGACCAGATTCGCTTTCTTGACACAACTGGTAAAGAAATTGTCAGGGTCAACTTTAATAAAGGTCAGCCCAGCGTTGTCCCTGACGAAAAACTGCAAGTCAAAGCAAAGCGTTACTGGTTTAAAGACACCTTGTCCTTGCAATCAGGCGAGGTGTTTATATCGCCACTGGATCTAAATATTGAGCAGGACAAGATTGAACAACCGCTCAAACCAATGATCCGTTTTGGCACTCCTGTATTTGATTCCCAGGGGCAAAAACGCGGCATCGTTGTGCTGAACTATCTAGGTGAGAAATTTATCCAGAATCTGCAAAAAGAAAACTCGACAACTTTAGGCGAAATGCTGCTACTCAATGCTGATGGTTACTGGCTTAAGGGACCAAAACCAGAGAATGAGTGGGGCTTTATGTACGAAAACCGCAAAGACCAAACCTTGGCAAAAGCCTTCCCGAAAGTCTGGCAGCAGATGGCCACAACGGAGTCGGGACAGTTTCAAACGGCTGAGGGATTATTCACCTTCAAAACCCTGTATCCGCTGCTGGCAGTTCAAAAAGCTCAATCCAGTACGGGGGCGACCCGTGCCTTCGATTCCAGTCAAGGGAAGGTGGATGCCAAGTCTTACCGTTGGAAAATCTTGACTCATGTTCCTCCTGCGATCTTAAATGCGCGATCGCAAAGTTCTTTTAAGCGACTCCTGCTGTTTTATCTGGTTATGACTGGGTTGATTGGGGTGGTTTCTTGGCTATTAGCCCTATCCCACTTACGACGACAACAGGCAGAGACAGAACTGCAAGCAACATTCGCTCACCTGACTGCAATTATTGACAATTTAGCAGATGGGTTATTGGTAACTAACACCAGCGGCCAAATTACCCGCTTTAACCCGGCGCTGCTCAAAATGTTCCACCTTGGCGACATTGACCTCAAAGGAAAAGACTGCGGAGAAATTTCTCAAGCTGAAATCGCTGATTTGGTAAAGCAGACCCACAAACAATCGCGAGAGATATTCACGGCTGAGATATATCTAGCAAAAAGCCGGGTTGGTCAAGCTTTAGCAACCAACATCTTCAAAGAAGCCTCTAAGGATGGGGCGGCGAAGTGGCTAGGTTCAGTGATCTTGATTCGGGATATTACGGCTGAGAAAGAGATCGATCAGATGAAAACCGATTTCATCTCTACGGTTTCCCACGAGTTGCGGACGCCACTAACTTCTGTCCTCGGTTTTGCGTCGATCATTAAAGAAAAGCTGGAAACCGATGTTTTCCCCCTACTTTCTACCGAAGATCGTAAGCTTCAGAAAACCATTAAGCGGGTGGGTGACAATCTCAATATTATTGTGTCGGAAGCAGAACGGCTGACGTATTTGATTAACGATGTCTTAGATATTGCCAAGATGGAAGCAGGTAAGGTGGAATGGCAGATGCAGCCCATTGATCCCAGTGAATTACTCAATTTAGCAAGCAATTCCACCGCCGGGTTGTTTCAAACCAATGGCTTGGAGTTGGTGTGTGAGATTGAACCTGGACTGCCTCAGATAGTAGGCGATCGCAACCGTCTACTGCAAGTTTTAATCAATCTGATTTCCAATGCCGTTAAGTTTAGCGAATCAGGTTCTGTAATCTGCCGCGTCAAACGAGAAAACAACGGTGTTTGCATCAGTGTCATCGACACAGGCGTTGGCATTGCACCTGAAGACCAGCCGAAAGTCTTCGAGAAATTCCGCCAAGTTGGGGACACCCTCACCGACAAACCCAAAGGTACAGGGTTAGGACTGCCCATTTGTAAAGAAATCGTCGATCATCACGGTGGTAGAATCTGGGTTGAGAGTGAACCAGGCAACGGCAGCACATTCTCGTTCATCATTCCCACCACTGAGAGCGATCAAAAAACTACTGCTAATCTGAATCTGGATGCGCTAGTCAAACAACTCAAAGAACACGTTATCACCACAAACACTGTGCTGAACCAAAACCACAAAACGATTTTGGTTGTAGATGATGACGCTAACATTCGAGAATTGCTCCGTCAACAACTGGAAAACCAAGGCTACAACGTTCGGGAAGCGAAAGACGGTGTGGATGCGATTCATCAAATCAAAACAGCCCGTCCCGATCTGATTCTCTTGGATGTAATGATGCCCCAAATCAACGGCTTCGACGTGGCAGCCCTTCTTAAAAATAATCCCCAAACCGCAAATATTCCGATTATCATTCTGTCAATTATTGAAAACAGAGAACGGGGCTATCAAATTGGCATTGATCGCTATCTCACCAAGCCCATTAATACAGAGAAACTCCTCAACGAAGTTAGCTCAATGCTTTCCCAGGGCACTTCTAGTAAAAAGGTATTGGTTGTAGATAAAAATGCATCCACTTTAAAAACCCTATCGGATGTACTGCAAGCTCAGGGATACAGCGTGATTGAAGCCTCCGATCCCCAAGAATGCATCAATAAAGCTCGGTCAGCCAAACCTGACATAATCATCATCGATTCTATCTTCTCTGAAGAAAGCGATTTGGTGGAAACCCTACAGTTTGAGAAGGAGTTAGAAAATGTATTTTTTGTTATGCTATCGGATCAGTAATCGCTGCTACTAGTACCGCTTGGCGTAATTCGTAATTCGTAATTCCCTTTTAGCAAGGGTTTCAGACATTACAAATGGGTGGCTTATTTACGCCGTACTGTACTAGGGAATTCCTACTCCCCACTCCCCAATTCCTATGACCCAGAAAATTCTGATTGTTGACGATGAACCGAACATCTTAATTTTGATGGAACAAGCCCTAGAAGCATTAGAAGACGAGGGTGTTGAACTTCTAACTGCCAGAAATGGAGAAGAAGCTCTCGAAATTATTAAAACTGAAAAACCAAATCTAGTTTTTCTCGATGTGATGATGCCTAAAATGAATGGTCTGAAAGTCTGCCAAATTGTTAAACACGACCTGCAAATGAATGATGTCTACATTGTGATCTTGACAGCTAAGGGACAGGAGTTTGATAAACAAAAAGGAATTGAGGTTGGTGCAGATTTATATCTAACTAAACCATTTCGCCCCAAAGAAGTACTTGAAAAATCAAAGCAGGTGTTGGGTTTTTCAGGAACGTCGTGAATGGGTTTCAGGTGCGATCGGAACAATCGGCACAAATCTGGTTACATTTCGTTGATAGATCAACGGTTAACAGTACTCATCAGGACTTACGCAACTGGCACAGCGCGATAGCTTCGCTCGCCGCAGGCATCGCATTTAGATAGTATTTATGTACTATACAGGAAAGTGGCGTACCTAGAGGGCATTGCTGAAATTAGTAACAGTAATCGGGTGTGTTAAGTATTCTTCAAATCATGAGAAAATTAGTTGAGGATGCATGAAATAAAACAATAGTAGTTTATGAGATTTACTAAACTTAACTATTGCCAGTACTTGTTAAGTAGTCAGATTAATTATACTCTGACAAATTTGGCAAAGCAGAAGCGAGCAGATCAGTCATGATAAAATCAACCGTTATTTAAAAAATGAAAAATTAACACCTCGGATTCTTTGGGATAACGTGACAATTAAATTTTTCACATTATCCCAAAGTAGACGAGGAGTTAGCTTTTCATTTTTTAAATAATAATTAATTTTATCATGACTAATATTTTCTAAGTGTTCTGCTAAATTAATAAGAGTGTAGTTGATTTGACTACTAAGTAAATATTGACAATAATCGAGTTTTGTAAATTTCATATTAAATCATCAATCAACACTTAAAAGATATTTATTATTTTTCCGCTCCAGGGGGGAGCATAAATATCTTATTACTTATGATGTTTGTAATTAATAGGACTTACGCATTGAGAGGAAATGGACTATGTGCATTGCCTTAAAGGGAAGTGAAGCGGCATGAATTAGCATAGGTCAAAGCCTCATGCTGGGGAGCCTACTCCCAGTATACTTTGCCTAAAAGAAGACATTCTCGGCAAAGTTAAGCATCTAAAAATCCTTGAGTGAAACACTTGTCTAGTTATGTTTGAATGTCTAGATTGCAATAGGTGACAGCTTCCCTAGCATTACGCCAAGATACAAGCGAGAACTAACTAACTTAACACCAATCTCATTCTTTAGTTAGATGTTAGGTTTAGTTGAAAGCTTTAAGGTTCAGATGTTGATTTGTAGTAGTTAATTTTTTTAGTAGTCTAGAAGGCTGATACGAAGGGTAAATTTTTTCAAGAGACTTCTACATGCCTCTCGCTAATAAGCTTTTATTCTACACTGTTCTCCGCTCCTGGTATTAGGGTTTGGACAAACAAATTTGTCCAAACTGCGATAAACAAAGCACCATACAGCAAGCACGGGAGACAATAGACATGAGCCAACCAATTAAAGTTGAAAAGACGGTAACGATTAACAAACCAGCAGAGGAACTCTACCGCTTTTGGCATAACTTTGGGAACTTGCCGCGCTTCATGAAGCATCTCAAAGACGTAAAAGTACACAATAATAAGCGATCGCACTGGACGACCAGTGGGGTGTTAGGTGGAAGTGTTGAATGGGATGCAGACATCATTGAAGATCGGGAAAACGAATTGATTGCTTGGGCTTCGGTTGAAGGTGCAGATGTTGATAACTCTGGTTCTGTCCGCTTCCAGCCAGCACCCGCCAATCGCGGTACAGAGGTAAAGGTCGTCACGGAATATAACCCGCCTGGTGGTGCGATTGCATCTGTGTTTGCCAAACTCTTCGGCGAAGAACCAGAACAGCAGATTGGAGATGATTTACGCCGCTTCAAAATGCTGATGGAAGCAGGCGAGATTGCAACAACAGAAGGTCAACCAAAGGGAGGTTAAAGATTATGAAAGCAGTTTGCTGGCACGGCGCTAACGATGTACGAGTTGAAACAGTACCCGATCCAAAAATCATCAATCCGCGTGATGCAATTGTTAAAATCACGTCAACAGCGATTTGCGGTTCTGATTTACATCTTTATGACGGTTACATCCCCACGATGGAAAAGGGCGACATCCTTGGTCATGAATTTATGGGGGAGGTCGTCGAGCTAGGCAGTGCCGTCAAGAATGTGAAGATAGGCGATCGCGTTGTCGTCCCCTTTACCATTTCCTGCGGCTCCTGTTTCTTTTGTCAAAAAGATTTGTGGTCGCTGTGCGATAACTCCAACCCCAACGCCTGGATACCGGAAAAACTCATGGGTTATTCTCCATCTGGTCTTTTCGGCTACTCCCATATGATGGGTGGCTATGCTGGAGGTCAAGCTGAATATGCCCGCGTTCCCTTTGCCGATGTCGGTTTATTCAAGATTCCTGATGGACTAACAGACGAACAAGTCCTGTTTCTGACGGATATCTTCCCCACTGGCTACATGGCAGCGGAAAACTGCGATATCCAGCCAGGAGATACTGTAGCGATCTGGGGCTGCGGTCCAGTCGGACAGTTTGCCATTAGAAGTGCATATATGCTAGGTGCCGAGCGCGTCATTGCTATTGATCGAGTTCCCGAACGCCTACAGATGGCGAAAGACGGCAAGGCAGAAGTCCTTAACTATGAGGAAGTTGATGTTGGTGAAGCCCTCAAAGATATGACCGGTGGGCGCGGTCCAGATGCTTGCATGGATGCTGTGGGAATGGAAGCCCACGGTACGGGTCCTGATGGGTTTTACGACCAGGTAAAGCAAGCCGTGCGTATGGAAACCGACCGACCCACTGCCCTAAGGCAAGTGATTGTTGCCTGTCGCAAAGGTGGCACTGTTTCAATTCCTGGTGTTTACGGCGGCTTTGTAGACAAGATACCGATGGGTGCTGCCATGAACAAAGCCTTAACATTTAAAACGGGACAAACGCACGTTCATAGGTACTTGCGCCCGTTACTCGATCGCGTCCAAAATGGCGATATCGACCCATCTTTTGTAATCACCCATCGTCTGCCGCTAGAACAAGCACCGCACGGCTACGAAATTTTCAAGCACAAGAAGGACAACTGTATCAAGATCGTGCTCAAGCCAGGTCAGGCTGCCTAAAACCCCACAAGAACACGAAAAAACCAAGTCTAGCCAACACTTTAGGAGGTAGAGATGACAGAAGAACTCACAAATAAGAAAGTTGCCATTCTGGTTACAGATGGCTTTGAGCAAGTTGAAATGGCTCAACCCAAGCAAGCCCTTGAGTCAGCAGGTGCTCAAACCCACATCATTTCACCTAAGAGCGATCGCGTTCAGGGCTGGAACCATTATGACAAAGGGGATTTTTTCCCGGTAGATGTCCCCCTCGATCAAGTAAATCCAGCCGACTATGATGCCCTCCTGCTTCCCGGTGGTGTTGCCAATCCAGATCAACTTCGGACTAAAGCTAAGGCGATCGAGTTTATAAAGTCCTTCTTCGATACTGACAAGCCGGTAGCGGTGATCTGCCACGGACCTTGGACTCTGATCGAGGCAGATGTGGTGCGCGGACGGCGGCTCACCTCGTGGCCGTCGCTCAAGACCGATCTCCAGAACGCAGGTGCCCAGTGGGTAGATCAGGAAGTTGTAGTTGATAGCAACCTCGTGTCGAGCCGCAAGCCAGACGACATCCCAGCCTTCAACCGGGAAATGATCGAGCTGTTCAGCCATGCAGAGCAGGTACGGCAGATGGTGTGAGGACTCGGAGCGTTAATCAGGAGGACAGGTATGGAACAGCATCGATTTGGTTCCACGCAGCGCGAGGTGGCAGCGATCGGTCAAGGAACCTGGTACATCGACAACGGTGACCGCGCCTCTGCGATCGCCGCTTTGCGCCAAGGACTCGATCTCGGCATGACCCACATCGACACGGCACAGATGTACGGCAGCCCCGAGGAGGTGGTCGCAGAGGCGATCGCTGGACGACGCGATCGGGTTTTCCTGGTTTCCAAGGTTCTTCCTGGAAATGCTTCTCGGAGAGGGACGATCATAGCCTGCGAGAAATCCCTCGCTCGACTTCATACCGATCGGCTGGACTCTTATCTGTTGTACTGGCGCGGTCAACACCCACTGGAGGAGACGATCACTGCCTTCGAGCAGCTTCAGCACGAGGGGAAGATTCTCTGCTGGGGCGTGAGCAACTTCGATGTGCCTGACCTTGAAGCAGTCCAGAAGATCGCCTTAGAGGGTTCTCTCGTCTGCAATCAAGTCCTTTACCATTTGAGAGAGAGAGCGATCGAACACGCTGTGATCCCCTGGTGTGAGAAGCATGGGGTCGCCGTAGTCGCATACAGCCCGTTCGGTCATGGGGATTTTCCCAGATCGCGCACAACCGCAGGTCGCGTACTACAGGAAATCGCCGCCGCCCATAACGCCACCCCTCGCCAAGTCGCGCTCCGATTTCTGGTGCGGCATTCCTCGCTCTTCGCAATCCCCAAAGCATCCAATCCCGAACACGCCGCTGAAAACGCGGGAGCCGGGGAACTCAATCTGACCCAAACCGAACTCGATCGAATCGACGCAGCCTTCCCGACCGGATCTCGTCCCCGCGTGCTTCCCATGCTGTAAGCCTGATTGGCTCGCCTGCAGGCTGCCTGCCCATAAATTGAAGGCACCGCGCGAGAAGACTTCCGAGCTTTTTGCCTAGCCGCCCACCATTGAGGAGGTTGACATCGTTAGCTAGTCAAGCTTCCTTGATGGGGGAAAGTAGCGAAGATACCGTTGGCGAAATATTTCTTAACGCTGAAAATCCTTGTGCTGTCGTGGAAACCCGTCAAAGAAAGTTACCGAAAATCACCCCTCCAATGAATTCGCCAACGGTATCAGCGAAGCTGTCACCAGCCGCCACGCAATGGCTGAAACCGTTTCTCCAACAACTTCAGACAATTAGTTATGAGAACAGTGATAATTGCTCCATCTTAGTATTACTTTCAGTTGAAGTTGCTGTAACAGGGTGTTTGTTGTTATTTGAAGACTTCTTACCCCATCCCTCTTTCGCCGCGTGTTTGACTACACGAGAACGAATATCAGCAGCCAGGGTTTCATAATCAGAGCGGATTTTGTCATACAAAACCGGAGTTGTACCAATCTTCTCCCAAAGGTTTTCATAGTTGAAATTCTTGAAAGGTCTGTGCCTGACGAGGGCATCATAACTTGCCCAGAGGTAAACATCTGTCCATTCGGATGATAGCGGCACTTCAAAAGCAATTGGCATCATCAGTGTAACAACTTCGCTACTAGAGGCGAGTTTACCTACTTCTCCCTTGTCTATCTCTTGTAAAGCTGCATCTAATCTATCAACTGCGTTCGCGTAGCGTGCCGGAGGCATTCGCTTTTCCTACCCAAGTGGGAATTGACTGTTGCCAGCCGTTCTGCTGAGTGACAATTGGCCCAGCGATGTATTGAACAATTTCACGACTTGCTCCTGCTAGATCGAGTAGGCTGGCTGTTACAGCTTTGTTAATCCCTTGGCTGGTTAGCCCTGTTTTGTCACTCTGGGAAAATAAAAATCAAAGCCAAATTTTGAACTGTAGATAGAACGGGCATTTGAGCTGGTATTTTTGTACAGTATCTTTGCTATTGCATGAGAATGTTCTATTATCTGTTGTTCTTCTTCGGGAGTCATGGATGCACCTAGTATCGATGAATTTATCAAGAAAGGCAGAGGGCAGAGGGCAGAGGGCAGAAGGCAGAAGGGATTTATCCCTTCACGGAAATGCCCGAACCGTCTGCGCAACGGTCGGTTACAAGGGTTTAAGACCCCCACCAAATTAAAAATTTGGTGGCTCTCGTTCAGGTGGGGTTTGAATCCCCATCTGAACGAAACCTTCTGCCCTCTGCCTCCTGCCTCCTGCCTCCTGCCTTCTTCAATATCCCTTTCTTGTGTCCCACTACTTCTGGACTTCAAATTTCTATCACAATCCTTTGCTCTTATTTATTCTTGCTGAGAGAATAAAAAGTTGGATGCACCCATACCAAAACTTATGGATTAAGAGAACATCTTGACCCGATTAAGCCAAAGCTCTCCGATGTCATTCATTCCTGTGCGATAGATGCACTCCAATATACACCAGAGAAACGCGTACACAGATTTTTTCCTTTGGAAAAAGATGATTTTTTCTATCCACAGGGTCGAACCGAGCGTTATTTAAAGGCACTCCTTTCAACCGAGAAAGATAGACGTGTAAAGGTGCTTGGGCTGTGAAATCAAGCTTATTGTAGGTGCGGCGTACTTGTCCCCACTCGCAAGCGCGATAAAGGGTGTTTTGTCCATCTTTGTGCGTCAGATTACTAAATGTACATAGCAAAGTAATCATTGTAGATTTCGGTATTAGTCATAACTGTGAGTTCTATTTGTTTTTGTTCTGCATCTGTAGCCGGACTTGTGGCGGAATCTAAGCTTTCTTGAGGAATAAAATCACCACAGTATTCATTTGCAGGTAGTGCAGCATTCATCTTTTGGGGATAACTCAATTTGAGATTATTCATGATAGTAATGAATTGACTGCGGCTGCGATAGCGAAGCGCTCCGTAGGAATCGCTAAATCTGGGATTAAGGCGTTTTTCTTCGCCAATGGTAGAAACTGTACGTCCTTTGTAGTCATGAGCCGGATACACCAAAGTCTCATCTGGCAAAGTAAATAAGTGTTGCGTCACTGCATCATATAGAGTTCCTGCATCGCCTCCTTGAAAATCTGTGCGTCCACAACCACGAATCAATAAAGCATCACCAGTTAATAAGCAGGTATTATCCACTAAATATGCGATGTGGCTAGCAGTATGGCCTGGTGTGGAAATTGCTTCGATGCTTACCGAGCCGACTTCGAGGATTTCGCCACCAACAAGAGAGCGATCGGCTTTTGTTACAGCAGGATTTTGTGGCACAATCACCTGGCAACCTGTTTTGCGTCTGAGTTGGCCTGCGCCTGTGATGTGATCTGCATGGAGGTGCGTTTCAAGACAGTAGCGTAGTTTTAATCCTAGTTCATCTAATGCTTGCAAATCGCGATCGACTTGCTCTAATACAGGATCGACTAAAACAGCATCTCCAGTTTGCCGATCGGCAATTAAATATGTATAGCTACTGCTTTCTGGGTCAAAAAATTGCCGAAATAGTAAGGTTGAGTGGGAAATTTCCCAGTTGCGAGTGCTTGCGTCACTATCTAACAAAGGTATCACCGGAATAGAACTTACACGCACTGGCAATGACTGCAACAACGTCTGAGATAATTTTTGTGCTTGTACGCGTAATTCTGGAACAGCGATAGTTTCCCACAAGTCGCCCTTGCGAAGAGTTCCCAAGGTATAAAGCAAAGTTGAAACTTGATCGTCTGCTGTATATAAAGCACCGTGAATATCTGCATCTAATCCTAAACCAATGGCATTAGGACGGATTAATCGCTGCGATCGCAAATTAGCAATTAGCGGATGAGGCGATCGGCGATAATCTGCGGCTACCCCTGTACAATTCACTACTCGCTGAACTTGTAAGACAGTATTTGTCTGGGTTTTGCGCCCAGATATAGTCACTGCTACGCCATCTGACAAGGGTTGATATGCTTGAATTCGCCCTGGGGAAATAGTCAGTTGACCAGAGTCCAGCATTTCTTGCACCACATCTGCTACTTTTTGAGCAATACGGTGTCGATGAATATCCCAATAGGATGTTAGATGACGCAAAAAACGCTGCTTTTCTACAGTTGGTAGTTTTTGCCACATTTTTTGAGTAATTGGGCGTAACGAATCAATCACGGCTCGCCAATCGTAACCTTGAACATTCGCAACTTTTACTTCGTCACGCAACCGACTTAACCAACCGCGCGATGTGTTGGGTGAAGTTTCCAGAGAGACGAAAGTAGGATAAGGCTGAGATGCTTGATGTTTTAGCGGAAACAACCCTCTTCGAGACACTGCATAAATTTTGCCCCGATGTTGGCGATCGTGAAGAGATAAAACCATATCCACCATCGTCAGTCCTGTACCAATGAGCAATACCGAAGCATCAGGATCAATCTCTGCTAGGGCATCGGCTGACCAAGCATTCCGCCGATAACTTTCATTGTTAGTATCTGCACGATCAATTGCGGGAGGTGCAAAGGGCGAGTTTCCTAATGCCAACACAACTCTGTCTGCGTTAAAACAACGACCACTACGCAAAGAGATGATTGCACCGTTTTCTGCTGGCTCTATTCCTACTGCTTCATCGTTCAATCTTTCTAGTCGGACATCAGTAGGTGCTGTAGCTTCGGCTTCTGCCAAAATCGACTGAATGTATAAACCATAAACTTTACGTGGTATGAAGCTACTAGCATTAACTTCTTGAGAAAAAAATGTAGCTAACTCGTTATGGTTGTACTGAAGCCACCGCATTAGATGTCCCGGATCGTGAGCAAATGCACTCATGTTACCTGCTGAGACATTTAGCAAGTGACAGTTAGTATCTGTGCTGTAGGCAATGCCTTTACCAATTTGAGGACTACGCTCAATCAGTTTAATAATGAGGGGTTGGCTGGCTGTTTTTAATAGGTGTGTAGCGACTAGAGAACCACTAAAGCCTCCGCCAACAATAACTATCGTGATTGGAGTATGAGTAGTGAAAGAATTAGCCTTCATAGTAGTCTCGTATCAAGAGTTACAGAGAATTTATCAAGTCTGTTTACTAGGAATAAATTTATTTCCAATCCAGCCAATAGAATTTAGATTTAATATCATTTAAATTTTTATAATACTCTGATTTACCACATAAAGTACACCTAATCGCTAGAAAAACCGTATTTTTGATTAGATAGCTGTATCATTAGAGTCACTCCCGATTCCACAGTTTTTGCCACAACAACCCAACGGTAAAGATAACAGCGAGAACAAACACCAAAATCTGAGATTCTTCAAGAAAAGCTTGACTTGCTTTATCTAGCCTTGTAAAGTGTTTCCTAGTTTATAATTTAACATCTTTAAGTCTATCGACTTATCGTAGTTTATGAAACTAGTTTAAGTTTGCCAGTTTTTTTTAATGTCTATTTAATAAATAAAAATAGTATGCGTGAAAAGCATGATTTTGTTTATGAACATAAAAAATGGATATTTGGCTCTAAAATTTGTAGTCTTTTGAGAGTTTTTTAATTAGGATTAAGCAGCGATCGCAGATGTTTTGAATAACTGATTGTAACTGGTAGTTCTCATTGAAATTGGAGCAAAGCGACCATGACTGAACCACGCTATGGAATTTGGATTCCGGTCTATGGAAACTGGGGGCCGCTAAATCAACCCGAAGATCCATTTGATGCCAGTTATGCCAGGGCGCGATCGCTCTTGATTCAAGCGGAACGAGTAGGTTTTTCATCTACTCTTCTCGCACAACACATCATCAATTGTTACGACCAAGATTTCGATCAACTAGAAACCTGGACAGCAGCAGCGGCCCTCGCCGAAGCCACTGAAAAAATTGAGATTATTGCAGCAATTAAGCCCTTATTATTTCATCCTGCTGTCTTAGCAAAGATGGCACTGGGTATTGATGCTATTAGTAATGGCAGATTTTCCATTAACTTGGTTAGTGGCTGGTTTCGCACAGAAATGGAAAAGGCTGGTATTCCCTTTCCTCAATATGATGAACGTTACGGTTACTCTGAAGATTGGATTAAAGTTGTCAAGGCTCTGTGGAGTGGGGAAAGAGCAATTCAACCATCATCGCCACTGGCGCAACGCTCGCACTCATACTTTACACGATCCCGTGCGCTGGAAGTATATCAACGTGGGTAACTATTACCTCAATGGCGTTAATCCTCCTCGTCATGGTGCATTTTAATTCGTGGGTATGGGCAATTCACAAATCAGAAAAACTACTACAAACTCACTGACTTACCGTATTTAGAAGCTATATCTAATTTATTCTAGAAAACTCAAAATTCATCAATAAGGATACTGAATATGGTTGTAGCAGCATCGAGAGAATCAAAAGAATATATCAAAGAACGGGGCGAAGTTGCCGTTACCGTTGCCACAGCGAAAGTATTCAGCACACGAGTTGCCCTAGAGACAACTAGCAAGATTTTTGAAGTGACAGGCACTCGTACTGCTGCCAAAAAATATGGCTTTGATCGCTTCTGGCGCAACGTCCGTACTCATACCCTACACGATCCAGTAGTTTACAAAGTCCACGAAGTTGGCAACTGGGTACTTAACGAACAAATCCCAGTTTTCACTTTGTATACGTGAAAAAGGCAAAAGACATGAGATTGCATAGCTGCCTTTCAAGCTAAAGCTTGAATTTTAAGTAAAAAATACTACTATCTATTCCCAATCCCCAATCCCCAATCCCTAATGACAAAACAACTGCATCTAGCCGGATTTCTGATTGCCTCTCACCTAACTCATAGTCATCCTGCATGGCGACATCCTCTCAATGACTTGAACTTTTTGCGACCGGAGTTTTACCAAAATCTAGGTCGAATTCTCGAACGAGGCAAGTTTGATTTTGTGTTCTTTGCAGATGGATTGATGATTCCCAGCCGTTACGGTGCAGGTATCACAGACACTCTGCGCTATGGCTCTCAAGGTGCTGCTTTTCTTGACCCCGCTTTTGTTGTGGCCACGATGGCAGTTGCAACCAAATACATCGGATTGGGCATTACCCGTTCCACCACCTACTCGGCTCCTTTTGATTTGGCTCGTGCCTTTGCATCATTAGATCATCTCTCACGGGGGCGTATTGCTTGGAATGTGGTGACATCCCACAATACAGCTGAGGCGAAAAACTTTGGTTTTGAAGAACATTTAGAACATGAAACTCGTTATGACAAAGCAGACGAGTTTATCGAAGTCGCTTATAAACTCTGGGATAGTTGGCAAGAAGACGCATTAGTTTTAGATAAAGAAACAGGCTTCTTTGCAGACCCCACCAAAGTTAGACACATTAACCATGAAGGGCGATGGTTCAAGTCACAGGGGCCATTGACAGTGCCGCGATCGCCTCAAGCTCGTCCAGCAATCATGCAAGCTGGCTCGTCTGACCGAGGTAAGGAATTTGCCGCTCGTTGGGCAGAAATTATCTTTGAAATTGACCCGACACCAGAAGGTCGCAAAGCCTACTATGATGATGTCAAGTCACGGGCTGTGAAATATGGGCGAAATCCTGATGATATCAAGATATTTCCGGCAGTGATTCCCTTTGTTGGCGAAACAGAAGCGATCGCAAAAGAGAAACAAGCCTTTCATAATCAACTAGTTGATCCCATTGCAGGACTGGTTACTCTCTCCAGCCATATGGACTATGACTTTTCCCAACTTCCCTTGGATGAACCAGTCAAAGATGTGCAAGTTGGTGGGATCAGAGGACTTTTTGAACTGGCTCTGAGACTAAGCAAGAAAGAGGGTTTGACCCTCAGAGATATTGGTAAGCTTTACGCTGAAGGCATATTGCTCCCTCATTTGGCGGGAACACCCACTCAAATTGCCGATCAGCTAGAAGAAAGTTTTAAAAATGGCGAAGCGGATGGCTTTATTATTTCAGCAGCTTATCTTCCTGGTGCATTTGAAGAGTTTGTCGAATTTGTCGTGCCTGAGTTGCAGCGCCGGGGTTTGTTCCGCAAAGAGTATACAGGCAAGACCCTGCGCGACCATCTCTTACTGGGCAAAGCTAGCTTAACACCTCCTGTCAGGCAACCTGAACCAGTGGGTATTTGAAAGAGGTTTCGGAATTTGTCTTAAGTTTGATCCTCTATCACGCCAAACAGTTACGGCAATTGCAAGCTGCTCATGACCAACGTACTTGGCGAAAAAGCTGGTTAGTACTGCCAGAGTTGGCAAATTCAACTGTATTAATTCTTGGTACTGGAAATATAGGCCAAGCGATCGCAGCTCGTATTAAACCATTTGGAGCGAGAGTTTGGGGTGGTCGTCGTCGTCCTGAACCTCTAACAAATTTTGATAAAACTGCAACTCCCAACAACCAAGCCGATTTGGTCAAATCGTATACCAGCCAAGGAATAGTTAACTGCTGGGTCATAAATGTTCCAGACATTGATAGTAACTGTCCGCCAAAAAACAGGCGAAAATTACGCCAGCGCAAGGCGGGTAAATAGTGGTAAGTGATATTACTGATGCTTTCCCCGAGTTGTCTATTCCAAATTTTCATGAGGAAAATTTTATTATGGTTTACTAATAATTAGATTAACTAATAATTATCAAATAATCGCGTAGTTTACTACCCAGGCATCGCTGATCTTTCTGAGCTAAGGCTTTTGCACATTGACATCGGATCGCTATAGAAGATGATTGGTCTGCAAAAACGTAGGAAGTTACTATTTAGCAACTGTATACTACGTTAAATCTATCGGAATACTGTATAACAATCTCAGTTATGCTCCCAGGATGGGAATGTTGCTATCAGATATTGGATATCGGCAAAATTCCCAAGGAAATAGGCGAGTGTGAACACCTCCTGATAGATCAAACTCTGGAGAATCCTAATGGGCTACAAACATATAGAAGTTAAACAGGTAGCTGGTTTCATCGGTGCAGAAATCGGCGGCGTAGACCTTTCCCGCTCTCTTTCTGAGGATCAAGTCCAAGAAATTCGCAAAGCGCTATTAAAGTGGAAAGTCTTGTTCTTCCGTGGCCAGAACATCGATCATGCTGCCCAGGTGGAGTTCACATCTCGTTTTGGCGAAGTGACTTTTGCCCATCCCTTGGGAGAGCCTGAACCAGTTCTGGGATTTCCCCAGATCAAACCCGTAGACCGTAAGCTTTATGAGCAGCAGTATGGTTTTCGCACTGGCGGTCCTTGGCACACAGATGTAACGGCAGCGATTAACCCACCAGCAGCGTCAATTTTACGCGCAGTTAATGTCCCTAGTTTCGGTGGTGACACCCAGTGGAGTAATCTCGTTGCCGCTTATGAGGGACTCTCAACACCCCTGCGATCGCTAGCTGATACATTAAAAGCGGAACATCGCTTCAATGGAGGCGGTTATCAACCCCGCAATAACAAATTCGACGATCGCATTGCTGTCAATCCACTGGTTTCTATTCACCCAGTCGTCAGAGTTCATCCTGAGACTCGTGAGCGTGCCTTGTTCGTAAACCCTGGCTTCGTCTCCCGCATTGTTGATGTGTCACCAGAAGAGAGCAGACTGTTGCTAGAGTTATTCTTTAACCAAGTCACCAAACCTGCCTATACCACCCGCTTCCGTTGGAACAACGGTGATATCGCCTTCTGGGACAACCGCGCTACCGTGCATTTAGCTCCTCAAGATTTGGATCATTTGGATGTTGAACGTCTCCTTTATCGCACCACCATCACAGGCGATGTTCCAGTAGGGGTTGATGCTTCCCGTTCAGAAGTGGTTCAAGGTGAAGCTTTCAGCGCTGAAGTACCAAGCGTCTTCAAGCAGAAAGCTGAGTTTAAGGAAGCACAACCAGTCCTTTCCTAAAGCTGAGTTATAAGTCATGAGTGCTGAGTAAATTAAAAAGTACTCAGTACTTATGAACGCAGACATTAACCCTTGTTGCTCTACAAGGGTAACTTTTGCATGACCAGTTGCTGGTATAGCCCTAAATCTAAGGAGACCTGATTATGACATTCACGGCAAGCCGGATTGAGATTACACCCACCGAAGCGGCTCTTGGTGCAGTGATTACCGGATTTGATGTTAATTCTGTGGAACCAGAGGTAATTCTACAGCTAAAACAGGCATGGCGCGATCGCCATCTTCTCATCTTCAAAAACCAAATATTAACTGACGATCAGTTGTTAGCCTTTGCCAATTACTTTGGCGATATTCTTCAACAACCTGCTTATATTCGCAAAGGAGAAACAGAAGAATACCTGCCGCCCCTAGTTCTCACTCTCGCAAATGCTGCTCCTGAAGAAAGTTCAGTCAATATTCGACCGAACTATCAGGAACTTTTACCCCACATCGATCACTACTGGCTTCCTGTGCCATCTAGCGGTTCTTTCTTATATGCAGTAGAAGTACCTGAGAATGGCCCCAATACCTATTGGGTGAATTTGGCTCAGGCTTACGACGAGCGAGACGATGCCACCAAAGAGCAAATTTCTGGCTTACAAGTTCGTTACTTCAATTCCTATGGCAGTAAGGATCGGGATGAGTATGGTCAGCCTAAATATGCAGCTGGTCGCGCTCCAGAACCAGGCGAACGAGTAGCAATTCATCCTCTGGTTCGCACACATCCAGATACAGGTAAAAAGATCCTCTTTTTCAATGCAGCTAGCGATGTAGACATCGTGGATTATGACCATGTAGAAGGAGCAAAACTAGTTGCAAAGTTGCAAGAGCATATCAAACAACCCCGATTTGCCTATCGTCACCAATGGAGCAAGGGCGACCTACTTTATTGGGATAACCAAGCAACGGCTCACTATCGCCCTGAATTTGATGCCAATGCCACTCGTATTCTCAAACGGGTTAGCCTTCGGGGTAGTCGTGCTTTCTAAAGGTTTAACAATTTAAGAATATAGAACGAAATGAGGTCGTTGACCGTTGACTGTTAATTGTCAACGGTCAACAGGAGCCATTGCGTTGGGCGGCTATGCCGACTTGTAGCAAATGGCGTTCAACAGTCAGCACCACGGGATTGAGAGCCATGATTAAACCTTATGTCAGGAAACGATTAATTTCCAGGCGAGATTTGCTTTATACTTTGTATGGGTTCGCCTCTTTCGCTACATTGGTAGGCTGTGGAGCAAATGCTGGTAGTGGAAACAAGAATACGATAAGTAACAATAACAACACTATTGGCAGTAATAGCGGTAGCAATAATAGCAAGTCTAAACTTATTCGGCTTGGCTTCACATCATTTGGCGATCTAACAAGAGAAAAAGGTGTAATCGAAAAGCGTTTAGCTCCTTTGGGAGTAGATGTTAGCTGGTCAAAATTTATCTCCGGGCCACCCCTGCTGGAAGCCTTAAGTGTGGGTAGCCTTGATGGGGGACAAGTCGGGGAAACGCCGCCTATCTTTGCTCAGGCTGCTGGTAACAATTTGGTTTACCTAGTGAATATCCCGGCGGGTACGGGGGAAAGTTATGGGATTATTGTGCCAAAGGATTCTTCCATTAAAACGGTGGCGGATCTTAAAGGCAAAAAGGTTGCCTATGCTAGAGGAACTGCTCTGACCTATTTTTTGGCGAAAGCGTTGGAAGAAGTTGGGCTGAAGTTTAACGATGTTCAAGGTGTGAATTTAACTGTTGCTGATGGACAAGCAGCATTTTTAAACAAAACTGTTGATGCCTATGTAGCGATCGACCCTACACTGATCAAGCTTCAACAAGAGGGAACGATCCGAGTGTTGCGGGATGCTCAGGGAATTAAAACACCAGGATCTTTTTACTTAGCTGCCAGGGAGTTTGCGAGTAATAACCTTGAACTCTTCAAAGCAATTCTAGAAGAGTACTACCAAGTTGGAGAGTGGGCAAATCAAAATAGGCAAGCAGCCGCCCAAATCCTTGCTCCGAAGTTAAAGGTTGATGTGCCAACGATGGAAACAATGTTGTCTCGACGAAAGTACGATATGCAACCTATTAATGAGCAAGTGCTGCGAGATCAACAGCAGGTTGCCGATCTTTTGTACCAATTAAAAATCGTGCCAAAACAAGTCGATGTCCGGGAAGCAACTCTGACTTCTGAGCAGTATGCGGCAATTATACCGGATAGTATCAGAAATAAGGCATGATTTAGCGATCGCAACTAGCTAAACGAAAATAAAGAGGCTGTGTCAGAAGATGCAAGACTGGGTGAAAAAGAGGATAACTAATGCTGAATAGCTAATATGTCCTTTTCCTGACAGCTATTGCCTTTTTTCCACATCTATGGGATTTTTATTTTAAGGAAGTACGGTTTGGCGACCAAATTATCGTAGTTTAAATCGGGAAAATCGTCAGAAACACGCTACAGTATTTGGTTGCTTGTTAGCGGTAAATTTGACCCTTTAGCTTAAATCCCTAGAAACAATCCAAATGTGCATATTCAATAAATTCAGTAGGGGTCAGATTTTTGCTCAGTCGTTGCTGGGCATTTTGTTGTTAACTGCTTGTTCTTCCCCAAATTCTCAGTCTTCAACCACCTCTACTCCCAGCGCGTCTAATCCAACAGCAGCGAGCAATACTTTAAAGCTTCTCTATTGGCAAGCACCAACTATTCTTAATCCCCATCTAGCTCAAGGTAGCAAAGACTTTGAAGCTAGTCGAATTACTTATGAACCTCTAGCCAGCTTCGATAAAGATGGTAAATTAGTCCCTTTTCTCGCAGCAGAAATCCCCTCTTTAGAGAACGGTGGAGTAGCTAAAGATGGTAAATCAGTAACTTGGAAACTCAAAAAAGAAGTTAAATGGTCTGATGGTAAACCTTTTACGGCTGCGGATGTGGTGTTTACCTACCAATTTGTGAGTAATTCAGCTGTCGGTGCAACCACTGCTGCTAATTATCAAGCTGTCAAAAGCGTTGAAGCCGTGGATGACTATACTGTTAAAATCAATTTTCAGGAGCCTAACCCAGCTTGGTCATTACCGTTTGTTGGTTCCAACGGGTCAATCATCCCCCGTCATATATTTGAGAAATACAACGGTAGCAACGCCAGAGAAGCACCAGCTAATTTACTTCCTGTAGCAACTGGCCCCTATAAAGTGGTGGAATTTAAGCCTGGTGACATTGTTATTTATGAAGCAAATTCCTTTTTCCGCGAAGCAAATAAACCTTTCTTTAAACGAGTAGAACTGAAAGGTGGTGGGGATGCAGCCTCAGCTGCTAGAGCAGTATTGCAGACTGGAGATGTAGATTTTGCCTGGAACCTTCAAGTAGAAGCCCCAATCCTGAAGCAGCTGGAGGCAGCCGGAAAAGGTAGATTAGATATCAGCTTTGGATCTTTTTTGGAGCGGATTGCGATTAATCAGACTGACCCTAATAAACAGACCAAAGACGGTGAACGTTCCAGCATAGAGTTCCCCCATCCCTTTTTTAAAGACCTGAAAGTTCGTCAAGCTTTTAACTATGCGATTGACCGTGACACTATTAATCAACAGTTATATGGTAAAACTGGTCGTGCTGTTACAAATATTCTAGTAGCGCCAGATATTTATAACTCGCCCAATACGAAATATGAGTTTGACTTGAAAAAAGCTGCTACTTTGTTAGATGAAGCTGGATGGAAAGATACCAACGGTAACGGCATTCGGGATAAAAATGGTGCAGAACTCAAGGTTTTGTTTCAAACTTCAGTTAACCCAGTCCGCCAGAAAACTCAGGAGATTATTAAACAATCATTAACTTCTATTGGCGTGGGGGTAGAACTCAAGAGTATCGATTCAAGTATTTTCTTTTCTAGTGACCCTGCTAACCCAGACACTCTTGCTCACTTTAACGCTGACTTACAAATGTTTAGTGGTGGCAATAGTAACCCAGACCCAGGTAGTTATCTGAAGGCGTGGACTTGTAATGAGATTCCCCAAAAGAAAAATAATTGGTCGAAACCGAATAGTTCTCGTTACTGCAACCCTGAATATGACAAGCTTTGGCAACAATCTAATACAGAATTAGATCCACAAAAACGCCGACAATTAATTATACAGATGAACGATTTGTTAATTAAAGAACAAGCTGTAATTCCTCTAATTTCTCGCGCCAATGTTAATGGAGTTAGTAACAGAATCACTGGTATAGATGTAACTCCTTGGGATGATCGTACTTGGAATATTAAAGATTGGCGACTGAAGTAATACCAATTCGCAATTACGTATGTGAAGAAATATAAATTTTCTGTAGGGTGTGTTATGCCGTAGGCTAAGGCACCTTATACCAATTCAAAATTAATAAATAAAGTCACAAGCTAACGCACCTTTAATTGTTGATAGTGCGGCGCTTGACGACAACACACCCTATATTTCATAAATTCCGATGGATTGATTTAAGAGAGCCTGGGATCTAGTGCATCTCGTAAAGCATCACCTATATAGTTAATGCTTAACACCGTGAGAAATATGGCTGTACCAGGGAAAATAACTATGTGGGGAGCATATTCTAGAAAGTTTTGCCCTTCGTTCAGCATTCGCCCCCAAGTTGGGACATCAGATGGAAAACCTAAACCAAAAAAGCTCAGGGTTGATTCGGTAAGAATCGCAGTACTAACCGAAAGAGTAGCAGCAACTAGTACAGGACTAATGACATTGGGCAAAATATGAACCCAAATCAACCGTGCAGGGGAAGCACCAAGGGCGCGTGCTGCTGTGACAAATTCTAACTCCCGCACTGTCAAAAAACCGGCTCGCACTAATCTAGCCACAGACATCCAGTTGAGTCCACCAATCACCAGTACTATCAACACAAATATACCTATTTCTGGCCCAGCGATCGCCTTGAGTGCATCCCGAAACAAAAATATCACCAGTAATAATAATGGCAGTCGTGGTAAAGCTAGACACAAATCTGTGAAACGCATTAAAACAATATCCAGCCAGCCGCCATAAAATCCAGCAAGTGCGCCGATGAGTGTACCGAGAGTTATGGCTACTAACATCGAAAAAAATCCTACTGCGATCGATATTCTCCCACCATGCAAAACTCTGGCTAATATATCTTGACCTAAATCATTAGTACCAAATGGATGCGCCCAACTGGGGCCAAGAGTAGATTTGGCAAAGTCAATTTTGTTGAAGGGAATTTGATAAATAAAAGGCCCAAAAATGACACTTAACACTATGATGAGCAAGATTACCATCCCAAACATAGCTTGACGATTACGCCGAAACTTGCGCCATGCTTCTTGAGTAAGTGTTTCTGGCTGAGAAACAAAATTGGTGGATGGTGGAGAAACTGAACCCTTGGATGCTTCGGAAGTTTGATTAAGCGATCGCTTCAACATAAAAGATGTTATAAATTTAATTTGTATACTGCCGGGTAGAAAGTTAAAACCACTTTTGAATAGACTTTTTATAACCTTTAGGCATTTTCAAAATATTGACTTGTTCAAGGGTAAAAAGCCCTACGTCTTTTTTATTCATTTTTAATTATTTAGCTACTTCGTATACTTGACGCGAGGATCTAGTAAACCATAAAGAATATCGGCAACGAGATTAAAAATAACAATCAAAATTGCATATATAAATGTAACTGCCATGACTACTGGTGTATCATTCTTATAGATAGAATCAATTAATAAAGCACCAATACCTGGAACACGAAAAACCTTTTCTGTTACTAGAGCGCCTGTAAACACGCTAGGAATATCCAAGGCCACCAATGTAACTACAGGAATTAATGCATTCCGCAAAACATGACGATTGATCACCAAAAATCTGGGTAATCCTTTAGCATAAGCAGTACGCACATAGTCTTGATGGATATTTTCTAAAATTTCTGAACGCACAAAGCGCATGAGCATCGCTGTCTGCCAGATTCCTAATACAGATATAGGCATAATAGATTGTTTAACTTGAGCGATCAAACTCTGCAAATCTGTTACCTGTAAGGTACTGTTATAGATGAAAGGAAACCATTTTAACTGGATACTGAAGATAATAATAAATAGTAAACCAGTAAAAAATGTTGGTAAAGAAAACCCAAAGAAGACTAAAGTCGTCAAAACTGTATCAACAATGGTATTACGTTTGAGAGCCGAAATTACTCCCAAAGGAATAGCTAATAATACACCAACTAGGTAAGCAGAACCCACTACCCACAAGGTTGTTGGTATGCGTTGGAGAATTAAACCAATTACGGGACTACGGCTAGTAAAAGAATAGCCCATATCTCCAGTGATAAAAGCGGTAAACCACTTGACATAGCGGATGTGAATTGGTTGATCTAAACCTAAAGATTTTCGGATATTTTCTCGCACTTCAGCTGTGATGGAAGGATTCATGGCAAATTCTCCCATTGGATCGCCTGGTGCTAATGCCAGAATAGCAAATATCACAATACTGATGGCAATTAAAGTCGGAATAGCAATTAGTAATCGATTGATTAAATATTTACTCATTAGTCATTACAAAATCAGCTTGACCGATAGGATGCATCTGGCGATTCAGGGGTATCATCTCTCAACTGCACGATTTTATAGGTTTACAACGCAATCCCAATATTAGTAGGTAGACGTGCAATATTGGTAAGATTACCCTTATCACCGAAGTTTTCACTGTAAGTAAGATTAGCGGCCAGAACTTCTTCTACAATTTGGCTCATTTTTAGTATGTGTAGGCAAGCAGTTGATTAGCAAACCAAAAGCTAAATTTATATCTATTTACTCTAGTTTCGATAAAACTATGAGTATATACTACAGTAAATCGATAGGATTTTGCTGTTTTATCAAGAGTAATTTGCCACAAATTAATACAAAAGGCAAGTTACAGAAAGTTGGCGCTTGATTGCCCATGTCCCATTTCCAATGCCCAAAAACTTCACGCATAAGGGGATGGTGTTTTTCATTGTTCCCTATTCCCCACCCTGAAGGGGTTTCTAATACATCAGGTGTGCTTTACCACTTTTGCTCAGGAACCCAGTTGTAGTTTTTATCTTTAACATCAATTTTCTTGGGAATAACCTTGAGTTCGTAGAAGCTGTCTGCCATTTTTTGTAACCCTGTGAGAACTTCATCAGTCACAGGTAATACTTTGCAATCGCCTCCGCGTTCCTCTACAATTTCCATTGTGGCTAAATCAACTTTGTAGAGTTTGGAAAGTAGTTTTGCTGAGTCTTTGTTGTTGTTTTTAGCCCAGCTACCTGCTTTTTCCAGTTCTTGCAAAATTATTTTCAAAATATCTGGATAATCGCGGACAAAATCTGGTGCAGCATAATAAAATCCAGGGCTTTCTACAGAAGCTTTATCACCAAATACCGTAGTATTATCTGCCAACAGACAAGTACGCAGCTTACGTTCAGCTTCCGCAGTATAAGGGTCTCAAATTACCCATGCGTCAAAATCATTGCGCTCAAATGCTGGTAAAGCTTCGGCTGGAGTTAGATAGACAGGTTGAATATCTGTATATTTCAAACCTACTTTTTCTAAAGCACGTACAATTATATATTGTGAACTTGAGCCTTTAGCAAAAGCGACTTTCTTACCTTTTAAGTCAGCAAGAGTTTTGATAGGTGAATTTTCTTTCACCAAGATTGCTGAACTCCTGGTACTACTCGTACTCGCAGCCACTCGCAGGAAAGGTTTGTCACTGGATTGAGCAAAAACACTACCTGTACCGCCGCCACCACCAAAAATAATCGCACCTACACCCATTCCCTCAAGTAAAGGTGCAGTCGAGGAAAATTCATTCTAGGTTACAGAAATACCTTGAGGTTGTAAGCGCTTCTCTAGACTACCTTGAGCTTTGAGGATATTCAGCAGCGCCATCTCTTTTTGATGCCCCATTTTCAACACAGTTAACTTGCTAGCTTGGGGTTTTTCTGTTGGTGCATTCGCTGAATTACTGGGAGCGCAAGATGCGATCGCTAAACTCAAGCCTAAACCCATGACAAATAGTAATGCAAACGAGCGAATTCCAGGTTGCTTAAAAAACTTAAACAAACCTCTCTTATTGAGCCAATCTAAACACTGATTTAGCTGTTTATTGAACATATTTATTCCTTTGCATTCTGGCACTAAATTTATATTGAATTATATTTTTTATGCATATTAAAACTTTTATTTTAATTTTAATAAATTAAAAGTTAAGCATTAAGTATAGGGTGTGTTGTGCCGTAGGTTAACGCACTGTAAAATGTTTGTTGATAATGAGTCGGTACGGCGCTTGGTGCAACACCAATACCTTCTACTATTGCAGCAAGTTGAGCTTCCCGACGACGTGCCACTTGTGTTGCGATTTGGTGTTCATAACCTTGGGTTGATGGTTGGTAAAACAATTGACCTTGCAAGCTGGTGGGTAAATATTGCTGTTCTACCCAATGATCTCGATAAGCGTGAGGATAGAGATAACCCGCTCCATGCCCAAAACCTTTTTTATCCCGATTGGCATCTTTAAGATGAGTGGGACTTCTGCAACATTTTCAATTTCTACTGCGGCTAAAGCATCAAAAAAACCCATCAGGCTATTGGACTTTGGTGCAGTTGCTAAATAAAGTACTGCCTGCGCCAAATGATAACGTCCTTCCGGCATTCCCACGCGATCAAAGGCTTCGGCACAAGCATTTATAACGACAACTGCTTGTGGGTCAGCTAATCCGACATCTTCGCTTGCAAGAATTAACATCCGACGGAAAATGAAACGTGGGTCTTCACCGGCATAAACCATTTTGGCTAGCCAGTAGAGTGCTGCATCTGGGTCAGAACCTCGTAAGCTCTTGATAAAAGCACTGATAGTATCAAAATGGGCATCCCCTTCTTTGTCGTATAAAACAGCACGTTGTTGAATTGATTCTTCTGCTACTGCTAGAGGAATATGAATAACACCTGTAGCATCGGGGGGTGTAGTCTCTACAGCTAGTTGCAAAGCATTCAATAATGAACGAGCATCACCATTGGCAACATTAACTAGATGAGCTAAAGCATCTGTGTCAATTTGTACTGTTAACTTGCCATAACCGCGTTCCGAATCAGCTAGTGTTTGCTCAACAATTTTGTATAAATCTTTATCAGTTAATTGCTGAAGTTGAAAAATCCGCGAACGGCTGACAAGTGCCTTATTGACCTCAAAAAAAGGATTTTCGGTGGTAGCACCAATGAGAATGATTGTACCATTCTCTACCCAAGGCAATAGAGCATCCTGCTGAGACTTATTAAAACGATGGACTTCATCGACAAAAAGAATAGTTCGTTGATTATGGAACTTGCGCTGTTGTTGAGCTATTTCAATTGCCGCTCGAATTTCTTTAACTCCCGAAAGTACGGCATTGATAGCGATGAAGTGAGCGCGGGTGCTGTTGGCAATAACCCGTGCTAAAGTAGTCTTGCCAGTTCCTGGTGGCCCAGAAAAGATTAATGAAGACAGTTGATCCAAACTAATAGCACGCCGCAGTAGCCTTCCTTGCCCGATAATATGATCTTGACCAACAAATTCATCAAGTGTCCGTGGACGCATCCGAGCCGTTAGGGGTGCTTCTTCTTCAGTTATTTTTGCAAGATGCTGGTCAAATAAATCCATTATTTAATACGTCTTTGGAGGTGGGGTTTTTCAAGCCATAGAAGATGTATGCTTTTTTCAAGGTAAAAAACTATAATGACAATTAACATCTAAAAAGAAATTACTTTACGATCTCGCAAAAATTTACCGTTTATATTGCGTGGAGCATCAGTAGCGAGCCAAATTGCAGTGTCGGCTCCAAGTTCTGGCGTGCGCGGTGCTGATGACCCACCCATATCTGTTTTAACCCACCCCGGACAAATGGAATTGACAACAATTCCAAAAGATTGTAAAGCTTGTGCCAGCATAATTGTTGCACCATTTAATGCCAGCTTTGATAAGCAGTAACTTGGGACATCGTAAGACAAGCCTTCTAATGCTCCATACCCACTTGAAACGTTAATAACTCTGGCATCGGGGGATTTTTCCAACAAGGGTAAAAATGCCTGCACCATCCGAATTGCGCCAAAGGTGTTGGAATTCATTGTGGAATCAAGTAAGTCACGGTCAATGGTAAGAATATTTACATCTTTGTCTGGATACACACCAGCATTATTGATCAAAACATCTAACCGAGCAATTTTCTGGTGCAGGGTTTTTACTGCTTGATTGATAGAGGGATCATCAGTGACATCCAATTCGAGGGGAATAACCTTTGGTTGAAGTTTCTGGGCCGCAAGTTTTGCATTATCAAGTGAGCGTGAAGTGATAATTATCGAGTAACCTTTTGCCAGTAGACCTTGAGCGATGGCAAACCCAATCCCTCGGTTCCCACCTGTGACTAATGCCCATTTGTCTTGTGTGGATTCCATCTGATGTTCTACCTTGTGTTAAGAATGGTTGCTTTTGTTGAATCAGCAAATAGCAAGTCGTTGGTTTGTGTACCGTGATTAATTGAAATTTCTCTAAAATCGATTTTGGTAGTGGGGTGACAAAAGTTTAGCGATATCCTCATCGTCGTTCCATTGTCCTGGCATAGACCAGTTGTGAGAGTGCTGTAGTTGCTTTACTGCAAAAACGAAAAAGTTGGCTCTGCTGACGACCTTTTGGTTGATGATGATGGGCACATTCGTTATCTGGTGATAAACACAGGCATCTGGATTTTTAGCAAAAAAATTCTGCTGCCAATCCGATGTTCCCAGGTAGACTATGATACCCACCGGGTCTATGCAGTCAACCTGACTAAAGCCCAGGTAGAAGCGCTACCTGAGTTTACGGATGGTATGACTGTTGATTTTGATTATGAACATCCAGCACTGCTGTTGACCACTGCGATTCCTACACATATCAACAAGATCCCTGCTTATATTTTATAGGACTTACGCAAAGGTAACGGAAAACGAACCACAGAGGACGCAGAGGTCACGGAGGAATGAGAGTTTGAGAGGGTTTTTGCGTAAGTCCTATATTATATGAACGAGCAAAATCATCAACGGCTGAAACTGTATGAAAAACGGCTAGTGGCAAACAGAAAACAGCATAAGGAGTCTGTTAATTCTGATGTGACTTGAAAATTTTAAAAGTCATTATCCGTAAAGGGAACTATGGATGGTGAAAACCGTTTTAGCGATGGGTAAAATTCCAACCTTGCTGTATAATCATCTGTTCGAGATACTGATAGTTCAATTTTTTGCTGATTTTTTTCATCAAAAAGCAATTGGATTTGATAATCTGTCCAGAATTGCTCACCTAGTTCATCTTCTAAATCAAAAAGCTGTTGTTCATCTCCCCATATATTTGACCAAAGGACTATCTTATTAGCCCGAAAATGATTTTGACCTGTTGTATCTGTAATGACAAAATATGCTTCGACATTTAAATCAAATCCCAAGTCATCAACCTCTACCTCTGCTATTTGACAGTTAACCACTATCAAGGTATCGGGGTTAACGTTTACTACCTGCTGTTGGCGCTTGAATAATTCTTGAAACACGAAATCAGGCAACAACTGGGAACTCTCCTCAAGTAATTGTTTTTGAGTTCCTGGGGAGTAACGAGTTTTTAATTCTTGGGTGATTAAAGTTAAAATATCTTCAGTAGCTAAATTGACAACTATCTTTTTATCTGCGGGATTAAGGAAACTTCCAAGATTCAGATTAATGTGTTTTTTAATTGGCATAGTTCTGTAAAATTATTTTAAGTTGAGCAGAGCATTCACAAATAAAGCGAAAACTTTTTCCGAAAAAACTACTATCTCATTAATTCTGACAACATCTGCTCAAGAATATCTGACATAATTTCGTCGTCTAAGGAGCGTAGAGTTGGTGGGCCACCAAGAAATTCTTTGATAGTGATCTTCTGTTCTCTAAAGTCCTTGACAAAATCCCGAATTTGAGAAACAACATTTATTTGATTGTCTATCGTTTCTACCATCAAAGCCATAACATCAATGCCTTTCTTAGCAGCTTTGCGAGAATCAGAAACCATCGTTCCAACGTGAGTATTTTTTGCCAAACGTAGTTCCCGTTTCAAGTTTTCATATTGAGTCAGGAGAATTTGATTTTGCTGTTCTATAGTTCCACATTTTCGAGTTAAATCATCTTCGCTATTAAGATCAATAATTTCTCCCACTTGGTGAAGTCGCTCAATTTCTAGAAGTCTTGCCAAATCAGCCTCTTGGTAGGCTTGATTAATTGATTTCATAATTTCTGTATTATATGTCTGTGTCTCGCTGTCTTTTACCTTGTCAGGGTGGAAGATTTCAGCTAACCTCAGAAATGTTTCACGAATTTTTCTCTTATCTTCTGTTCTAGCTTCACCATGAGATTCTTCTACAGATTCTTGTGTTTGCCAATGTTGATAGCGACCTTTAGCAGTTTCCCTACAAAAATCTGATTCTGGTTCGGGGTTGTCAAACAATTCGTCTAGCTCTGTTGAAAATTGTTTGCCATTGGTTTTTTGACTAATGATTCCTGTCAACTGGAGTTGAAGGTAAACTGCTTCTATATTTTTGAAGGTTTGTTTACCAAACTTTCTAGTAGTGAAAATTTCCTCAAAAAGAGTATGAATATCCTGGTCTAACTCAGCCATTTTTTGGAAGCTAGGACTGGCTTTATGAAAGATTTCTGTGGTGAAAATTCGCATCTGTTCAACAAAGTTATTCAGCTCTGTCCGTTTTCTCTTAATCTGCTTGAGTAGCGATTGGTGTGATTTTTCTAGAAACTGTAAGCGTATATGTAATTGAGAGAGAGCCAGTGGAGTTGTAACAGTCGAGTGGGATAAAGGTGGGGTTTTTCGAGGCATAGAAGATTTATGCTTTTTCAAGGGAAAAAAACTCTAACGACAATTGACACCTCAATGATGATACACGAATGTCTACTGAGATTAATTTTCTAGAGACAGTTGTGCCTGTAAGGGACTTGCGAAAAAATAAAGTACCAGCCATTCTAGAATATTTAGGAAGCGCGGATCTATCAGCCCCCACTAAATCTGTAGAATGGAAATCCCTCAAGTTATGCTGACCGACACTATCAAATCTACCTTTAAAGATGCAGCCAAAAAACTAACTGGCAGTCGCAAAAGAGACTTCATGGCAAAAGTCACCGAAGATTACTTCGATAGTTTAGCCCGCAAAGCAGAAACAGTGTTGGGGTGGAATCGCTCCTGTGTACAACTTGGCTTGGATGAACGGCGGACGGGGATAGTGTGTGTAGATAACTATCAGGCAAGAGGAAGACACAAAAGTGTTGAGATTCTACCCAATTTAGAATCGGATATTCGTTCATTGGTAGATGCTCAAGCTCAAGCCGACCCAAAATTTCAATCAACCTTTCTGTATGCGCGCATTAGTGCCAGAGCAGTAAGAGAGGCATTGTTGAGTGAAAAGGGATACGACCAGAGCGAATTACCCTCTCGCCAAACCCTGGGGACGATTCTTAATGGCTTAGGGTATCGCCTAAAAAAACACAAAAAACCAAGCCCTTGAAAAAGATTCCCCAAACAGATGCCATATTTGAGAATGTGTTCCGGGAGAATCAGGCATCAGATGAGAATTCCAAATCGTTGAGAGTGTCTATTAATACTAAAGCCAAAGTGAAGATTGGGAACCTTTCTAGAGGCGGTAAAGCCCGGACACTGGAGGCAAAAGCGGCGGATGATCATGATACTCAGTGGCAAGAAGTCTTAGTTCCCTTTGGTATTCTCAACACACACAGCCAGCAGCTATCAATTTACTTCGGTCAGTCGGCTGAAACTAGTGATTTTATTGTCGATTGTTTAACCGCTTGGTGGCGTGAGAATCAACACAATTACCTTGAACTCGATGAATGGGTGATTGATCTCGATGGCGGTGCGGCGACTCGCAGTGACCGCACACAATTTATCAAACGCATGGTTGAGTTATCTCAAGCAATTAATCTCAAAATCCGACTGATTTATTACCCTCCATACCATAGCAAGTACAATCCCATAGAGCGGTGTTGGGCTGATGAAAGAAAACTATTGGAATGGCGCGATTTTAGATTCTGTTCAAACCGCACTACATTGGGCTTCTAATATGACTTGGAAAGGTATTGCACCCATTGTACATCTGGTTGAAACCACTTATGAAAAAGGAAT
Source organism: Nostoc sp. (assembly GCF_036917755.1). GTDB lineage: Bacteria > Cyanobacteriota > Cyanobacteriia > Cyanobacteriales > Nostocaceae > Nostoc. Next base: position 59,013 of record NZ_JBALFC010000092.1, read on the forward strand.
TAAGGTTCTTTCACAAGAGTTAGAACAGTATCAACCCCAATGGCAACGTTCTGAAACATTACCCAAATGGGATATTACTATCGTCCCTGTTTAGCTGGTACTTTATTTTCCTGCTAGTCCCTAACGGCAATCAAAACATGAATGCAACAGTTGCAAACTGCAAAAGCTGGAGCAGTGTAAATCAGAAGTCAGGATTCAGAATGCAGAATAATTCTGATTTCTGACTCCTGACTCCTGAATTCTCAACACCAGAGGAATTAAACCATGAAAGTCATCGTCACAGTAGTAGATAAAATCACCAGCGAAGCGCACCTAAATCATTCCTGATGGACTCTCCGAGTCGGCAATCAAGCAGCATATTACAGACTTATACAACAGTGGTGAAATGCTGATTGATTTGAGCCTCGCCGGAAAACGCCTTGCATCGAAAGACGAGCGTAACCTCTTCGGGGAATTCAAAAGAATCCTTCGCTGTGTTCGACCGCACTGGGCGATTGTGGAAAACGTTCCCGGACTGCTCACTGCTGAGGGAAGTGAATTTTTCCGTTCCATACTCTGGCAGTTTACCTCGTTGGGGTTCGATGTCGAATGAGGAATTGTTTCGGCAAGCCAAGTGGGAGCCGTCCACTTGCGAGAACGAGTTTGGATTATTGCTACCAACTCCCAAAGCCCAAGACGGGGAACATCCTGGTACAAGTACACACAAACCGGGGCAAACGCTGCATCTGTCGGCGGCGGTAATCATTGCAACTTCTAGAGATCATCACAAAGTCACAACTCAGTTGAATACGGAGCCAGAGCGATCGCTCAACGTACATCTAGTAGCGGCGATGATGGGTTTTCCCCAAGGTTGGACAGATGTCTCCTTACCCACGCAGGACTTACAGATTGGCTATGTGCATCCACAGTCCCCAGCTTCAGTCGGCTCAGTCGTAGAGAAATTGCAGCGCTTACGCTCTATTGCCAACAAGAATATCGCCAACTCTGGGCAGAATACCAAGCCATCAGAAGACAACACAAACAACAGTTGATCGCTCTGGGCAATGCCATTGTCCCCCAATTCCCCACCTTGGGGACAAACAATTTCACCTGTTGCAGTTAATTTACTGGAGAGGGTTTTCCTGCGAACCACAAGAACATTCGGTTATTGCTGCGGTATGCAATGGAAACACGAATGTTGGATTTATTCAATTGATTGCCGTAATGAAATACTTCACGCTACACAAAACCAAATCATCGGGACTGGAGAATTAGAAGTCATCACTGTACAAAAACCTGCTTTTGTTTTGGGCGAAAGAGTAATCCTCTGTTCTCACGACAAGGGAACAAAGCAACGGCTGATTTTGGGGATTGCGCTGGTGCATAATTCTTGGTTTTACGTTGTTGAATTGATGTCGCCAACCTTAACTAAATCACCGACTAATGAGAGTCGTTTCTCACTGGTCGGTGAAAAAAGTTTGATGCGGGTGAAAGTCTAAAGTTTTGAAATTCAGTTAGGAGTCAACATGAGTTTACCTTTAAATCAAAGTGTTTTAGTCGAGTCTCCATCACTAAGAACCTCTGCACTTTCTAACCTAGATGATTCACGCGCCCAAGAAGTTTTAAACAAAGCAAAGGCAATAGTGTTCGCTCTTTGGAATGGGGAGGGATGGGCCACAGTTGAACAGTTAGCCCAGTACTTTCAATCTTCTATACCAGCTATTAAGCATATATACGAGATAAACAGTAAGGAGTTTCAGGCTAACGAAACCAAAAAATTAACTGGTAAAGACTTATCTGATGGTCGCTCCACATTGGGTCTACCATCCCGAACATCACAAGCCAGGGTATTTTCACCTTCTGGAACACTCCGCATCGCAATGTTGCTCACTGAATCGGAAATAGCTGCAATCGTGCGTACCATCATCTTAGAGCTAATTGCAGGAGTACCTAATATTACACCAAAAGTTGACATTCTCACTGCGCCTGCCCTCCCACCGGTTGAGCAGCGCCTACAAACTTTGGTAGAGGCGATGAAGACTTTAGCTGAACTCACGGGGGGCAGACTCAACCCATACATGGAGCAGCATTTTCAAGATTTCGCCGCTAATCTCTTAGCCCAACACAATCAACAAGTCGTAATCGGTAGCAAAGAAAAATGGATGGGCGTGGTCAATTTTGCTGAAAGCGAACTGGGAAAGAAAGTCCCCTTAAGCGGTTCGCATTATCGCGGTCATCTCGGTACTTGGGTTAGCACATTTTACCCGCAACTGGGAGAGCGTCAGGAGATGCGGCTAGTCAACGGTACTCAGCAGTCAGTCTATGTTTACGCTTGCCATGACCCAATTGTTGCAGATGGGCTGACCAAGGCGATTGAAGAATTTTTCGCTCACCCAAACCCGACTGCTGCACTAAAAATTGCGGGGGCTTTCGCTACTAAGAAGCCACGGGTAATCGTGAAAAGTTAAAGCGAACGTACACCAGTTTTTTCATTCATCAAAAATAACAACTTTCCTATCATGCAACAACTTAATTTATTCAATGAATCAGCACCAGTTTTACCAGTCACTTACTACCCTGATTTCTTAAGTCTTGAACAAGCAAACTCACTCTACCAACACTGCTTGAAATTGGAGTGGCAGCAAAATCAAATCAGGATGTTGGGTAAAACTCTACCCGTCCCCCGCCTGGAATGCCTGTACGGTGACAAAGGCTGTGACTATATTTACTCCAATAGCGTGTTTTTGAAACCCCTGACCGAACAATTCGCAATTCGCAATTTGCAGTTCGCAATTATGGAGGAATTTGTAAATTTATTCATTTGGGATACAGAGCAAATAATTTCAATTATGAAAAAAATAAACACGTATTATCAATATTCAGAGCAAGCGCATTTATGGGTACGGTAATAATTGCGAATTGCGAATTGCGAATTGGTCGTTGAGGTATGACGTGCCGATGCCAGAACATATTACCGTTACCGAAGATGGTGAAGCTTTAGGGTTTTGGGCTTGGCTAATGGCTCACCCGAAATCCCGGTATGCCTTACGGAGGGAGAAAAGAAGGCTGCTTGTCTCCTAACTTTAGGGTATGTAGCGATCGCACTCCCTGGAATCTGGAACGGTCGGGTTGGCAAGGAAGACTTGGAATACCTGCACCCCGATTTAGTCCCAATGGCTCAACCCAAGCGGAAATTCGTTATTCTCTTCGACTACGAAACCAAACCCAAAACCAAACAGCAGGTTTTTAGTGCTACTCGTCGTACCTGTCAAGTGATTCTCCAACTTGCTGGAGAGTGTGAAGTAGCGCTGCTGCCTGGCCCCGAAAAAGGAATTGACGATTGGGTTGTGGCACTGGGGAAAAAAGCTGATAAAGCAGTCAGCACGATGATTGCTGATGCCTTGAGAGTCAGCGAGTTAAACCAAAGATTTTTCATTGATCGCGCCAGGGGGCTTCGCAAATTCAAACCCAATGTAATAGTCAATACCCGCTATCTTTCCACGGTCATCCGCTCCTTGCCTCAATCTGGGTTAGTTGGTTTGGCTTCTGACATGGGGACTGGCAAGACCGTGATGGTCAGCGACAGCAAGCGGTTTATCAAGAAGTTGGAACGCGCTTTGAATGACGGGACATCGATAGATGATACCGACGAAACACCGGAATCAGCCGAAGACCGCAAGTTAAGGGTGTGGGCTATTCATTCCGAGAACAGTGGCAGTGAAGAAAATGTGATTTTCATCAGGGAGATTAACATTGCTATTCTTGATATCGATGCTTTTTTAATTACTCCCAGTCTCAGTACAGGGGTTGACATTTCCAGCTATCATTTTGATGCCGTGTTTGGTGTATTTCATGATGTCTCGCAATCGGCTACAGAATGCGCTCAACAGTTATGGCGGTATCGTCCTGATGTCCTTAACCCAGACAAATTTGCTCAACTGGTGGCAGATGCGCCCGATTGGGTGGAGTGGATAGGCTGAGAAAGTGGGGCTTACTATTAACCACTTTACTTATTAGGTTCAAAATACTACTTGGTTTCACGGAAGCTCGCACCGTACTGGTTGGCAAGACAATTGGTACTGCCTCATAGCGGGACTTAAACATTTTTTCGGGATAAACAAGCCTCAAACCCATGCAGGGTAAGGGAAATACACCAAATGCTCAAAAACGGCTCAAACCCAGATATATCAATCAACCAAGCAAAACGATGTCAAAGTCTCTCTGTATATAGATTTGAGGCTTTTTTATGGGTGTTTTTTGTCTAAGTCCCAATAGGTGAGGCGTTTTGTCCAAAAGAGGCTTAACCGAGCAGTATTGGGTTGGTATGATGCTGGAGTTTGAGGATGCTAGCCCAGACAACTTTGCTCAATTGGTGACAGATGCTCCACAGTGGACTGAATGGATGGCTTGATTTGCCATTCGATATAGACCAGTTGACTGTTAATTCCTCAAGCATCATTTGAGTGCAGATGACATAGAACAGTCGTGCAATATCCTTTTCTTCATTAATTGGCTTATTTTTGAAGCCCAGCTAATTCTGAAACTTCAGAATCCGGCGAAATTTCTAATACTTCGGCGTTGTTAACCTTTACAGCGCTTCCGGCTATTATGCAATATAGTTTTCTCCTTGTCCCTCTCCTATCATCGCTTTCAGCTTTTAGGATGTACCTCATAGCTGCCGGAAGTGCTGTAAAGAACGCAGTAATTCCCGAATTAAGCTGTTGTACTTTTAATTTGCATAAAATGGAAATTGGATAAGTATTGCATTTACTGCCATGCCAGCTAGAGGTTTTCTCACACAGGGTCAACAAGAAAGTTTGCAACAAGCCGTCAGAGAAAGTGCGGACAAGCATCTACGAGAACAAGCATTAATGCTGTTGTTGATGAATGATGGACTTTATGCACGAATATTGTTGCCTGGAACCCTTATAAATTCGTTGTCAGAATTTCATCTTATCTGCAAACCCACATCTAATTAAGTCGGCTGCTTTTTCACCAATCATGATTGTAGATGCGTTCGTATTTCCAGATGGAATAGTTGGCATTACAGAGGCATCGACAACGCGCAATCCTTCAATTCCGTGAACTCGGAGTTGAGCATCAACCACCGCCAGTACATCGTTGCCCATTTTACACGTACCCACAGGATGCCAATAGGTATTAGCCGTTTGTCGAATGTAAGCAGCGATTGCTTCATCACTGGTTATATCTTTACCGGGAGCCACTTCCTCTCCCAATACTTTATCAAAGGCAGCAGAATGAGCAAGTTGACGGGCGATTTTAATGGCTTCTACCAGCACTTGTAAATCAGTCTCACACTGAAGATAGTTCGCTTGAATAACAGCTGGATCAAGCGGATTTGTTGAGCGCAACGTCACAGTACCATGACTTTGAGGTTTGATCAGGCAAGCAACCAATGTGGCTCCCGAAACTTCATGGGTAAGGGTTGGAGACAACAGAGCTGGGCTAAAGAGAAACTGTAAGTCTGGTGCAACTTCGTTACTTTTACCGCTATGCAGAAATAGCCCAGCTTCGACTATATTACTGGTAGGTGCGATCGCGGGTAGCGCTTGGGTAGACTTGTAGCCAACAGCAACCAATGGGTGATCGTGCAAGTTCTCACCTACACCGGGTAAATCAGCAACCACAGGAATGTTGAGCGGGAGCAGATGCTCTGCATTCCCAATTCCAGAAAGCATCAGCAGTTTAGGAGAATCGAATACACCCGCCGACAAAATCACTTCCTGATTGACATAAACTTGTTGCAGCGTTCCTTGGTGCAGATATTCTACCCCAATTGTGGAAGTTCCTTTAAACAAAATTCGAGTAACTAATGCACCAGTTTGAACCGTTAAATTAGGACGATTAAAAATTGGTAGTAGAAATGCGGCGGCGGCACTGTGCCGCTTCCCGTCTTTAATAGTTAATTGATATAGTCCCACACCTTCTTGTTGTGTGCCATTGAAATCGGGATTGCGATCGTAGCCGAGTTGCTCTGCTGCTTCGATAAATTGCTTTGACATGACAGCAGGCGCGATCGGATCGGTGACGCTCAAAGCTCCATCAACACCGTGAAATTCGGACGCGCCTCGCTGCTGGTTTTCTGATTTTTTGAAGTAAGGCAATACCTTTTCGTAACTCCAGTCGGAATTGCCGAGTTCTTGCCAACGGTCAAAATCGTGGCGATTGCCTCGAATGTATATCATGGCGTTGAGTGAACTAGAGCCGCCAGTGACTTTGCCACGCGAACACAAAATTTTCCGCCCATTGAGGTGTTGTTCTGGTTCACTCCAGTAAGCCCAATCAACCTCCGTTCCTAGCAAGCTTGGCCAAGCTACAGGAATTTGAATCTCAGGTTTATTTACTGGATTCCCTGCTTCGAGCAACAACACGGTTGTTTCACCATTTTCTGTCAAACGATTGGCAACGACACAGCCTGCTGAACCAGCACCAATCACCACATAATCGTATTGAGCCATGATATCCTTGCTTGTGTATTCAACTACTTCAATAACTGCAACTAAGACTTTTATTCAACGCTATATTTTTGATTGGCTCCACAAAGTGAGCAGATTTGTAATCAAGCCAAGCAGCAACACTCATTCTCTCTATTCGTGCAACAACGCCACTACAAATAGCAAATAGCTCGTTGCTAAAAAGCCGATAAAAATTGTCGTGGACAATGATTCTTTCAACTTCATGTGTGCAGAAATGCAAGATCATTGCTCATGGAAAAACAATCTTAGGAGTAGCTGCATATCCTAGATAAAGATAGGCGGCAGATCGCAGCACAATTTCGGAGTAGAGAATCTTTTGGATATCTAAAGAAGGCGCACGTTTTGCCGCGAAATTGTAAGCCGCGATTTCCCCTTCCAGGCTGAAGTTGCTATTCGTCAAGTAATGGTCGTAATCGTGCATTCCCTGAAAAATAAACCCATAGATCGGATTCGGATACACGCTAGAATCATAACTATTGGCGGATACCCAAAGCTGCTGAAGTTCAATATCAGCAAACATTTCTTGGGCATTGTTGTAACGCATATAATCTGAAAATTGCAGATTTAAGGGCAATTGGTGGAACTCACCCATGAGCCAGTCACAAAGTTGAGTGATGGTTTCGTCAGAAATCTCGGCTGGTTTGCCTTCCAGGTAGAGTTTAGCAAGAGTTTCCACAAGGGATATATTTGTGTTTACTTTTGTAAGAGCCATATTGCTATCCTCATAGCCTTAAACTACCTTTACTCTGATAATTTTTCTCAATAAATTCTTTGAGATAGCTCATAGTTGGAAGAGAAAAAGTCAGAGCTAACTTGATCGGGGTTTCAATGAAGAGGCAGGGGCAGGAAACAGAGGGAAATGACCCCATCAAGAACTACTGTGGAATAAAGGGGGAAATATGAGTTTGAGTCACCCAAGGAAGCAGCGCTTACTTCCCCATCAACGTTTTGTACAAGCCTGCCGCATTAAGAGATGATTCTTTTCATACACCTCTAAAGTTCCAGACTGTTGGCTATCTAGTGTACCGTCCCATACCCAGTATTTATAATTGCCACTTTGAAACTTATACACTCGAACGCCTTCTGTCGCTTTGCTAGTTCCTTTGTTTAAACTCAAATCACCGTGCGAACTTGTAGAACGGTAGAGAAGTTCACCCGAAGAATACCTTTTCCAAACATTGATATTGTATCCACCCTGGCATTTCATACTGAGGATTAAGCCAGCAGTAGAATCAGCAGAAGCTCTTAAGGAGTAATTAGCCCAAACACAGGTTGTTAGAGCAAGAAATAGCGTGGATCTTTTCAGTAGTGTTTTCATAGTTTTCCCTATGGTTTAGTTGTTCAAAAATCAAATAGGAACTCTATAGAATCAATCCTGTTGCTCGATGCTAGTCGCCACCAGTTCAAAAACTGTATGGGGACTTTTGAAAGTTTGCCGTGCTTCTGGTAGCTGGAGCGCCTGCATTGTTTTGACGTGTTCGCATTCGTCATCCCGAATATTCACGAATACGTCGTAGAGATTATCCACTTTCGGGCGGCGAAATTTATGATCTGATGTAAACTGGGTTTCTTCAAACATATATAAATCGCCATCACGGTAGTAGTTAATTGCGACTTTGGGCGCTGTTTGAGCTTTCAGTTCTGTTTCATGGGCTTTCAAGTAGTCGTCATAGGTATGGTAAGCATGATTTTCAATAAGTTCCATTAGGTAGTAGGCATACTTGGGAAACAGCATATAGATTAGGACAACCACCCAGTAGTACGCCACTGCAATGTGTTGAGCGACGAAGCGATCGCTACTGGATCGATCGCCACCCATTGATTCCATAATTAACAGATGATGTAATTCGTTCCAGGTTTCGGCGAAATGAACTTTCAACAAGTCAGCTTTGCGCCAGTAACCCAGCGTCTCGTAAAGATGTAGCACCGAGAGATAGGAAAAATAAGGAACGCGAGCGATGGTTTCCAGCACATAAAACCGAGGGTAAGAACGATTACCGTAGACGAAATCGACAATAAATACAAAAAAACTGACGATCGCTTGAATCAAAACTTTCATGGTGAATTCCTCTAGAATCAGAACAAATTCCTGATTTGACGATTTCGAGATATTACTTCCGCCAGTAGTTATTAGCAGCTGCGATCGTGGCAAACTCTGTTGCAACCGTCTGTCCAACTGCAATCAGCATCATGGCATCATTGCCATATACATCTCGCAGTTGGTTACGTTTTTCTTCATCCGGCTGAGTCAATTTAATAATTAACCGTGACATTTTGACTGCTAGTTGTAATCTTGGTGCATACAGACAATAGCAACCATTGGTGCGCCAAAAAATTCGTAATTATGCAGAACGGCTAACTGTCTGTTCGCTTTATCGTCACGAGTAATCCCCATCGCTCCGTAGACTTGCGCTCCCAGTTCCTGGCGGTAATGCTGGAAGGCAGAAGGCAGAGGAGAGACGTTGGGCTGCTGCTTGGCAAGGTTTAGCAAAGCCTCTTGCAAGCGATCGCGGCATCCACCTTGGGCAAACACCAACCGCCACGGCTGGATGTTTGAATTCGACGGTGCTAGCTGCGCTAGAGTCAGGGCTTCATCGAGCAAAGCCCGTGGCACTGGTTGGGATAAGAATTTGCGTGTTGAGTGTCGGTCTTTAATAGTTTGGTCAAGATCAAACATATTTTATCAACCTCTATCAGAAATAAATGCAGCTCAACTGGGGTTAAAATGATCGAAATAATTCATATAACCTTTTTTGGTTCCTGAATAGTTTTCAATGCCCAGATGCCAATCCAAGAGCCGAATCCATCCACAATTAATGTCAGAATGGCTGTGATTTGGAATAGCAATCCCCAACCTGCAAAGGAAACTTGAGACACATGATCCGAACTAATTACGATCAAATGATTGTAGATTCCAAAAAGGACTGATGCTGCCATTGAAAAGAGCAAGAGCCAGCTACCAATGCGGTAAAACTGTGTCCAAAGTAAAACGACTGCAATGATGGGAATCGCATAAATCACAATACCCACAAATAAACTCTGAAGTATTGAGAGGGGAACTGGAATTTCCACATGCGCTAAACCGTGTAGTCCGTGTACGATCGCATGGATGACTACGATCGCTGTTCCATATTGAGCAATCTTCATCTTTCTTCTCCCTTCAATTCTTAACTGGCATGAGCCACGGTGCTGTTAACCATCCATTCCAAGGGTCGAGGCTGAAAATTTAATTCGCGTTTTGCCAAAGCATTCGATGCGCCTCGCATCTGAGTACCATAATAGACAGCATCCGCACCACTAATTCGCAGAGCATCCTCAACCGATACCTGGGGAAGTGGTGGAGCCTTGAGCCATTGGGCATAAGCAGAAAGCCACTGGCGAACCGCTAATGTCTTGAAGGAATCGATTGATATCAAGCTGTATCTCATTGGCATACTCTAGAAGATGTCCATTGTTAAGAGCATATTGATTCTTAAATAAGAGATTATGCATCTGCCAAAACTTATTTTGCGCGGCGGCGGCTTCTGCCGCTTCTGCTGCTTTTTGTGCTTGAAAATGAATGTGTATGCGCGGGAAATAGCGGAATACAAAGCATAATTGGATCTGTTGCTGAATCTCTTGAATCATCCTATGAACCTCACCACAGGAAAGACATTGATAGTCACCGTATTTAACTAAAATGGTTTGTGCATCTATTGTTCCTTGGATGTTATCGTGTTTTGAAATCGGTATGAGCAGCCCGTCACCATCGCTTGTCTGACTCATCGTTTTTTCATGCGGCCTATAGATAGTATCGTTGCGATGAAAACGCTTAAAATAAGAGTAGTAAATTGAATGTTGTTTCTCTATTCTCAAAATATGTGAATTTCTCCCCATTTGTCGCATCCCCTGCGAGGAGTCTTTGCACTACCCCTAATAATAGCGATTGACTTACTTTTAGGGCTAGGAGCAACCTATCCTAAAGAGCAGGTGATATCATGTCTGGTAAAAGAGTTATCATTAAGACCGCAGGGGGTAGGGGGCAGGGGGAAAGAGAGTTTTAAGGTTTTTGCATAGATGCCCGGAATAATCACTAATTAAGCGGACATGATCTGATACTCTCAACAGACGAATCTGTTGCTTTAGCTAAATTCTTAAAGCGTGATAATACCGCGCTTTAGAGCAACAATCATTGCTTGAGTGCGATCGCCCACTCCCAACTTACTCAGAATATTTTTGACATGGAATTTGACTGTTCCCTCAGCAATTGATAAAGCAGTGCTTATCTCTAAGTTACTCTTGCCCCTTGCCATCAAACGTAGCACCTCCAATTCCCGCTCGCTCAGTTCTGGGTTATTTATCCGTTCTGCCAATTTTGCGCCCACGGCAGGAGGAATGTACTTTTGACCGTTATGAACTGCCCGAATTGCTGTCAGTAGTTCATCAGGTTCTGCATCCTTTAAGACATAGCCCTTTGCACCCGATCGCAATCCCCGATAGATGTCTTCGTCTCCGTCGTAGGTCGTCAGGACAACGATCCGAGCGTCGGCAAACTCAGCGCAAATGATAGCGATCGCTTCAACCCCACTTAGTTCAGGCATCCGCAAATCCATCAGCGTTACATCGGGTTGATGCTGGCGGAACAATTCTACTGCTTCGCGCCCGTTGCAGGCTTGTCCAACCACGGTCATATCTGGTTTATAATCAATTACGGCTGCTAAACCTTCTCGCATAAACGGATGATCGTCGCTAATCAAGACGCGGATAACAGAGGAGCCTGGTGTAGAGAATGAGAGGTGCGGGTGCGTCATGGCATTTGTAAACTCACTACGATTTCTGTGCCTTGTCCAAGCTGGCTGTAAATCGTCAATCCCGCCCTAATCCGTTCAGCGCGTTCGGTGATTCCAAGTAACCCAAAGCCCCGACCGACCGACAAACTACTGCTTTCAAAACCTTGCCCGTTGTCTTTTATTTGCAAGATCAACTGCGATGGCTCATAGCGCAACTCAACGCAGATTTCGCTTGCATTTGCGTACTTAAATGCATTGGTCAACGCTTCTTGTCCGATGCGAAGCAGATTCATTTCCACCTCTTTCGGCAAAGTATATGGTTCACCAATCACTTCGCAGCCAATCTGCACTGAGGTATGAGAAAACATCTGAGCCGCGAGGCGATTGAGTGCGCTATGCAAATCGCCTTCTTCTAATATTTGCGGGCGGAGTGCTTCCACCGAGCGACGGGCATCTGCCAGCCCGGAACGCGCCAAAACACGCCCCGTTTTTAGGTGTGACTGGGCAGCATCTGGATCGAGCGTGATTCTCTGGGAGGCGGCATCTAAGTGAACGATGATACTAGTAAAAGCTTGCGCTAGTGTATCATGTATTTCTCGTGCCATACGGTTGCGTTCTTCTAAAATAGATGCTTCTTCGGCGCGTTTGCGTTCAAGCAGTGCAGCGTTTCGCTGTTCGCTAATATCTGTAATCAGACCATAATATCCTCTCACCTGAGCATTGAGATCGAAATCGGGGATGGAGGTGACAGCAATATACTTTTTGCCCAACGGAAAAGAGACTTCTGCCTCATAGGTTATAATCTCCCCTGCTAGCGCTCGATTCATGTACGGTTCAATAATTTGATAACTTGCCTCGCTCATGACTTCACGAACCTGCTTACCCACAATTTCATCTCGACTACGCCTAAACCATTCCTCATAAGTTCGGTTGGCAAATCGATAGCACCGATCTGTATCTATATAACAGATACAAGCGGGGAGAGCGTCGGTAATCAATCTTAGTTCCTGTTCTCGCTCGCGCAGTTCTGCCTCGCTTTTCTGTAAAGCGGCTGTTCGTTCTGCTACTTGTTGCTCTAGGGTAAGATTATAATTTGCTAGCAATTGCTCTGCTTGTTTGCGTTCGGTGATGTCTTGAAAAGCCGAGATCGCATAAATCACATTGCCCTGTTCGTCAAATACTGGAGTTCCCCACCCTTCAACGGGAACGATCGCATTGTTTTGGCGAATTTCTAAATCGTCAATTCTCGTGCGATCGCCTTTCAACGCCCGCATCACTGGCAAGTTCTCAATGGGATATGGTTGCTCTGTTCCCGCTAGATAAAGTTGATAAATTTCTGCAAGTTGCTCTGGTGTCGCACCAGGAATAATCCCTTTGCCTAATAGTTGAATTGCCTGTTGATTGGCGTAGCAAGGGCGACCGAGTGTATCTACGACTCCAATTGCTACCGGCACTGCTTCCAGGAATTGAGCCATTTGACTTTCGCTCTTCCGTAGTTTAGAGTAGAGTTTGGCATTTTCAATTGCAATGGCTGCTTGGGTTGATAACAGATGCAAAACTTGCGTTCGCTCCGGTGTAAATACCCCAGCTGCTAATTGATTTTCCAAATACAACACTCCGACGAGCTTACTTTGATTCAGCAGTGGTAAACACAGAAGTGATTGAGTTTGGTTATGTTGAATGTATAGCTCATTAATAAAATTACCCTCACGAGTTGCATCATTTAAGATCACAGGTTCATGAGTCCGAATTACGTAATTAATAATTGATTCAGGCAGGTAATTTGCCGTTGAGATAGATTGCAATACTTCTGTAAAATAAATATTTTTGCCAGCCACATCATTTAGTTGACCAGAAGCTTCAATTACCCATTCTCCTGAGTTTTCCAAAAGTAAAAATCCGGTTTGTGCGCCAGCATTCTCGATTAATATCTTCATCAAGGAACTAAGCAACTGCTCCAGTTCAATTTCACTAGAAATAGCAAGGGAAGCTTTCATCACTGCCGCTAAATCGAAAGCGATATCTGAGCTATTGGAGGTGGCGATAGAAGTTTTTGGTATTCGCGTATGAGCCATGCTCGATGATGGAGAAAATAGCTGCGGATACCGAGTTTCTAAATCCTTGACCTTCGCCGTCGCTCCCCAACGTTCATAGCAGTAATGAGCTTCTTTCATATAGGTTCGGGCAATCTTTTCTCTCCCACGAGATAAGTAGAATTTTGCTGCTAATTCATAAGCTAATGCTTCTTCTTGTACATATTCATTTTCTTTAGCCCCTTCAATGGCTTGCTCGTAGAACTCTTCTGCTTCAAGCAACTGACCCAAAACTCGTGCTTTCTCTGCCTCGACTAAGTGATATTTATGCAAATGATTCATGGGCGCATAATGTGCCCATAGCTGCATTGTCTCCTGGTTAACTGCAACTTCTTTAAGAATTTCTAACTGCGCTTGAGTGTTGCTTTCAAGATAGGTTGCGAGTCTTGCCAGAGAGCTATAGAAATAATACAGAGGAACAGGAGGTGACGATGCTACGTAGCTCACATACTCTGCCGCTATAATTGAGTTTTCGACTGCTTGGAAATACTCATAAAATAAATAGCACAGGAAAAGTTGGTAGAAATGTACGAAAAAGATTGAGGTTCCATTATTTTCTGTTTCATTTTGTCGCAGTCTATTCTCCTCATTGTAGGCTTCACCAACTAGACAGATAGGATTGACCGAGCGTTCCATCAAATTTAAGACAACCTGATGATGCATCTGAGTCCAAGTCAGTGCTGCTTGCTGTTTGAGTTGACGGATTATTTGGCTGTACATTCTTATCTCGCGTTCAAGCTCCACGAGTTCCTTACCTACAAAGACACATTGCAAGCAGTAAACTTCAGCACAGTAAGCAGCAAACTCTGAATCTCCTGTTTCCAATCCACTTTGATAGCCTTCTAGTAATGGCTGCAATGTTTCTCTAAAATGCTTTTTCCAATGAATGATAAAAATATTCACGCTCAACAATGTTTTGGCTTTGAGTGCTTGGGTATCAGGTCGTGACAACTGCCTTAAAGCTAACTGCCCAAACTCGTAGCCAGACTCTATGTCTCCCACCGTCCTACAAAGAATGAATCCATACAAGGCATACGCAAAGGGAGATACCAACGCATTGCTATATTGGATTGACAAACTGACCTGTTTAGATGCAAACAATGGCAGCATATCCGGGGCAGCAAGATGGGCAGCAATCATGATACTTGATAAGATTCGCATCGCCGCCAACTTGTCTGGTTCAGCTATTTTTGGCGAATGAACCAAATCCTCGCTCCGCTTTTCCTTAAGGAGTGATGTGATTGTGTCAAGTTCAAGCTGAATATCTGACTGCTTATGCGTTTTGGGAAAACTGATCCCCAGTTGCAGTAAGACTTGCAATCCAGTATTGATCGCTTTCAATAACTGCTCCTGCGCGATATAGGTCTGAATTTTGACTTCGTAAACCTTTACGCTGTCAATAACCGTTTTAGATGATTGTAAAACGATTGCCATCCAGGATTCTACATCTGCAAAATCGCCACATAGGAATGAAACTTCTGTAGTTTCTGAATGTAGTTCTAAAGTAAAATCATAGTTTGTTTGCCAGCTTGAAGCTGCCAGCCATGCTCGCCCTATCGCTAAATATTTTTTTGCTACACTATAAGCGATCGCACCTTTTGCTTTCTGACCTGCGATTAAATTTAATCGAGCAATTTCATTTCTTTCTGGTTGATCTGTGACAAGCTCAATTCCATGATTCAAATGATCGACAATTTCAAACAGCCGCTCTGATAGCCGTTCTGGCAAAGTTTTTTCTAGTAAATTGCGACCGATTTGGAGATGAACAACTTGTTTGTGCGACTCATCAATTAAAGCGTAAGCTGCTTGCTGCACGCGATCGTGCAAAAACTTATACTCTTGAATTAGCAAGTTCTCATTTAATTCAGAGAGGGGTTGAATTAATCCAACTTGCATTACTGCTTGTAAATCTTGGAAAACCGTTTCAGCTGGTTTCTCACAAATAATCGACAACGTATCTAAATTAAATTCAGCACCAATGCAAGCAGCTAACTGAATAATTTGCTGTGTGACTTCTGGCAGTTTATTCAACTTGTGAAGCATCAACTCCACAACATTATCAGTAATATCTTGGGCTAGAATCTGAGCAATGTTCCACTGCCAGCTTAAGTGTTGTGCATCAAAGCTCAATAAATTTTCGCTAGACAGCATTTTTAAAAATTCGTTGACAAAAAAGGGATTACCCTCAGTTTTACGCAATACTAACTCAGCCAAGGGACGAACAATGTCTGCATTTCGATGTAGCGTCTCGGCAATCAACTGACTCAACGGTTCAAGGGTTAATGGTGTCAGGATCATCTCCTGAAGCACTGCCCCTTTTTTTCGTAGTCTTTCTAGCATTAATGCTAATGGATGTGTTGGATTTACTTCATTATCTCGATAGGCTCCAATTAAAAATAGGGATTGGGTTTGCTCATCCAACAGCAACAGTTCGATTAACTTAATCGTTGCCGAATCTATCCACTGCAAATCATCTAAGAAAATAGCAAGGGGATGTGACTCTGAACAAAACACCCGTACAAACTGCTGAAAAATTCGATGAAAGCGATTTTGAGCTTCAGTTGCTCCAACTTCTGGTAAAGGTGGCTGCTTGCCGATAATTAATTCAACTTCCGGGATGATATCAATGATAATTTGTCCATTGGTTCCTAAAGCTGTTAACAGTTGCGATCGCCACTGTTGCACCTGCTTATCTGGCTCACTGAGCAATTGCTGTACCAATTTTTGCAGGGCATTTGCGATCGCGCTGTAGGGAATATTGCGCCCGAATTGATCGAATTTACCAGAGACAAAATAACCGCGCTTTGCAGTAATGGATTTGTAGAGTTCCTGCACTAATGCTGATTTGCCAACCCCAGCGTAACCTGATACCAACATCATCTCGACTTTGAATTGAGAATTTTCTTGATTCTTCAGTCTTAATTGTTCATTCCCCGTTCCTGCTACTCTATCAAACGCCGCTAATAATGCTTCAATCTCTGCTTCGCGCCCATACAATTTTTGGGGAATTTGAAACCGATCCGAAACATCTTGAAGACCCAGTTGAATACCATCGATTTTATCGGTTTGTGTAAACTGGTGAAGACCAATTTCTAAATCTGCTTTGATGCCCCAAGTACTCTGATAACGATCCTCTGCATTTTTCGCCATCAGTTTGAGAATGATATCTGAAACGGCTTTAGGGATCGCTGCATTCAGTTCGTGAGGTGGAACAGGCTGTTTAGCAATATGACAATGGACTAGTTCCAGAATATCCGTTGTTGAAAACGGCAGGTGTCCGGTTAGAAGTTCGTAGAATGTCACACCAAGGGAGTAAAAATCGGTGCGGTAATCGAGCAAACGGTTCATGCGTCCTGTTTGCTCTGGAGATAAATATGCGAGTGTTCCTTCTAAAACATGAGGACTTTTGAAAGTCGGATTCGTGCGGTTAAATTGGGTGGCAATCCCAAAATCAATAATTTTGACAACGCCAGTATCCAGATTGAGGACGATGTTTCCAGGGTTAATATCTTTATGAATGACATTGGCTGCATGGATTTTGCCTAGAATATCGCTTATAGCGATCGCAAGGCCAAGAAAAGTCGATAAAGGCATGGGGCAGAAGATGTTTGGGCGCTTGTGCATCCATTGCTCTAAGGACTCTCCCCCAAAGTCTTCTAAGATAATCACCAGAGTGCGTTGATAGTCTTGTTGGCTGTATGCCTTGACAACTCCTTCCACTGTGAGGGAGCGGATAATTTTATATTCCTGTCTATAGCGGGTTAGTTCTTGAGGAGAAGGATAATCAAGCTTTAGCATTTTTACGATGAGCGCTACTCCATCCTCTCTGATGCCCCGGTATACTAGAGAATTATAACTTTCGTATATTTTGTTTTGGATAGCAATACCAGGCAGAGCGATCATAGAGCAACTCTTAAGACTATAATCTGGCATAACCCAAACTATACAGCAATCCAGCTATCTACATCTTTCATCTTCTGAGGTTTTATTTGGTTTTGTTCATTTCTAGCCAGTTGTAGAGTAGGAACTGAACTCTGTTGAGCGCTGTATCAATTATGTAGAGCGATTCTACAGCCCTTGCTTGACAACTGGCGTAGCACGGGACACCAGAAGCGGAAAGTTTTGCCCTATCCCTCGTACAACTTCTTGACTGTCCCGTTGTGTTGATATCTCCATTGAAACTGCCACCCAAAGACGTTGGATGCCAAATTGCCAAAATTATTCATGGTATTCTCCCATACTCCGACTCCAGAAGCGTCAACAATTTCTCTTCCACAGCAGTAAGATAGGGTCGATTCAGCTTCCCCAACGACTGCAACAGACTTTTGACTGTCTCCTCCAGTGAATCGGAATACACTCGACTGATGCGATCGCAAATCACCTGCATCTGCTCACATTCGGCAGGCAGGTAGTTGTAAGATTTGAGGTGCTGCAAGGCAACGGTATACTCCCCATCCCAGCTTTTGACAGTGCAACTAAAATCATTCACTCTTACAACTATTCCCCAACAGCCACCTTTGCCCCTGAGTTCTGGGTTGTCCTTTGCAAGGATTTGGCAGACTTCGCCGGTTTGGTAGGTGTTTGATACTTTCGTTCGCTCCATTATGCGCTGCACCACATCTTTGACAATTCTGGCTGGCGGCACTTTACCGCCAGCAAGTTCTACTGCTGTTTGCCACACCTCCCACTGTTCTTGAGGTTCTAGCTTTGTAATGGGTCGGACTTGCCCTTCACTAGTGGGCAAAATTTGTGATCCATTTGTTGTCAAATCTTCAGGCGGCAAATTTTGACAACAAATTGTTGTCAAATTCTCGTAGACATCAGCTGCTGCAATCAGATAATTTGACTTTTGGCGACTATGACCAAAGCGATGGCTGCGCCAACGCCAAGGGCGAACGCGGCAATAATCTTCAAACGTGCGGTGACTTGGTTTGAGTCGATGGGAGCTATTACGCTCCGCACCTCTCAGTTAGATCAGAACGTGAGACTTTCACCTCATTCGGCTCCCGATATCCTTGAGGGTTAATTCTATAGACTTGCTCTGTCCTTCCCAGAAAGTGAAAGTCACTTTCTTAACTGGTTAACGGGTTTTCGCGCAGGATAGAATAAATCTACTTTATTTCCCTTTTGCCCATGTGGATATAATCGTGACAACTTTCATGTAGAACCGTTAGATTTTTATCCTTCCAGTTTTCGTGATTACCGTCTATGTGGTGTAAATGTACCCTCTCTTCAGAGGTTAGCTTATAACCACATTTTCCACACGTATGGTTTTGCTTTCTTAATAGCTTTGAGGTTATGCCGTCGTATAATTTACTGTTCCTTTCAGTCCAGTAGATTAAGTCTCCATCAAAAGGTGATTTATTCCCTTTGACTTTGATGTGGGCAAATTCGGAGTAAGGAACTTTAGGGAATGCTTTTTCTATTAGTTTCCTACTAGAGTGATTATCCTGTTTTGTTTCCTTGTTGAATACCATAAAGGCTCTGTGGTTGAGATTCCATAGTGAGAATCGAGAGCCATCCATCTTACAGAACTTGTGGTAGTTCCTCCATCCTCTGACTATTGGTGCTAGCTTTTCAGCCTTCACCTTAGCTCCATAATTCGAGTTGTTGACGATGTGTTTTACTTTCTTACGGAAGGCTTTGAAATTCTCCTCTGAGGGAATACATCTGAACTTTCCGTTTTGCTGGACTTTGAAGTTCCAGCCGAGGAAATCAAACCCATCTGTCGAAGCGGTTAGCTTGGTCTTTTTCTCGCTTACCTTTAATCCTCTTTCTGCTAGGAATTGGCTGATTTTGTCAAGTATTTCTTTCTCATCGTCTTCCGGTCTTAGGAAGAACACCATGTCATCGGCATATCTGACACAGGCTTTCCTTATGTCTTTTACTGTCGTTCTGGGTGTTATTTTTCTTCCTTTATCCTTGTGGTATTGGTGAATGTTCTCAATACCGTTTAGGGCGATGTTGGCTAGTAGTAGACATCTCCAAAATAGTAACATTCTGTGGTAAAAGAACATTAAAGAGCTTTTTTGATACAGAAACATGAGCGACATACTGAATCATATTGAAGAGAATCCTAAAAGAACAAAGCGGTTAATTGGTCTGGAGTATGAACAGTTACAACAATTAATTCAAAATGCAGAGCGATTACACCATGACAAACAAGAGTTATTAGAATCAAAAAAAGTGAGAATTATTGCTGGTGGTGGAGGTCGTAAACCAAAATTATCGCTCAAAGAACAAATAATTTTAACGTTGGTTTATCTCAGGCATCTGACTACATTTGAGCTTCTTGGTATCCAGTTTAATGTGAGTGAGTCCACCGCAAATGATACATTTAACTATTGGTTGCCAATACTCAGAGAATTGCTACCATCCAGTTTAATTGAACAAGTAAAAAAAAACGAATCTGACTTGATGGTAGTCAAAGAAATACTTACAGATTATGAATTAATTGTAGATAGCTATGAACAAGTAAGGGAAAGACCTGTGGATAATAAAGAACAAGAAAAATATTACTCTGGCAAGGCATGTAAACATACATTTAAAAGTCAGATAATTATTTTACCAGGTGCCAAGGATATCGTTGATATTGTAGCTGGCGAACCTGGACCAAAAAGCGATATAACTTTGTTTCGAGAAAACCGCGATAACTTTGACCCAAAACAAAAATTTAAGGGAGATTTAGGATATCTTGGAGAAGATTTAATTGACACACTTTCTTAAACGCCAAGAAATGGAAAGTTAACAAGTGAACAGAAAAAAGAGAACAAGGAGTTTTCATCCAACCGAGTATTTGTTGAACACCGAATTCGTTCTGTAAAAATCTTTCGAGTTGTTCAAGAAAGATTTCGGTTAAATCCTAAAAAGTATGCTGAGGTAATTTTGACAATTTGTGGAGTAGTAAGATTCCGAATTGGGGCACTTGTATTACCAGCAGAAATATACGCGTTTACCTGAGAGAAAATGAATGCACATAGCCACGTTTTTTTGTCTGATTATTAACAACAAACATCTCAAACTCCTATTCTCTCGTCGAAACTAGCTGATTGCTCTCACTGGCGATCGCACCCTATAAGTTAGTCACAGAGATACTTGGGCAGTTTTCGGAGATGTCTAGTGGACTTACTACTCCGCCTTGTGGTGTTCCTTGCTCTGGGAATTCTGGGTTTATTCCTGCCTTTAATGCTCGGAATATCCCGGTTTTCAATGCTCTGGGAGCAATCAAGTTAACCATTATGGCTGAGTGGTTTATCCTATCGAAGCATTTCTCAATGTCAAGCTCAAGGATTCTTTTTGTGATGCCGTTGGCTGATGAACTTAGGTTTGAGAATACCTGCTGTTGGGCATCGTGGGTACTTCTACCCGTTCTGAATCCATAGCTGTGTTCATGGAAAATTGCAACGCGCAAGCTGGTTCTAATGCGTATTTTGCGATTGCTTGCCAGGCTCTATCCGCAATAGTGGGTACTTTAAGGTATCTGATGGAACCGTCTTTCTTGGGAATTGGTATCTGTCTGAGTTTGTTGTGATACCAGTCTTGCTGTCTTAGTAGCAATTCGAGGGTGAATCTCTCCTCATGAGTTAAGGCGATTTTACCATCGATTCCCGCAGTCTTTTTCCCAGCATTTAGCTGTGTTACTTGACGAATTGCCAGAAACCTAGCCGCTTTGGATTTCAGAATCAGCTTTTGTAAAGACTTAGCTTTGTGCTTGTCTCCCACTCGAACAGCTTTAAACACTCTCCTTTGCAAGCGGAAAAGGTTCGCCCGAAATTTCTTCCAGGGTAATGATTTCCAAGATTCACTAGCAGTTTTGCTGTGCCTAATCATACTTTGCTCCAAATCGCGTTTTCTGAATACCTCAGAGCAGTTATGCTCTGTCCTACCCGATATAAGAGGATTCTGTATCTCGTCTTACTTACCAGGGTTTTCGACCTTTTCCCTAGACTCTTATATCGTTTCTTTTCGTTCCGTTCTTTCGATTGCTTTTGATAGTTTAGGGCAGTCCACTTTGCCTATCCTTTCCTCAGAGATTGCAGCTATTACCGCTATAAATGCTGCGAGGTTACAGAGGATGAAGTTCACATTTTGTTTCCAGGTTGTGACTTGACTGTGAGACACTTTTCCAGGACTTGTTTACCCATGCTATCTTCCCATTAACGCCAGTGTGCCTTACCTGCTTAGGCTCTGATTGCGTCCTGGGAGTGTTTTTGAATCATCAGAAGCAGCAGAGGTGGATTTTTTGCTCTTACGGGTTGATTTGTCCATAAACCCACCTCTAGGTTGATATTTAAGCTACTTGTTGCCGATGCTCTACTAAATCAAGTAAAGGAGGGAATATTCGGGATTTATCGGTAGAAACCAATACAAAAACTGCATTTGTCGAGAAAGGTTTTTGAATATAGTTGTAAAGAATCACAAATGCTCTGGTAGTCAGATAATGAGCATTTCTCAGTAAAATCACAACTTTGCTATTTTCTGACTCTGCGACCGAAATTTTTACCTGTTCTATCAGCTTTTCAATATCTTCAGCTTCATAAGCATTCTTCGCTTCAAAATCTATAATTCGATCACATATAAAAGATGTCATTGTTTTGCCTCCCTATCTTTAACTTTCTCAAAAGTGCCATCTGCGCGTCGCCGCCAACCATCCACAATTACGTCATCTTCAGGTCACGATAAAGGAACAAAGCAACGGCTGATTTTGGGGATTGCGCTGGTGCATAAATCTTGGTTTTACCTTATTGAATTGATGTCACCAACGTTAATTAAGACACCAATTATATCGAATCGTTTCTCATTAGTTGGTGAAAAAAGTTTAGTGCGAGTAAATACCTGAATCAATTATTTGTTCAATAGCCAGGGAATGAATCATGTTGACACATTTTTGGCACGACTCAGAAATTAACCAAATGCCCCAAGATGGGGAAATAGGTAAATATCTTGTACCCAAGGGCTACGTGAATGCAAGTCAGATGTGCAAAGCTAACGGGAAATTCTTAGCTGACTACACGAAGCTCAAGTCTACAAAGCAGTATTTGCAAGCACTTTCTAACGATATGAAGATCCTCATATCGTTATTGGTGATGGATATCCAGGGATATGGAAGCGAACAAAGCACTTGGATTCACCCAGAAATCGCCATTGATTTAGCTCGATGGGTGTCTGTCGAGTTCCGCATCTGGGCCAACAGAACTTTAATGAAAGTGATGCTCTCAAATCAAGTAGAGCCGATACAACAGCAAGAACCAACACATTCATTAGCCCCCTCCCACGAAGCCGCACAGCTAGCGATGATGTTGGGAGAATTTGCTGGACTAGACAAATCCCTCACCGCGCAGTTAGCAGTTAATGCCGCCACCAAAGTTAACCCCGCACTTAAGCCAGCTGCCGATGAATTAAAAACTGCGATCGCTTCCACTAATACCGCAGAGGATGCATTTCTCAACCCAACACAAATCGGTGAGGTAGTGGGAATGCCAAACCAATTCGCAGTTCGCAATTATGGAGGAATTTGGAAATTTATTCATTTGGGATACAGAGCAAATAATTTCAATTATGGAAAAAATAAACACGTATTATCAATATTCAGAGCAAGCGCATTTATGGGTAGGGTAATAATTGCGAATTGCGAATTGCGAATTGCGAATTGGTTTGACTGGCTATAAGTTCCGCATCGTCATCGGCAACCAGTACCGCAGTGGACAAGATTCAATCGGATGGCACGCTGATACTGATTCTTCAATGGGACTATCGCCAGCGATCGCATCCGTAAGCCTGGGGTCATGTCGCAAATTCCAAATTAAACCGAGAAATGGCAAACCTACTGATTTTTGGCTCGAACACGGGAGCTTGCTTGTGATGCACCCAGGCTGTCAATCAACTCACCTTCACCAAGTTCCGAAAACAAACAAAGTGGTTAGCTCGCGTTTCAATCTTACTTTCCGTCCACATACAGGCGGTAAATAATTCTGATTCTCCAGATCGTGTATAATTCCCTCGCTAGTTCTTATGTACTATTTAAAATCAATCAGTTTTAGAGCCGCTACATACGAAATATCACTCCTCTAGAGATTTGTTTACTGTTCAAAAATAAAGAAACCTCCTGTTGGTTTTCCTTATTTGATAACAACCCCTTAGCTTTTCATCAATCCGAAGACTATCAATAGCGGCATTTCCCAAATGCCGCTCCATTTT
Source organism: Nostoc sp. (assembly GCF_036917755.1). Classification (GTDB taxonomy): domain Bacteria; phylum Cyanobacteriota; class Cyanobacteriia; order Cyanobacteriales; family Nostocaceae; genus Nostoc. The sequence continues at coordinate 82,548 of NZ_JBALFC010000092.1, forward strand.
CTTGCGTCATACATTGGAGGAGACATGAGTGCAATCACAATACCAGATAATGATTTTCACCAAAAACATCAACAAGAATGGTTAAATAGTGGCGTTGACGAAGAAATAATTGCCCTGAATGTGCGATCGCTCCACGGCACAACACCCTACGAATATCTGCTCTACAGTCCCAAAATCTCCCGTCGCAACGATGGACGATTGCGCGATCGCGATTTGAAGAAATACCAGCACATTGAACTAGGCGGCTGGTGGTGCAATGGTGTTGACCCACTCAACAACTACGTCCTGATGATGTGGGGCTGTTTCAAACCAGACCAACCCCGACGCGACCGCCAAAAAATCCACAAATTCATCAAGTACGAACACCCATACAGAGAAGAAACACGCGCTTTCTTCCTCTTAGTACCGAATCGCATTTGGGTGAAAGTCTCCAATCGTAGCGGTATCCCCATCACCGAAGAAGACTTGCAACACCCTGGCGGTTTCTGGCATTGGGTTTGGCGGCACAATGTTCCGGTGACGATTGTCGAAGGGGTCAAAAAAGCGGGAGCGTTACTGACTGCTGGTTATGCTGCGATCGCAATTCCTGGTGTTAACGCTGGATACCGCACACCCCATGATGAGTAAGGTACTGCCATCGGTAAACCATCTCTGATTCCCGACTTGAAACATTTCGCAACACAGGGAAGACAGGTCAACATCTGCTTTGACCAAAACAACAAACCTGAGACTGTCCAACGGGTGAGAACTGCTATCAGTCGCATGGGACGGCTGCTGGTAAATGAGGGTTGTTCCCTGCGGGTGATTGATTTACCGCTAGGGGCAGAGAAAGGGGTTGATGATTTTATCGTCGCCAAGGGTCAACCAGCATTTGACGCGCTCTACAATACAGCCGTTGCACTGGAGTTGTGGGAAATCAAGCTGTTTACTTTGCTGACTTATCGAATGAAGCTACACTCTCCTCTGCACCTCTGCCCCCTTGCCCCTCTGCCAGCCACCATGCAGAATCGTCTTGGCAACCTCGCTTTCTGTTGTGCTGCTCTGCTCAGAAAGCCAAGTCAAAATGGGGGACGCAAGCATTGGAAGAACGTTTTCCCCGCAAATTCCCTCATTTACGAATACTGAGAATTGACAGCGAATCTGTTGCTGACCCATCACATCCAGCTATGGGGTGTATCGCTCACCTCAATGAGATTTTGACCCAGTATGATTTGGTTATCGCTTCTCCAAGTTTAGAAACTGGGGTATCTATCGACATTCAAGGACATTTTGATGCTGTTTGGGGGATTTTTCAGGGAGTGCAGCCGGTTAACTCTGTGCGGCAAATGTTAGCAAGGCTTAGGGAGACAGTTGACCGTCACATTTGGGTGAGAGAGTGGGGTATGGGTGTTGTGGGCAATGGTTCTACTTCCATAGGCGGATTGTTGCGGAGCCAACACGTTGCAACGAGGGCTAACATTGCGCTGTTGTCGGCGGCGGATAATGACGATTACAGCTATGTTGATCAGAATTTTCAGCCAGAATCGTTACAAACTTGGGGCAAGCGTGGTTCTGTGATTAATGTAGAGATGCGGCGTTATCGGGAGTCTGTGCTTGCAGGGTTGGTTGAGGATGGGTACATTATTATAGATGCCAACGATGCATCGGATGATGAGAGTGGAGCAATAATCGAGTCGGTTAAAGCCGCGTCTGTTGAATTGTATGCTGCTGAATGTGAAGCGATCGCTAATTCTCCTACCATTTCTGATGCTGAACTCAAGAAGTTGCAAGACACAAGGGCGAAAACCAAAACCGAACGACATCAGCAGCACTTTGCCGAATTATCCCGTCGCTATGAAATTGAAGTTACGCCTGATTTGGTTGAGAAGGATGATAACGGCTGGTATCCTCAACTGCGGATGCACTACTATTTGACGCTGGGGCGGGAATTTCTGACCACCCGTGATGCGAAACGGGCTAAGGCGCAGTTGGAAGCTGGGGAAAATTCCATTTGGAAGCCGGATTTTAACAAGGGGTAGCTATTAGCTGCTGTGCTGTTACTGGAAAATCTGAATCTGTTGCAGTTTCTTAAACCTGGGGAACACTTACGAGGGTCTGACGAGGCGATGCAGGAGTTGAAGAAGGCGGCGATGGAGAATCGGTATCTCATCAAGACTTGTTTGAACGTCACCATTTCGGAAAAATTTACTCCCATAGCGATCGCACAGAAATTACTTGCCAAGATTGATTTGAAGTTGAATTATGTTGGTCGGTTGGGTAAGCGTGAAAACCGGGAGTGTGTGTATAAGTTTGTCCCGCCTGATGATAGGCGTGGTGTGATTTTCGATTCTTGGTTAAATCGGGAGTTGGTGTCAGTCAACAATAATAAAGAGTTACCAACACAAATTACTGACACAATCCCACTATCCATCTCCGCTAAAATAGATTCTGTGTCAGTCAACAATAATATAGAGTTATCAACACAAGTTGCTGACAGACACCATACTCTCCAAACATTGAATGATGCTGTTGGAGGCTGGAAAGGGCTGAAGATGAAAATGCGGGAAGGACTCGACAGTGCTGGTCGATTTTACACTGAGCTAGTCTCCCAAGTTGGCTCGGCTGTTGGTGTTGCTGATGGTGAGCCTTACTGGAACGGATACCTGGGGCAGTGGCAAGTTTGGGTTAACTTTGAGAGCGACTGTAGGTCTGTGGTGTGCGATTGGCTCTTTGCTGTGTAGGTGATCTTAGAACCAGCCCTCAATCACGTTTTTTTGGAATTACCGCATAAGCATCAATTTCAAACAACATACCGTCAAGTGCAAGTCTGGAATCAGAGTAGCTGGTGAGTGTTTAGCACTAACCACTTAGTGGGGGATTCCAACTATTGACGCGTCTCTACAAGCTATCAGACAATTGCTTCACAAAATTCTGATGCTCAAGTGTTGTTAATCCCTGCTGCACTATCTCAATTACTTTCGCTAAATTTCCGGCGAACAAGGCTTCTTTATCCAACCATAATCCTGGGAAAACTTCACTTCTGATGATTCCTTCCGAATTGGAGTCAAGCAGAATATACTTACCTTCTATTAGTCGAAACCAATCCAGTTCTCTGTCTTGAAAGCGCCAAACTATATATTCTTGTACTTGATTACGGCGATAAACCTTAAGTTTATCATGTATATCAATTGAAACAGTACTGGCAGCCACTTCCGCAATTAATTCTGGCGCACCTTCCACGTAACCATCTTCACTAATATTGGATTGTCCCCCGACTTCAATTCTCAGCAGTGCATCTGGTTGAGGTTCATTATCTGCATCAAGGCGTACAGTACAATTATCTCCTAATTGAACTCTAGATGTTAAGGCTTTGTAAACACCAAGCCAAGTCATAATTGCAGCATGGGGTTCACCATGTTGGGTAATTCGTAGTGGGGATGCCATGTAAACAATTCCTTCGATTAATTCTGCTTTTTTTAGGTCTGGCATAGCATGATAACGCCGTTCAAACTCGCTTTGAGTCAGTCTGTCACCGTTTTCTAGAGCAGGAATTGTGTTTTTTGGCGCGATGTCTTCGACATAGCTAAAGTACGCACTTGAAGTCATAGCTGGAATATTAAGAGGAGGAACTGTAGGGAAAATATTTTGCTTCTATCCAGATTCTAAAACATTACTATGCTGATATCGCAATCCCAAATCATTTGTCACAAACAAGATCCCCGACTTCCCGACGTTTACCGGGAGCATTTAATCTAGGGGAAAAACTCAGTCAGTGCCGCAGCTACGCCCGTCGTAGACATCGCCTTTCCCAGATAGGGAGCAACGCGATTTTGTGAGGTGGGGTAAAAAAACTGCGATGCCTTCTCTGCGAGACGCTACGCGAACGGCGGGCGCAGCCATCGCTAACCTATCCCTCGCCACCAATTACAGCGATAGCCCTACACACCGTCACAGCGATCGCTGACTAAAGCCACCTCGCCACGTTACAAGACCTCGCTAATTTATGAGCTTGCCACCACGCCCAACTCACCAACTGAATTAATAATTTTAAATGTATTAAATAATGTATAGTACAGCAATTAACAGCACTTAGTAGAGTATTAATAAGTTTAAAAGCATTGCTTAGACTGCTTTAACAATTGCAAACTACTGCAATTGTAAATCGCTTCTCAAAAATTAAGGAGCATAGATATGAGTAACATATTGTCTGATTTATCTAATCTTAAAGAACTCGAATTGCAAGAACTGTCTGAGGAAGAATCTCAACTTGTAGTTGGAGGTAATTTATTTGGAAGTATTGTTGGTGCTGTTGCTGGTAGTTATATCGGCTCTAAAGCAGGACTAGCTGGTATTATTGCAGGAGGATTAGTTGGAGGTGCAGTAGGGTCTGTAGCGGAAGACTTCATTAACGATCTATCCCGCCGGAAGCAAGTCCTAGTCCCAGTAACTGTATATAATGGGGAGACAACAACAACAACACTGTCAACACTGTCAACATAAATACAACGAATGGCAGGGCAAGCCTTTCAGACGAAGATGTTGAAAAAACCAACATTGAGAGATTAATCAGAGATTAATGAGATATTAAGTTGAAAAACGGTTCTTAAGATAGAAACTTATGACATCGCCATTAAACCAATTCGCAATTCGCAATTACGTTTTGTGACGGGGATTTAGACCCCGACACAAAACGCACTGCTTAAGAAGCAGGAAGGTGGGCGAACAAACCTTTGAACACCTTTACTGAAGCTTTAGAAGCCTTTAGAACAGCTATGTCTTTTCGTTTTTTTGACTGGTTGACCCATAATCGGGACGTGTTCGCCGCTTATAAAGCGAGTTTAGGCTTCATTTGGGCTTAATTTTTGTTTAAGTCCCACTAACCAGTTGCACCGTCAAGTGAACTACCAAAAGGGACGCGATTTCCGTAAGAAGCCTTATAGCCTCTTCCGCATTCGCATTAATGCTCAACCTGTCCTCCTGCGATAAATTCTTCGATGCAGGTGATTGTTGCAAAAGGAAATACACAATAGCATTGAATATCAAAGATTTACAGATTCATAGCCCTGCATTTACTTCTTTAGAACATATCCCGAAACAGTATACCAGCGATGGTGAAAACATCTCACCTCCTTTAGGATGGAGTGGGTTGCCAGCCGGAACCCAGCAATTAGCACTCATCTGCCACGACCCGGATGCACCCCTGCCACAGGGGTTTACTCACTGGCTAATCTATGGCATTGGGCCAACAATTAACCAGATTGCGTCAGGGGGTGATAGTAAATTTACTGAAGGCGTGAATAGTACCAATCAGCCAGGATATACAGACCAAACAAAGCCTGTGTGCATCCTGAATACTTGTACGCATCGACCTGTGAGATCCCATTGTTTAACAGTTTGGTCATCACTGCCACTAAATAAGGTTTGTCCGTCAGCACTAAATACAATAGAACGCACCCAACCTGTGTGTGCTTCCCAGGTTAAGGATTGCTGTCCATCTGTTGTTTGCCATAGGGAAATTTGACCAAGGGTATCCCCGATTGCCAGAAGATTGCCATTTGGACTAACTGCTAGTGTAAAGGTATAGCTGAGATTTGCCGTAAAAGTAGATTTCGTTAAATCTGAATAGGCGAAATTGGTTTGGTGTAAATTCACACCTTTTAAATCAGCTTGCCAAATCGTCAAACTAGAATCAGTGCATAATCCTTGAAATTATTCTAAACTATGACTACTACCTTACAAAGACGCTCTAGCGCCAATGTCTGGGAGCGTTTCTGTGAGTGGATCACCAGCACTGAGAATCGTCTATACATCGGTTGGTTCGGTGTCCTGATGATTCCCACTCTGCTAACAGCTACCACTTGCTTCATCATCGCCTTTATTGCTGCGCCCCCCGTAGATATCAATGGTATCCGTGAGCCTGTTGCTGGTTCTTTGATTTATGGCAACAATATTATCTCTGGTGCAGTTGTTCCTTCTTCAAATGCGATCGGCTTACACTTCTACCCCATTTGGGAAGCTGCCTCCCTCGATGAGTGGCTTTACAACGGTGGGTCCTACCAGCTAGTAATCTTCCACTTCTTAATTGGTTGCGCTTGCTACATGGGACGGCAATGGGAGTTGAGCTACCGCTTGGGAATGCGTCCCTGGATCTGTGTAGCTTATAGCGCTCCCTTGGCTTCTGCTACTGCTGTCTTCTTAATTTACCCCATTGGTCAAGGCTCTTTCTCTGATGGTATGCCTTTGGGTATTTCTGGAACCTTCAACTTTATGTTAGTGTTCCAAGCTGAACACAATATCCTGATGCATCCATTCCATCAGTTAGGTGTAATTGGTGTGTTTGGTGGTGCTTTAATTTCTGCAATGCACGGTTCTTTGGTGACTTCTACCTTAGTTCGTGAAACTAGCGAAACCGAATCTGCAAACTACGGCTATAAGTTCGGTCAAGAACAAGAAACCTACAACATCGTTGCGGCTCATGGCTATCTCGGACGCCTATTTTGGCAATATGTCAGCTTTCAAAACTCCCGATGGCTGCACTTTGTCTTAGCAGCTTTACCTGTGATTGGTATCTGGTTTACTGCTTTGGGTATCAGCACGATGGCATTTAACTTGAACGGATTCAACTTCAACCAGTCTGTCATCGACTCGCAAGGGTGCGTAATTAACACTTGGGCAGATGTGATTAACCGTGCCAATTTGGGTATGGAAGTAATGCATGAGCGTAATGCTCACAACTTCCCTCTAGATTTGGCTGCGGGTGAAGCAGCACCAGTAGCTTTCAATGCCCCTGCTATCCACGGGTAAGGTTTAACTGTCATTTTTTATAAGTGCTTGCCCCGGCTTACTTTGTTGAAGCCGGGTTTTTTAACGTCTCCCTATCTGGGAAAGAAACTTTGAAATTATCTCCCCTTCTCCATCAGTGAGAGGTTAAGATAATTGCACATTTCCAACTCGGAGTGATGGCAAGCTATCCTTTAGCACCCATACAGAGAAGAGACACGCGCTTTCTTCCTCCTAGTACCGAATCGCATCTGGGTGAAAGTTTCCCTACGTTGCGGTATCCCGATTACTGAAGAGGACTTACAACATCCCGGCGGTTTCTGGCACTGGGTTGGGTTGAGTCGATGGCGGGTATTATCCCGCGCACCTCTCAGTTAGATCCGTGCGTACCCGTTTCCGTGTACACGGCTCCCGATGTTCTTAGCTT
>NZ_JBALFC010000093.1:0-2209 GCF_036917755.1 Nostoc sp.
CTTAGAACGAGAGACTAGTGCTAGTGTACTATAATATTTGTAGTTTAGGATTTTATTTGCTTGGAAATAGTGTGTGAAAAGCGAGACTGCTTGTGGTGGAGCTACCCTTGGGACAAGAATCTGTCGCTAGAACCAGGAAAATAATTCATGTTGATATGGATGCCTTCTACGCATCGGTAGAGCAGAGGGATAACTCTAGCTACCGAGGCAAACCGTTAGTAGTCGGTGGCAGTCCGAATCAACGAGGCGTGGTTGCAGCAGCCAGTTATGAAGCCAGAAAATTTGGTATTCACTCCGCGATGCCGTCAGTAACTGCGATCGCTAAATGCCCCGGACTGATATTCGTCAGACCAAGATTCGATATTTACCGAGATATTTCCGCAGCAATCCACGCCATATTCAAACGCTATACTGACTTGGTGGAAGGAGTTGCACTAGATGAAGCATATCTAGATGTTACTGAGAATAGGCAAAACATTCCCTACGCTTCTACGATTGCAAGACACATCAAAACTGCAATTTTGCAGGAAACTCAGTTGAGGGCAACCGCAGGCGTGTCGATTAACAAGTTTCTTGCAAAAATGGCATCAGGTCAAAATAAGCCCAACGGACTAACGGTGATTTTGCCAGAGCAAGCGATCGCTTTTGTAGAACAGCTAGCGATTGAGAAGTTCCACGGTATAGGAGAGGTGACGGGGGCTAAAATGCACTCGCTCGGTATTCATACTGGCGCAGATTTGAAGGGGCGAACTCTTTCTGAGTTAACACACCACTTTGGCAAAGCAGGGCAATACTACTATAAGATTGCCAGAGCAGAAGATGACCGCCCAGTTGAGGCGAATCGGGTTCGCAAGTCCATTGGTGCAGAAACCTCGTTTGCACAGGACTTAAGCGATATCAGCCAGATGTTGCAAGAACTCGAACAGATTGCCCAAATTGTCGAGCAACGGTTGGAGCAGCATGAAACGCGAGGACGCACATTAACCCTGAAAGTTAAGTTCTCTGACTATCAGCAGTTAACCCGCAGTAAGACAATGCTTGCTCCCATTAGTGAACTCTCTACGATTTTTGAGATAGCTAAAGGACTGTTTGAGTCGATTGATCTGGAAAACCGCAGTATTAGGTTGCTGGGTATTTCCTTGTCCAATTTGGATAACGCCAAACAGTTACAAGCGATTCAATTGCCACTATTTCAAAATGGGAACATCATATTTTAGCGTAGGTGTAGTCTGTTCAGACGCTGACAACTCGGTTATGGAGAGAGAGCGAATCAACTCCCGAATCACATCAGTTGCAGGTCTACCTGTACTTGTACAATATTTTTCAAGTTTTTCGCTTTCAGCTGATGCAAGATTTATTGTGATTCGTTTGACAGCCCATTTTTTGTTCATGACTTGCTCTATTGATCAAATTTAATGAATTATCTAGACTTTAAATGTTAAGTACAATACTTAACAAATATATAGATGTTAACCACAGCATACTTGCCATAAAAACATTTTTAACACATCTTCCCCAGAGTATTTACTTATAATCCAAAACTTCACTGATAAATCATCTATATGAACTTTAAAACATTTGAAACAAGCTTGTATTTTTTGTAAATATTGTTAAGCAAAGCGCAATCGAAGTGAGCCTTGCAAGAGGCGTATAATCAGCAAGTATTGCCAATTAAATTTAGTAAACCTTATCTTCATACAATTATATCTAATATTCATTTGCTCTTTACCCAAAGGTGAAATTGATTAACTACTCTGGATATTGACTTTGATTCAAGCACTATATTTAACTCTATAAATTAACGAAACTTTAACTTAATGCTTCTAGAAAATTTTCTAGGAGCATTAAGGTTTAATAATTTTGGTTCTTCAGTATCTGTTATGCCAAATTATTAGTTAGATATCAAAACTAGGCTCGACAATAAAGCTCAAAAGCCCGAATCAGTGCTAAACCCCATAAATAACTAGTAAATAATGTTAATTTTTCTTGCCTAGTAAGCGTTTCATGGCTTTTTTGAAGGTAATTTAGCATGATAGATATATTAATTTTTATTCAGTCAGAGCTTAATTTACCCACAAGAATCATCAACTCTCAACTCGCGCCAAACATCAGACGGTTGCCACCCAGAGTTACCCACAGAGCGGAGGGGGCGATAGTGTTCAGAAATGTATTCGGATTCGGAAACGTAGTCTTCAATGTACACAGGTGG
>NZ_JBALFC010000094.1:0-49508 GCF_036917755.1 Nostoc sp.
TTCAGCCTTTAAGTGACAGTAATCTGCTGTCAGGCTGGATTAGTTATGTACGGGCTGACTCCCGTGATTCACTAATCAACGAATCGCACTATTTCTTTTCTTCCTTCTCTTCCTTTGCGTTCTTTGCGTCCTTTGCGGTTCGTTAAAAAAATTCATTTGATAAAGAGTTAAGCCTTAACTGAACCGTATTCACTTATAAAAGTCCCCTAGCCCAAACTCGTATAGTAAACAGAAAGGCTGAAGCCTGAACTTTCCCTTACTGTGCTTGTTCCCATTCTTCTCATTCCGGCAAACCATTTACCCGCATCAAATCCAATTCTCGTTCAAATATTTCATCAATTGGTAACATTTGACCATCAACAGTCATAAATTTATGGTCTTTTGTTGCCCGAATTAATGAACCATCTTCCAGACAATACTCAAACATTTCTTGTTGTCCGCGATCGTGCCACTGTGCCACAGGTTGCGTGTAAATATTTCCATTATTATCAACGCTGTACACAGTACATTCAATGCGTTTTTCGACAATTTCCCCAATCGGCATAAATCCATATTCTACTGTCAATATTTCCGTGTCATAGCTTAAACAATATTCAGCAAACTTCAACATTTGCTCAAATAATTCATCCGCAACTTTTTTCTGAACGCCATTTTTCGCTGCACCATCTACGAATTTTTCTCGCTGCTTTTGCATCTCAGAAACTTTCTTTTTACCCATCGCCCGGCGCAGCAAGTCAGCTTGTCCTAATGTATATCCAGCCATATCCTGAGCAATTTTCATGATTTGCTCTTGATAGACCATAATTCCATAAGTTTCGTCTAATATTGGTTCTAGAATCGTGTGTTGATAATCAATCTTTTCTCGCCCGTGTTTGCGATTAATAAATTTCGGAATCAGTCCCGCATCTAATGGCCCTGGTCGATAAAGTGCCAAAATTGAAGAAATATCTTCTATATTAGAAGGCTTCAAATCTCGGACTATCTGGCGCATCCCAGAAGATTCTAATTGAAATATCCCTTCTAACTCACCTGCTTCTAATAATTCATAAGTTTTTTGGACATCTTTTGGTAGAGTGCTATGTTCACCTTTAGCTAAAATCTTCTGGGCTTTTCTTTCCTGGCGGGGAATTTCATCAGGATCAACCCGATATCCTCTCGTTTCTTGAATTAAATCAACGGTTCTTTGAATCAGTGTCAGGTTCCGTAAACCCAGAAAATCCATTTTCAACAAACCCATTGATTCCAGGTCTTCCATGAAATACTGGGTAATCACAGAACCGTCATTATTCTTTTGTAGCGGCACAATTTCATCAAGTGGATCGGCAGAAATTACCACACCTGCTGCATGAACACCAAAAGTTTTGTTAGTTCCTTCAATTCGCATCGCCATATCAAGCCAATGGCGAACATGGGGTTCTTTATCATATTTATCTTTAAACTCTGGTTCTGGGGTTTCATTAGAAATCATCACCTTGAGTTTTGTTGGTTTTCCCCGCACCACAGGAATTAGTTTCGCCATTTTGTCAGCTTCCCCATAGGGAATATTTAATACTCTGGCGACATCTTTCAAAACTGCTTTAGAAGTTAGACGGTTAAAAGTAATAATTTGGGCAACTCTATCTGCACCATATTTCTCAGTTACATATTCAATAACTTTATCCCGTTGTTCAATACAGAAATCCGTATCAATATCAGGCATTGATTTACGTTCTGGGTTCAAGAAACGCTCAAATAGTAACCCATGATGTACAGGGTCAATATTAGTAATTCGCATCGCATAAGCAACTAATGAACCAGCCGCAGAACCGCGACCAGGACCCACAGGAATATTATTATCTCTAGCAAATTTGATGTAGTCCCAGACAACTAAAAAGTATTTGGAAAAACCCATTTGCTGAATCATTTTCAGTTCGTATTCCAATCTTTCTTTATAGACTGAATCGACTTCCTGGCGAGATTTACGATTTAACCGTTCTAAAAGTCCGTTCCATGCAACATCTTCGGCGTAAGTATCAGCAGTATGACCAGAGGGAATGGGGGGAGTAGGAATCTGAGGCTCACCCATAATATTGTAAGGCTCGACTTTATCGGCCACTTTTTCAGTAGTGGCGATCGCATCTGCAATTACATCATCGGGCAAATGGTCACGAAATAGCTGCTGCATCTCCTCACCAGATTTGAGATACTCTGTGCCGCTATAACGCATCCGCTTATCTTCAATAATTAGCTTGTGAGTCTGAATACATAGCAAAGCATCGTGGGCTTCAACGTCAAAACAAGAAATAAAATGAGAATCATTGGTAGCAATAAATCTAATCCCTAGCTCCCGCGCAATTTTGACAATTTCAACATTCACAATTCGGTCTTCTTGGGAGCCGTGGTCTTGAATTTCTAGATAATAATCATCACCAAATACATCTTTATACCATTGAGCAACTTTCCGGGCTGCATCTGGTCTACCACTGAGAATCGCTTGAGGAACTTCTCCACCCAAACAAGCACTAGTGACAATCAAGCCTTCATGATATTCTTTAAGTAAATCTTTATTAATACAAGGACGAGAAAAAATGCCTTGACCTTGAACACCTTTCAGGTGAGAGATTGTGGTTAATTTGACTAAATTTTTGTAACCTTTTGTATTTTTAGCTAAAACAACTTGATGATATTTGGGGCGGCGTTCTTGTTTCTGAATATCGCCGTTAATTACATACATTTCATTGCCGATAATCGGCTTAATATTTTGACTACGGCAGATTTTGATTAGTTCAATCGCGCCATACATGACACCATGATCAGTAAGGGCGATCGCTTTCATCCCCAGTGCGATCGCTTGATCTACCAACTCTGGTAGCTGACTAGCCCCATCGAGTAGACTATAGTCACTGTGAATATGTAAAGGGACAAAGGACATAAGCAATTCAAAATCAAGAAATATAACTACCGCAAGCATTAGTGGTAATCAGGCGATCGCTAGGGGTCTACCCAGTCGCATACCCTTTCGAGCCGGATTTTACAAAGCAACGGGATCTTAGATTAACTTGTTTCCGAAATTTTCACTTCCGAAAGTGAAGTTTTAATAGTTACAGCACTTAACCAGTATCTAGCCAATGAGTCAAACAGAGAGCAATACTTCGCCTCAAACCAAAGCTAGCCCTTGGTGGCAGCGTATCCCTCTCACTTTACAAATTGTCATCGCCTTAGTAGCCGCAGTCAGCGTCGGAATTGCCCTTGGTGCGGGGAATCCCAATCCCAGCAATGCCGTCTTAATCAACAATTTAGCAATTCCAGCTGAATTGGTGTTAAAGGCTCTCCGCGCCTTGGCTACGCCCCTGATTCTGGTAGCAGTGCTGCATACCTTGATGACTACCAATATCCCTGGTACAGCCGGACGGCGGCTGGCAGTGCTACTTTTAACTAATACTACCGTAGCTATTTTAGTGGGACTTTTGGTAGCAAATGTTCTGCGTCCGGGAACTTGGGGCAATGTAGCCACCTCAACAACTACACAAATAACTCCTCAGAATCTTGACCCTTGGGGAATACTCAAAGATGCTGTACCGGAAGCTGTCCTCAAGCCATTAGTTGATAATAATGTCATCCAACTAATTGTGATTGCCCTGAGTTTTGGCATCATCCTGCGAGGATTAAAATCTGAACAACTTGCCCAAGGGAAAAAAGGATACCAGTCGATAGAAGATGTCATCGGGATTTTATTTGAAGCGGTAGTCGGTGTCCTCAACTGGGTAATTGCCTTAGTGCCTTTCGCAGTCTTTGGGATTGTTGCTAAAACTGTTGCTATGCAAGGATTTACACCGTTTAAATCTTTGGGTGCATTTATCGTGGCGGTGCTGTTAGCACTGCTATTGCAGGCGTGCTACTACCTAATTAGAGTAAAATTTGGTTCTTGGGTACACCCGCTAAAATTCCTCGCTGGCGGTTCTGATGCCTTTTTGACAGCTTTCTCAACTTCTTCCTCGGCGGCGGCAATGCCTATAACCTTTGAGGTTTTGCAAACAAAAGTCGGTTTAAGGGAATCTTCTGCCGCCTTGGGCGCATTAGTCGGGGCAAATTTCAATAATGATGGTACTGCCCTTTATGAAGCAATGTCTGCGTTGTATATTTCCCAACTGATTGGGCAACATCTGAGTCTGGGACAGCAGTTAATTGTCATTCTTACCTCGATTTTTGCATCCGTAGGTGCGGCGAACATTCCCAATGCTGGACTGGTAACAATGACACTGGTGTTCACTTCTGTAGGCTTACCTACCCAGTACATCGCTTTGCTAGTTACTGTAGACTGGTTTCTGGATCGCTGCCGCACCGCGATTAATGTCATGGGAGACATGACTGTTAGTGCTTTACTTGACGGAAAAAAGCCACGTTCTGTAGACGAGGCTTAATTTACCAGCTTTTCAAATATCTAATGCTGTTGAGGACCTTTGGCGTCACATTCTTTAGTCCAGCAGCGTTCTAAAAGTTGAAGACGCCAGATCAATAGAAAGCGTTGGGGATTCAATACTAATTTAGTATCCCGACTAAATAGGGGTTGGTTCAGATACTGCCAAAAGGGAAATTTAATTTTGGTGTGTTTTGAAGTCATAAGATCAACAAAATAATATAAAAGTTTTATCTAGCAGCTGCCTAATACTGTTTTTCTAGTTAAAGGCTACACTGCGTTTTTGCAATTGTCTTGGTGGCAATTGCGGAATTTTAGCAAGTTAATTTATGTTGTTTCCGCTTTAATACTGAAATTGTACGCACATTTTTCTGATTCCACATCTCGTGAAAAGTCACACCTACCATTTCACGAAATTTCTGCTACAGATACGTTGGTAAGGGCGTACATCTGTCATTGGTGTCTACTTTTGCCTGGGCGAATGGAATAGAGCCTCCGGCACGCGATGCGAACGCGGCTACACAAACTCTCGTCCGCCTGCGCGGACTGACGAAAAATTAAGGATTTGAAACCTGCGGAGGCAGGTTTTGTTTGTGTAGACGCGGTTTCTAACCGCCCATTTCACCTTAATAGGACTTACGCACTCTCTGAAACTCTTATTCCTCCGTGTTCTCTGCGTCTTCTGTGGTTCGATTTTCCGTTACCTGTGCGTAAGTCATGCTTAAGTTGACACTAATGATACATCTGTATGCCCTTACAGGCTGATTCATCTGTAGCAAAAATTTTTGGAAGCGATCGCATACTATCCAGAATCTTAACTCGGTAGCCAGTTATGGATTTTGAGTTGCTTCTGATTCCACCGTTACAGCGATTAGGTTAAATTGACTCGAACGATGATATCGTTAAAATCCTTGTCACCACCCTTTGCCATATCCTCAAAGCCAAAGGTATTATTGCCTAACAAACGAATGTGATCTGTTTGATCTGAGTTAGCACCCAAGTAAGGAAAGTATACTGCTGGATCATTATTCTGATTACCATCAAGAATAGCATCGGGTTTGCCATCTACAATAATAAATGGTGCGAAGATAAAACCAGGCTGGAAACTACCTGTGTAAGTTGCACTACCTTGATTATTCACTGTTAAGTCAATGCCCACAATCCGTTTACTGAGTGCGGCTTGAGCATAACCAGCTTGTCCGGGAAGAAGATCAGTTTTACCATCAGCGTTAGTGTCAATGCCACCATCAGGATCATTCACTTGATGAAAGCCGACAAAGTCGTTGAAAGCTGCTTCCCGATAGACAGCAAAATCAGCTTTGGCGGTTCTCAGTTGAGTGAGGTACAAGAACCCCACCCCCAACCCCCTCCCCGCAAGCCTATCCATGCAAGTATATGCAGTTGAGCTTGGGAACGAGTGCCGTGATTATACTTAATGGGACTTAGACAAAAAACACCAATAAAAAAGCCTCAAACCTATATACAGACAGACTTTGACATCGCTTTGCTTGGTTTATTGATATATCTGGGTTTGAGCCATTTTTGAGCATTTGGTGTATTTCCCTTACCCTGCATGGGTTTGAGGCTTGTTTATCCCTCAAAAATGTTTAAGTCCCGTTAATCACTAAGATTAGTATGTTATGCAAGTAGCAGGATTGCTAAGAGGTTGTTTGAAAAGTCGCAAAGTATACTATAGATCCCTCTCCAAAGCTCTCCCCGAAAGGTCGAGAGGCTTTAAATAGCAGAACTAAAATTTACTTGGGCGGACTCTGCATATCGACAAAAAAATGGGACGGGCAAGATGCCCATCCCAGAAGAAAAAAGAGAATTTTTCTGCAAAGCGGTTTCGTTAGGTTAAACTTCTCACTGTCTAATAATGAGTACCAGTTTTACGATGGTTGATGGCAGTGACAGCATCAGGTTTGAGTAATTTACCTTCATCCACAGTTGCATACACAACCCAGTGATCGCCACATTCCATACGTTCCTTGACTGAGCATTCCAAATATGCCAAAGCGTCGGTAAGGACGGTACAGCCGTTATCCGCAACTGCTGTACTAAAGTTGGCAAATCGATCTTCCCCAGGTGCGAAAGATTTACGGAAATGCTTCATGTAATCTTGATGATTGCCTTCAGGTAGAATATTTAAGGCAAACTTACCGCCTGGATACATCAAAGATTCGATCGCTCGATCTTTAGCGATCGCAACAGTTAGTCCAGGTGGGTTAAAGGTGGCTTGAGAAACCCAAGCGCCTAACATTCCGGTAGACACTTCTCCAAGTTTAGCTGTCACCACGCAGACGGAACCAACGATCCGACCAACAGCCTGTTCCACTGGAGTAGCGGCTTGTTGTGGTACGCGTACCTTTTTAGCTTTTTTCAGTGCTTGGGCAAAGTCTGTACCTAGTTCTTCACAGAATTTGAGAGTGACATCATCAGGTTTAAACTTCACCTTCAGGGTGTCAAAGCCAAAGCGATATCCAGCATCGCGGAGTTTACCTTCGATTAAGTCAAATGCCTCGCCACTCCAGCCATAGGAACCAAAGACCCCAGCAAGTTTGCTGTTGTCACCGCTTGATAGGACAATCCCTAAAGCAGTATGAATGGGAGTTGGCGCATGACCGCCGATGGTGGGAGAACCAATGATAAAACCCTCTGACTGTGCGAGGTTAGTCCGAATTTCATCAGGGGTCGCAAATTCGCAGTTGATCGATTTGACTGCGACTCCACCTTTAGTTAGTCCCAGAGCGATCGCTTGTGCTAAAGTCGCCGTATTCCCGTAAGCTGAAGCATAAAGTAGAGCAACGGAAATCTCGCGATCGTTGTGAGCGCGACTCCATTCTCCATAAGCTTTGGTAAGTTCGATTAAGCTGGTGCGTACCAAGGGGCCATGACCCACAGCATACATTCTCACTTGCAAATCTGATATTTTCTCCAAAGCTGCTTCTACATGAGGAGCTTGGGGAGCCATCAGGCAGTTAAAGTAGTAACGCTGGTCTTCTTTGAGCGCTTCCCAGTTATCATCAAACACATCATCACCACAGAGATGAGTTGCAAATAACTTATCTGTGTAAAGAATTTGGGTTTGCTGATCATAGGTACAAAGTCCTTCCGGCCAACGTGGACTAGGAGTGGGGAAAAATTTTAAAACATGACCCTTGCCTAAATCCAGAGTTTCTTTCCCCCGCATCACCAAGACTTTCAAATCTTGCTCTAGGAAAGCAGCACGTAAATTGTTCGCACCGGGAAGAGAACAGACAAAAGTTACCTGTGGTGCCAGTTCTAAAATTGCTTTGATGGTTGCAACTCGGTTGGGATTAAAATGACCCAGGATAATATAATCCAAATGTTGCAAATCTAAAGTCTGCCGCAATGCCTCTAAATAAATTTCGGTGAAGCTTTCTGGCGGTGGATCAATAAGTGCGGTTTTATCAGCTTCAATTAAATAGCAATTGGAGGTAGTACCTCTTTCAAGTGCGTATTCAATTTCAAACCGCAGACGTGACCAACTACGTGCTCTGATCGCCTTAGTATTTGTAGCAATTGGTAGAACTTGGACGTCGCGTGGCTTGGAATTGGTCATAGTTGTTTAAGTTGGGGAATTGGGCATTGGGCATTGGGCATTGGGAATAGGGCATTGGGAATAGGGCATTGGGAATAGGGCATTGGGAACAAGGAGAATAACCCATACCCTGTACCCCATGCCCCGCGCCCAATGCCCCATGCCCAATCTTTAGTAGTAATTACCTACTTTGCGATGGCGAACCGCTGTCAGTCCATCGTTTTTGGAGACACGACCTTCTTGGACGGTGCAGTATAAAATCCAGTGGTCGCTGCATTCCATGCTGCTCTGTATTTCACATTCCATATATGCCAGAGCATCAGTTAGAATCGGCGAACCGTTTTTCGCGGTTTGAGTTTTCACTCCCGCAAATCGGTCAGCACCGGGATGCAAGCGCTTCAGAAAATGCTTTTTCAATTCTTGATAATTGCCTTCTTCCAAAACGTTGAGGACGAAGCGATCGCCTATTTGCATTAAGGAATCAATGGCGCGGTCTTTAGCAACGGCAATTGTGAATCCTAAGGGTTGCAAACTCGCTTGCGTTACCCAGGACGCCAGCATTGCACTTGACACATTTCCTTTTTTAGTCGTGACTAGATACAGTCCACTACTAATGCGACCTAGCGCCTTTTCCATGTCGACGTCGAGGGACTTGATTTGCTTGATGTTGCGATCGCGCACCAGCAATTGTCCCAAGTCTTTACCCGCTTCTTCACACAACTGGAATGTAGATGCGGTGGGAGCCTCTTTAATCCGAATGGGTGGGAAAGCTTCTTTGATGCCAGAGTCAAGAAATTGTCTGCGGAGTGTATCAATGGGTTCATCATCCCCACCGTAACATTCAAACAGCCCAATAAATTGCTTGTTCTTGGCGACAGCTAGCACTGAACTGATACTAGCTTGGGCGGCGGCAGCGCTAGTTGGGGGCATACCAATAATGATGCCAGCTGCTCTGCCGGCTAGTTCTTGAATTTCTTGGCTTTCAGCAGTACTTAGATCCAGTACTTCTACGCCAACGCCAGTTTTTAGTATACCTTCGGCAATTGCGTGACCGAGGCGTTCGCCATATCCGTAATCTGAGACAAAAAACAAGCCAACTGTTGTTTCTGCTTTAGCTTGTTTTTGGCTCCAATTTTCGTAGCACCCGGTTAGAACATCGAGATGGTGGTATAATAATGGGCCATGACCGTTGGCGATAATATTAATCTTCCCTAGATCGCCCATCCGCTTCATCGCGTTCACCAAAGAACGAGCGTTAGGACCCATCAAGCAGTCGTAGTAAAATCTAAAGTCAGCTTCGATCGCTTCTAAATCTTCGTCGAAGGTGCGATCGTCACAAAAGTGCATCCCAAAAGCATCACAGGTGTAGAGAATTTGGGTTTTGCGGTCAAAGCTAAAGATTGTATCTGGCCAGTGCAGGTTAGGCGCACTCACGAATTCCATTTCGTGTCCTTTACCAATATCAATGCGATCGCCAGTTTTTACAACCCGCTTAGA
Source organism: Nostoc sp. (assembly GCF_036917755.1). GTDB lineage: Bacteria > Cyanobacteriota > Cyanobacteriia > Cyanobacteriales > Nostocaceae > Nostoc. The sequence continues at coordinate 9,456 of NZ_JBALFC010000094.1, forward strand.
AAAAGGATCATGTACTAAGCCTTCCAAAAACTGAAGCGCAACTTTTGAGGCTAAAACAGTAGCTCTAGGAGCTAACTGGAGGACATCTTCTACTAAGCCGCTATGGTCTGGCTCTGTGTGACTAACAATTATGTAATCAATTGTTTTGGGGTTGACAAGACCTTTTAGAGTCTCTAAATACAGATTGCGAAACTTCTGGTGAGAAGTATCAATCAAAACTGTTTGTTCACCCCTAATTAGATATGAATTGTAGGTTGTACCGTTTTGGAGTCCGAATTCGATATCGAAGCGATCGCGGTCCCAATCAAGAGAGCGAATCGCCGTTGTGTTAGGGGCAATTTCTACAGTTTGTATAGTTAGCCGATGTTGAACGTTCTCTGCGATCGCTACCATTCTTCGTCTCCGAGCGCAAATTAACAGGTTTTTCTTCTGCCCCCATTGTCTCTATTTTTTTTATTTTAAGTTGTAATGAATATCAGTTTTTTAAAAATTTAACTTGTATCAATTATTGCTGTTTTTTAGCAAAAAATATGACTCAAAAAATCTCATAAATATTAATTTTTTCTAAAAAATTACTGAGTATGTAATTTTGCTATTTATCTGGTTTTATCCTAATTCAAAAATATCATGTTCATCATATTATTTGACAATAAAAACTTAAAAAATTAAAACTTCAAAAAATATCACATATCCACAACTGTTATAGTAACCTTTGTTTTTGAGAATGACGTATGAATGCCAAGGACATAGCAGGATTTACAAAGAAACTTTGTAATTGTGGCGCAGAATATTGGGCGATCGCAAAATCGATGTCTTAAGAGAATAGAAAAAGTTAGTTTTTTTGAGTCATTTCTTATAACTAAGTAGGAAAGGTAGGAAAGGTAGGAAAGGTAGGACGACATTTTAAATATCCATCAAATGAGCAGTTCCTACTATTTTTTCCAATGGGTATTATATATATAGTTGTCTCAAGCAAGAATCTTGTTGCGTAAAATATAAATTTTATGTAAAGTCGAGAAAACAGATGTCTTTTTAGAGATAATCAAGGGCAAGTTTCTGAGACGAGTTGAATAAAAAGAACTGGGACTGTATACCTTTTTCTGCTCATTCAAGTCTAAACTAGCGTAAAAATCTTTTTTAAAGTTTCGATGAATGACCGTAAGAATACGAATAATCTAATAATTTTGATGATACAGTTTCTTTATTATCAACCTAACCATTAATCAAAACAACCCCAACAAATTATTTTCATCATAGCCATAAGCTACGGCGTCTGGCTATGCAATGTACATACCCATACAGGCTAAGGGTGTCATTTTTGTGTACCTAGCTTTTTACGCAAATTCATTACCGATGATAAATTACAAATATTAACAATGTCCTCAAGCTAATACTTCGCGCATAACAGCCATAAGGCTAGACTTCGGCGTACTTAATACTTGTTATTCAAGTTACAAATGTATTATTAAATACATACCGGAGTAAATATAGAGGCGTGAATAGATACGTGAATAGATATAAGAATGCCAAAAATTGACTATGTGAAAGGTTATGGTTTATGGGATGCCGATTGAAAGTCTTTCTAAATGAAGAAGAAAAGCTGACTTTAGAAGAGTTAAGAAAAGCTAAAGATGTTCCTCAACGTACCAAGGATCGTGCTCAAGTTTTATTGCTGAATGCTCGCGGCTTAAAAAATGAGCATATTGCTAAAGGCTTAAACTGGGCTATTTCAACAGTACGTCAAACTCTTCATCGCTGGGAAAAGATGGGTTTAGCAGGTCTGTGGGATGCCCCTGGTCGAGGGGGAAAACCCCGATATTCAGAATCAGATTTGGTTTATCTAGAAAATTGTTTAGCTCAAGAGCCACAGACTTATAACTCAAAACAACTCGCAAAAAAACTGGCATCTGAGCGTCAAGTAAGCTTGAGTGCAGACCGATTACGGCGGGTACTTAAAAAAAGGGGAAGGAGGTTTGAAAGGCCACGCACACAACCCCAGAAACAGAATAATTCGCTGATTGTTGAATAACTGTTGAAGAGGAAGTCGGAAGTCAGAATTCAGAAGTCAGAAGTCAGAATCAAGACGTTTGCGTACCCCTACGGAGAAGCAAGCTACGTGTAGTGTTTCGTAGAGAAGGGCTTCAGGGCAAACGCAAGCTCAGTAACCATCGGACTCCAATTCATTCTGAATTCTGATTCCTGACTCCTGAATTCTGTTTAGATAAAACAAAATCCACCTAAACATTAAAGTGTTTGGTGGATTTGTTGCTTATTTTTAGTGGATCCGAGCAGAGTCGAACTGCTGTCCAAATTGGGTATTGACCCCCCGCTCATTCACAGGTTTAGCCTTTCTGACCCTCAAGGCGGGAATCGTTCATTATCCCGAACGTAGGATGCTCTGATTTAATCTTAGCCAGCAAGCCAACCAGAGAACGCTTGCTAGAGCATCCGTTGGGGTTTGGTCTTCAGTCCTTAACGGAGTCAAACTAAAGACGCTCGAACCTATAAGAGGTATTTAGGCAGTTGCTAGAACTGGCCGACGAGCAAAGTTAACGATGTTGTTCGCATTTACTTTTTTTTCGAGCCTTTGATTTCCGAGAGGAGACTCACTCTCGACCTGAATCACAGAGCAGCGTTCGCCAACCTGTCGAAACCGTGACGGACCCATGCACTTCATACTTCAATTATAGTACGCGATTTGTAATTCGTAATTATCAAAGTCGGAATATATGGCTCCAATTACTCAAAATAGCCAATCGCTAATTTTAAAACCATTAGCAATTGGCTATTTTCCATGATCTACAACAAGTATTTTTCTAAGTTAGTGCTTCTGCACCGCCCACAACTTCAAGGAGTTCTTGGGTAATTGCAGCTTGTCGGGCTTTGTTGTAAGACAATGTGAGGGTGTTAATCAGTTCACCGGCGTTCTCACTGGCATTACTCATGGCTGTCATCCGCGCTGCTAGTTCACTAGCGGCAGATTCTTGTAGCGCCCGCAATAACTGATTACTCAGATACAGGGGCAACAAAGAATCGAGAATCTGTACTGGATCTTGCTCAAAAATCATGTCAGGAGCCAACGGGCGGACTTGCTTAGTCACTTTCTCCCGTTCTACTTCAAATTTACCCCCACGGGTTGTCAAGCGGAAGATTTCATCATCGGCTGCTTCTAGACCTTGCGGATCGAGGGGCAGTAAGGTTTGCACCACAGGACGGGAGCTAACCAAGGAAAGGAATCTGGTATAGATTAATTCGATGCGGTCAACTTTTTCCGATAGGAATAAGGAAAGTAGTTGGTCGGCAATCTCATTGGCTTCCGGTGCGGTGGGAATTTGCTCTAGGCCGCTGTAAGTAGCATCAATGGGCTGATCGCGGCGTTGAAAGTATTGTGTAGCTTTGCGTCCGACGATCACAAATGTATAGTCTATACCTTCTGCCTTGATTTCCTTGGCGCGGTTTTCAGCACGACGGATAACGTTATTATTGTAGCCGCCACATAGGCCGCGATCGCCTGAAATAACCAACAGCCCAACTGACTTAACTTCGCGTTTTTTCAGTAGTGGTAGGTTTGCTTCTTCAAAGCGCAGACGGCTTTGCAAACCATATAATACTTGTGCCAAGCGATCGGCAAAGGGGCGAGTTGCTAGCACTTGTTCTTGCGCCCGACGCACTCTAGCCGCCGCAACTAGACGCATCGCTTCTGTGATTTTTTTGGTGTTTTTGACCGACTGAATGCGATCGCGTATTGCTTTTAGATTGGCCATTTTCTTGAGTTAAAAGTTAGGAGTTAGGAGCAGAGACGCGATTAATCGCGTCTGTACAGGAGTTAGGAGTTAAGAGCTAGGAGTGTTTCATTAACTTTTAACTCTTAACTCTTCACTCCTAACTTTAATTAGGCTGTAGCTTTGAAGGTCTTCTTGTATTCAGTGAGTGCTTCCTTCAAGGCAGCTTCTTCTGCGTCACCTAGTGCTTTAGATGCTTGTACTGCTTGTGCATACTGGGTTTTTCCAGTTTTTAAGTATTCCCGTAGACCTTTGGTGAAGGTGGTTATTAGATTTACAGGGATATCATCTAAATAGCCATTAATACCAGCATATAAAATTGCGACTTGCTCGTATACTGAGAGTGGCGAATTTTGTGGCTGTTTGAGGAGTTCGCGCAACCGTTGACCCCGTGCCAACTGGTCTTGAGTGGCTTTATCCAAATCGGAGGCAAATTGGGCGAAGGCTTGTAGGTCATCAAATTGGGCTAGTTCCAATTTAATCTTACCGGCAACTTTTTTCATTGCTTTGGTTTGAGCCGCAGAACCCACACGGGATACAGAAATACCAGGGTTTACAGCCGGACGGATACCAGCGTTAAACAGGTCAGAAGAGAGGAATATCTGACCATCGGTAATGGAAATTACGTTGGTGGGGATGTATGCCGAAACGTCACCAGCTTGGGTTTCGATAATTGGTAGGGCGGTCATACTGCCTTTACCTAATTCGTCACTCAGCTTTGCGGCTCTTTCTAACAAGCGGGAGTGGATGTAGAATACATCTCCAGGGTAGGCTTCGCGTCCGGGTGGACGACGCAGCAATAGGGACATTTGGCGATAAGCTTGGGCTTGCTTGGAAAGGTCATCATAAATTACTAGGGTAGCTTTACCCTTGTACATAAAGTACTCAGCAATACTTGCGCCTGTGTAGGGAGCTAGATATTGTAGGGTAGCTGGTTCACTGGCACTAGCAAAGACAACGACGGTGTAATCCATCGCGCCTTTTTCTTGCAATGTCTGCACCACGTTAGCAACTGTGGAAGCCTTTTGACCGATCGCAACGTAGACACAAACTACATCTTCTTCTTTTTGGTTGATGATGGTGTCGATCGCGATCGCAGTTTTACCGGTTTGGCGATCGCCAATAATCAATTCCCGTTGACCACGACCGATGGGAATCATTGAGTCAATAGCTGTGATTCCCGTTTGCATTGGTTCGTGTACAGACCGACGCGCAATGATACCGGGTGCTGGGGATTCAATCAAACGGCTTTCTGAGGACTTGATCTCTCCCTTACCATCGATGGGAAGACCCAAAGCGTTTACAACTCGTCCAATTAAGGCTTCTCCTACGGGTACTTGGGCAATTTTACCAGTAGCGGTTACAGAACTACCTTCTTGAATTTCTAGCCCTTCACCCATAAGCACCGCGCCCACGTTGTCTTCTTCTAAGTTTTGGGCGATGCCAATTGTGCCATCTTCAAATTCTAAGAGTTCCCCAGACATCGCCTTTTCCAGTCCATAAATCCGGGCAATACCGTCACCTACTTGTAGAACGGTACCAACGTTAGCAACTTTGACCTCTTGATCGTATTGCTCGATTTGTTGTTGGATAATGCTGCTAATTTCGTCAGGTCTAATTGATATGCTCATGTGTCTATCTTTTTTGCTTTCGAGACTGAAAATTTAAAGAGTTAGGAGTGATGAGTTAAGAGTTAGGAGTGATGAATTAAGAGTGATGAGTTAAAAATGCAAAAATTACAAGTTAAAAGTCAAAATAAATTATTGTTTACTTAACTCTTAACTGCTAACTCCTGTACGTCTCTGCTCCTAACTCCTAACTCCTAACTTTTTAACCACTGGTTAAGCGCAATGAAAGGCGGCGCAACTGACCCCGGATACTGGCGTCAATTACCTGCGAACCTACTTTAATGATCACACCACCGATTAACTCGCTGTCTACCTTGGTTTCTAGTTCTACCTGGCGAGCATTCGTGATGGCAATGACCTTTTGGATGATTGCCTGCTGTTGAGCTTCTGTGAGGGGAACGGCTGAAATTACTTCCGCTAATACGGTTTGATTCAGCTGCCGCAACAGCGCCAAGTATTGTTGAAAAATTGATTCCAAGAAGGCAATGCGCCGTTTATCTACTAGTATTAGCAAAAAATTGCGTAAGTAGGGGTTAGCGCCTTCACCGAGTATTTGTTTAATCAGAGCTTTTTTGTTCTCAGACTGAATAAACGGGTTGCTGAAGAAGTTTTGTAGCTGTTTGTCTGCTCTCAGCAGACCCAGGAAAGTACGCGCATCTTCCCCGAACTGTTCTGTCAAATTTTTCGATTGCGCTATTGACAAAAGTGCCTGTGCATAAGGCTGGGCTATTTCGGCTGTTGCTACATTGCTGGTCATACATTGTCTCCGAGTTGTGCGATGCTGCGGTCAATTAAACTTTGTTGAGCATCGTCGGCAATCCCGCCTTTGAGTTGCGATTCGACTTTTTGCAATGCTAGTGTAGCAACTCGTTGCCGCAGTTGAGCGATCGCTCGGTCTGTTTCGCTGTTTAAATCGGCTGCTGCTGTTTGTTTCAGTCGTTCTACGTCTTGCACTGCTTTCGCTAACAGGGCTTCTTTAGTCTTGATAGCGTTTTCTTGGGCAGATTTGCGGATACGTTCTGCTTCTGCCTGAGATTGGGTCAACTGCTCTTGCGCTTGGGATAGAGCCTTCTGTGCCTCTTTTAAGCGCCCTTCTGCTTCCTGAATTGCGGTGGCAATATTGGCTTGTCGCTCGTTCAGGATATTGCTTAAAACTTTACGTCCGAAGTAGAATAGCATGCCAATCAGAATCGCTATATTGATCAGGTTGGTTTCAAAAATGTCTAGGTTTAGACCGAAACCACCTTCTGCTGCGCCTTCTGCCAATTCAGAGTTAACAGCGTTTGCTTCTGCGGCAAGTAATAAGAATGTGCCCATGATACCCATTTACAAGTGCGCTGCTCGCTTGCTAATACGTTGTATTTTCCGTTTGGGGAAATAAAGTATCTTTCCCGAAGGGAAAAAGTGCCTTTTTTGACACTTAATTAAGCGCTCTGGGACTACCGCCCAGTTGCGCGTATGCTTTCAAGAGAACCAGTCTTGTTAGTTTATCTAACTGGAGTTGGTCCTAATAGTTTTTCTAGAATCTGCCTACTTAGAGCATCAACTCGTTGCTCTAAGGTACGCATAGCTTCCTGCTTTTGTTGCTCTATTTCAACAGCAGCTTGTTCTCGTTGAGACTGAGCTTCTTTTTGGGCTTCAGCGATTTTTTCGGCAGTAATTTTCTTAGCTTCAACTTGAGCGGCTTCTACAGTAGCTTGCGATTGTCTGCGAGCGTCTGCGAGTTGCTGCTCATATTCAGTAGCTAAACGTTCAGCTTTCGCCAAGCGTTCCCGCGCATCAAGGGTATTAGTTCGGATATAATTATCGCGATCGTCTAGTACCTTGGTCAGTGGCTTGTAGAAAATTACATTCAACAAAGCTGCCAATAGCAGGAATTGTAATGCCATGAAGGGCAAGGTAGCATCGAAATCAAACATTTCTCTCCTCTTTGGCTGGAGTAGCAGTTTTCCTGGCTAGCAACATTATCCAACCTTTGATATTTTAAAGACCCATAGCCAACAAGGGTCAAGGGATTTTGGATTTTAGATTTGCAATTTTAGATTTGTTCTACCGACAAGCTTAGGGCTATGTACCGAAAACTCTTGATAATCCCAAATCCAAAATCCAAAATTGTTAGTCAACTACATCAGAACGATTTAATGCCCAAAATATTTAGATGGTAGAGGCGTGATGGTTCACGTCTCCACACTCACAAAGACTTTTAGGTCTTATCCTGCGAAGGGGTTAGCAAACAGCAACACCAGGGCAATAACTAGACCATAAATAGTCAGGGATTCCATGAAAGCCAAGGTTAATAGCAGAGTACCGCGAATTTTTCCTTCTGCTTCTGGTTGACGGGCAATACCTTCTACTGCTTGTCCAGCAGCATTTCCTTGACCAATACCAGGGCCAATTGCAGCTAAACCAATCGCTAAAGCAGCAGCGAGAACTGAAGCAGCCTGTACTAATGGATCCATTTTAATTTTCCTTGGTTTGATTACAAAACTAACAAATGTACGTTAACGACTAGAAACGTGTTTTTCACGCTCGCTGCACCGAGTTCTGACAAATCGCTTTTGCGATGTTTTGAGCGAATATGCTCTTGGAACTGTGCTATCAACTGAGAAGTTTAATGCTCCTCATGCTCTTCTTCACCGTGTCCCTCGATTGCCTCATGAATGTATGCCCCCGCTAGGGTAGCAAAAACCAGGGCTTGAATGGCACTGGTAAATAAACCCAAGGCCATTACAGGCAGAGGTACAAATAGAGGAACTAGCAGAACCAGCACCGCTACTACCAGCTCATCGGCTAAAATATTACCAAATAGCCGGAAGCTTAGGGAGAGGGGCTTGGTGAAATCTTCGAGAATTGCGATCGGCAATAGAATGGGTGTTGGCTCTATATATTTCTTAAAGTAGCCCAAACCCCGTTTGCTAAAACCTGCGTAAAAGTACGCTAAAGAGGTTAGCAGTGCCAATGCAACAGTCGTATTGATGTCATTGGTGGGAGCTGCCAATTCACCCGAAGGTAGCTTGATGAGCTTCCAAGGAATTAGCGCACCCGACCAGTTCGATACGAAAATAAACAAGAACAATGTGCCAATAAATGGCACCCAAGGGCGATAGTCTTTCTCACCGAGTTGGTTTTTTGCCAAATCACGAATAAATTCTAGGGCATATTCCATCAAATTTTGGATGCCTTTAGGAATTCTTTGTGCGTTGCGAGTAGCAGCTATTGAAGCCACTACTAAAATGCTAATCACAAACCATGAGGTGAGAAAAACTTGCCCATGAATTTTAAGATTGCCCAACTGCCAGTAGAAATGATGACCTACTTCTAATGCGGCGAGGGGAAAAGAATTAAAGGCGTTTAAGACACTAAGCATTTGCATTCTTCAAGCATTTTCCCCAACAAGCGAGGATGGGATTATTGTCTTTGTGAGCCTGACTTTTTAAGAATCAGAAATGAACGCAATTTGCACCATATAGACGAGGAGGGTGGCTTTGTAAGTGAGAAATCCCAAAAATATGGGTAGAATCTGTAGCTCATGCCATTGAGTTGCTACGATCATTACTCCCATAAATAGAGCAAAACGAGTTTTGCTCAAACTGGTTTTCTCACTACCGAGCTGCTCAACGTCTCTAGCCAGCATTTTTAAGTAAACCACACCTGTACACGCCCCAATTAAATAATTAAGAGCAATGTTCAAGGAATAAAAAATCCACACAGAGATAAAAATAACCCCCGTCAAGACAAGCGTGATTACCAACAATCGCTGGAAGAGTTGATAGAACTCTTGCATGGAGTTATCTGATTCTGTGTCTTCAGAATCAGTTTTAGCATCTTGTTGCGTTGTCGGAGTGGGCGCAATTGATTCGTCTGACAAGCTCACGGGACTTGAAACCAGTACAGTTAAACATGATGACTGCACATTCAGTCAGATGAATCATATCACGATGCGGTAACAATACTTTAGGAAAAAACAATTAACTTCTTATCAACATTGGACAGTCAGTAAAATCGCGCCCTCAGAAGCGAGAGAGCAGCTGATGATGTGGGGGAGTGAGGGGGTGAATTATCAAGAATCGCTGCCTGAAAATTCAAAATTTCTTCCAATTCCAGGTTTTTTGAGAGAATAATTTCCTCCAAAGACGTTAGATAGCATCTTGGTGTTTGAATTAAGTCGGTGTCAAGAAAATCAACTGGTGCTTGAGGAGTGTGTGGACGTACCGCAAATTAGAATTTGTAGAGTAGCGGCTTGTGGTTAAACATCGCACCAGTGCTGAATTCCAGAAAACTCCAACTTTTGGGATGTACAATACCCCGTTTCTTCGGCACTTTTCTAATCTACATTAATTTGCTAAAAGTGGTGATCAGCGATCGCTGATCACCACGAGTATAAATTTGTTTTACTAACTCAGTATCGGAGTCCAGTGTAATTAAGCAGGTGTCAATAAAATCAGCTGCTGCTGGAGAAGCGTTCTTACCCCATCCAATCCCAGTTCTACACCTCTCAAAATCTCTGCAACGGTGGATTTATTATCACATCTTTGCATAAACTCAAACTCTGCTACTGATAAATTAACAATCTGGTAATCGTAATTAAAGAAACATTGACTGGGAAATCCCTCAATGCAAGGATTAAGTTCGGGAATCGCTGCTAATAGGGCGTTATCGTCTGTCCAGTCGGCTTTGATTAAGGGAGGACGACCGAGGAAAAACTCGTAATGAGTTACTTCTGGATCTAATAATTCTATCAGGCGGTAAAGCTGGCGATCGCTCAAATCTTTAGCCCGTTCTACTAACTCTGGTGCTTTGCCCAAAAGTCTCTCTAAATCCCAGAAACTCGGATTCGAGAAACCAATAAACTCCAATCCTGAAGCATCAATTAATTCAAATAGCGTCTCAATGTTGTAATCAATTTCCTGGGGATGAACGTACATATCAGCAAAGTATTCATCCTTGTGGTTTTCTAGTGACCAACGTTGTTTATCGTATTTGACAATTCGGTTATTTTCTGGTAGTGAAGAGAAGATTTGCCGCCCAACTTGGACGCCATCGCGGTAGTCGCCTTTTTTGTCACCTTGAATAAGTGCGATCGCTTTTTGCATGAGTTGAATTTCCCAGCGTCCCAATTCTCCATACACAAAAATGTGCATCAAGCCGCCTGGGGCTAACTTCTTCGCCAAGGCTTGAATACCACGAATCGGATCGGGGGTATGATGCAAAACACCAACACAGTTAATTAAATCAAACTCACCCGGTAACTGTTCCACGTCAAACAAGCTGAGGTGATGAAACTCCACGCGGTTAGCCCCTGAACGCTGACAACGTTCTTTGGCTACAGCTAAAGCGCCTGTACTGAGGTCAATTCCGACAACAGAAGCTTGAGGATTGAGGTGAACCAGGTACTCTGTACCCACACCAGTACCGCAACCTGCATCTAAAATCCGAATATCTTGCCTTTGGGGTTTTTGACCTGTGCAGAAGTTATGAGCGGCTAGCCAATTCCAGCGCCAGTTGTAGCCTGGAGGTGGTTCATCCAACAGGGCTTCCGGCGGAAAGGGGTAGGTATTGTAGAGTTTGGCAACAGCAGCACTAACAGTTTGGGAATCGGACATGATCAGGAATAACGCAGTATTTCTGAGTTTACCGGATAGTGGATGATCAGGGCAAAGATTACTATTGCTTATTTCGTGCTACTTATCCAACAGCAAAATCAGTAAATTCGCGTTTATAAGGAGCGTGAAATCCTAATACAATATCTTCTTTCGATACCCCAGCCGCGATTAATTCGTTAGCAATGCCGATTTCTGTACCATCTCTTTGTATCCAAATTTTTTTGTCTTTGATATCAACATGAATGATGACTCCATAAATTCTCCGTTGTTCTTTCCAGCCAATATTTAAGACTTGATAATGATGGCGTTCTGCGTCAAACAACAATTGAACCTCTGTGCCATTAGCCACGTCATTAGCGGAATGGTTACTTAAAATATCTTGAATGATTTGAGAGTAATTTATTCCTTCCATAAAACAATGTCCTGACTTAAGGAATTAAATATTAAAAGTTTAATTTGATATTCTTTTAAAGAATCTTGAATAAATTGACGTGAGAAAAAGTCTTGATATGTATCTTGGCTAATAGCTAGATATAAAATGCGTTCTGGTTCTTCTTTTTTTAATGCTAGCCGGTAATTCAAGGTTTGACCTAAAGCGAGATGAAATTCAGTTACTTCCGACGCACCTATAAAGGATTTCACTTCTACAGCTATTTTTTGACCATAAGATTTTTATCTTTCAATTTTTATATTGATTATAACATTTAGGTCAATTTAGCCTTGAGACAAATTAAGATATAGTCCAATCTTCTAAACGCAAATTAGGAACTTTCTCAAAATCCTTGCGGTTGCGGGTTACTAAAATCCCATTTACTGACAGCGTAATTGCTGCAATGCGTAAATCTTGAGTCCCAACGCGAATTTTTTGCTTAACTAATTCATCGTAAACATTACAAGCTTTAGTATCAAATTCAAGTAATTTTATCTTTTTGAAATATTCTATTTCATCCCATAATCCCTTGTATCCCCATATTAATTTATCATACTTAGAAGGTTGATTATTATATTTGTTGATAACATTCAGCCATCCTTTAACTTTCTCTTCGAATGTAATCACTGTTATGGCTAAATCTTCAGGATTCTGCTGTCTTATGCGTTGCGTAACTAGTGGATGACTATTTTGAAATAACGACAAATGATCTGTATCTAATATCCACAGAATACTCACTTTGTCTCATTCTCCAAGTCAATTTGACTCCGTTCAGCTTCTATGTATTCCAGCACTTCACTAAAAAGAGGGTTATCTTTGTGCATTCCCGCAAATTTCATCCAAGGATGTTCGGTTTGGGGAAGCTCAATTTCCAAAGTTACTATTTCTGGTTCTCGCTCTTGTAAAAGTTGAATTAGTTTCTCTAGTGCTTGTTCTTTAGTTACACCAGAGCCTCTAAAATCTGGCAAGCCTAAAACTGTCGCACTAACTCCGCCATCTTGTTGATTTTCAATCAGCACATCATAAGTTAACTTAGGTGCAGTCTTGCCAGTGGAAGTTTTTACAACTAAATTCATGAGATTTTTATCGTTCAATTTTTATATTGATTATAACTCCTAACCTGAACTTAAAGCCTTATATTTACCTTGTGGGCAGATTTTATAGTAAGGGCTTTAGCCCTCAAATTAGCACTGAAGTGATTACTACAAACCTTTAATTATTTACACTGGCTTGGTTAATTTGTGGTTTGATTTTGATCATATTGTCTTTTGCGATCGCACCAATGATTTACAACCAATCAGAGTTTGATTTACGCTGTGAATGGGGACCACAAGGAGTTGCTCAACTCGCTTCTATCAGTGATGTAGTTGTGATAGTTGACGTTCTCTCTTTTTCTACCTGCGTGGAAATTGCCACCAACAACGGCGCGATAATTTTTCCCTACGCAATCAGAGATGAATCTGTCATAGATTATGCCAAGTCAGTACGAGCAGAGTTGGCAAGTCATAGACAACGTTGGACTACAACAGGATATTCTCTCTCGCCAAAATCGGTGGCTCAGATTCCGGCTGGAACTAGACTAGTTTTACCCTCACCTAATGGTTCTTTTCTGACCTTACATACAGGGAATACACCAACTTTGGCTGGCTGCTTGCGAAATTGTCAAGCTGTGGCGCAGTTTGCTCAAAAGTATGGTGATAAAATCGCTGTGATTCCTGCCGGTGAGAGGTGGAAAGATGATGGTAGCCTACGTCCTGCATTTGAAGATTTAATTGCTGCTGGGGCAATTCTCAGTTATTTACATGGCAGTCTATCACCAGAATCTGAAGTTGCTGTGGCAACATTTCAGGCTTTCCACCAGGATTTACCGGGGTACTTGAAAAAATGCAGTTCGGGTAAAGAGTTGATTGAAAAAGGTTTTGAGTCAGATGTTGAACTGTCCGCCGCCTACAACGTTAGTGATTGCGTGCCTTTGTTTACTGATAATGCCTATGTAAATTACAGGCTACAAGGTTAATTAGGTGTTACAGTTCTAATTATGCATATGCCATATTTAGATGCTTCTGCCTTACCAAGTTACTCTTCTGTTTTTCCCAAGAAATGGTTGTGTCGATAATCTCGTCTAAATCATTGTGCTTTGGTTGCCAACCCAAAACCCTACGAATTTTATCAGCACAAGCCGCAACACAGGCAGGATCGCCCGGACGACGTGGTGCGGAAATAACCGGAAAATCTACACCAGAAATAGCCTTGACTCTTTCAATAACTTGTCGCACGCTGTATCCTTGCCCGTAACCGCAGTTGAAAATTTGGCTTTCACCTCTTTTTTCTAAGTAATCCAAAGCATTTAAATGAGCAGTCGCCAAATCCTCAACGTGGATATAGTCTCGGATTGCGGTTCCATCGGGCGTAGGAAAATCAGTACCAAAAATTCGTACTTCCGGCTTGCGCTTGAGTGCCGCATCACAAGCAGCCCGAATCAAATGAGTAGCATTCGGTGACATTTGCCCCAATAGTCCACTTGGTTCAGAACCTGCTACATTAAAATAACGTAGAATTACGTAGTTTAGTGAAGATACTGCTGCATAGTCCTGGATCAGCCATTCACTCATCAACTTTGAACGTCCGTAAGGATTAATGGGCTGTGTGGGATTCGACTCAGTAACAGGATTTTGTTCGACTTCTCCGTAGACTGCGGCGGTGCTGGAAAAAATGAAATTGTTAACACCCATAACACTACAGCAGCGCAGCAAATTTAAGGTATTGCGGGTGTTGTTTGCGTAGTAGTCGAGGGGATGAGCTACTGATTCTGGAACAATCAGACTAGCGGCAAAGTGTAAGACGGCGCTGAATTCATCCTGGGCAAAAACTTGATAAAGATGCCCGATGTCTACTAAATCGCCAATAATCAGTTTACCGTGTAGTACGGATGCTGGTGAACTTGTAGAGCAGTTGTCGTAGACGACGACATCATAACCAGCTTCCCCCAGTTGACGAACTACATGGGAGCCAATGTAACCAGCACCGCCAGTTACCAATATTTTCTTTTTCATTTCTTTTCCTTATCTACCTTTACCTAACAAAACAACTCGAATTGTTTTGAAGGCGATCGCTAAATCCAACCAAATGGAATAATTCTTGATGTAATACAGATCGTAAGAAAGCTTTTCATAAGCATCTTCAATAGATGCTCCATAGGGATACATAACCTGTGCCCAACCTGTAATTCCCGGTTTTACCAGATAGCGTACTTCATAGTAGGGAATCGCTTCTTTGAGTTTGACATCAAATTCTGGTCGTTCTGGACGAGGCCCAATCAGACTCATTTCACCCTGTAAGACGTTCCATATTTGGGGTAATTCGTCAATACGTAACAAACGTAGCCAGTATCCGACTTTGGTGATCCGTCGATCGCGTTGACTAGCCCACTGCGCCCCCAACTTCTCTGCATCTTGATACATGGAGCGAAATTTATAAACTCTAAATGGTTTACCGTATAAACCACTTCGCTGCTGACTGTACAATACTGGACCAGGACTATCTAATCTAATTAGCAATGCAACCAACAACAGAAGTGGTGCAACTAATACTAGTAAAAATAGTATCAATATGATATCGACAACTCGCTTCAGCTTCTTACTGAAGTAACCAGGCATTAGGTTAAAACCATCGCTAAAAGCCAACCATTTATCTTGTAGCAGCGATGAAGGTAGTTTATACCAAAATGTTTCGTAAACATCCGGCAATGTGTAAACCGGAATACCTCGCAAGCGCATCTGCATTAACTGTTGTGCTTCAGATGTGGAAAAATTTATCTGCGCTGTAACTATGACTCCAGACCAGGATTCTTGACTCCATTGCGACAAATCGCTCAGATTTCCCTGATAACTCAGATTGCTTTTTGGTAAGTCTATGATTTTTTGATTTTCCTCCGCTAGAACAGTCAACTTTCCTAAAGGATTAAGTCCCAGCAATTTTTGTGTAAATTTAATGGAATTATCCCCTGCTCCTAGTATCAACCAACGACTTTTCTCTTCGTGCGATCGCACTAATTTCACTGCCACCAAGCGCAATATCACTGCCCAAATGGTAAAGATTCCCAAGCTAGGTAGAAAGACACTCCGCCACGATACCGGATTATGTTGGGCAATACCTGACAAGTAAATGAGCGCAGAAATAAAGAACGCGATCGCAACGTTACAAACAATAATTCGAGCCGGCGCTCTCAAACCTGCAATTTGCCGATCTGGATAGTAAGCATCTGCTAAATAAAATGCTGCAAGTATCATGCAAACAAATCCATAAAGCAATGGATTGAGCCAATGTAAGGGTTGATCTAAACGCAACCATTGTGCGATCGCTAAACAAATGAGCAAGCCAAAAATATCCCCTAACAAGAGCAATATCGGTAGGCTGCGGACTATATTTGGCAACCTAGCATTGGTAGCGTGACTAACATAACTTGTAAGAGTCATTGATTTTGATTATTTTTCAGTATCCTGGTATTTCTTTATTTCTTAAAAGCAGCAATAAATTCAAAGATGGTAATACTAAAAACTAGCCGTATTGTGTCAAAGCATAGAGAAACGATAAATTTTTATAATGCTCTGTTTTTCAAAGCAATTGGGTATTGAGTATTAGAAGCTGGAACGGTAATTGTCAGTGCCTTTGGGTACTATGTCTATAAAAAACACATTTTACTTGCGCTGGCTGTCCGACTCACACAATAGATTTAAAGTTCTTGCTTTGACATTTGCATAATGCCATGAATGTAGGCTATATAAACTTTAAATTTAAATCATTACAGTAAATTTACTTTGAAAGTACATATTTACAGAGTGATAAAGTAATAGTAAAAAATTTATTCTATCTGATAAAATGCTGTGAGCAACTTCATATCAAGGATTTTAATTGATAAAATGCTGTTATCAACTTCATGTCAAGGATTGTCATTGGTGAAGGTACAGTAATATTCACATACATTTGGTATTAAAGTAATTTAAAACTTTAATAAAGAATATCAAAAGTCCGTTGACATTTAGATAATATTTCTGGGATAAGTCTAATAAATATGTAACAAAAAAGAAAGTGAACTGGAAAAGTTACAGATAAATCTGGCATTTTTTATATACTTAATTTTGTAAAATATTAAACCTAAGTATGTCCAAATGACTATCTTGGACTACCAAAATTGTTAAGCAAAATTACTAAGTATTTCAGGTATTGGCAATATATTCTATGCCTCCCAACCAAGAAGACCAAAACTCTCTAGATTTGCAACAATACTCGCTGATTCTGAAAAGGCGTTGGCTAGTCATAGCTGCGGTGACTGCCTCTATTTTTGGACTCTCAGCTTTAATTGCCATCAGACAAAAACCAATTTATGAAGCAGAAGGCAAGTTGCTTTTCAGTAAAACTGACCGTGTTTCTTCGCTGACAAGTCCCTCGGCACAAGTTGGAGAGTTAAACGGTGTCACTCAACTAAGCAGCCCATTGGATACAGAAGCAGAGATAATTCGCTCCAATCCAATAGTTAAGAAAACCATTACTAGCCTAAGCCTGACAGATAAGAAAGGAACACCTCTAGAAATAGATGAGTTTCTCAAAAAACTCAAGGCTAAAAGTATCCGAGGTACAGATATTTTGGCGATTTCTTACCGCAGTAGCGATCCAAAAGAAGCCGCAGCTGTTGTGAATTCGGTGATGAAATATTACCTGGCAAATAATATTAGCGTTAATCAAGCCCAGGCAAGGGTTGCAAAGAGATTTTTGAGTAACCAATTGCCTGATGTAGAGGCAAGGGTAGTTAGAGCAGAGACAGCTTTGCGTAAGTTTAAAGAAGAAAACAAGGTAGTTGCCTTAGACCAAGAAGCTACCACAGGTGTGGAAAGGCTCAATGAGTTATCTGGTCAGATAACTCAAGCTCAGTCCAACTTGGTAGATGCCGAGACTCGCTCACAACTTCTGCAACGTCAATTGAAATTGAATTCGCTGCAAGCTGTAGATATGGGCAATTTAAGTCAGTCAAAAGGTGTGCAGGAGGTACTAACAGAATATCAGAAAGTAGAAAACGAGTTAGCGGTGGCACAGACTCGCTATACAAATGAACATCCAGCGATCGTTAATTTGAGGGCAAAAGCAGCAGCTCTCAAAAAACAGTTAGGAATGCGAGTTTCGGAAAACGCGGGCAGCGAAAAATCTGTACCAACGCAAAATTTACAGATGGGGGAACTCAAGCAGACTCTAACTGCTCAGTTGGTGCAGTCGGATGTGGAACGTTCAGCATTAGCCAATCGAATTAAGGTTTTGCAGGATGCATACACAATGTCCCAAAAACGGTTGGGTGTCTTACCCCAATTGCAACAAAACCAACAACAGCTAGAGCGACAGTTGCAAGTAGCACGAGGAACTTATGAAGAACTGCTGAAGCGATCGCAAGAAGTGGATGTCGCTGTCAATCAAAATGTCGGTAATGCACAGGTGGTATCTATGGCTTTAGTTCCCAACAAAGCAGCTAACAAAATTAAACTCTACCTCCCGCTAGGTGGATTTTTGGGAATTTTGCTAGGCGTGGCGATAGCTTTAATGTTGGAAGCTATGGATCGATCTCTGAAAACTATTGAGCAAGCTCAACAGCTATTTGATTATCCCTTGCTCGGTACAATTCCTCACTTAGGTCAAAAATCTAAAGGTGGTGAGGCAGAGTCTTTATTAGAACTGTCAATGAGAGACAATCCTTACTCGGCAGGAAATTCAGCGTTTGAGATGCTTCAGACCAACTTGGATTTTACCGTTTTTGATAAACCGCTAAAAGTAATTGCTGTGGTTAGTTCAAGTCCAGGTGAAGGTAGGTCATTTGTGGCATCTAACCTGGCAGTAGCTAAAGCACATATGGGACGCAAAGTGCTGTTGGTAGATGCGGATATGCGTCACTCCTGCCAACAACAAATCTGGAAATTACCTAACTTGCTAGGACTGAGTAATGTTTTAGTCAGTCAAGCAGAGTTTTCCCGCACTACCCAAGAAGTATTGGTTAACTTAGATGTGCTAACTGTTGGCACAATTCCACCTAATCCGGCAGCACTACTAGACTCGCAGCGCATGTCTTTATTAATCGAAGAGGCAGCCAAAGATTATGATTGTGTCATTATTGATACTCCTGCCTTGAGTCTGTTTGGTGATGGACTAATGTTAGGCAAGATGGCAGATGGGATATTGCTGGTTGTACGTCCTGGAGTGCTTGACTCTGCTGTTGCTAAGAGTACGAAGATGATGCTTGAGCAAGCGCGATCGCCCGTTTTAGGAATGGTGGTGAATGGAGTTACTGCTGATAGTGGTTATATGTACTACAGCAAGAAGGTGTATTACGACAAAAATAGTAGCGATCAAAATAGCAAGGATAAAATGAAGTTCCCTAATATAGAATTTTCCTAACCCTTTAGTACGAGTTTTAAGCAATTTATTCTGTATTTTGAGAGAAAGTAATTTATCTAACGAAAATATTTTTAGTGAAAAATAGCTTCCTAAAGAATGGTTTCTACAATACAGTGGGGGGAGTAGTCCGAATCGGACTAGCTGTACTCACAATTCCCATACTAATTCGGATGCTGGGAATTGAGGAATATGGGTTGTGGATACTGGCTTATGCGGTAGTGCAAGTGGTTAATTTAGCCGAGGCAGGTCTTTCTGTCGCAACTACAGTATTTGTTTCACAGGACATAGAAAAAGAAGATGCCGATGATTTATCCAATTCTCTTTCAGAGACATTAACTGTAACTTTTGGGGGGATGCTGATATTTGCAACCCTTGCCGCTATTGCTCTATTATTTGGTGCTGAAGCAATTGTTAGTTTATTTCCTAAATTAGGGCAAGTCCAACAACTAACAATTCAACATGCTTTACAGATTGGTGGGTTAGTAGTGTGGGCAAGATTGCTTCAAAGGGTTTTGATTGGTGTGGAACAAGCCTATCAACGTTATGATTTGACAAATTTATTCAATACAATTGAATCGCTATTGCTTTCTTTTGGAATGTTAATAGTGACTTGGCTAGGAGGACGGACAATCGCCCTTATGCAGTGGCAAGCTGTAGCAGCTATAGCAATTTTATTGAGTCATGTCTGGGTGTTCCGAACTTTAACCCATAACATAAAACTGCACGTAAACTGGAACCAAAAAAGAGGATTAGCAATAGCTCGATATAGTCTGATGACTTGGCTAACCTCGTTGGGGGGAATGATTTTTGCCAGAGGCGATCGCCTAATTGTAGGAGCTTTATTAGGTTCTGAAGTATTGGGAGTTTATGCAACAATTACCGATCTGACAACGGTGATTAATCGATTATCAGATTTACCTGTGCAGCCTTTACTTCCTGCTCTCACCAAGATAATAACAATACTAGATAAAGATAAAAATAAGCTGCAACAACAGATTAAGCAAGCAGTTGAAATTAATACACTAGTTGCATTAGGTCTAGGAACTGTATTTTTTACCCTAGCACCGTTTCTGATGCATGTAATGCTTGGAGATGTAGTAAAGAGTGAATATATTTTGGCATTCCGAATTGAGATTCTCATTGAGGCACTCTATTCGTTGTATGCAGTAGGATATTACGTTTTGTTCAGTGTGAATGCAGTTGTAGAGAATTTCGTAATTCACTTATTCAGCAGTCTACTTTCTATTCTGTTAATTTTTATTTTTTCAAATAGGTTTGGATTAATAGGGGCGGTTCTAGGTAATGCCGGGTTTATGTGTGTTTTATCAATTATCTTTTTGGGAATGAAGTATCTCAATATAAATCCAAATACTTGGTTAAGATGGTATAGTTTTCCATTGTTTTCTTTTATTGTTTTTGCTATTGTTGGATTTCTTGTTAAGGATAGTTTGGAGTGTATTTTTTGCTTAGGCATTGTACAAGTTATCATGTTGATTAAGTGGTTTTTTGATTCTCAATCAAAAGAAGATAATGCTATAAGTAAATATTTTAATTATAAAAAAATAGGAACCCTATTTTTTTATAAAAACAAAAAATACTAGATTTTTTTCCTTTCATATATAATCTATTAAATTTTGGAGAGTTAATTAACTGAGATGTTATACAAACTTGCAGTTAATTGGATGATAATCGCATTTCTTGTTCGCATGGTTGCGTGTTTAGCTGTACATATTTACTCACTAGAAGCTGGTTTTGAAGGTTTTTATCCTTTAGCCTCTGGAAATGATGACGATTTATACTGGAAGCTTGCTGATGAAATTTTGAGTGGCTCAATTCCTGAGTATATACCCAACTCCTACCCTTTTTTTCTCGTGGCTCTCTTTAGCATCACTGGGCAGAACTTACTTATAGGAAAAATACTAAGTGTTTTTGCTGGTTCACTGACGGTATATGTCGGCGTAATTTTAGCACACGAGCTATCTTCCGGTATTAATCTCCCTCAGCAAGACCGAAACTATGCTGCTAACTTCACAGGAATACTGCTTACTCTCTACCCTTCTGCACTCTGGTACTCTACACAACTAGTTAGAGATTTACTACTCGTTTTTTTCGCAATTCTGAATATTTACTTATCCATAATTATTTTGAAAAGAGGAAAGCAAAGCCTTTGGATTTGGTGGGGTACTTGGATTTGGTGGGGTATAACGTTGTTCATAGTCTATTCCTTGCGTAATTACGCAGGAGTTGGACTATTGATGGGTTTTTTTGCATACTTAATATTTATTTGGAAGGTAAAAATTCAACGTAAATTATTTGTCTTAGCATTAGTTCTAATTCCTTGTGCCTTAGTTCCTTACTTTTTAGGTCAAGGAATATTTGGTTTTGAGCACATACTCCCTACCTTGAACACTGAAGAAATTGCTAGGCAGAGAGAACATGCCTATTCAACAGGTGGTAGTTCAACTGGTATATCTATCGACTACAGCAATCCGGTTAATTTTATTTTTACCTATGGACAAAGCTATATCACTGCAATGTTAGGACCTTTGCCTTGGCAAGTTAGGTCTGTAGTTACACTTATTACTCTACCTGAAGTAATAGGTATGTGGATTTTATATTTTCAATTGTGGCAATCATGGTCTAGCAGAACAATAAAAAATAAGAATAATGAAGAGATACTTCTTTTGATATCTTGTCTGATACAAGTTGGAATTTTCGCTCTATTTAGTGACAATATCGGTGCGAATACTCGTCTTCGTCTACTTCCATGGATAAGTTTTTTTATATATGCATCTATTCACTTTGCGAAGAAACGGGCATCTATAAGAAATTTATCGTAGAATTCAGAAAACTAATAAAATCTACTGGATATGCGATAGAAGAATAATTTTGTTCAATTTTCTCAAACTTATAACAGACTTAATGACACATTAGTAATAAACTATGAAAATTCTACACGTTATTAACTCCTTTGAAGGCGGCGGAGCAGAGAAACTCACTCTTCAGATACATCAAATGTGTCTTCAGCAAGGTATTGATAGTCATGCTCTTAGTTTAATGCAATCCTCGGCTGATAGTCTACCAAATGCTTATTCTCTTGGCTTTGATAGTCCTTACCAATTATCAGTCCCATTCAAACTATATTCATTCTTATCTCAACCGCAGTGGAAGGATTTAAATGTTATTCATGTTCATCTATTTCCTTCACAATTTTTTACTCCCATAATTAGTAGGTATTTAAACTTAAAAGCTTGTTTGATAACTACTGAACATAGTACGTTTAACTGGAGACGAAATAAATTTTATGGTAAATTAATTGATAACTTCTGCTATAATTTTTATCAGAAAATCATTTGTGTTTGCTCTGCTGCTGCTGAGGCTCTACTTCATTCACAACCTCAATTAATGAAAAAAATAACCATTATACATAATGGTATTGATATTCAAGAATTCTTGCCTCATTCTACACTTCAGCCCAAAGGTAATATCCCTATAATCATATCGATTGGGCGTTTAATCGAGCTAAAAAACTACGCAACTGCTATCCGAGCCTTGAGCAAAATTTCCGAGCAGGCTTTTGAGTATTGGATTTTGGGTTCTGGTATTTTAGAAGAACAGTTGAGAGAACTGGTTGATTCTCTAAACCTCGAATCTAAGGTTAAATTTTTAGGTTTCCGCAACGATGTTCCTGATTTACTTCACCAAGCTGATATTTTTCTTCTACCTTCATTATGGGAAGGATTTAGTCTAGCTTTGCTTGAGGCAATGGCAGCAGAACTGCCCGTAATTGTCAGCAATGTCCCCGGAGTTAGAGAGGCAGTAACTGAAAAATCAACTGAAATATCTGAAGTTGGTTTTCTTGTTGACCCTCTGTCTGAAGATGATATTGCTAAAAAATTGAGCAAGTTACTCGCAGACCAAAATCTACGTTTAACGATGGGCAAAAATGCTCAACTTCGAGCACATAGATTTGATATTAAGCAAACAGTCAAACAATATATAGATTTGTACAAAAAAATGTCAGTTAATGACCTTTCCACTTTTACACAAACTAAATAAGCTGGAATTGCAGTGTATGAAATATTCAAAAAAATATGTTATACTTTACATCATCACAAAGTCTGAACTTGGTGGCGCTCAGAAAAATATTTACGATTTGATCGCAAATATTCATAAAAATTATGAATTTAATTTGGCAACCAGTAGATTCGGTTTTCTAACAGAAGTTGTTAGCAGTTTAGACGTTTCTGTATATTTAATTTCAAATTTGAATCGTGATATTAAATTATCAAGTGATTTTCTAGCTATCAAAGAATGTATTTCATTAATCAAAAAAATTAAACCAGATATCATCCATGCACACAGTAGTAAAGCTGGCGTGATAGCACGTATCGCTGGATGGATTTGCAAAATACCTGTTGTATTCACCGCTCACGGTTGGGGATTTACTCCCGGAAGCCCAAAACTTCGTGGATTCGTTGCATTGATATCTGAAAAACTATTAACACTTTTAACAGCAAAACTGATCTGCGTATCTGAGAGCGATCGCCAACTAGCTCTAAGTCTTGGAGTTGGTAATCAAAATTTACTCCGTACTATTCACAATGGCATTGCTAACATTCCTGTGCCTATTGCTAATCCTTCACAACAGCCACCTCAACTGATTATGGTGGCACGTTTTAATGAACAAAAAGATCACAGTACATTACTCCAAGCGATCGCTCAATTGTCTAACCACCCTATCCATCTTTCTTTGGTTGGTAGTGGTTCATCTCTGGAATTATGCAAAGATTTAGCACATTCTCTTGGAATTGCAGAAAGGGTTTCTTTTTTAGGCGATCGCACAGATGTACCCAATTTATTAGCCCAATCTCAAATCTTTATTCTCACTACCCATTATGAAGGTTTGCCTATCAGTATTCTAGAAGCTATGCGTGCTGGTCTACCTGTTGTGGCAACTAGCGTCAATGGTATTCCTGAAGAAGTTGAGCATGGCAAAACAGGCTTACTAGTACCGCGTAAAGATGTACAAGGACTGGCTAACGCATTGCAAACTCTTATTCAGTCTCCTGACTTTCGTCAGCAAATGGGTGAAGCTGGTAGACAAAAATTTGAGCAAGAATTTACAGTTGAGCGAATGATAAATGAGACTAAAGCAGTATACGAGGAAATATTTAAACAAAAAGCAAAGGAAATATTTAAACAAAAAGCAAAGAAATTATTACAATCTTTTCCCTAGAGGTAAAAACGTAATTTTTTTTTGGGGATTGCTTCCTTCGTGAGTCATATTTACTATTTTTCATGCTAATCACTTTCTCTATTTGTCCAATGGCAATAAGTTTAAGATCGTCAAAAATCTCCTGTTATTCACAGCGTAATTTACAGATGAAGTTATTGAAAAAGAGCATAAAAGAATTGCACTATACATTAGTTAATAGTCTGCCTATTCCCATAGTAAATAAACTGCCATTAGGGGCATTAAATAAGAGGGGCAGGTGGTCTATCGGCATTTATTCTGGCGAATCTCCTTTTGATTTAGCCAGTTCTAAGGGCGCGAAAAATCCCGTACTGACTCGTCGAGATGTATCAGATATCAGAGCCGAATGTGTTGCAGACCCCTTTATGATTAAAGTTGGGCTAACCTGGTTCATGTTTTTTGAGGTTTTGAATCAAAGTACACGTCGAGGAGAAATTGCATTTGCAACTAGTGAGGATGGAATAGATTGGAAGTATCAACAGATTGTAATTGCCGAACCATTTCACTTATCTTATCCCTACGTTTTTGAATGGAGAAATGAATATTACTTGATTCCCGAAAGTCACCAAGCAAACTCAATCCGACTTTATAAGGCATCAAATTTTCCCACAGAATGGAGTTTTGTTGGCAATCTCCTTAATGATGGATTCTTTGTAGATTCCTCTATTTTCCGTTACGCTGACAAATGGTGGATGTTTACTGAAACTAACTCTGATCACAAACATGACACCCTGCGTCTTTACTATGCAGAAGATTTGGTCGGTTCTTGGTTGGAACACCCAAAGAGTCCAATTGTCAGCAACAATGCACACATAGCTAGACCATCTGGTAGAGTTTTGCTGATGAATGATAAAATTTTTCGTTTTACCCAAGACTGTCAGCCAACTTATGGTACTCAAGTAAGAGCATTTGAGATTACCGAGTTAACGACTACAAATTATCAAGAACGAGAAATTGAACAAAGTTTAGTGTTGAAACCGAGTGGTTCTGGTTGGAATAGCGGTGGTATGCACCACATCGATCCTCATTTCATCCATGACGGAAAATGGATTGCTTGTGTAGATGGTCGGGGTTAAATCTGGTACTAATATGCTTATGCTTTTTAACAGGTTCATCTTCAGGTGATTTGAGTTCAAAACTGTTACTGCAAAATACAGCTTCAATCAGTTTAATCAATGATATAGGAGAAATAAAAGATGGTTATTGTCACAAAGAAACTGATTTTTTCAGTAGGTGAAGTCTGGTTTGATGAAGAACCGGGCAAACTACATGATGTAGATGCACTCCATTATATGCAACGGACGCACTCAATTGAGGGTGTTCAGTCTGATGAATTTCACACAATACTGATAGACCTAACTAAAAGTCATGATGAACTCTACGAAAGTATAGGTAAGAATGACAAATATAAGATTAGGCGAGCAGAGCAAAAAGACGATATTGTTTATGAATATTGGCAACAACCTGACTCTGATATTCTCAATATTTTTTCTGATTTCTATGATTTATTTGCTTTACAAAAATGTTTATCAAAGATGAATAGAAGTCAGCTAAAAAAACGCGCAGAAGCTGGATTTATCGATATTTCATGTGTTAAGTTTAAAGATGATACTCCTCTGGTTTGGCATGTTTACTATCGTAGTCAAAATAGAGTGCGTTTGTTGTATTCTGCGTCTCTCAAAAAAAATGACGATACTTCTTATCAGTCAATTTTAGGAAGGGCAAATCGTTACCATCACTGGCAGGATATAGTGAGATTCAAAAATTCAGGAATTGGGATTTATGATTGGGGAGGTTGGTATGCTGGTAATACAGATGAGGAGAAACTAGGCATTAACAAGTTTAAAGAGAAATTTGGTGGAGAAATCGTCAAAACTTTTAACTGTTATCGTGGCATCACTATAAAGGGTAAGTTTTATTTAAAATTATTGAAGATATTTAAGGGACTACCATTTTTATTTAAAGCTACCCTGCAACGCAGATTATCTGGGCTGTAGTGGCTTGTCCAATAAATGTTTTCTCACCTGGAATGGTACGAATACTCATCCTGAACTTTTGCCTACTGGTTTGCAAAAGAACGAATGAATTCGTATTCCTGAACCATTTATAGGATCGGAACTTCAAACAATCAGCCTATTAGAAGTAAATGGGCAGAACATCTATCGCTAAGTTGTAGGCAATACCATCTTTGGACTCTCCTTATGTTTAAACTATGAAAGTTCTACACTTAATTACTAGTATCACTATGGGGGGGGCACAAGACAATACGCTCCTAACTCTAGAGAAACATAATTCCTCATATTTTGAAGTTCACCTCGCCTCTAATCCCAATGGTTTCTGGCAAGAACGGGCACAAAAAGCAGCAGATGTTTTTCACCCCCTTCCTAATCTTGTTAATCCGCTCAGTCCCTTACAAGATATTGCGACGCTAATCGAAGTTGTAAGGTTACTTCGACAAGAAAAATTCGACCTCCTCCATACCCACAGTTCCAAAGCAGGAATCTTGGGGCGTTGGGCTGGCAAAATAGTAGGAATTCCTGTTGTACATACTATTCATGGCTTTCCATTTCATGATTTTATGCCTAAATGGAAACGCCAATTCTATATCAATATAGAACGCAGCGTTCGTCCTTTTACAGATTTTTTTATCACTGTTAGCGAACTCAACCGTCAAGAAGCTGCAAAGCTTAACATTCTCAGCTTAGACAATTCACAAACAGTATACAGTGGCATCGACTTTGCCAAATTAGATCGTCCCTCTAATCTCCAACATACTCGACATACCCTGAAAATTCCTGAAGGTTGGCAAACAATTTCCATAGTAGGTCGCTTAGACGAACAAAAAGCTCCTTACTTTCTTATAGATGCCTTTGCCAAAGTTCTAGAAAATTATCCCAACACTCTGTTACTGTTAGTTGGCGATGGCAACCTCCTTAATAGTCTAAAAAGTCAAGTTCAACAGCTTGGTATAGAAGATAAAGTAAGATTCCTCGGTTCACGAGAAGATGTTCCTGAAATTCTGAAAGTTTCCGATATTTTTGCCCTATCCTCTCTATGGGAAGGCTTAGGACGCGCCATGACTGAAGCTATGCTGGTCGGAAAGCCCGTTGTTGTTCCTAACATCTATGGCATTCCCGAAATTGTACATCACAATGAAACAGGCTTTCTATTTCCTGCAAAGAAAATAGAACTGCTAGCTCAACATTTAAACTACTTATTGCAACATCCAGAAGAAAGAGAAAGACTGGGGAACAATGCCCGTAAACTTACACGGCAACTATTTGATGCTAACTTAATGGTGCAACAAATCGAAGGAATCTATGATCGCGTACTAGCAGACAAAGTTAAGAAAAAAAGATAAGACTATGAGTTCTATTCTAGTTACAGGTGTAGCAGGCTTCATTGGTTTTTACCTCTGTCAAAAACTGCTATCTCAAGGCGATACAGTTGTCGGCTTAGATAATTTAAACGACTATTACGATGTTAAACTAAAATGCGATCGCCTTCAACAACTACAAGAAAATAAGAACTTTAGATTCTATAAATTAGACTTAGCAGATCGAGAAAGTATAGCAAAATTATTTAGAGATCATCAGTTTGATATTGTAGTCAACCTAGCTGCTCAAGCAGGCGTGCGCTACTCCATCAAAAATCCCCATGCTTACACAGACAGCAATTTAGGCGGTTTCATTAATATTCTGGAAGGTTGCCGTCATTCCCAAGTCAAACATCTAGTATTTGCTTCTTCAAGTTCTGTATACGGAGCCAATACCAAGATCCCCTTTTCTGTAAACGACAATGTTGATCGCCCCATCAGCCTTTATGCCGCCACAAAAAAAGCTAATGAACTGATGGCATACACCTACAGTCATCTGTATTGCCTTCCAGCTACAGGACTACGCTTTTTTACGGTATATGGGCCTTGGGGTCGTCCTGATATGGCTTACTATTCCTTTACAAAATCCATCTTGGCAGGTGAACCAATTAACGTATTCAATTATGGCAAGATGCAACGAGACTTTACTTACATCGACGATATTATTGAAGGTGTGGTGAGAGTTATTGATAAAATCCCTACACCAGATTTAGATGGGAGGATTCCTCCTTACAAAATCTATAACATCGGCAACAATCAACCCGTAGAACTACTACACTTTATTGAAGTGCTAGAAAGTCATTTGGGTAAAAAAGCACAGAAAAACTTTTTGCCAATGCAGCCGGGTGACGTTCCAATCACATATGCCGATGTTGATGATCTCGTTCGAGATGTCGGGTTCAGACCGAGTACACCAATTGAAGTAGGATTAGATAAATTTACATCGTGGTTCAAATCTTACTATGGTATTTAGTGCTTAGTAGACAAAATCATAGTTTTTCAAGACGCGGATTAAAACTAGCTCCCGTCCTCCCAGTCACAACCCACAGAATTGATCGCCCACAATCTCGCAACACCCGCATCAAGGTTTCTGACTTGTCTCCTAGCGAAGGAACCTCCACAGGTGTAACTGCAACCCCGTGACTACCGAGAACGATCGCGGCGATCGCTCTTGCCCTCTTCATGTGATAATCGGATGTAATTAGATAAATATGCTGTAACTTCTGCCTGACAAAATCTTTTATCAAAGTCGTAAAATTAGTCACAGTATCCGTTGCTCTACCATCTAAGTGTAACCGCTGATTCGGAACGTCAAACTGTTGGAAAATACGGCGATTAACATCCAGATTCCTAGCATAATCGGAAACCCAAATATCTACATTAGTATGCGATCGCCAAAATCGGGCAGCAAACTCCATTCTTTCGGAAGCACCCCCTAAGACTAAAATAGCCTGGGGTATTGGGGCTTGATGAAGTGCAACAGCTATTCTTACAGGAATAATACTAGCGAAGAAAAAGGCGATCGCCAAAACGATCATTACTAATATTTTTTGGGTATTGAAACTCAAAAGTATGCTGCTACTGCTAGCTACTACGAAACCAGGAATCAAGCCGAGAAATTTACGTCGCCCCTTCAGCATAAAATGTCAAATTTCAAAACAGGGTTAATTAAATGTCACACTGATTGGTTTGGCAATATTTGGCATTATCTATAAATCCCTGCAACTTATTCAAAGGAATTATCTGCAATGATGACCCACCCTGTACCTCAGCAGCGATGTAAGCCAACTTTTGCCCGCGATAAAACTGGTCACGTCCAACTTTGGTGACATATCGAGACTTCTGGAAGTCATTGGCAATATTAAAATTATAAATATTTTGTAACAATTTCACTGCTTTAGCATTTTTTGTGGTGAATTTCAGGCTTGAGTCACCACTCACAGTTATTCCTTCTTTAGTCACTATCCCATTTTCAGAAGTGACATCAGCATAAAAGTATAATTTTCCCTTTGTACCCTCGTAGCCGTGGGCTTCGCTGTTGTATCTCAGAGTTGGTAGTTGAGGTCTGGTCTTTGCCCATTTAACAACGGTATTGATGTTTTGTTCTGGAAGCGCATTTGCCGGAGTGACAGCCAAGATAATTGCGCTCGCAGACAGGGTAACATTGAATAAATAGTTAAATTTAGAACTTTTGAGCATAGTATTTTCCTGTTAAAGAATGCTAATAGCTAAAGCTAAAACCACCATAATTTGAGAATTATTTCCCGGATGGCGTTATTTATTAACATAAAGCTAGTAGTAGCAAAAATAACTTAATATCCCCTAATGACTACTATCCACTGACGTTGCTAAAGTCAGTTTGGTTTCAACAGAGATTTTGCACCAGTTGCAATAATCGTCTGGTGTCCACTGTCTACCGAAAAGTAGTTACAAAACTTATATTTTGTCTCAGCCAAACAATAGTACCCATTCTTAAGACTGGATACATTCAAGATCGAGGTTCTACACACTTCTTAATAAACCAGCCTTGAGAACGCAAAACGTTCTAATCTAAAAGCTAACTGGGTTAATTTACTGGCAGTTTTGCAGGCAATACTCTCAAGCTCATAAAGCATAGACACACCGATGTGTCAAGCCTCAAAACGATCCAGACTTAACACATAAACGCTTATGATGGGAGTTTTACAAATCCGATGAGTGTTAAGGCGAGTGGTGGAAGCTCAGTTGCGCGTCCGCAACTATATCAAACCCTAGCAGTAGCTACAATTACCCAAGCGGAGCAGCAAGACCGTTTCTTGGGAAGTGGTGAATTAAATGAACTGGCAAGCTATTTTGCATCTGGTGCAAAGCGTCTAGAAATTTCCCAGACGCTCACGGAAAATGCCGAGATTATCGTATCTCGGGCTGCCAACCGGATTTTTGTCGGTGGTTCGCCAATGGCTTTTTTAGAAAAGCCTAGAGAAGCAGAACTAGTAACTGCTGGTGGTGGTGCTAATGTTCAACAAGGGATGCAACTGGGAACCGTAACCTACGTTGAAAGTCGTGGTGGGTTCCTCGAAAATTTACGCTCAATCTTTAACTCATCCCCCAGTGGCCCAACACCCGCAGGTTTCAGACCAATTAACATTGCTCGTTATGGTCCGAGCAACATGGCCAAGAGCTTGCGGGATTTATCCTGGTTCTTGCGCTACGCTACTTATGCGATCGTTGCTGGCGACCCCAACATCATAGCGGTGAATACACGGGGTTTGCGGGAAATAATTGAAAATGCCTGCTCTGGTGAAGCAACGCTGGTAGCTTTGCAGGAAATCAAAGCCGGGTCACTTTCTTTTTTCCGCAACGATGCTGAGGCTACAGAGATTGTGTCTCAGTACATGGATGTTTTGTTAACAGAATTCAAAGCAGCCACACCTTCAAATAAACTGCGCCAACGCCCCTCTAGCGACCAGCAAGGGTTGCAACTGCCCCAAATTTACTTTAATGCGGCAGAACGGCGTCCCAAGTTTGTGATGAAGACTGGGTTATCAGCTAGCGAAAAAAATGAGGTAATCAAAGCTGCATATCGGCAAATCTTTGAGCGCGACATTACCCGTGCTTATAGCTTGTCCATATCTGACCTAGAATCCAAGGTGAAGAATGGCGACATCTCTGTGAAAGAGTTTGTCCGTCGTCTAACTAAATCTCCCCTTTACCAAAAACAGTTTTACCAGCCTTTTATTAACAGCCGAGTCATCGAACTAGCTTTCCGTCACATTTTGGGACGGGGACCAAGTAGCCGCGAAGAAGTACAAAAATACTTTTCGATTATTTCTAAGGGTGGTCTAGCAGCCTTGGTAGATGCCTTAGTAGATTCTGCTGAATACGGCGACTATTTTGGTGAAGAAACGGTACCCTACCTCCGGGGTCTGGGTCAAGAAGCACAAGAATGTCGCAACTGGGGACCGCAGCAAGACCTGTTTAACTACAGTGCGCCTTTCCGCAAGATACCTCAGTTCATCACTACATTTGCCGCTTACGAGCAACCCCTACCAGATCAGCATCCTTACGGTTCTGGTAATGACCCCTTGGAAATTCAGTTTGGGGCGATTTTCCCGAAAGAAACTCGCAACCCCAGCACCAGTCCAGCTCCTTTTGGTAAGGATACCAAACGCATCCTGATTCACCAAGGGGCAGGGATTAATAACCAAAATAGTAATCCCAAGGCGCGGGGTGAAGCTCCTGGTACTCTTGGTCCGAAGGTGTTCAAGTTAGATCAACTGCCTGGTACTATTGGTAAAAAGGCTGCCAAAGGTTCTAGCGTCAGATACTCCGAAAGCTCCACCCAAGCAGTGATTAGAGCTGCTTACCTGCAAGTTTTCGGTCGCGATGTCTACGAAGGTCAGCGCCAGAAGGTATTGGAAATCAAGCTGGAAAACGGCAACATCTCCGTGCGGGAGTTTATCCGTGGTTTGGCTAAGTCGGATGTATTCCGCAATCTCTACTGGACATCGCTATATGTTTGTAAAGCGATCGAGTATATTCACCGCCGCTTGTTGGGTCGTCCAACCTATGGTCGTCAAGAAATCAACAAGTATTTCGACATCGCCGCTAAACAGGGCTTTTACGCGGTAGTTGATGCGATTATTAACAGCGTAGAATACAACGAAGCATTTGGTGAAGATACAATTCCTTACGAACGGTATCTGACTCCTGGTGGTGTATCAGGGCGACAATTGCGCGTTGGTAGCATTCGTGATGATGTTGCCGCGAAAGTCCAGAAGGAAGTAACGCCGAGCTTTGTGACACTGGGTACAGTCACAGAAAATCGGTCAGAACCAGATATTCAGTTCCGCATTAACCAAGGTGTCAGCAAGCAACGAGAACAAACCAAAATCTTCAAGTTGGTGGCGAATACTAGTGACAAAGTTGCAGTAAAAACTTTGATTAGCGCTGCCTATCGTCAGATTTTTGAGCGGGATATTGCACCCTACATCGCTAAAAACGAATTTACTAAATGGGAAAGTAAGCTGGGGAATGGCGAAATTAGTGTGAAGGAATTTATTGAAGGTTTGGGTTACTCTAACCTCTACCTGAAAGAGTTCTACACACCTTACCCCAACACCAAAGTAATTGAGTTGGGAACCAAACACTTCCTCGGACGTGCGCCACTAGACCAAGCAGAAATCCGCAAGTATAACCAGATTTTGGCTACTCAAGGTATTCGTGCCTTTATTGGTGCCCTGGTAGATAGTGTGGAATATAACCAAGTGTTTGGTGAAGATACGGTGCCTTACCGTCGTTTCCCGACCCTACCTGCGGCAAACTTCCCGAATACGGAGAAGCTGTACAACCAGCTAACCAAGCAAAACGATGACGTAGTTGTGCCGAGCTTTAAGCCAGTGCAAGCCCGCGTCGGAGCTAGTAACGATACACCGCTCGTGGTACAGGCGATCGCAGATATTGCAGCGCAAACAAATGGTATAAACCAGAACAAGCCCTCCTTTGCGGAACTGGGTCGTTCCTACAACGATGGTAGCGGACAATCCGTGGAACTAGATGTGCGTAAAAATGCACGCATTTACCGTTTAACGGAAAGCACCAACCAAGCCGAAAAACAACAGGCAATCAACGCCATTTATCGGCAAGTGTTGGATGTATTTAGCGGTGAAGTGCCTGATAGTTTCCGCCGTACTGACCTAGACGGCAAACTCCAGAATGGTGAAATTTCCGTCCGGGAGTTTGTGCGTGAACTAGCCAGTTCCCAAATCTATCGCCAGCGCTTCTTGTCACCTTATCCTCATGCCAAGGTGATTGAGTTCCTCTTCCGCCACCTGTTGGGGCGTACACCCGCAACTCAGGAAGAAATTAGCCAGTATAACAAGCTGCTAGCCGATAGCGGTTTGTCATCTGCTGTAGAAGCAATAGTCGAAAGCCCAGAATATAGCTGCTACTTCGGTGAAGATGTTGTGCCTTACAACCGCTTCCCATCTCTGCCAGTAGGTAACTACCTCGGCAGCGTAGCGGTTGAGTAGGGAGTAGGGAGTAGAGAGTGGGGAGTGGGGAGTTAATGCCCCATGCCCCATCCCCCATGCCCCATCCCCCATGCCCAATGCCCCTTCGTAACCTTTCGTAATAACGCTCTCAGATTGCAGTTAAACGGTAAATTCTGAAAAGCAATATTACAAAGTGTTAAGAGCAGTCATAAATGCTCAACAGAATGCCGGAAAATGTTTTGCGGAAGGTAACTGAGTTTAAAAGCTTGTGAACTTATGTTGACTCAAGCAAACTCGTAATTTATCAGCCGTAGCAGTTATCAAACTGTTGTGTCTAAAAGAACGAGAAAACAAACTCAGTAAACCAAATTTCAAGTCGCGCCAGTTTAATCAAATCCTGGTTTCATTCGTATTGGAGGAATCCATTAATGAGTATTGTCACGAAAGCTATCGTGAATGCTGATGCAGAAGCCCGCTATCTCAGCCCTGGTGAGTTAGATCGGATCAAATCCTTCGTTGCAAGTGGTGAGCGCCGTGTGCGGATTGCTCAAATTTTGTCAGAAAATCGTGAACGGCTTGTTAAGCAAGCTGGCGATCAACTGTTCCAAAAGCGTCCTGATGTTGTGTCTCCTGGTGGGAACGCTTACGGTCAAGAATTGACCGCTACTTGTCTGCGTGACCTCGATTACTACCTCCGCCTCGTTACCTACGGTATCGTTGCTGGTGATGTTACCCCCATCGAAGAAATTGGTGTTATCGGTGCCCGTGAACTGTACAAGTCCTTGGGAACTCCTATCGATGGTGTTGCTGAAGGTATCCGTGGGCTGAAGAATGTCTCTGCTAGCCTGCTATCTGGTGATGACGCTAGTGAAGCTGGTAGCTACTTCGACTACCTAGTTGGCGCTCTTCTAGGATAGGGTAAAGCTGTTTACCTACTGAAACAGAAGTATTGCAATACGGTTGGAAATAAGGAATTAACAACATGGCTCAAGACGCAATTACCGCTGTCATTAACTCCGCAGACGTTCAAGGTAAATACCTTGACAGCGCTGCTTTAGAAAAGCTAAAAGTTTACTTCTCCACAGGCGAACTACGGGTACGTGCTGCTAGCACCATCAGCGCTAACGCTGCTGCGATCGTCAAAGAAGCTGTAGCAAAATCTTTGCTGTACTCTGACATCACCCGTCCCGGTGGCAATATGTACACCACCCGCCGCTATGCTGCTTGCATCCGTGATTTAGACTACTACCTCCGCTACGCTACCTACGCTTTGTTGGCTGGAGATCCTTCCATCCTAGATGAGCGTGTGCTAAATGGCTTGAAGGAAACCTACAACTCTTTAGGCGTTCCCGTCGGTGCTACCGTGCAAGCTATCCAAGCAATCAAGGAAGTAGCCGCCAGCTTGGTAGGTTCTGATGCTGGTAAGGAAGTCGGTGTTTACTTAGACTATATCTCTTCTGGCTTAAGCTAAGAGGTAGTTTGCGCTTAAGAATTTAGGTGCGGCTTTATTAAGGTCTGGAAATCAACCGTGAGTGCTAGAACGTTATATTGCTTATCTTGGTAAATTATCATTGATGAGTGTTGGTGGTCTAGTATTGATGTTTGATTTCCAGCCTTTGAATGATTAAAAGATTTGCACTCAAGATTTTGAGATAAAAAAAGTTTTCACAAAGTATACAGGAGATTTTCAGAATATGTCCCGTTTGTTTAAAATTACTGCTCTAGTTCCCAGCCAAACCCGAATTCGTACCCAACGCGAACTGCAAAATACTTACTTCACTAAGCTAGTTCCCTATGAGAACTGGTTCCGCGAACAGCAACGCATTCAAAAAGCAGGCGGCAAAATCATCAAGGTGCAGCTGGTAACTGGTAAGCAAGGTGCTAATACTGGCTTGTCGTAATTCTGTAAATACAACATTATTTTAGGGAATTGGTAAGAGGTCAGCAAAGACCTCTTTTTTGTTGAGAATTGATACTACAAAAAATCTGGTAATTAAGTATTTAATAAATAACACCGTGATTCCTCTCAGCGCAACTCTGACAGATGAGTTGGCTAGGCATCCAACCGCATGGTTTACGTTCTCCACACTCGTTGCAAATTCGGAAGTATTGCTCATATTTTCGAGCGATCGCTGTTAAAGGATCTTTGCAAAGTAGAAAATACTACTTTATGAACCCTGAGTAGCGATACCTTTTCTACGAGACGCACTCGCATTCGGTGGGGCGATGCCTTCTCTAGGAGACGCACTCGCATTCGGCGGGCATGGCCAACGCAATTTTTCAGAAATATTGATCGAGCGGTGTATTGAAGTTGAAAACCCTAAGATTTATAGTTGCAAAGCCTACTTATGAGTTATAAGTTATGATTTATGAGTTTTATTTCTAACTCCTAATTCCTAACTTTTTACCTGTACTGATCGTGAATCTACGCCGCCTGATTCCAATTTTTGATATTTCCGTCTCCAACTGGGCATTAGAAGCGCGGTTGTTGCGCTGGTTAACATTGATTTGGCTGTTCGCTGGCTTGATCATGCTATTTTCAGCATCCTATCCCGTCGCTGACGCCCGTCAACATGATGGGTTGTACTACTTTAAGCGTCAACTGCTTTGGGTCTTAGTTTCCTTAATCGGATTCAATATTATTGTTAATTTACCGTTGCAGAAAATTTTGGGACTATCCCATTGGTTTTTGTTGCTGTTTTTGGCGTTAATTTTTGTCACACTGATCCCAGGATTCGGAAAAAAGGCTTTTGACGCAGCGCGTTGGATTGCGATCGGGCCAATTCCGATTCAACCTTCAGAATTAATTAAACCCTTTTTGGTGCTGCAAAGTGCGCGGCTTTTTGGTCAGTGGGAACGAATCAGTTGGCGGGTTCGCTTGTCTTGGTTGGGTATTTTCGGTCTGGTACTTTTAGGAATTCTTGCCCAGCCTAACTTGAGTACAACAGCACTTTGCGGCATGACTATCTGGCTAATTGCTCTCGCTGCTGGCTTACCTTACAAGTATCTGGGAGGAACAGCAATTGGTGGAGTGATGTTGGCCATACTCAGTATTAGTATTAAAGAGTATCAGCGTAAACGGGTGATGTCATTCCTGAATCCGTGGGCGGATGCTACAGGAGATGGCTACCAGTTAGTGCAAAGTCTACTAGCCGTGGGTTCTGGTAGAACTTGGGGAGCTGGATATGGGCTTTCTCAACAAAAGCTGTTTTATTTACCAATTCAGGACACCGATTTTATTTTTGCCGTGTTCGCTGAAGAGTTTGGCTTTGTTGGCAGTATGGTGTTGTTGGCACTTTTAGCTACATTCGCTACTCTCGGATTAATCGTGGCGCTGAAGGCTAAAAATATAGTACATCGATTGGTAGCGATCGGTGTGACGATTTTGATGGTAGGACAATCATTGCTCCACATCGGTGTTGCTACAGGTTCTCTACCGACTACTGGCTTACCTTTGCCCATGTTTAGTTATGGTGGTAATTCGATGATTGCCAGCTTAATAGCTACTGGGTTGCTGATTCGGGTAGCACGCGAAAGTAGTGAAGCTGAGGTAGTACCGTTGCGAAAACCTCTGTTTGAAAATGGGCGCAGACGCCGAGCTTTTCAGAAAAATCGGAATTGAGTTAGTACACTCAAGCGATCGCACTTCCTGAAAAACTTATCAGAAAAATCGGAATTGAGTTAGTAGACTCAAGCGATCGCACTTCCTCAAAAATTCAGTTGGGTGGGCAAGATGCCATTGGTGTCAAGTTAAAGCCTCAGCCCAGATGTAAAGCGACCTTGAGGCATTGCGCCGATGTCGTTGAGGAATGGCATTGACCAAGCCCATAGAACGCTGATGTTCAACCAACCAAGGGATAAGTTGTAATTGTGAATTGTGCGTAGGCGTAGCCCGCCTTCGGCATCGTGCGCGATGGAAAAAATACAAGCGGCGGGCTACGCCTACGCGCAAACTACGCTCTTTGTCTTTTACCCCTTTGAGATTGGCAAATGTCCCTGGAGTTAGCAGTTCTAGCAACCGTGATTCTATCTCTTGACTTGTTGGGGCTGGGCAAGTTACCTGATGTCGAAAGTCTGGATTTCCTTGTTTTTTCCGTAGCTTACTCATGGCTATTCTCAACACCCTTATGTTGAGTTTAACTACTGAGCTTTAGCCACTTGACAAGTTTCTATTTTTCTTAACTTGACACCAATGGCATCTTGCCCGCCTTTGGTTACTGGGCGGGCAAGATGCCATTGGTGTCAAGTTAAGCTCAAACTGACTATGTCAATAAGCATTTATGCTGAAAAATTCGGTTTGAAAGGGACAAAAAACGAACTTTTTCAGGGACTATTAATGCTTTGTTTATTAGCATCACTCCCAGCTTGCGTATAAAAGGCAGAAAAAAGTTCACCTTTATACTTCGTTTCTCACAAAACCTATCGTTGACAAATGGGTTTTAACCTTAAGTTGACACTAATGGCTTTCCGGCCCACCCCACAATAAATAATTGAATATATTTTTATTTGGAAGTCTCTATTTCAAGTGAAAGTATTTCTTCCCCAACTTATCGTATATCCTCTGTGCAAATAACTTTAACATACGTATTCTTGTCAAACTCTTAATATTAGAAGGCTGCTGGATTTTGTGGTCAAAAAACTCATTTAACTCATCCAGAATAACTTGGAAACGAGTAATAATATTTTCAGTCCGATGCTCAACCAAAAAATCTTCAGACAAGCTAAACTCTACTGAAGAATTAAGTACTTTCAGAATACGTTGGGCATCATATTCTTGGGAATATCCAGCAATTTTATAGCAATTAAATCCCGGATCTAAGTAATCTGCCAGTCCACCGTTGACACTAGAAAATACTTGACAACCACAGGCAAGGGCTTCCATTGGTTGCAGACCAAATCCTTCACTAACACCCTGTTGTGCCCAGTACTCAGCCGAATCATAGAGGTAAACCTTAGCTCGGTTGAATAGTCCAGGTAAATCCTCTATATAGGAGTCAACAACCAATACTTTACAATGTTTTTGCAACGCTGGAATTAATTCTTTAATTAAATACTCAGAAGACTTACGAGCCTGAACTAAAACATCAATATCCCGTTCCAGACCTAAATTTTGAAACTCATCAGAAATTTGATTGGGCAAATAATAAATGAGAGAATTGGGTGATTTCTCTCCCCAGTATCCCATTGTATAGCGGCTAACAGTGATGATCGGAATACTCGCTCTTAGTCTAAATGGATAACCTGCACTATGGGCATGGTAAACGACATTGTATTGCTTAAGTTTAGCCACGAGTTGAGCTATATCAAATCCCCAACTGATGACAAAAATTACATCATTTAAATCTTTCTCTTTTAGCAAATCATCAATAAAAAGCTTACCTTTTTCCCGTTGACGGTAAGTTACAACATCAGCACTACAGAAATGCTGAACCAGATTAAGTGCTTTTAATTCTGCCCAAAGACCACCACAGGCAAATTTGCCATCTGTACCAGGTAGTAAAAAGTAAAGTTTTCTCATAATTTTTTTAGGGGAGTGGGGGGATAAGAGAGCAGGGGGAGATGAGGTAGATAGGGAAGACTATGGAGAAAATTTTTTCTTGTCCCCCTCATCCCCCTTATCTCCCTCATCTCCCTCATGCTTCTCATCCCCCGAAGTCTCTCCAGCCCACTTTCACAAAATGTGCCTCACGCCCCCAAACGTCGCGTGTACGGGTAATATTTTCAATTGTTAGGTTAAAAGGAATGGCAGTTGTTAAGTAACGCTGTGCCATAGAACCTAAATCAGGTGCGAGTTCAGCAGCTGTCGTCGCAGCTAACCCTAAACCTATAAGTTGCTCGATTGGTCGAAATGGTAACAACAGATGCACACCCACAGCTAGTCCAGCTGTTAAGAGCATTGCTACTGATAAATTTGTGCCGCAACGGGGATGTACAGCCAAATCCCATTCTCCACTGGTGAGGCGATGTCGAGCAAGTGTGACCGCACGCCGCAAATCACTAATATTCACCTCACCATAGAGGTAGAATCCCTGCTCAGTAGACAAACCGCCTAATAGTTCGTTATCTCGTTGAACGTTAGTGGGTTCTCCTTTGGCAGGATAGGCACTTTTTGATTCGCTAAGAACCCAAACAGTAGCATGTTCTAAAGCGTGAACCTGCCGCAGCATCAAAATTTCTTTCAACCCTGGAATAAACGATAGCTGTCTGAGTAAGTCGGCATCTTGTGTGGGTTGCGGAAAGTCTGAAAATCGGTCTTCAAGACTCGGAACTTTCTCAGATACAGGTATCGTAAGATCAAACTTAAAAAATTCAAAGGGAGACGAGCCACCCTGAAAAGAAGCAGAAGTATTCATTGGAACACTGCTCTCCAAGCTGATGAGTAACATATATTTCTTTCAAATGTAACGCTTGCACCACTAAATTGTTACTAATTTTTGTGGATGATTGTTTAGTTGGGGCGTGGGGCATTGGGCATGGGGCATTGGGCATTGGGCATTGGGCATTGGGCATTGGGCATTGGGCATTGGGCATTGGGCATTGGGCATTGGGCATTGGGCATTGGGCATTGGGC
>NZ_JBALFC010000095.1:0-36682 GCF_036917755.1 Nostoc sp.
ACAAGGGTGACACCGGAAACCAAGGTGACAAGGGTGACACCGGAAACCAAGGTGATAAGGGTGATGCCGGAAACCAAGGTGACAAGGGTGACAAAGGAGATGATGGTGTTAGCAGTGAGGACGAAGTGGAAATTGTCAAAATACCTGTAAAAGTTTTCAAAAATTGTATTGAAGAAAAACCCCAATTTGAATTAATTGAAATTGGGGCTATTAAAGGGACTGAAAATGAAATAATCTTACAATTTAATCAATTAGCTAACATTGAAGGACTGCAATGTAAAAAGATTGAAAGTATTGCTGGAGTGCCGGAATGGTGGCAAATTCGTCCAGAGGGACACCGCCCTCAGGTAATTCTACAATTTGGTGAATTACTTCAAAATGATAAAGTCGGTCCGCCAGGGTATCCAATCACAGTCCCGCACCCTCAAGCAGAATCTAGATGGTTGCAATCGCCCATCGTTAGCTACATAAAGGGTAATTGTGAGGGAATATTAACACTTAGCGATAATTCAAAATTAATAGTTAATTGTAGAGACAAAGAAGAATGCTTGAGAGTTATTAGCGCATTAAAGCCTTGGATAGTTCCAAGCTATTTGAGCGGGGCAACTTCAAAAATAGGAGATCGTAATGGGCAACCAATAGAAATTAGAGAGATGCGCCCTAAACAAGCTAAGTATTTCTCGCAAGGTTTACGAAGTCTCAACCCCGATTGGGTAGCTTATTTTTAATTGAGAATAAACGAGAAAGTTCGTAGAGGGTTAAGTATCTACGACCCTGTTAACCAGATGTTAAGTGTATTTACTAACGACTTTTTTGAGATCATAAAGCTATCTTAAAAAAGTACTTTACGACATTTTTATGGCATCACCTATAGTATTAGGATCTGCACAAGCTACAGAATTTTTTGCCTATCCAAGCCTAGAAAAGCAAGCAATGTCTTTAATAGTTCTGTTGACATCGCTAGAAAATATTTATAATACAGCAAATCCTGCTGCTGTTTCTAATCGTGCAACTACTGCTGTAAATTATGAAACGAAATCAGTAATAGGTCAGTTGACTCTTGCTTTAACTGATAATGCGATTACAGGAAAGTTAGTTGATGGCGTTCAAACCTTTCTTTAATTAAATCTAGTCTATTTTGAAACCTATAGTTTTCAAGGTAGACGTGATTTATAATTTATTAAATTTTTGGAAAGCAAATTATGGCTGGTATTGGTGAAATTATTAATTTGGCCGGAGACGTTGCAGGTGTAGTTAATACAGTAACTAAAGCTGTTAGTGGTAGTGGAAAAGGTCCTGTGCGTGGCGCTCGTCTTGAGTATGACATACCCGCATTAGGTGGTCGATTGTTGCTCAAAGAACCGTTTGGGTTTTGGTTTGGACTAACTCCAATTTATCCAATATATGGTATTTTCAAAGGTACTAATAAATTCACTGTAGGCAAGAAATTTACCAAGCGCGCAGGTTTTCGTTTTAAGAGTTATACCATTCTTTTGAAGGCAGGAACAAAGATTAAAGTTCCCAAGGACAAGGCATCTGAACAAAGAAGTGGTGCTAATAATGGTACTGATAGCCGCCAATTAGGAAGCATTTCAATTGGTGTATCAGAGAATGTTGCAGTTCATGAATTCATTGATTTTTTAAAAAGTAGCAAACAATCAGCAAATATTAATGGGGTAATTTCTCCAACATTGAGAAAATATCAATGGGCTGGTGCATTACATCGTGCTAGTAACTCTATTATACCAGGGCTTCCGACTTTAAACCCAGGTGATATTGCAGACATTGCAGGCATAATCGAAGGAGTCGCAGGTTTGCTTTAAATGACTAGAAACTTGAATTTATCTACTGCATCTAACTGGCAGTTGATGTATTCAATATCTATACCTAGTGTAGTGATAGCAACTGCTGGAAGTAATCACTACACTAAAATTACACCAATTCGTCCTGCGGTAATTTTCAATAAAGCAGTATTAGGAATTTCTGTAAATACAATGATTCCTGTTGGTAGGCAATGGTTTTACGCTGGTAGTGTTTCTCGTTTTGCTAACTCGGCTCTAGGTGAAATATATATTGAAGATCGAAAGCCATTATTTCTGAGTCGTTTTAATCTGGTAATCACTGACAATTTGTTGAATGATTATCAGATAGAAATCAATATCCCTGGGTGGTTTGTTTCATGCAATTTAGCTGTTTATCAATATGACGCACCCGACGATATTAGCATTATTCAGCAAGATTTAGATATTATCAAAGCGGCGGTAGTTCCAACGATTTAAATGATTATTACAAAAGCCCAAATAGCTGTTGTTTCTACGAGTCCTAGAGCAGACTTTACACTTCAAGATACAGGGATATTTATAGGGATTATTGGTAGCCTAATAATGCTCTCTGGAGTTGCTATCAACATTATTAGCAAAATAAATAAAATTTCATTTACAGTTGATGGCATCCAAGAAGCTTTGAAATTGCACGCCAGCAACGCTGAAAAAATTAAGGAGCTAGACAAACGGTTTGACATACACCTACAGGATTATGTCAATTATAAGGATGCAAATCTTTTAAGTCATAATGGTTTGGAAGAGCAAATTAAGCATAAGTGGGAAAGATCGGAAGGCGAGTTTAATGCCATTAAAGGCAGCATAAAAGAGCTTCAGGGCTTCTTGCGGCAAACGAACGATTTCAAGATCCGGCAATAACTCTTCTGGGGATTCACTCTAGTAATTTGGGCATTGGGCATTGGGCATAATCTTCATTTCGTCACACTGGGGTTTTAGCGATAGATTCTATAACCAAGTTGTAATGACCTGTTACAGCGTCGTCCCAATCGGTGTAAAGCCGTTTCTTCCCATTTAAGCTACCTCCTGTTACCAGTGATTCAAAAAGCATAGGGCGTTCAGAGCTACCAAGATTTATCCCTAAAAAGACTGTTGAGATACTTACTGAGTCGTAAACGACAGAAAGTATGACTTGCGTATTAGCAAATGTTCGCCAAGTCACCCACTCATCAAAATCAACAGCAACGGGCGTATGTTCCTCTAGCTTGTAATAGTGAGTCATAAGGAAAGTTTTTCATATTTTACCTGGCCAGTGGACACACTAGATATTCCACTGGACAACAGGCGTTTTTATTTAAATTAGTCAAAGGTTTAGTGTTGTTTATCCTTGCAGGTCGGGGCTTTTGGAGCGTGCTATCAACTCCAATTAGTCAAGATTTAGGCAAAGGTAAATTGTGGAGGGCTGGAAGAAGTGGGTGACGAGGGATTTGAACCCGCAACCAATAGATTAAGAGTCTACTGCTCTACCGTTGAGCTAGTCACCCACACGAATATCGATCATAGCAAACTTCTGACAGATTTGCTAGTGCCGCGCCCAAAAAACAAATTAAAGGGGAAATTTGACGGTGAAGGTGGTTTGACCTGTTGCACTCTTTACATAAATTGAGCCGCCTAAATGTCTGACCATTTTCTGCACTAATGCCAATTCCAGTCCAGTACCGCTATGTTTCCAAGGATCATGTTTGGAAAGGTGATAGAAAGGCTCAAAAATCCGTGAGAGTTCATTGCTGGTAATCTCTATTCCCGAATTGGTAATATTAAGCTCTACTGCATCCCCTCTGAGGTGAGCGGAGACTGTGATGTATTCGCCTGCTGGGGTGTATTTGCAGGCATGGTTGAGCAATTCGGTGACAATCCGCTCCAAATCGGTGATATCTGTCTCTAAAGGCGGCAACGCCCGATCAACGGTCAGGTTTAAGTGTTGTCGCTGACAGCTGGTGATATCTCGAAAAGACTCGACAATGGGGTGAAGCCAGCTTTGTAAGTCAATGGCAATCAAAGTTGGGGGTTCGGGTTCGGCTTCGAGATATGTGAGTGTGAGTAGGTCGTTAATTAACTTGCTTTCTCGCCCACACTCGTTATGCAGAATCTGCAATAGTTGCGGAACTATTTCTATATTTGATATTTCTGCTGGTGTGAGGACACTTTCGAGAGTTTGGACTGCAAGGCTGATGCTAGTTATTGGTGTCCGCAGTTCCTGGGACAGAGTTCTGAGAAATTGGTTTTTGAGCTGATCGCATTTTTCTA
Source organism: Nostoc sp. (assembly GCF_036917755.1). GTDB lineage: Bacteria > Cyanobacteriota > Cyanobacteriia > Cyanobacteriales > Nostocaceae > Nostoc. Next base: position 4,086 of record NZ_JBALFC010000095.1, read on the forward strand.
GTTCTTTTACCTGTGCCTGGGTTTGTTTGTAAAGCTGGGCTTGACGAATAGCGATCGCACATTCATTTGCAACTTGCTGCACTAACTCGATTTCAAATTCATCAAAGCCCTCTTGTGATGGTCTTGTCAACCAAATATTTCCCAAAATCCCTTGAGTATCAAAAATTGGACAAGCCATCTGGGACATAACCAACAACTTTGGTTGCCATCCTGGAACAATTTCCAAAAATTGCAATGGTTGTTTTTGCAACAGAATCTGATAAACTTCCAGACGGTCTGCAATCTGTCTAGTCAATCCTTGACACTGGGGTAGGTTCGTGCTGTACTCGTAGGCAATAGTAACCAGGGTTTGGCAGGTGCTATAGAGTTCGATTTGGCAATGTTCAAGGTTCAATAACTGTGCTAATTCCTGGGTAACAGTCTGCAACACCTGAGTTTCAACCAGACTATCGCGGATTTGTTCTGTCATGCGTTGCACCAAGGCTTGAAAGTTTCGCACCTGCTGCAACTGATTGATCTGCTTCTGTTTTTGCGACTCCATCTTGGCTTTGAGATCCTTGATCTGCCGATGAAGTTCTGCCTGCCGAACAGCAATGCCGATTTGAGTTGCCAACTGCTTGAGCAAATCGGTTTCTGTTTGCTGCCATTGACGCGGTTCGTGGCAATGCTGGGCAATCAACAGTCCCCACATATCTTGCTCTTGGAAAATCGGTACGACTAGATTGGCTCTCACCTGCAAAGATGCTAGGAAATCTACATAGCAAGAATGCAAGCCTGCTGCATAAATATCCTCCAAAACTTGAATGCAACCTCGTCCGTAGTGTTCTCGATGTTTGCGACTGAAACAGGGATCGGTGATCTTTTTTCCCAATAGTCGATCGCTGGGAGCCACACTTGATTCGGCTATGATTAGTCCACTGCCATCAGCCTCGAAGCGATAAATTAGCACGCGATCGCAATTCAAAAACTGCCGCAGTTCTTTGGTGGACTTCTGGATAATTGTCTCTAATTCTACAGATTGGTGAATCCGTCCGGCGATCGCTTCTAAGAGTTGCTCTCGTTCAATCTGGAGTCCAACTGCTTGTTCTGCTTGCTTCACAGGCGTTATATTGCTACTAGTACCAATCAGTCGATAAATCCGAGAGTTAGCATCCCTGAGTGGGGTGAGAGTCGTACTCCACCAAGTAGGAATTCCCTGGAATTGCAAACATTGTTCGTAAGAAATAGTTTTGCCAAATAGCACGCAGTCAGAATAATGCTGACGCACCTTAGCAGCATCGATGGGAGAGAGAATATCCTCTGGTTTTTTCCCCCGGAGATCGTCTGAGCGAATACCTATGCACCGCTCATGAGTGGGATTAAGTGCCACATACCGAAAGTCTCCGTCCTCCAGCACATCCACTACAAATATTGATGCCTGCACAGAATCGTACATGCTCAGTAGAAACTGCTCGCTACTGCTTTTCTCATCTACTTCTGTGCCAAAGAGAATCTGAGGAGGTGATAATTTTGTCAACTCTATAGTTGATTCCACTGGATTTATATTCATGCGAGAGTCCCTGTCTGGTATTACTGACTTTTCTAGGCGCTCTCTTGTCGTTACGCTTGTAGTAGATGCACTTTAGCGCCTATAGCAAGGTCTTGTCAGCCGTTGCTCATCGAAATTTGCATCTTTCTCTACTTCTGATCAGAAATCTAGGAAAGCTAAGTAGGAGTCAGCTTCACAAATCCTGCTTTTTGAAGGCGAAAATACATTTGCAGGTTAGGCCAAACTTACTGAAATTTATTTTTAACAGTTTCTTAAGATTCTTGCATATATCTCAGTACAAGCATCAGTATACATCAATTAAGTTTATAATTCTTAATATGGGGAGTGGAGAGTTAGGATCGCAATTTCTGAGCATTCATTCCTGTGAGCATACCAACCAGCAGCCAAGTAATGGCTAATCCCATGACTTCGCCTAAGAATAACTGCGTCAGGCGGTGCAAGATCATCCCGACAGCAGAACCCAGGGGGACAGCAACAGCCCAACTTGCTGAAGAGACAAATATCCATCGCCACGCCATCGGCTGGGGAATTGCTAACCATTGTGCCAATCCAATCCCCAAGCCACCAAGGGCACCATAAATCACCCCAGACAGGATTTTCAGAGGAAGAATCTGAGTGCTAGGTACAATCCAACCCACAGCACCAATACCGATCGCGGTGATTATACTCCAACCTAAAAGACTTGACAAAATCCACCTGATACAAAATATCGGTTCTTTGAGAAGACAACCTTGAGGAAGTGCGATCGCACTTCCGCCGATAGCTGCTTCTACTACCCCAACATCTGGCTTTTCGCCGACTTCAATTAAGAGTAAACTTAATAAAAAACCGCCAAAAGTAGCTAAAGTCCACAGCAATGTAAAGCGAAATCTAGTATTTTCCGGCGCGAATGGCATCAAAGTTTCTTTGGTTTTAATAGTCGGACAGTTTTAGGATGAAACATCTCAAAAAAAGCTTTGCGTCGCTGTTGGGGTGATTCCGGTACGATGTAACCCCACAGACTCTCCCAGTAGAAAAAGGAGATCCCATCAAAATTGCGATCGCGCACGACCTTAACCTGTTCTTTAACTTGTGCGATTTTCACAGGATTAGCCATCGTTCCCGTTGATATACCAATACCTACAGGAATTAGACTCTGAGCCAATTTCACAGATGGTTGTTCCAGTTGAGCGATAAAAGAGTTTTTATCATTTCGATATACTTGCAAAATTAACTCACTAACTAAACCTTTTTTTACCCAACTTTCCCAATCTTGCAAATAGTATTTGTAGGCAAAAGCTTGATAGTTAGGAGACAAAGATATTTTAACTTTGGGTTTAACCGCCTTGACAGCTTGATAAATTTCTGCCATGAAATCAGTAATTTTGTCTGCTCGCCAACGCATCCATTCTGAGTTAAAAGGATCACCAGGGGGATTTTTGCCTTGATGTTCTTGCTGGTAGAGTTGAATAGTGAAGCGATCGTAGCCAAACTGTACAGGCATCCCAAAATGGTCGTCAAGCTGAATACCATCTACATCGTAATCCCTGACTACTTCTAAAATTAACCCTTGGATAAACTCTTGCACTTGCGGATGTAAAGGATTCAACCAAGCCTGTTTATTCACCAAACCATTCTCGATTTCTTCCGGTGGGGCATCTTGAATAGAATTTATACCTTCTTGCCCAATTGTTAACCAATCGGGATAACGCCTTGCTAATTGTGAATAATGCGGCGTCATGAACCCGTATTCAAACCAGGGAATGACTCTCAACTTTTTATTTTGAGCAAGCGTCACTATCTTTGCTAAAACATCCTGTCCACCGTGCATGAAGTTGAGCAAAGGTTGAGTATCCGAACCTGTAGTCATTTTAGCTATAGCACTTTTATAAAAAGTATGTCCTCGGTTCCAAACTACAGGATAGATTGTATTAAAATTGAGAGCCGATAATTGATTTAAAGCGCGGTTAATACCCCAAGGGACAAATAGTACACCACTAGCAACATTAGTAAGCCAAACGCCGCGAATTTCTGTAGTTAAAGGACTTATTTTTTGCGAATAAACAGGTAGTGAAGAGAGTGAAAAAACTGTTAAAGTGATTACTAATCCCAAACACAGTAAGTAAGAAACACCACGGCGAGCAACCCGATTCATTTGTAAGCTTGACCTAGTGCGATCGGAATATATAGCAGATTTCAAGGAAAGTGAAGTACACAACGATTAGTCCCAAAGCGAGGTATAAACCCTGTTTTACTTCTGAATTCTGCTGTATATAACTACAAAATAAAGTTGTAATCCTCCGGATCATGTAAACAAATGATGATTTTATGCCCAGATGTAAATTATAAATGTGCCTTAGCGGACAATTGTCGCTATTTTTAATTCTGTGAAATATAAGAGACCATGATGTGCGTAGTTTTCCCAGATTAAGCCAGGGCGAATAGAATAGAGCCTCCGGCACGCTGACGCGAATGCAGCTACACAAACGTCCACCTCCGTGGACTAATGCAAAATCAACGATTCTTAACCCACGTTCGCGTAGCATTCCGTAGGAAAGGTGGGTTAAGCCTCGTGTAGACAAGCCAGTGCGTTGGGGAGCCAGGCGGTAAGAGCGGGTTTCCCGACTTGAGGCGACTGGCGTCCGGCGAGCCACTTTTGAAGCAACTGGCGCGCGGTTAGAAACCGCCCTTTTAACCTTAAGTTGACACCAATGCAGATTAAGCGCACCCCTCAAACTCTCGTTTCTAGTCTCCGACTATTGGTGATAAGTTCATAAAAAGGTAATGTTGTCAATAGGTGCATCCTTTGGACCAGAGCAATGGGAAATCCACGAGTCGGTAATTCAGACCACAAGCGAGATCGAAACATGCCAGCGCCAGAAACAAGAGCGATGCCTGCGGCGAGCTTTGGTGACATACTACACACACTCTCTTTCAGGTGAGTGTGGGCTTGTTTTCGTTTAAGCTAAAAAAGCATGAAGCTTTAAGGAAGCTGCGAAAACTGATGACTGATAACTTTTTCAGTAACAAAAAGCTACTTTTTGACGCGTGGGCATCAAGTTACGACTGGCTCTTTCCTTCAGTGTTTTATCGAGCCGTTCACAAACGATTGCTGGAGTACGTCGATTTACCAGAGTCAGCAAATGTACTTGATATCGGCTGTGGTACTGGACGCTTACTTGAGCGCCTTGCCACTCAGTTTCCCGATATGCAAGGCACCGGATTGGATTTATCTGCGAATATGTTGCGAGTAGCAAGACAGAGCAACCGCCACCGTCCACGTTTAATTTATATCGAGGGCAAAGCTGAGTCTCTTCCCTTTGCTGATGGTCAATTTGATGCCGTTTTCAGTACTATCAGCTTCTTGCACTATTTGGAACCTAAACAGGTAGTTAGTGAGATAGCACGGGTACTTTCTCCCGGTGGACGCTTTTATTTAGTTGACATTACTTCTAAAAAAGAGACAGAACCTCAATTATTGCCAGTCTCTCCCCGTGGAATTAGACTCTACAGCCCTAATCAACGTCAACTTCTTGGCTCCTCTGCTGGGCTATTGTGTTTGAATCACCACTATTTACTAGGGCCTGTCTTACTGACAATTTTTACTAAACCTCCGATTTGAAAATAGGGAAGAGTAAAGGATTGAAAACAGTTTGTAAGCTAATCGGGATTCAATTTGCATAATCAGGGCGGGCAAGATGCCCACCCTACAAGATATTGAGAAAATTTGAGCAAATTAGATGTGTTTTAGCTTATCCAGCCCTGTTCTGCATATCTTAATTACGAATTACGAATTACGAATTACGAATTACCTCGATATTCCATAAACACCACAGGAACTTTGAACAGCCTTTTAGCTAAGTGCGAGAATCTAAATTTCTCCTTGAGCGAAGACTTGCCACTTCTCTTGGGAAATTGTGGCAAGTCTTCAAAGGATATTGGCACAAAGCCAAAGCGACTGTAAAACTGCGCCAGTCGCTCACCTAAACATTCAAGGTAAAGTGGTTGCGTTGCTGTATTAATCAAATGCTGGATTAGCAAAGTAGCCAAACCGCGACCTCTCCAAGCTGATACAACGACCAAACTACCAAGTTCTTGTGCCCCTGAGAAATTACGTAGCTGTCCACAAGCTACCAGATTGCGTAGGCTTTGCCCGCCGTAGGTATCGCATTCAATTACCCAAAATTGCTGCCAATTTAATTGGGTTGGATCGAGTTTGGCCCAGAACACCAACAATCGAATCGACCACTTATCCGCAGAGGTGGCTTTGCGGAGGATACACCCAGATGGTAACGATAGATTGCTCTGGTTCATGAATTACACTCTGATAGTTTGTCTCACAATCATCACACCATATTATTTACTCACATCCACTCAGATCATTTGCCATTTCCCCGCAACTATTAATAAAGCAACTTCAAAAGCATCTTGGACATCAAAGGCGTTCAAAGTTCTCTCTTAATGGCAGCAAGCGTTCTCAGGTTAACAAATTCTATATTTATGGATTTTTGTCAGCAGATATGAGTAGTACTAAACAATACTTCCGATAGAGGGGCGAATCAGCTATAACTAGATTCTGGATAGATGTACTCACACCCGAATTTTCTTAAGATAATACTAACAATAGATGATTAGGAATATAGTCATGGCTGAAGAACAAAAACAAAAATCTAATAATCAAGAAACTACGCCTACCGCTTCTGGTGGCTACCAAACCCCCATCGAGGAAGGTATCCGCAAAACTGGCGATGCTGAAAAGAGTGATGCTAAACCCAGTGCTACACCAGAAGCACCAGGAGAGGATGCGATCGCAGGTAGCCCCAATCAAGGAACTGAGTCACGTTAATTGGTTTGAACTTCCCCAAGTTCCAATAATCTAATTGGGCTTTTTCTAGTAACCCGGATTTAGTAAACGTTGAGTGGATAGTTGTGGTTTAGATCACGATTATTCACTTATTTTTGTTCTGTAAGAATCGTTTTTAAAGGACAAAATTCAAAATTGAAATCCCCATAAATAAATTTATTTGCTTTTTATCTAAACAAGTAATAATACTAGTACCGCACGGCGTAAATAAGCCACCCATTTGAAATGTCTCAAACCCTTGCAAACAATTAATTACGAATTCCGAATTCCGAATTCCGCCTTGCGGTACTAGTTGCGCGTTCTGTAGGATTAATCAACGGTAAGTTGGCAGGCTTACCGTATTTTAACTGGTCGCGTCCAGGATTCCCTATCTTCACCACAGCAAGTTGGGGATTGAGGACTGAGAAAGGATTATTTTAATCCTAATTCCTAATCTCTGATTGCTAATTCAAACAAAGAATTTTATCCGTTCAAAAAGTTAAATACTACCACATTTGCGTAGGTATAGCCCGCCCCAGGTATCGCGTCTGGATACTAACGCATTGTATCCAGACGCGATTTTCGTTTGGATATAACACGCAATGCCTAATGCTCTTTTTTGTAAAGTTCATCAAATCTTCAGAAAGAAAAAGTTTGAGCGGGTTCTGAAAGAGCTAAAGTTTTGTTAAGATGCAATTGCTAGCACTTTCTCAGCGAAATTCACCTATCGGGGTGTGGAGAAATAAAAAGTACTAGCAGCACAAATTTCCAAAGGTGAAGCAATGACCACCTATATTTTTTTCGATGAAGCCCTACGAATGCTAACAAACGCCTACTTGATATCAGGAGTACTGTTAATAGCAGCTTCTGGTATAGGTTTAGCGGTAATTGAAACAATAGAAAAGACAGGAGAACGCTAAGTTTACAGATGGCAATGTCGTTATTGCCAAAAACCATTGGGTGCGAGTGTTCGCCGTGACGAAATCCTGGGAACACTAAAGCATGAAAGTCTCACAGCGTTGCAGCCTTACCTGGAAATCCACCAACCACACAGGTAACTGTAGCGCTATTGAGACCCTAAGCAAGGAGTTACTACAATGGGTCTATTCGACGCTGCGTTGGGCACTGAAAGCCAAACCCAAGCAGCACTCAATCCAGAGGAAGCTTTTGCTGTCATTATCTTGATGGCAATAGCCTCAGACGGTTATCTTTCTGTTAAGCAAGCAAATTCTATCACTTCTGTGCTATCCCGGATGAAACTTTTTGAAAGTTATCCCGACGAAATGATGAACAGACTGTTTGAAAAAATCTTGGGCATTTTCCGGGGTGATGATTTTAATGCTTTATTTAATGCAGCAAAAGATTCTCTATCTCAAGACTTGCGAGAAGCAGCTTTTGCAGTAGCCACCGATTTAGTTCTAGCTGAAGGCGTTGAACCTGAAGAAGAAAAAAACTTCTTAAATGATTTATATCAAGCATTAGGTGTTTCTAATGAGATAGCAATACAAATTGTGCAAGTAACCTTGATTAAAAACCGAGGATAGGGCGATAGAAAATATACCTAATTAAACTATATAAATAGCTTATAAACAAAGCGTGCCAAAGAAGCCTAACTCCTTTGGCACTATTTTTGATGTTATTCTGACTAGGCTGAGATTCCCGACTTTTTCAAGAAGTCGCAAATCTTGTTGTTCAATGTAGTATTGTGTCATAATCCGATTTTATAATTTTGAACTTTAAATTGTAAATTACTTATGCGTTGTTCTGCCACCCTAACCCAACTGGTTGAAGTTCTTTTGGCCCGGACTGTAAACTTATCTGAAACTGCTTTAACACAAGTAAGTAGCGGTATACAAACAGATAGCCGTACTCTGAAGCCGGGTGAAGTATTTCTCGCTTTGCGAGGCGATAAGTTTGATGGACATGAATTTGTGCCAACTGCGCTCGCAAAGGGTGCAATAGCTGCAATTGTGGATTTTGAATACGAAAATCCGGGATTTCCGATATTACAGGTAAAAGACACCCTCAAGGCATATCAACAAATTGGCAGATGGTGGCGCGATCGCTTTAACATTCCTGTAATTGGCATAACCGGTTCCGTGGGCAAAACTACAACCAAAGAATTGATCGCCGCAGTTTTAGCAACCAAGGGACGAGTTCACAAAACTTATGAAAATTATAATAATGAAATTGGTGTCCCGAAAACTCTCCTAGAACTTGGCGCAGAAGATGACTACGCCGTGATTGAAATGGCGATGCGGGGTAGAGGACAAATTGCCGAACTGACGCAAATAGCGCGTCCAACCATCGGAGTGATTACCAATGTGGGGACGGCGCATATTGAGTTACTGGGTTGCGAAGAAGCGATCGCTCAGGCAAAATGTGAGTTGTTAGCTGAAATGTCTGCTGATAGTGTGGCAATTCTCAACCACGATAATCCCCTATTAATGACCACGGCGGCTTCAGTTTGGCACGGAGAAGTTTTGACTTACGGCTTTTCTGGTGGGGATATCCAAGGGCAGTTAATTGATCACGAAACTGTGGAAGTCGCAGGAATCCAATTGCCTCTACCTCTACCCGGTCGTCACAATGCGACTAATTTCTTAGCAGCTTTAGCGGTGGCAAAGGTGTTGGGGATTGATTGGGCAAGCCTGAAAGCAGGTGTGGTGGTGGATATGCCCACAGGGCGATCGCAACAATTTACCTTAGCCAATGATGTGGTAATCTTAGATGAAACTTATAATGCTGCACCTGAAGCGATGATTGCAGCGTTGCAATTATTGGCAGAAACACCCGGAAAGCGGAAGATTGCCGTATTGGGTGCAATGAAAGAATTGGGAGAGCGATCGCAGCAGTTGCACCAGCGAGTGGGAGAAACAGTGCGAAAGTTGAATTTAGACGGCTTGTTGGTTTTGGTAGATGGACAAGATGCCGAAGTGATCGCCCTTAGTGCCGAAGGTATTCCATCGGAGTGCTTTGCAACTCATGCTGATTTGGTGGCTAGGTTGAAGACATTTGTGCAAGCAGGCGATCGTTTATTGTTCAAAGCCGCCCATTCGGTGGGATTAGATCGGGTAGTTAATCAGTTACGTGCAGAATTTCCCAAATGAATCTACCGCTAGAAACCCAACGTCTCAGACTGCGAGACTTTGTAGAATCAGATTGGCAAGAGGTTCATCAATATGCTAGCGCTCGTGAAGTTGTGCGTTATTTAATCTTTGGCCCGAATAGTGAAGAAGATACCAAAAACTTTTTGCAAAGAGAGATTTCATTGCAAGAGGAAGAACCCCGTCAGCATTTTGCCTTAGCAGTAACTTTAAAAGCCCAAAAGCAATTAATTGGTATCTGTCGGATATCTGTTAAGGATACTGATAACAAAATAGGCTCTATTGGATACTGTTTTAGTAAGAAATTTTGGGGACAAGGATATGCAACTGAAGCTGTAAAAGCGTTTGTATCATTTGGTTTTCAGGAGTTAGGTTTACATCGTATCTTTGCGACTTGTCACCCAGAAAACATTGCCTCAGCACGAGTTATGCAAAAAATCGGAATGCAGCAGGAAGGATATTTGCGAGAACACCATTGGATTAAGGGAGAATGGCGAGACTCTTGGCTATATGCCATCCTTGAGCATGAATGGAGAGGCGTTAAATAATTCGTAATTTGTAATTCGTAATTCGTAATTCGTAATTCGTAATTCGTAATTAAGTTTTGTGACGGGGATTTAGACCCCGACCCAAAACTTGCTTATTTTTTGAACCGGGGGACTAAAACCCTCGGTACTCGGTTAATTAGGTAAGGTATAGCCTAATACGTTTGGGTTAAGGCTAAAACTCTTTGTAAAAGTCATTTTTTTAACGAACTGCAAAGGACGCAAAGAAGAGAAGGAAGAGAAGGAAGAAATGCTTAACTGAACTGTATTGAGGTATAGCCTAACCGATTTTTGACCTGCAAGCGATCGCTTGTTCTGATCTTTTCTGATTTATTTGTGAGTGCAACCCGACAACACCAGGGAAGTTTCCAAAATAACTCAACTTAGACAATGGCTAAGTTAGTTAAGTTGCCTTTGTAGCCACTAATCTCAATCACGGCATCGGTGAGAGCAGAAAATCCATTTGTGCTATCATTAAGTGCTAGAAAAGTCCGCCAATTATTACCTGTACCAAAGGTAAAAGTTGCCGCACCTTTAGCCACAAAAGCAGTTGCAGTCAATATCTGTTCTACATCGAAAAGATTCAGACTTGCAACCGTGCCAAGTTGAACCAAATTAGCAGCTGAAACTGCATTCAGACCATCAATTTTATCTTCACCGATTTTAAGGTCAGTAATTCTATCAAAGCCAGACAGCAGTGAATCACTCAGGCTGTTAAATACAAATTTATCAGTGCCACAACCGCCTGTGAGGGTATCACGCCCAGCACCACCGTTGAGGATGTCATTACCCTTACCACCAACTAGGTTGTCATTTCCAGCTAATCCAAAAAGTTGGTCGTTGCCGTTTTTACCAGAAATTTTGTCATTGCCAGCCCCACCAGTGAGTATGTCTTTAGAGTTGCCACCGTTTAAGGTTTTATCAGGCACATTTACTTCTGTGGTAGTCTTGCTGATCAGTTGACCGTTAGCATCATAGCTGTAAGCAGTCACTTGATCAATGATACCATCACGATTATTGTCAATCTTCTGTGAGACTAGCTTGCCGCTAAAATCGTAGCTGTAGATACCAACTGCATCAACTACACCATCGTTGTTGAAGTCATAGCTGGCAGATGCGCGTCCATAAGTATAGGTTTCGACATCGGAGTAATTCCTTTGGGATGTCAAATTGCCGTTGGCATCATAAGTCTTGACACTTTCAGCGATGCCGTCGCCGTTGTCGTCCAAGCTAGAGAATCTTAACTTGCTGTTAGCATCATAAGTATAGGTTTCGACATAATCAGCGATACCGTCGCCGTTCTCATCATCGCTTTCGGATGTCTTGTTGCCATTGACATCATAAGTATAGGTGTTGACCAAATCAGCAATGCCGTCGCCGTTGTTGTCATAGCTATAGGATGTCTTGTTGCCCTTGGCATCATAAGTATACCTGATGAGAGAATCAACTATACCGTCGTTGTTCAAGTCATCGCTTTCGGATGTCTTGTTGCCATTGGCATCATAAGTATACCTGATGACATAATCAACTATACCGTCGCCGTTCTTGTCATCGCTTTCGGATGTCTTGTTGCCGTTGGCATCATAAGTATAGGTGTTGACCAAATCAGCAATGCCGTCGCCGTTCAAGTCATCGCTGTCGGATGTCAACTTGCCGTTGGCATCATAAGTATAGGTATGGAGAGAATCAGCAATGCCGTCGCCGTTACTGTCAGACCTTTGGGATGTTAACTTGCCGTTAGCATCATAAGTATACCTGATGTCATAATCAGCAATGCCGTCGCCGTTACTGTCAGACCTTTGGGATGTTAAGTTGCCGTTGGCATCATAAGTCTTGACACTTTCAGCAATGCCGTCGCCGTTACTGTCATAGCTTTCGGATGTCTTGTTGCCGTTAGCATCATAAGTATAGGTGTTGACAGAATCAACAATGCCGTCGCCATTCCTGTCATAGCTTTCGGATGTCAACTTGCCGTTGGCATCATAAGTATAAGTGTTGACAGAATCAGCGATGCCGTCGCTTTTATAATCATCGCTTTCGGATGTCTTGTTGCCGTTGGCATCATAAGTATAGGTGTAAATATAATTAACTGTGCGATCGCCTTTATTGTCACGACTTACGGATGTTTGGTTCCCCTTAGCATCATAAGTGTAGGTGTATATCTCATCAGCGATGCCGTCGCCATTGGTGTCACTGCTGTGGGATGTTTGGTTGCCCTTGGTATCATAAGTATAAGTTTCGACACTATCGGCGATGCCGTCGCCGTTGGTGTCACGACTTACCAATGTCAACTTGCCATTAGCATCATAAGTGTAGGTGTAGACCTGATCAGCGATACCGTCGCCGTTGTCGTCATACCTTTGGGATGTCAACTTGCCGTTAGGATCATAAGTAGAGGTTCTGACTTGATCAGCTATGCCGTCATCGTTGCGGTCATGGATATAAAATGTCTGGTTATAGCTATAGGTAATAACTGAGTCTATTGTCCCATCACTGTTGTTGTCTATGTTCTCAGATATCACATTGCCATTGGCATCGTAAGTGTAAGTTGTGGTTGAGGTCATAAACTTCTGTTCATGCATCAAAACTCATGGCAGATGAGCAAATGTATTTCTGCTAGGTCAGCAATTGATAAAGATAATATAATACTGATTTATTAAAAAGCTGTTTGTAAAGTAAGTTTAAGACAAAGTTAAAATTTAGCTGACGCGATCGCAGCATAAATAAGCTAATTGGCATTTAAGTTGCAGAATTAGGGCGGGCAAGATGCCCACCCCACAAGATTTTCATGAAATCGAAATATGCTTTCTTAGATATGTTTTAGCTTAGAGTCATTGCGGCTGTTACCAACAGCATCAGAAAGCGCGAGTACACAATCTTAACTCGTGTAGATTTCAGGCGTTATTGGAAAGACTAGGGCTGTTATTGTAGCGTCTTTGAAAAAGAATTGCAGCCAAATTAGCCACCAAACAGATGATTGCTAGCCACAGCAAGATATAAGTCGGAGCCATCACCACGCCAATCAGGAACCAAGTATATACGTGCAGTATCATTACAGAAGCGAAAAAGCTAGCAATTCCAGCAGATTGCCACACTTGATGCGATGGGCGACGTAAAGCTACTAGCCTTATCGTTAAAATTGTGACAAGCAAGTTCGCTGGTACGAGAAATGCACAAATACTTATGCAGTTGCCACGAGATAACTCAGCTAAGGTGTTAAAATCGAGCATTAATTTTTTGGGATAGATGTTAGCTTTTTAATAATTTAATTTATTTTATTTTATTTTAAAATAACGAAATATACATTAACATATGAGTGAGTAATCACTTTACAAGTATAACATAAATTAAACTATAGTAATCCGCTTTGATTATTGAACTGACTTGCGTAGGCTGGGAGTAGGGAATAGGGAGTGGGGAGTAGGGAATAAGCCTTTTCGATTAGTACTTAATTTGTTCAAAAATCAAATAGGAGTCCTATAGTTGGCTGTGTTTTGATACTACCAATAGTTAGTTAATGATAAAAATTTTGGATAAGTAGGGTGGAAAACACCCACCCTAGCTGAATTAACCCGGTAAAATCACGGTATCGATAACGTGTATCACACCATTATCAGCTTCAATATCTGCTGCTAAAACTGTGGCATTTTTAACTTCAAAACCATCAGAAGAATTAATTTTAATGGGTGAACCTTCCACAGAATTAAGCGTACCGAGTTCTGCTAAATCAGCTTGTAGCAGCTTTCCTGGAACGACATGATACTTTAAAATCCGCGTTAGCTGGGGAATATTCTGTAACAGAGTTTGGATAGTTCCTGCTGGTAACTTGGCAAAAGCATCGTCATTTGGTGCAAAGACAGTGAACGGCCCAGGACTTTTTAATGTTTCTACTAAACCAGCAGCTTGTACAGCTGCCACCAGTGTTTTGAAAGACTCAGCCGTAACAGCAATATCAACAATATCAGCCATATATTTTACCTAAATCTCTGCAAAAGATTTTAAAGGATAATAAACCTATTTAATGAGTGGCAGAGGAGAATAATTAAATAATTCGTAATTAAGTTTTGTAACGGTGATTTAGCGCAAAGTCGAACCAGTGCGTTGGGGAGACAGCGCCGTGGGCGGGTTTCCCGACTTGAGGCGACTGTCGTCGGGTTTCCCGACTTGAAGCAACTGGCTTTACTTGCGCCGGAAACCGGCGCTCTGACGGCAGTTCCGACAACGGAGGAAACCTCCGCAACGGACTGCCTCAACTTTGTTCTTAGACCCCGCCTAACATACTTGCTTTTTTATTGAACCGGGGGACTTAAAGCCACCGAATTTGGTTAATAATCAATGCCCAATGCCCAATGCCCCATGCCCAATGCCCAATGCCCAATGCCCCATGCCCCATGCCCAATGCCCCATGCCCCATGCCCCATGCCCAATGCCCAATGCCCATTAATTATGATTAGCTTTCCAGTTTGCCAAGTCAGTTAAAGAGCGATCGCGGTAACGTCCATAACGCTCTTGTTTACTTTTGATTTTCGCACCACCCAATTCGGGAAAAATCCCAAAGTTGGGCGGCATTGGTTGGAAATGCTTCGGCGAAGCGGAACTAATAAATTCCAATAACGCACCCATCATTGTTGTTGGTGGTAAAACCAAAGGTTCTTTACCCAAAGCTAATCTTGCTGCATTAATTCCCGCCAAGCAGCCACCCGCCGCCGCCGCAGTGTAGCCTTCAGTACCAATCAACTGTCCAGCAGCTAACAATGTCGGACGCTCTTTAAATTGCAGAGTCGGATGCATTAGCTGAGGCGCATTAATAAAAGTGTTGCGGTGCATCACTCCCAGCCGCACAAACTCTGCCTTTTCCAAACTGGGAATTAGCTGAAATATTCGCTTTTGCTCACCCCAACGCAGGTTAGTTTGAAATCCTACCATATTCCACAGTTGACCGGCTTTATCTTCTTGTCGCAACTGTACCACAGCATAAGGACGTTCCACTGTGCGAGTATCTGACAATCCCACTGGCTTTAGGGGGCCGTAGCGCATGGTATCTTCCCCGCGCTGTGCTAATTCTTCAATGGGTAAACAAGCTTCAAAAAATTTCGCCGTTTCCCGTTCAAAACCTTTGAGTTCTGTTTGTTCAGCTTTACAAAGTTCTTCTCGAAACTGCAAGTACTGCTCTTTATTCATTGGGCAGTTGAGATAAGCCGCTTCACCTTTGTCATAACGTGATGCCATAAAAGCAACGTCACGATTAATCGATTCTCCCACAATAATCGGACTAGCCGCATCAAAAAAGCTGAGGTATTCCATCCCGGTAAAGCGGCGCAAATCTTCGGCTAAATCGGGGCTGGTTAAAGGCCCAGTCGCCAAAACCACAATTCCTTCTGGAATTGCAGACACTTCACCCCTGCGAAATTCAATTAAAGGATGATGTGCTAAAGTTTGAGTCAAGTCTTGGCCAAATTGTCCTCTATCGACGGCTAGCGCCCCACCAGCAGGTACGGCGTGTTCATCAGCTTTAGAAATAACGATAGAACCCAGTTGGCGTAACTCTTCGTGCAATAATCCAGCTGCGCGATCGCTTGCCATTGCCCCAAAGGAATTACTACAAACTAATTCTGCCAAATGTTCTGTATGATGAGCAGGACTGAAGCGTTTTGGACGCATTTCATGCAGAATTACAGGCACTCCAGCTTGGGCTATTTGCCACGCTGCTTCTGTTCCAGCTAGTCCACCTCCAATTACTTGTATCGGTTGTTGTTCCATAGTTAAATTTTTAGTTCCTATATCATAAGTATCCATCAGTAGCGACAGCATAACGCACCATCAACAGCAGCAATTATAAATTATCTGTGTCAATTCCCTTTTGTTTGAGTTTAGCTAACAATTCTTGATAGCGATCGCGCTCTTTTTCTAATTCTTGTAAAGCCGCTTCCTTTTCTTGTGAAGCCGCTTCTAATTCTTGTAAAGCCGCTTCTTTTTCTTGACGTTCCCGTTCTGCACGTTGGCGTTCTTGTTCCCGTAACTGGTCAATTTCTCCGGGGCTTAAAAACTTTTGTCCGGTGGAAGAAACAATTTCCAGGGTATTCGGTGTCAGTGTGAAACGGATTCCCAAACGCGGACTAACCCAGCCATTCATTTCTTCGATAACTTCAAAACTATCTTCAGAACGGAGCAAGCCATTTAAATCGTTCTTATCAGGATCATAAATATAATATTCTTCCACGGCGTAACGCTGGTAAAACTGCAATTTTTTGGTCATTTCTTTGAGGGTGTTACCTGGCGATAGAATTTCAAATACTACCTGTGGTGGTATATTATCTTCATTCCACTGTAAATAAGAACTCCGTTTTCCTTTTGGTCTGCCAAAGACTACCATCGTATCGGGCGCTTGTTTAATATTAGGGTTTCCTTCAACTGGATACCAAAACAAATCTCCGGCGATAAATACATCAGCTAGCGATGCAAATAAGATTTCTAAATTTTCTTTAATTTTGACAATCCATGCAAATTGTTCTGTATTATCCGCCATTGGCTGTCCGTCGCTTTCCGGGTAGATGACTTCGATGGTGGTTTCTGGTGTGACTTGTTGTACCATTGCTGCACCTCCAAGTATGGGGTTTTTAGCTGAGATTTCTAGTTGAGATAGCGATCGCGTTAATATTGATTTTAGCTATAGATCCAGATAATCTTGATTGCAGATGCTAAGAAACTCTTCAAATTAATCATCAGGAGGATGCCAACCACTAATTGTCCAACGTCGTCGGGCAACAAGTATAACTGGATTATTCATTCGCAAGCAAACAATTGTCGCCCTACCAATAATAGTTAAACCTTCAACTGTTGTAGCATCCGAACTCCAAGTAAAATTATCAGACCATCTCTGTGTACGCGGATTAAATAGAGGCGTTGTTTCCCCAGTCAAAATGTCTATAGCTTCGGTTGAATCAGCTTTAAATTCATTGCAAGATCGACAAGTCGAACAAAGATTTTAAAAGGTAATTTCTCCACCTTTTGAGCGGGGTTGAATATGGTCATAGGTCAGCAAGTATTAAAATTTGCTGCTCTGAACTGTTGTTGAGCTTGTTCTTTTTGCTGTCTTTCCAAATCTGCTCTTTCTTCACCAGAGAGTAATAAATTTCCCTGCTCATCCCACCAACGCAACCAAGGTAATTCCAGATTCTGATAGCGACCTTGCCAAATACCTAACTCTACACCAAGGGCGTTGATGGGGTAATGTCCTCGTTCGTTTTCTATGACTAGTTCATAGTGGTCTTCTATCAGGTGATACACTTCTACTCGACTGTGGCGCACTTCGTAAATGCCGTAAAAGGCAGGTCGAATTGCTTGCTCATAAACCCAAAATTTCCCCGTCCAAGAAGTTTTGTCACGTTCTTCTGAACCATCACCTGATACAAACTCCAATACAATCAAAGGTGGGATAATTTCTTGCCACAGTACATAAGAACGTCGTGTTTGACCTTTTAAAAGTGGTGGCACATTAGGCACATAAAACCAGTCTGGTGCTTCTGCACCTCTTTGTGGCCGGTCTGTCATCCGCCAATAAATGCCAGAATCTTGACCAATGCAATAATTACCTTCTGGATGACGCTTTTGTAATATTGGTTGAATCGAATCTGTAAGCAGAATACTTTGGGGATGTTCTTGAAAATTTTTGCCTCCGGCACGCTCCGCGAACACAAATGTGCCATCAGACTCAGGTAACTGAGTCTGGTCTGGTAAGGTAGTTGGCAGTATTTCAGGTGTAGTAGTCATAGAAATTTTGCCTCAACTCAGATTCTACTATTATGGAAACTTCCGATCGCGCACTTCTAAGGCATAATCTTGCACAGCTTTGGTAATCGTCTCCCGCAAGTTTGTATAAACTTTGGCAAAGGGTGGACGTTTCTCTGTAAGTCCGATGACATCTGAAGTAACTAAAACTTGTCCATCGCAATGAATTCCTGCACCGATACCAATTGTCGGAATGCTCAGTTTTTGCGTAATCTGCATTGCTAAATCTGCGGGGATATGCTCTAACACTAAAGAAAATACACCAGCTTGTTCCAGAGCGATCGCTTCATTTAAAATTCTTTCTCCCGTTTCCTGGCTCTTTCCCTGTTGTCGCAAACCAAGTTGATGTATTGATTGCGGTGTCAAACCTACATGACCCATTACCGGAATTCCAACTTGTACTAAACGAGCAATAGTTTCAGCGATCGCTGGATAGCCACCTTCCAATTTTACCGCTTGAGCGCCCGTTTCCTTCAATACCCGCCCAGCTGAGTGCATCGCTTGCTGGAGACTTTCTTGATAGGTTAAAAATGGTAAATCTACAACCACTAATGCGCGTTTAACTCCTCGGCGCACAGATTTTGCGTGGTATATCATTTCATCCAAAGTTATGGGTAGTGTTGTTTCATACCCTAGAACTACTGCCATAGAGTCACCCACAAGGATTAAGTCTACACCAGCTGCGTCAAGGAGTTGAGCGATCGCATAATCCCAGGCCGTCAACGCCACAATTGCACGTCCCTGTTGTTTCCATTGAATTAATTGCTGGGTAGTGATTGCCATTTTCCTAAGTAGGGAGTAGGGAGTAGGGAGTAGGGAGTAGGGAGTAGGGAGTAGGGAGTAGGGAATTTCACCACTCCCCACTCACCACTCCCCACTCCCCCACTCCTTCATTTAACGGCATGACTGAAAGCAATATGAGGTTTTGCACTACCCATTTTGGGCATTAACCAAGCTAAACCTTCACTAGTGCCAATCCATAATTTATTGCTAATGTCAGGTGCAAGGGCAAGAACCCGACTAGAAGGAAGTCCAGCAACTTCTGCATCTAACACAGCTCCTGTATTTGGATTTAATCGTAACAAACCATTATTAGTCCCGACCCAGACACTACCATCTTTAGCAAAACGTACCACTGTCACATTACGCCCACGCAGACGAGTTACAGAGCGCAACACTGCACCAGTTTTTGGGTTAATAACAAGCAAATTATTCGGCATTCCCGCCCAAATCAATCCTTCTGGACTAATAGCTAAAGCTTGTACAGTCGTCCCTGGCAAATCTGCTATCCGCTTGATAATCGCAGCACTAGCAGTATTTACCCGCACTAATCCATCAAGAGTGCCAACCCACAGCTGACCTTCAGCATCTAAAGTCAGGGTGTTAGCGCTGACACCAGGCAGATTTTTTAATGTTGTCATAATCAAACCTTGGTCGGGACTAATTAGAGCTAAACCATTATCGGTTCCAACCCACAAATAACCCCGCTTGTCAAGTAACAGAGACAACACCCGTTTAGAAGGCAAAAATAAATTCTGCGCGGTGATTTCGTTAGTGCGCGGGTCTACTCGGATAAGTCCCTCAGAACTTCCCACCCACAAACGTCCTACTTTGTCTTGAGCTAAAGCACCAATGGCAACACTTGGCAAGCTAACACGAGAAATAATCTTGCCGGTTTTAGGATCAATCCGCGATAGTCCCCGCCCAGAACCTACCCAAAGATTGCCTGTAACATCTCCCAGTAAGTTACCGACACGATAATTAATTTCTGGCGAATGTTCTTGCACTCCCCGCTCATCTGGCAAGGGTTGCACTCGCGGGGGCGGTGGAGAAGGTGGGTAAACAGGGGTTACATCAGATGAATTAATCTCAGGGGTTTTTTGTGCCAATCCCATACTTGGCAAAGCTATCAACCCCAACAAAATAGAACTAATCAATAAACTAGTACGCTTGCAAAACAATACCACGGTGACATTTCCTTTGGAGACAGTACCCATAGCTATTACCTAAACTTGCTTTGGGTTAATTCCAGTGTTCCCCTAGCTGGCATTTTTTAAACGTCATCGGCAATTTTTCTCAAATTTAATGGGTATTGGGCATTGGGCATTGGGCATTGGGCATTGGGCATTGGGCATTGGGCATTGGGGAAAGAATTCTTATCACTCCTAACTCCTGTACAGACGCGATTAATCGCGTCTCTCCTAACTCCTAACTCCTAACTCCCCAAAAGCTTCCCTAGAGTTATCGATCGCACTTTGTAAAGTTTTTGTAACAAAATGTTTAAATCTTTCTGTGATAACAAAATTAAATAGGTAAGTTAAAAACTTTCAAAGAATAACTTATCAAATTATTGATATATTGTGAGACAAGCTACAAATTACGTGGTGTGCAATTCTTTTTTCTTTCGCTATAAGTATAGCAGGGAACAGTAAAAGCACTAGGTTGTATACCCCTAGATGGTGAAAACACTGGTAAGGAAGATTACCACCCCTGCCAAAGTGTCCGCCAGCAAAAACTCTACCCTCTATTAAAAGCAACCCTTAAAAAATTTTTCCTGATCTTCTTCGCTCTGAAGAAGGGAAAGAGCGGGATGAGCGAAGTTGCAAAAAACGTGATTTGATAAGTAAAAGAGAGATTTCTGAGAAGGATAAAATATGTCTTACGCTCAAACTAAGACTCAGAGCAAAACTGGGTATAAAGCCGGGGTTCAAGATTACAGACTAACTTATTACACACCCGATTACACACCGAAAGATACAGACATTTTAGCGGCATTCCGTGTTACACCCCAGCCCGGAGTTCCTCCCGAAGAAGCAGCTGCGGCTGTAGCGGCTGAGTCTTCCACTGGTACTTGGACAACTGTGTGGACAGATTTGCTCACCGACCTCGATCGCTACAAAGGTCGTTGCTATGACATCGAACCAGTTCCTGGTGATGACAACCAATTCATTGCCTACATTGCCTATCCTTTGGATTTGTTTGAAGAAGGCTCTGTAACTAATATGTTGACCTCCATTGTGGGCAACGTATTTGGTTTCAAAGCTTTGCGAGCGCTACGTCTGGAAGACTTGCGGATTCCTGTGGCTTACCTGAAGACCTTCCAAGGGCCTCCCCACGGTATTCAAGTTGAGCGTGACAAGTTAAACAAATACGGTCGTCCTTTGTTGGGTTGTACAATTAAGCCCAAATTAGGTCTTTCAGCTAAAAACTACGGACGCGCTGTATACGAGTGCTTGCGCGGTGGTTTGGACTTCACCAAAGACGACGAAAACATCAACTCCGCACCATTCCAAAGATGGCGCGATCGCTTCTTGTTCGTATCTGAAGCTATTACCAAAGCTCAAGCTGAAACCGGTGAAATCAAAGGTCACTACCTAAACGTCACCGCCCCCACCTGTGAAGAAATGCTGAAGCGGGCTGAGTTCGCTAAAGAACTCAAACAGCCCATCATCATGCACGATTACCTCACCGCAGGTTTCACCGCCAACACCACATTGGCTCGTTGGTGTCGTGACAACGGCATATTGCTGCACATTCACCGCGCTATGCACGCCGTTATCGACCGTCAAAAAAACCACGGTATCCACTTCCGCGTTTTGGCTAAAGCCCTGCGGATGTCTGGTGGTGATCACATCCACACCGGCACAGTAGTTGGTAAACTCGAAGGTGAACGCGGTATCACAATGGGCTTCGTTGACTTGTTGCGTGAAAACTACATTGAACAAGACAAGTCTCGCGGTATCTACTTTACCCAAGACTGGGCTTCTCTACCTGGTGTAATGGCAGTTGCTTCCGGTGGTATCCACATTTGGCACATGCCTGCACTCGTAGAAATCTTTGGTGATGACTCCGTGCTGCAATTTGGTGGTGGTACTCTGGGACATCCTTGGGGTAATGCTCCTGGTGCTACAGCTAACCGCGTAGCTTTAGAAGCTTGCGTCCAAGCTCGTAACGAAGGCCGTAACTTGGCTCGTGAAGGTAACGACATTATCCGCGAAGCCGCTAAGTGGTCTCCTGAATTAGCCGTTGCTTGCGAACTGTGGAAAGAAATCAAGTTCGAGTTTGAAGCGATGGATACCGTCTGATCAAAAGTTAGGAGTTAGAAGTTAGGAGTTAAGAGTTACATTAATTCATAATTCATAACTCTTAACTTCTTAACTCATAACTGTTGACGGCTGGGGTCAAGCATGAATCTTAAGCAAATTGCGAAGGACACAGCCAAGACTGTCCAAAGTTATCTGACTTATCAGGCTCTAAGGACAGTGTTGGCACAGCTAGGCGAAACGAATCCTCCATTAGAACTTTGGTTGCATAACTTTTCCTCTGGCAAAATTCAGAATGGTGAGTCATACATTGAGCAACTGTTGCAAGAAAAACCAGATTTGGCTTTGCGAATCATGACTGTCAGAGAACACATTGCGGAAGAAGTCATCGATTTTTTACCCGAAATGGTTCGCACTGGCATTCAGCAAGCCAACATGGAACAGCGTCGCCAGCATTTAGAACGCATTACGCAACTCAATTTATCGAACCCCAGCCTGCAACCAGAACAGCAAGCAAGTTCAGATCCGAATTTAGATAACTTATCGAATTAGTTCGGTCAACCTAGTAGTAAAAAATCACCACCCATTATCAAAAGCTATGCAAACTTTACCAAAAGAGCGTCGTTACGAAACCCTTTCTTATCTGCCCCCTCTGTCTGATGCTCAAATTTCCAAGCAGATCCAGTACATTTTGAATCAAGGTTACATTCCAGCAATCGAGTTTAACGAGACTTCTGACCCGAAAGAATTCTATTGGACAATGTGGAAGTTGCCTTTATTTGGTGCTAGATCGACTCAAGAAGTATTGAGCGAAGTTCAAGGATGCCGTTCTCAATTCAACACCAGCTATATTCGGGTTGTGGGTTTTGACAACATCAAGCAGTGCCAAATTCTCAGCTTTCTTGTTCACAAACCCAACAAATACTAAGGTTAGCAAGCTTTAAGTAATTGGTTTATTTCCATAGGAGAGGTAGAATTATCTGCCTCTCCTATTTACTAGATTTGTTTTAAAACGTAAAGGCACGCGGAGTTATTCTCTGCGTTTTGCTTAGGATACCTTTACGTTTTTTTAGAAGGTAATAAATGGAATTAGAGCATCTACCGGAAGTAAGAATTTGTTTTGTTGGTGACTCTTTTGTTAATGGTACTGGCGACCCAGAATGTCTTGGTTGGACAGGCAGGATATGTGCTAATGCTAATAAAAAAGGCTATGATATCACCTACTATAATTTAGGAATTAGGCGAGATACGAGTACTGATATAGCAAAGCGTTGGTTACAGGAAGTATCACTTCGCTTACCCAAAGAATATGATGGCAGAGTTATATTTTCTTTTGGGTTAAATGACACAACAGTAGAAAATGGTAAAACTCGCGTGGATTCGGCAGATTCTATCAAGAATACCCGTGAAATTTTAAGTGAAGCTCAAAAGTTATACCCTGTGTTGATGGTTGGTTCTGCGCCATACGCAGAACAAGAAAACCTTCAAAGGAGGCAGAGAAATACCGATTTATCTAAACAGTATGCTTTGATTTGTAATGAATTAAATGTACCTTATTTAGATGTTTTTCCGATATTAGAAAAATCAAACATCTGGATAAATGAGGCAAAAGCTAATGATGGTGTTCATCCTCAAGCAAGCGGTTATGCAGAATTTGCCCAAATTGTAGAAAATTGGGACGCTTGGTTAAATTGGTTTCCTTTAATTTAATCGAGAATTCAAAGTTAGGATAGTGGTAGCACTTTAGTCTTTCTATCCAAAGGTAGGAATTATGCAGCAAATTACTCTCGCTGAAGCATCTCAAAACTTACCTGAGTTAATTGAAGCAGCACTCGGTGGTGAGGAAATTATTATCATCAAAGATAATCAACCTTTAGTGAAGTTAACTCCTGTGTCGCCAGTTAAACGCCGTCCTAAGTATGGTAGTGCCAAAGGACTTGTAACAATATCTGATGACTTTGATGCACCACTGGAAGATTTTAAGGAATATATGGAATGAGGCAACTACTAGACACTCATACTTTTATTTGGTTTGTGATGGGTGATCCAAGAATCAGCGTTAGTTTGCGATCGCAAATTGAAAATAATGATAATCTACTGAGTATTGCTAGCGTTTGGGAAATGGCAATCAAGCACAGCATTGGTAAACTCAGCTTTGGTATGACTTTTAACGAGTTTATCCAACAGCAAATAATTAGGAATGCTATTGAATTTCTACCAATCACCATAGACCATATTACTGTTGTTGCTACACTACCTTTGCATCACCGTGACCCATTCGACCGACTTTTAATTGCACAGTCGGTAGTTGAAAATATACCTGTATTGAGTGCTGATAAAATTTTTGATGCATATCCAATTAGGCGTATATGGTAGATAGCGCTCCTTTTCTACCAAAAGATAAATAAACAGCAATCACCAAAAAAAACTGAACATTACTTTAAACACTGCTAGGCAAAGATAATTTTATGGGTTACTACATCGCTCCCCGCTTTCTGGATAAACTGGCTGTCCACATTACCAAAAACTTTCTCAAGCTTCCTGGTGTGCGAGTTCCTGTGATTTTGGGTATTCACGGACGCAAAGGAGAAGGCAAAACATTTCAATGTCAATTAGTCTTCGAGAAAATGGGTATCGAGGTAACTAACATATCTGGCGGCGAATTGGAAAGTCCAGACGCAGGAGATCCGGCGCGGTTGATTCGGCTGCGCTATCGGGAAACAGCAGAACTGATCAAAGTACGCGGCAAAATGTGTGTTTTGATGATTAACGATTTAGATGCGGGGGCTGGACGCTTTGATGAAGGTACTCAATATACTGTAAATACGCAGTTGGTGAATGCCACACTGATGAATATTGCTGATAATCCCACAGATGTGCAGTTGCCTGGAAGCTATGATTCTACGCCTTTACGTCGTGTGCCGATTATTGTCACAGGTAATGATTTTTCTACCCTCTATGCACCGTTAATTCGGGATGGACGGATGGAGAAGTTCTACTGGGAGCCAAACCGAGACGATAAGGTGGGAATTGTCAAGGG
The DNA here is from genome assembly GCF_036917755.1 of Nostoc sp. Lineage (GTDB taxonomy): Bacteria > Cyanobacteriota > Cyanobacteriia > Cyanobacteriales > Nostocaceae > Nostoc. The sequence goes on from NZ_JBALFC010000095.1 coordinate 28,980, forward strand.
GATTTTTGAAGCGGATGGACTGTCACAGAAGGAAATTGAACAGCTAGTTGATACTTTTGTCAATCAATCCATTGACTTTTTTAGCGCTTTGCGATCGCGCATTTATGACGAACAAATCCGCAACTACATCCATCAAGTAGGTTTTGAGCGGGTATCCTTAAGTGTGGTTAACAGCGTTGAAGGACCACCAGAGTTTAAAAAGCCAGATTTCCGGCTGTCTCACTTAATCGAGTCTGGTAACTTCCTCGTTGGTGAACAAAAACGGGTGGAAAATTCCCATTTGGTTGATGATTACAACCGACTGAATCGAGGTAGAAATTCTCAATCTGCACCACCTGCGGCTGTAACACCAATTAGTCAGCCGTCAAATGGCACAACTCAAGAAGCAAAAACTAATGGATTCCCGAAACAGGAAGTATCGAGTCCACATTTGACCCTAGAGACACAAGCACAAATTAGAGAATTATTGTCTCAAGGTTACAAAATTAGTATTGAACACGTAGATGAGCGCCGTTTCCGCACAGGTTCTTGGCAAAGTTGTGTTAATAGTCACATTGATAGCGAGTCTGATGCAATCTCAAATTTGGAATCAACTCTGACAGAATATACTGGTGAGTATGTGCGCTTAGTAGGTATTGATCCAAAGGCCAAGCGGCGGGTGGTGGAAACGATTATTCAGCGTCCGCATGGGATAAATTAGGCATAGATAAATGATAAAGTGCGATCGCTATCCGATTACCCAAAAATCCTCCAAAACCTCAAAGAGTCCTATCGGACATCCCTCTCCTTACTAAGGCTACGGTGTACACACAAGTCCAAAAAAGCTCGATTTCCCATGCTCTGCATGGGAATGGCTGATTAGGGGCTGCTGCCTCCAGTTAAATATTTAGTCAGAATTGAGTCAGAGATTCAATGAATGCATTCCCATACTCCGTATGGGAACGAGGAAAAATGAGGAAAAGTGCGATCGCTACGCAACAAGTTATCCGATTACCCAAAAATCCTCTAAAACCTCAAAGAGTCCTATCGGACATCCCTCTCCTTACTAAGGAGAGGGACAGGTTTTGCGTAGCAAAACCAGGGTGAGGTTATGAGGTTTATCAAACTCACGTTAACTACAAGTAGCTGCTGAAGCCGAGTTAACCTTTGTTAAATCGCCAGTGAATACTGCTGTGTATTGATAAGGTGATGCACCAGAACAATTCATAGAATTTGTATTAGTACGACGGGGAGTCCACCATGAGGTTGTTTGCACAGTCAAATTTGTGCCATTCCATGATAGATTGTTGATAACTAAAGAGTTAGTTTGTCCATCAGTCGGCTTTTTGGATGATAAAAACGTCGCATAGTTAACCTCGCCATTGGCTGGATTAATCCGGGCTATAACTGCGACTTTTGGCCCGCCTCCGCTACCATAGCTAGACAACCAACGCCCAGTGGCAAAGCGGCGAAAATCGTTACCAGTTTGACTGCCAGTGGAAGAGTAAACGCCATATAAAACATTCGCTCCATCCCAAAACAATCCATAACCTGTACCATCGTCATTTGTTGTTTCGTAATCACTACGACACCATGTTTTAATCCCATTATTAAAACGGATTGTCACAGGGTTTTTGTTATTAGATGAGACTTGCTGATAACCAATGTAAATTGTTGTATTTCCATTCTTTACTTTCGGCCCATTTTTAGCTTTGATTGTCGCTTCACTATCATTGCAACTAAATGTCACAGCATTACCGATAGATGAATTTATGGTTTGCACAGGGACTGGAAAAGCTTTTTGTGTGATTAGTAAATCAGCTACTAATACTACAGATAAAGAGAAATATGTCAAATACTTTTGCAATTTGGTAGAATAAATCATGGTAAAAATCTGCCGAGAAAGTATTAGACAAAACTTCGTATTCCTATAAATTCTGATCAGAAGTTAGACAATCAAAATTGTTGAGACTTGCAGATTGCAGCATTCTCAATATTACGAAAAATGAAACTAAACTAGAAAACGCATAAGATAATATGCACGATATTAACTGTACATAAACCTTCTATATCAAAGAGTATGAGTGAGTAGAATAAATTGCGTAGGCAAAGCTCACCGCAGGTATCGCAGCAGTCAACAACAAATGCTTTTAATGAACAAGTAGCGTTTGCTCATTCTTCATATCTCTTGCTAGAAGGTTTTTTACCTCTGCTTTCTGTCTGCCGCCGTGCTGTATTAGACGGTTTTAACATTCTGATCTGATGCTTTTGCGGCACTAGCTTTCAGCAGGCGACTTAACCTAGTTTTGCGGACACGTTCGCTATCACGAATTCCACCCGCCATTTCATATTCACTGCTGTTTTTGCCATACTTAAAAGCAACGCCCCTCACAATCTTATCTGTAAGATTGTCTAAAGTTTTTTCCATCTCATCAATTTTAGTTTTGGAAGAGTCAATCATCGCTAGAGCGATGTTATAACCATCAAGCATAGTGCGTAACTGCTCAATTGATTGAGTTAGATTTTGCAAACCGCAATTATCACCAAAATCCATATTTGAATCAATTGCTTTGAATCCGGCGGATCTCAATTCAGCTTTTTCTAAAATACGGGATGTACGTTTTGGACGAGACATAGATATATTCGTTAGATAGGGTTATAGAATACCAATTGAGTAATCATAATTTTGGAAGAACTTTTCCCTCAACTCCTATCCAAAGCTCATACCATTTCACACAAACCCTGATACATATAGATTTCTCGTAGGGGCACAGCAATGCTGTGCCCCTACCAACGTATTTGTATCATTATTAAAGTAAAACGGTATCAGAAGAGAGTTTGGCTCTGCCTTTCCTACCAAGAAAGGCAACTGGAGGGTTAGGTTTTTGATTACTGAATCAATGCTCTAAAGCTAGTTTGACTTAGCAAAGCTGTTTTCTGGTTCAGTAAAATTCATGAATAATTTTATTTATTAAAAAACTAATACAGAAATCTGAGTAATTTCTCTTAACGGGACTTAAATATTTTTGACGGAGAAACAAGCTTCAAACCCATGCAAGATAAGGTAAATACACCAAATGCTCAAAAATAGCTGAAACCCAAATATATCAAGATACTAAGTAAAAAGATGTCAAAGTCTGTCTGTATATAGATTTGAGGCTCTTTTTTGGGTGTTTTTTGTCTATAGCGGTTCTCGCTTGAATAGGTACTGAACTCCACCCCCAACCCCCTAAGGAATAAGAATTAAATAACATACAATTTATGTCCCTGGCTTATCTCACCCTCAATCCCTCTCCGATATATTGGAGAGGGAAGCTAGATACAGGATGAAGTTTTGTATTTTATTTAATTTACGTTCCTATGAGCAAGCGAGGAGGGGACTATGATGTACCTCATCTGATTAGTAAACGCTATAAGTCCGATTAATTCAGATATTGCACCTGGTTTTTTGGACGATTGCTTTAACGTTAGTGAAGAATGTCGTGATGTTCATGAGAGATGTCACGATGTTCATGAGAGATGTCGTGATGTTCATGAGAGATGTCGTGATGTTCATGAGAGATGTCACGATGTTCATGAGAGATGTCGTGATGTTCATGAGAGATGTCGTGATGTTCATGAGAGATGTCGTGATGTTCATGAGAGATGTCGTGATGTTCATGAGAGATGTCACGATGTTGAGGGATTTCTAAGAAATAAATTACTACTACTTGTGGGGTGGGCCGAAAAGCCATTGGTGTCAAGTTAAGAAAAATGGATGGCTGTCAAGAGTGGGCAAATCAATGGTAAAAGTCAATCAACACCCCTGTGTTGAAAAAGCCATGAGTAAACCACGGAAAAAGCAAGGGAATCCAGATTTTCGCCATCGAGTCAGCGTAAGTAGCCCCAACCAGTCAAGAGATAGAATCACGCCTGTTTGAACTAGTCAGCCCAGGTACATTTGCTAACCTCAAAGGGGTAAAAGACTTTGAACGGAGCTTGCGTTCACGAGTACTGAAGAAAGTCAATAATGCCAGTAATAATGTTGAATATAGTGTATCTAGAAATACAGCATCTCACAGATGTATTGCGATCGCTAGAAATAGAGGGATTATGGAAAAAATTGAGACTACGGTCACGAAGCGCAAGTCTCAAACTCATATTCTCATAGCTAACTTAAGGGCATCGGGCATTAGGAACTAATGACAAATTATCACACTCACAAGTTTTTACCTTGCCAATGCGATCGCGGCATTCTGTCCGCCAAAACCAAAACTCAAACATAATACCTGCCTAATTTTACTTAGGCGTGCGGCTGTAACGATATCCAAATCAAACTCTGGCTGCTGCAATCCTATACAAGGTGGTAATATTTGATGCTGTAACGCCATGAGAGAAAAAGCCACACCTAAAGCTCCAGATGCTCCTAGTGTATGACCTGTGCTTCCCTTGGTGGAACTAACCGCCACTCCTTGAGGAAACAAACGCTGGATTACCATGCTTTCTATGCGGTCATTTAGCTGAGTAGCTGTGCCATGAGCATGAATATAATCAATATCGGCTGGTGTGAGACAACTACGTTCTAGACATTGTTTGATGGCAGCGATCGCACTTTTCCCTTCAGGTTCTGGTGAATTGGGATGATATGCGTCGTTAGTTAAGCCAAAACCGAGAATTTCACCATACACTTTTGCTTGACGCTGCTTGGCCAACTCTGCTGATTCTAAGACAAACACAGCTGCGCCTTCGCCCAACACTAAGCCTTCCCGGTGCAAATCAAATGGATAAGCCCCAGTTTTCGCCAAAGCACCCATCTGCTGAAACCCAGCTAAAGTTAAGGGTGTAATCGGTGCTTCCACTGCGCCAGCGATCGCTTGTTGACATTGCCCAGTTTGGATGAGTAAAGCTGCTTGAGCAATAGACCAAATTCCAGTAGCACAAGCTGCCATCGGTGCCAAAACTATCCCTGATGCACCGATTTGTCGCGCAGCTGCGATCGCATTCATCTGAGGTAATGTATCTAGCCAATTTCCCAAAGATAACACCGGGAAATTCGCCGCTTCACTATACATTTGCCTTGCCAGCATTTCCCAAGACGCTTGATAAGAGCGACTCGATCCAATGACTACAGCACAATCAGCTGCATGTGCAACTAACCCAGCATCTTGCAAAGCATAAGCAACAACCATCTGAGTTAACATTGTCAACTCAGATGGTTTTTGACCAATCAAACCTAGAGGAAGTGGTGTAAGTTCTGGAAATGGTTGATGTAATCGAATTCCAGATTTACCTGCGATTAAATTTCGCCAACTCTGCTCCAAGCTTCCACCCAAGGCGGAAATTAAACCAATACCAGTGACACAAACCTTAACCAATTTGAATTTTAGGGGATGAGGGGGATGAGGAAGATGAGGAAGAATAATAATCGTTTGTTTGCTCCCTTTACTCCTTCATCTCCCTCATCTCCCCCTGCTCTCTTCCTCCTACTTTCCAGGTGTTTTCAGATTTTCAGCACCTTGGGTGACTTTAGCGGAGTCAATGCGATCGCCTTGCTGAATTTTGTTCACTACATCAAAGCCTTGAGTGACATTGCCAAACACGGCGTAGTTACCATCCAAGAAGGCTAGATCGGCTAAAGCAAAGTAAAACTGGGCAGAAGCAGAGTCTGGTGGTTGCGATCGCGCCATCGCTACTGCACCCTGTTTATGGGGCAATACGACAGCTTGAGCAGTAGCATCAAATGGTTTATTGTAAATCGGAGTATCTGAACCTTTTGGCTTAACTTCTAAAGGTATGTAGCGAGGATTTCCCGTTTTTGGGTCAATATAACTACCTTCTCCCAGTTTATCTATTGGAACTTTCGGGTCTTTGCTTTTAGGATCGCCCCCTTGAACCACAAACGGTTGGGGTTCGCGTATAACTCGATGGAAAGCTAAACCATCGTACACACCCTTTTGCACTAAATCCACGAAGTTGCCAGATGTAATTGGGGCATTCGTGCCGTCTACTTCGATAGTAATCGGCGAACCTTTAACCGTCATAACCACAGTAGCCTTACCTTCGAGGCGTGGTAAATCTGTGATTCCAGGAATACTCTCACTACTAGTTTGAGATACAGATGTTGCTTCAGTAGTTGTCTTGGTGCTTGCCTCGCTCGTAGTCGAGGTTGGAGAAGACGTATTAGAAGCGACTTGACGTGTTGAACATCCTCCCAACATCAAGGCACTGATGATCACCAGAGAAAGCAAAAATTGTGAGATTTTTAACCGCATTGCCAATTACTGATTCAACCACAGTATCTTATCGTTTTGAGGGGCATTAAGCATTGGGAGTGGGGCATTGGGCATTGGGCATTGGGCATTGGGCATGGGGCACGAATTTTTCCCAATTCCTAACTCCCCACTCCCCACTCCCCACTCCCCACTCCCCACTCCCTTAAAGTCCTTCTAGTGACACTCCCAAGAAGCGGGCTAACTTTGCGCCTTCTGTTTCCAACTCTGTTAAGGATAATGGTTGTCCAACCCGTGTTAAGGGTATATCTCGCCGGCCTTTAACGCGTAGATAGAGTGCGCGAAGGGGATTAAGACCTTCTTTGACGGCTATTCGCACAGATTGCACATCTTCTATGCGGCTGTCAATCTCAATTCGGCGGTTTTTGCCAGGAAATCCCCAACGGAATATTTTGATTGTGCCAGTTTCCTGATTAAATTCGTTGTAACCGCCTCCTACATCCAATAAAATCATTACCCACAGGTATGTGGCTAATAGCAAGCCAGCAGTACCATATAACCCCATCACCAATCCTTGGGGGACAAATATCAGTTGGGTTGCATCGGTAACTATGAGTAAATTAACTTTTAAATAACTGGATATCCCAGCCAATAAAAAGCCGCTTGCTCCCAAGGTAACTATAGTTGCCCACCAGTAGTTACTGAACCGACGGGAACCGAGAACATTTTGATGCAGGAGGCGATCGCCTTTGTTAATCGTTGTTGATGCCGTCATTGAACTACCATTGCCCGTGAGATACTAACACACTGAATGTTTTCGCATTGAGTGTAGGCTTGTGTGCATTTTACCAAACATTGCTGACAAAAACTCAACTGTGGACTTCCCTGTTGCTGCTACCCATACAATAATTTGTTAAGGCACGTTACATAATTTCTTCACTCAAGGGCTGATAAAAACTCTTTCTCATCTACCCCTCTGCCATTCTTATCCCCTCTGGCTGCCTCTTTTTGAACTCTTGGTAATGAGTTACCTACCTACGCCCATCTGCACTAAATTTTTTCAGATTTCTGAGAAAACTTGTGTCAAATTGTAAAAATTCTGATATTCATATTAATTATAGGGTTCGTGTTTCATATCCTGATTTGCTTGTTGTGTATCAGGCAAAAACCCAGAGTAGTGTGATAAGTTAAGAATCATTAAGTTACCACAAGCTAGATTACTAGCCAATGGTACGTGTAATGGCATAAACAAAGAGAAATGCTGATTTCACAGGTCGGCAAGCTCTCAGAATCTCAGTTGCTTTCAGGCTGTTGAGATTGTCAAAAAAAACGTTAATTCCTCACGGCAGTCGGTTACATTGGCTCTCCGTACTGCCTTAGAAACGTTGCAATTTTAGTAAAAAAAGAGGATTTTAGTCCGATGACCATCGCAGTTGGACGCGCCCCCAGTAGAGGGTGGTTTGACGTTCTAGACGACTGGCTCAAGCGCGATCGCTTCGTATTCGTAGGTTGGTC
>NZ_JBALFC010000096.1:0-30305 GCF_036917755.1 Nostoc sp.
AAAAAATAATTAAAACTAAAATGCCTGATAAATCAGGCGGATAGCTTTCATCCCCCGGCTAAAAGCCGGAGGTTCTCAGCATAGGTACGATAGAAAAAAGGCGAATATTACGCCAAAATATCACAAAAGCCGAGAAACTTATTTGGGATAAAATAAGAGATAGACAGCTAGAAAACTGCAAGTTTCGCCGACAATATAGTGTCGATAAGTTTGTTATAGATTTTTATAGTTCTGAATTTAATTTAGCTATAGAAATTGATGGTGAAAGCCATTTTCAAGAAGGTGCTGCTGAATACGATAAGGCAAGACAAGAATTTATTCAATCAGCAGGAATTAAGTTTATTAGATTTAGGAATAATGATGTATATGCTAATTTGTCTGGGGTGCTGGAAAGTATTGCTCAGAATATACGAAATTTAAGGGGATAGTAGTTGAACCTCACCCCCAGCCCCTCTCCTTATTAAGGAGAGGGGAGCAGGATTAAACCTGAATGATAAAATTAATTAATCTTACTCATCACCAAAATCAGGCTTGATACTAAGTGCGCGTAGCTGCTCTGCTAAACGTTCAGCCCGTCGCTTTTCTTGTGGGTAAAGTCTCGTGTAGCCGCGACTTCCAGACGCCCGGCGAATCTGAGCCGAACCTCTGGTTATTTTGCACCCAACTGATATCTTTCCTATCACAGGTGGGTATTATAAGCTTGCTATGCTAACAACATCTTCATAAAGATACATTAAAAAAAATACATTCCCGCAATTATACTGTGACATCATGCTCTTATTATTTGTGGAATTGGATTAAATAATTCTCAAAAAATCAGTATTTACCGGATAAGATGAACAACTCATAAATGATATAACTTTAGTAAATTCTCTTTTGTTTTAGCTACTTGATTTGGAAGTTAGGAAAGCCAGATGCAGTAGTTACATAAATATAGTTTCATTCTTTGCCTAAAAAATTAATTTGTAGGCACAATTGCCAACTTTGATAAAAAATCAAAAATCCGCTATAAACCACTTGACAGGGAAGCAGCTATGTCTCAAAAACGTCAGCTATTCAAGGTAATTCAAAAAACCTTTAGACAAATTAGCAAGCAGTTTTTATCTGCAATTAACAAGCAAATCATTTGGCTACTGCGGACTATTTATGGCACTCCAAGAAGACGCAGCTCGGAGAATGCTGGGTTTTTGTTGCCGACAGTGGCGATGGTAAGTTTGGTCGTCGTGCTGTTAACAACTGCAATTTTGTTTCGGTCTTTTGAGCGCTCGAAAAACGCTAGTAATGTCCGAGTGAATCAGGCTGTACTTAACGCCGCGACACCAGCCCTTGACAGAGCTAGAGCAAAATTAGACAAGCTATTTATTGACAGCCGACTGCCACGAGCCGTACCTTCAGATACAGTTTTAGAGAGTACCTTAAGTAGTAGTACTAATTTGCCTGAATATACTTTTGGAGACGAAACTCCACTAAAAGTACATTATAACTATCCAACTGTACCAACAGGAGAAAGTCAGCCATCAGATATGACAACTGCATGGATGTTCCCCATTGATACAAATAACAATGGGAAGTTTGACTCCTATACTCTTTATGGAATTTACTTCCGAACCCCGCCTATAACTAGCGGCACATACAGCCGCCCTAGAAATCCTCTAGAGGCAAGAACTCCGCCCATGAGTTCTGGTAGTGTAAGCAACAGTTGTAAAAATAGTGTGGCAACAAGTGCTACTTTGGTGGGGAGTTCGGGCTGGGTTAATATTGCTAGTCAGCTCCAAAAAAGCTTTTTTGTCTACACTGCTAATGTTCCTATTACTAACACAGCAGCGACTGGTAATTACGAAACTTTTCAAGGGAATAAAGGTTTTTCAAGTTTAGAGTATCAACAAGACCGTGTGCAACTACCGCTAGTTAACAATGCGGTGGTTTATAACGATGATATAGAACTTACCCCTGGTACCACATTTAACCTAAATGGACGGATCTTGACTAATAGTAACTTCCTGACTGGTAGCAATAGTGCTACTATCACACTTTATCAGGTTAGTAGTCAAAATTCCTGTTACTACAGTGAGGAAAATGCCAAAATTGTTGTAGGTGGCAATTTAGGAGCGGGTCTTTTCACTGCTAGTGGTGATTCAAGTAACAGTACTGGAGTGCATTTATTCCAAGGCCAAGCAGTTGCTCCTAATACAGCTTTTGATGTTACATCTAACAAATCAGTCACTGACCAACCGAATAATATTGCCTACAACAGCCTAGCTTATGTACAGCGCATCAATCTTTTGGTGCAAGCACAGGTGGTGGCTAACTCTGCATATACTGCTGACCCACACCAAGTCCAAGATGGCATTACACAGCAACTACAACTATTAAATCTAACTACATCTACTGCCAGTGCAACGCAACTAGCTAGTGTCCGTAATAACCAGTTAGTAATTTACTTTCAACAACGTACCCGCCGTGTACCCTATGGTGAAGTTGCTTTTGGTGGAAATGCAACAGGAAGTTATGCTACGGATATTGCTCATACACCGCTACAAGGAAGTGGGGAGTCACTTCGTCCACCAGACACTTGGGTTTATCCCTTTCAAGCTAGTGATGGTAAAACTAAAACTAATTATTCCAATTTAACACTTAAGATTAATAGTTCTAACCTGCTACCTAAAGCTACACAACCAACTACAGAACAACAATTAGGTAAAGAACAATACCTTGGCGATCGCGTTTTGCTTGGCAATAACTTACCTGCATTGTGGTGGAACGGAACGACATTTGTTGGTACAGATACTACCACAGATACCCAAAATATTGCAAATATTAACTGGGATAGCGGAAGTGGAACTCGCACTCGCAGCAGTCGTGTACAGCAACTAGCTGATTTAGGAACTGTTGTTCGAGATGGAGACTGGGAATCAGCAGCTGCCACAGTGCCAACTACTGTCGCCGCTCCTGTGGGTGGCTTACGGGTAGTGACTGGTGCAGGGATTTATTTGCCTAGTAATTTGATTGTTAGTACTCCAAGCTTCATCGGGGCTGGAACCCGAATCTGGTCAGATATGATGCCAGTTCCTTCAGGAACAGCTACCGTTGCTACAAGCATTGATGCTAGAAGTATAATAGGTGGTTTTGACTACTCAACAATCCAGGTATCAAATCAACCATATTTACGGATGCGGGCTACAGCAGTGTATCACTACCAAGCGACTGGCTACAGTGCGGCAACCCCTAAACCCATTGCTTGTATAAGTAGTTACTATGACCCAACCAATAGCACTAAAGCTAAGAACCTCAATAGTCTTCCGTCTGTGACAGGTTTTATCTATGACAAAGCCACCGGTGGCAACTCCCATAATGGTATTGTCTACGCAGCTCCAACAAAGGGTGTTTCTGACTATTCAGCTTTACTAACCTACCAAGGTAGTTTAATGTATCCCAATGGGCGGTTCGTAAATGAAGTACTGAAAACCGCTCTGCCAAAATTAGCCACCTCTCGGACAATTTCAGAGCAGTCTGCTATTGACGCTGCTATTTGTGCCATCCAAATATTAGATGGTACTATCGGCTCTCCAAGTACTAGTGTCATCCCTCACGGCGCAATTTACGAAACTGCTTTTTTAGATGCCAGACAGATTAAGGCAATTCATCAAGATGTAACAACTGGTGTAGAAACGTTCACCAACGCTGATGGTGTAAATGGAGATGGATCTGGGACAATAATAGCCACGGTACCACCTGCATCTCCTGGTTTGACGGCTCCAGACTATGAACTGGACAAAAAAACCCGCCAACCTCTGGAAATTCGCACCACTGTATTAGACTATAACGCGCTGCGGCTGAAGCAATATGGTAGTGCAACACCACAGGAATACTTAATTCCCAATAGCGGTATTATTTACGCTACTCGTGATGATGCACTTTTAGATTTAAGTGCCAGTTCTAGTAGTGGCAGAGATATACAAAAATTAAATAGCCCTGTAGACTTCAAACTTGACCCAACTCGCCGTCCCAATGCGATTATGTTGATCAACGGCGACCCCACTGGCAACCCCAACGGAAGCGTCTGGCGTGTTCAGACTTACACAGATGCAGAAAAAGGCTTGGTTCTAGCTTCTAATTTACCTGTATATATTTTAGGCAACTTTAATATACATACCCAACAAGAGTTTAATACAACTCTAGCTAGTGATTGGGGCAATTTTTACTCTCGCGGTGCAACCTCATCAGACTTTAATCCAAACTTTGCTTGTCGTACTGGTGACCCTAGATTACCAAACTGTACCACTGGGGACGCATGGCGACCTGTCAGCGTGTTGTCAGATGCGATCACACTTCTTTCTGGTAACTTTGTGAGGGGTTACCGCAGCGATGGAGACTATGACCTGAATAATAACTTGGGGGATAGCACTTCTATTACCAAATTTCTGAACAATGGGTTTTTTAATACAAACAACGCTAATGTCATCAATGCTGCCTGGTATGACATCAATAATAGTGACTTGCCCCTTGCCACTATAAATAGTTCTTACCTCAATAACTTTGTTACACCCATCCAGCGAAGGAAAAGTGCCCCAGAGTATTTAATGGAAGTATGTCAGAAACTACCTGTTTCAGCTTGCGATCCGGGCACTGATTGGTACGTAGCACTACCCCTTGATCTTGCTGCATATCCAGCAGGTCTAAGAGCCTCGGATGCTGGTAGTATTGGAAAGACTTTTTCTTTGAACACCCATTTAGCAGGTACAACAGCACAATTACCGACTAATTCTAAATATCTAAGCTATCCTCGACGTGTTGCCTTTCTCCGTAGTACATCGGTAATTACATTGGGACAACTCACGCTTGATACTAGTAAGGCAGCCATTCTACAAGCAACCATTATAGGTATCAATAGTAGCGGGAATATAACTTCATTTCCACTGAGTACTTTTAGTTCTAGCCAACCAAATAACAAAGCTAATGCTTTATGGTTCCGATCAAACAACAGTAATACTAATCCCCCAATAGTGTCTCCACCACCAACTGCTACAACAACAGTCCAACCAGCTTTATCGCCAGTGTTACAAATTGAAGTTGCTTTCAGCACTAGTGATGAAAATGCACCACCATCAGGATCTAGTAACATAATGGGACCTGGCAACCAACAGGGTTCTTATTGGTTGCAATGGGCAACAGCTACCACCTTTAACTTAGCCGCAGCAGGGGCAGACACCCCAGCTCGTCCTACAGAAGATAATGGTGGCTTACACAACTTTGTCCGCTTCTTAGAAAATTGGAACCCAACTAGCAGCCCAGCTACTGTAGCTACAATTAACGGCTCTTTTATCCAAAGAACTCGTAGTGCCTATGCTACTGGACCATTTGTAGCATACTTAAGTAATTCATCCGCAGCATATCCGATCGGTAATGGCAGTGGTCTATTACCTTTTTACATAGCTCCCAGTCGCCAGTGGGGTTATGATGTCGCCTTGCTGTCGCAATCACCAGATGCATTTTCGCAAAAGTTAGCGATAACGCCAAATAACAAACCCAATGAGTATTTCCGGGAAGTCGGTCGAGATGATACATGGGTGCAAACGTTGTTATGTGCCAAAAAAGCCTCAGACAGTACTTATGCCGTCGATGCCGATCAACGTCCTACCTCTGGCTGTAGTTAATCTTTAATTCTTAGAAACTGGAGAGTAACTATGATTAAGCACAAACAACAGCAACAAATTCACCGATCTGATGAGTCTGGTTTTACGATCATTGAGTCACTAGTAGCAATAATCGTAGTTGCTATTTTACTGGCAGCGATCGCACCTACAATTGTGATTGCAACAGCAACTCGTGTCCAATCAAAACGGGTAGAACAAGCCACACAAGCTGCCAGAACTTTCATTGACGGTGTGAAAACCGGAGCAGTGGCAATTCCTGAACCCACTAATTTCACTACTACGACTAATGCCACTATTGTATTGCCTGCATCAACCGATGCAACCAGGAGTTTAGCTGACAACTTACTGACCACCACAAATATGGCAGTTCCTACAGTATCAACATCGTTATATTGCGTGACAAAAGACGCAAACAACAACCTAACTATTAGTGCCCCAAGCTGTACAAGTAACCTATTTTACATTCAGGCTGTAAAAATTATAGGAACAGGAAGTACCCCAATTAGTGCCACAACAGGTCTACCAATCGATGGTTACGGTTTGGGAATTCGAGTTTATCGGTCAGATATTAACTTTACTAAAACTGTCAATGCTAGCAATAGTAGTAACAATAAAAGACAAAACACTTTCACTGGGACTTTAGGCAATACGCAATCCCCACTAGTGGAAATGACTACTGTAATTGCTTCTAAAAACACTTCTTTCAATGCTCTGTGTCAGCGTCTTGCTATTCCTGCCACCAATCCTGTTACTAGTAACACCACTTGTAATTAATTGTGTGCAGTCAGGTTGAAAGCTGACTTTTCAGGTTATGTGGAAAAACCAACGCGAAACCTAACCCCCTTACCACAAGGGAAGGGGGAAAATTCAAAGCCTCTCTTAGGAGAGAGATTTTCCAGATAAGTAGTAGTGAATATAATTCGCCTGGGCGACTAGAAGTCGCGGCTACACGAGACTTTACCTGCCTCCGCAGGTTAACAAACCCTTGAATTTGTATTAGTCCACGGAGGTGGACTTTGGTTGTGTAGTAGCGAATTATATTCGCCCAATAATTTTAAAACATCTTCTAAGGGGCAGACCGTAGTTATGAAGAATGTACTCAAATTTCTTCTCAGCATTCAGCTGAAACGCTCTAAGTTTGTTCAGCAAGTTAATGGTTTTACCCTGATAGAACTTTTGGTAGGCTTATTGCTGGCATTCCTCGTGCTTACACCACTGCTAGCATTCATGGTTAATATTCTCAGTACAGATCAGAAGGAGCAAGCAAAGGCAAATTCTGAACAAGAAATCCAGACAGCAGTTGATTACATCGCCAATGATTTAGAACAAGCTGTCTACATATATGATAATTACGCACTGACTAACACTTCAAGCACTGTTCCACCAGGAATTAAAGACCAAATACCCCCTGTTAACATCGCTACTGGATGTAATTCTTCTACTACTTGTCAACCAATTCTGGTGTTTTGGAAACGCAAGTTTCTCGCAGGTGCGATTACACTTTCCAGCAGCACTACAGCAAACAAAATAAATGACACTTTTGTTTACTCATTAGTTGCCTACTATTTAATCAAAGATAGTAATCCTACTTGGTCAAATGCAGCTCGTATTGCCAGATTTGAAATTCGTGATGGAGTTCTGGCTGCTAGTGGTACTACTAATGCTGGTAATTGTGGTACTGACTATCCCAATGACAAATATATTGACAGCAGCAGCAGCAGCTGCCCCGAGGCAGGTTTTCAGCGTTTTAACCTGAATCTAGCAAGTGCCGCAGGTCTAACTCAGAAAATGAATTCATGGAAAGCTACAGCCTCAAAAGCTTACGCTAACCCTGCTTCTGTACTAATTGATTATATCGATCAAACCTCTATTGGTTCAACAATTCTTACTTGCCCCACTGGAACACTTAGTTCAGGTAGTTTTATGGGCTTTTATACTTGCGTTGATGTTGCCAACACGACAGCACAGGTGTTTTTACGAGGCAATGCGCTAGCGCGGTTGCAAACTAGCAATTTTAATTACTCTTCAACTAACCAAACTTACTTTCCAACAGCAAATGTCCGCGTGCAGGGACATGGATATTTATTTGCTAAATAAACTCGATAATACACAGCACAACTAATGATGGGGCATTATGAGCAACCTAACTTTAAAGTTATTCCACACTAAGATGTGTAATAAAGACACTAAAGAGCGATTTCACCCTCAACAGGATGCTGGCTTTACTTTAATAGAAATGCTTGTAGTAATCCTGATGATCGGAATTTTATCAGCGATCGCAGCTCCTAGTTGGCTTGCCTTTGTAAATCGGCAACGGGTAAATAAGGTTAACGACGCTGTTTTCGCCGCACTGCAAGAAGCACAGAGCCAAGCTAAAAAAACTAAACTTAGCTACAGTGTCAGTTTTCAGAAAAATAGCGCAGATCAAGGTATATACGTTGCTATTTATAGTACTAATGCTGGAATCAGCACCATCAGCACATGGAAACTTTTAGGGGCAGATGTGGGAGCCAATTCTAATCAATTACTGCTGGGCACAAATCTCAGTAGTACAAATATTGTCAATTCTACTTCTAAAGTATCCAACCCTGGTTCAAGTGTGTTAACAACTTCAAGTCCATCAGCAACGATTACCTTTGATTCTACGGGAGCTTTAGCAACTTCAACATCAGCTCCAAACTTTGGAACACCTATTATAACCCCTCCGACAGATGTTCCACCTGGCTTAAGAATAGTGGTAGCTGTACCAAACTCTGCAAACTCTACAACATTGCCTAGTACTGTACAGCGATGCGTGATTGTGGAAACTCTCTTGGGAGCAATGGTAACAGCAAAAGACTCCCTATGCAATTAAGTAATCTTCCTGACTTTTCACAGTAAGTAAGTCGGCGAGAATAAATCAAAGTACATTAAGTAATGTAAAAAATATTTAGATTAGTCCTCACTACAAACCTTAAATTATTCACGCCGCTCTACTTAAGTAGGAAGGCACAATTAAATATAAGATAAAACCTCACCCTCAATCCCTCTCCTTGGTAAGGAGAGGGAAGCCGGAGGCAGAGTGAGGTTTTATATTTAATTTGACCCACTTACTTATCTGGAAAACCTCTCTTCTTTATCTCTCTTCTTCTAGGCTACGGTGTATACAGAAGTCATCGAATTAGCCAAAACAAAACCTCAAAGAGTCTTGACTTTAATCTAATCCCTCTCCTTAGTAAGGAGAGGGACAGGTTTTGCGTAGCAGAACCAGGGTGAGGTTTCTTTGGGCTATTGGATAAACCGTAAATTGCATCAAGAGAGACTTGTGTGTACACGGTAGCCTTCTAGGAGAGAGACTTTGAATTTTCTGTCGGGAAGGGGGCTAGGGGGTTAGGTCTTTCGCGGGCTTTTCCACATGACCTGAATTGTCAGAGTAATCTTCATAGTGAAAATTTATAAAAATACGAAATAATACTGAACATCAAACTGCACTTTGAGAGTAAAATTCTAACATCTAGTGCAGTTTTCTGATTTTAAATGCCTTAAAAATCGCCTTAATAAAATATAACTTTTGTCAAATGACTGAAAACATTGACTTTACTGTAGCTATCCCAACTTATAACGGTCAAAGTCGTTTGCCTGAACTACTAGAACGACTACAAAATCAACTATATACAGAACATTTATCTTGGGAAATTATAGTTGTAGATAATAACAGCACTGATAACACAGCTAAAGTTATTCAAACCTATCAAGAAAATTGGCAGTGTCCTTATCCACTAAAGTATTTATTTGAAACGAAACAGGGAGCAGCACACGCCAGACAAAGGGCAATTGAAGAAGCTAAAGGCACATTTATAGGTTTTCTTGATGATGACAATTACCCAACGTCCACCTGGGTAGCAGCAGCTTATGCTTTTGGTGAACAGCATCCTTTAGCCGGTGCTTATGGTGGCCAAGTTCATGGTGAGTTTGAAGTTGAACCACCAGAAAACTTTCAGAAAATAGCTTGTTTTTTAGCCATTACCGAGAGAGGTACAAAACCCCACCAATACAAAGCTCACATGAAAATGCTACCTCCAGGGGCTGGCTTAGTAGTTCGCAAACAGGCATGGGAGAGAACAGTTCCTAAAAATCTAGTTTTAAATCATAAAGGTAGAGAAGCTGGGTTAGCCAGTGAAGATTTAGAAGCAGTACTACATATCCAGCTAGGAGGTTGGGAAATTTGGTACAACCCAGAAATGTGTATTTACCATAAAATCCCAGCATGGCGATTCCAAAGAGAATATTTAATTCGTTTATTTCGCTGTGTGGGTTTAAGTCGGCATCACCTTCGTATGCTGAGAATACAACCTTGGCAAAGACCTTTGGTGAGTTTAGTGTATTTAGTTAATGATTTACGCAAAATTATACTTTACGCACTCAAATATCGAGGTATGTTTCAAACTGACTTAATTGCTGCTTGCGAGATGGAACTGCTCATGAGTAGCTTTATCAGTCCTTTTTACCTATTTCAAAAAAGATATTTGAATATCGCGGTTCCCGACTTGGTGATGTACCTTTTCCAAGCTATTAAAGCCTCGGCTCCGCTCGGCTTTAGCAGTAAGCGGAGCCGAACTCTTAACCTTGCTAAAAAAGATTGGGGTGTACCTTAGTTGCTTAAGAAAGGCTCTAACCAGTTATTACCTTATCAGAAACTCTCATGACAAACATATAAATTGTGGTAATTAGGATGGATAAATTAATTGAAAATCTATCTTTAGACTTTACTGTAGCTATTCCTACATATAATGGGAGAAACCGATTACCTCAGATATTAGATTTACTTTTGGAGCAAACTGGAGTAGAAGACCTCAATTGGGAAATTATTATTGTTGATAATAATAGTTCCGATAACACAGCCGAGTTAATTCAGGATTACCAAAAAAGCTGTAATAATAACTTTCCTTTAAAATATTTCCTAGAAACTAAACAGGGAGCCGCTTTTGCAAGGTTGCGGGCTGTGCGCGAAGCCGGAAGCCAGCTTATTGGATTTTTAGATGATGATGTCCTACCTGCGCTTGATTGGGTTGCACAAGCTGTAGCCTTTGGTAAACAGTATCCTCACGCCGGAGCATATGGCGGTCAAGTTCATGCTGAATATGCAGTAAAACCACCAGAAAATTTTGAAAGAATTCAAGCTTTTTTAGCTGTAACAGAACATGGGCCAAATCCACATTTGTTTGATGCGGATAATTTAAGGCTTCCTGCTGGTGCGGCGCTTGTTGTTCGGAAACAAGTATGGTGTGAAAATGTACCACAACAACCTACATTAAGTGGGAAGTTGCCTGGTATTTTGGTGCAGGGTGATGACTATGAACCATTGCTTTACATACATTATGCAGGCTGGCAAATTTGGTATAACCCTACTATGCATAGTTATCATCAAATACCGCATTGGCGACTTGAGAAAGATTATCTCCTAACTCTGGCACGCGGCTGTGGCTTGTGTGTTTTCCAGTTACGCTTGATAAATACTAAAAATTGGCAAAAACCAATAGTGTTTGTGAAAACTATTTTAGGGAATTTACGCCGAGTATTACGGCACTTTATTCAGTATAGAGGGCAATTTAAAACTAATCTAATTGCTGTTTTTGAAATGGAATTTTACTTGGCTAGTATGATGAGTCCTTTTTACTCATTAAAGCTTTATTTTAGGCATTTTTTTGTTCAATAGATAACTATATAAAATGAAAAAACAATAATTAATAAAACCAAACATATGACTTCAATCTCTGTAATCATACCATCTTATAACAGCGAAAAGACTATAAAGAAAACAATTGAATCCGTCCTAAATCAAAGTTTTTCAGATTTAGAATTAATTGTAATCAATGATGGTTCAAAAGACTCAACACTAGAGATTATTTCAAATTTTCAAGACTCCCGAATAAAAATATTTTCCTTTGATAATTCTGGTGGAAATATTAGTCGTAATCGGGGACTAAAATATGCTACAGGAAAATTTGTTAGTTTTTTAGATGCAGATGACATTTGGACACCCGATAAATTGGCAAGTCAGTTGCAGGCTCTGCAAGAAAACTTAGGCGCTAAGGTTGCTTATAGCTGGACTGATTCTATCGATGATAATGGTGAAATCTTACTTTCAGGTATGCATATTACTGTCAATGGTGATGTTTATGAAAAGCTATTAGTAAGTAATTTTCTAGAAAATGGTTCCAACCCCTTGATTCTTAGAGAAGCAATAATAGAATTAGGTGGATTTGATGAATCGCTAAATGCTGCTCAGGATTGGGATATGTGGCTGCGATTAGCTTACAAGTTCAATTTTGTATGTGTACCATCTGTACAAATATTATACCGAATCAGTCCTAATTCAGTTTCTTCTAATCTTGCAAGGCAGGAAAAAGCCTGTTTGCAAGTGCTTAAACGTGCCTATCAGGTAAGACCATTAACTGATAAAAATATTTGGAGATTAAGTCTCACGAACCTTTATATATACCTAATATGCAAAGCCCTACAACAGCCATTCAATCGATATAAAGGTGCAGTAGCGGCCATATTTCTTTGGAAATATTTACTCAACGACTCTTCAAGGTTCCAGAGGATAAATCTAATCTTAAGACTTTTATTTAAAATTGCCGTCATCCTTATACTACCCACTACTTTGTCTACAACTTTACTAACAAGCATGAAGACAAAAGCTAAGAAAATAAAACATTTAAACCCCTTTATTCAGACATTCGCAGCCTCCTGAATTCTGTTTTTTAAATATGTGGTTAGTTGAAAACAAACTAAAAAATAATAATGAATACCCAGATGCATTTTCCATATCTAGTTAATACAAAACATCTCTTTAATAACCGTTCTAACAGTGGTTTTACCTTGCCAGAGATGTTAGTAGTTATTCTATTAATTGGTATATTAGCTACGCTGGGAATACCCAACTGGCTGGCTTTTGTGAACACTCAACGCCTCAATACTGCCGGAAGCGAAGTTCACCTTGCTATCCGCCAAGCCAAAAGCCAAGCTACTAAGGAAAAATTGACTTGGCAAGCTAGTTTTCGTGAACAAAACGGTATTGTTCAATGGGCGGTTCATCCTGCTACAGTAAACCCATCTGCTGCTAACTGGAATAATCTACATTCTAATGTGCGCCTTGATTCTGAGACAAACTTTAACTCGTCACTCAGTACTGTACAAGAAGTTAGATTTGACTACAAAGGTAACACTAAAAGCCTTAGTGATCTAGGAAGGATCACGCTATCCAGTAAGTCTGGTGGTAAAGCTAAACGTTGTGTTATTGTTTCAACGATTTTAGGGGAAATGCGAACGGCAAAGGAGCATACTACAGCTAAAGATGACAAGTATTGCTATTAGCTATTAATATATTTCTTGTTGATTCAAACAAGGTATTGTGTGCTGAACTTACCAGCAAACCCAAAACAGCACTTGATTATTTTCACCCGCTATCCAGAACCAGGGAAAACCAAAACCCGATTGATACCTGCTTTGGGGACTGTTGGTGCTGCTAATCTTCAACGCCAGATGACTGAATATACCATATTTCAGGTTCAAGAATTGCAAAAAGCCATTGCCATATCTGTAGAAGTGCAGTTTGCAGGTGGTGATTTGCAACTCATGCAAGACTGGCTGGGGTTGGATTTCGTTTATCAGTCTCAAGGTGAAGGCGATCTAGGTTCGCGGATGGTGCGATCGCTTAGAAATGCTTTTCAATCTGGTGCAGAAAATGCAATTATCATCGGTACAGATTGTCCTGGCGTGAATGCCCAGATTCTAGCAACAGCCTTTGAGAAGTTACACACTTTTGACCTCGTACTTGGCCCTGCGATCGATGGTGGATATTACTTAATTGGTTTGCGCCAACCCATCCCGGAGTTATTCGTTGACATTGAATGGGGAACTGCTCAAGTATTCCAGAAAACTGTGGATATTGCCCACAAACTGAATTTATCTCATGTCAACTTGTCGCCTTTAGCTGATGTTGACCGACCGGAGGATCTGCCGATTTGGGAACAAGCCTTTGCAGGGGAGATGAGGGAGATATAGTTAATAGGTGAACTACCCAGCCGTAAGACGGACGGGGCTTCCCAATTCATCGGGAACAGCCTCCAGGACTTCGTAGTACTAGAAAGTCTGACATTCCCTCCAAGGGCAGGAGTCCTGGTTCCCAAGACCCAAATCTTTCTCTTGCGACATATACCTATTAGCTTGGTTTTCGCTTATGGCATTGATGGTCAAGATATTAACTATCCTACCAGAAAATCGCGGGGATTCGTCATACATAAGCGTATTTGTTTTTGCTTCCCGCTTAAAAACAATACTGGATGCAATCCTCACCCCCCGCTCACAATACCTACCATTAGAGTACATTGAAGCTGGGGACTTCCGCGACACGTTAAAAGGGCGGTTAGAAACCGCGTCTACACAGGCAAAACCCACCTCTGTGGGTTTCCAAGCACTCAATTTTTTCTTAGTCCGCGCAGGCGGACTTCGCTTGTATAGCCGTGAATTCTATTCGCTAGGGCTAACGAATCGCACATCAGTCTTTTCCTCCAGCCCCGCATTAGCTTCGTATCTTCAAATACTAGGAATTTCCTGAAGACACTGCACATAACAAATGTTACTGTGTGGCTAGTTGAAAACCAAGAGGCAGATAGCCTTTACCAGTATTGAATCTGCTTTGTGTTTCTATACAACAGTCACAGTGATAGGCACAATATTTAAGTAGCTTGAAATATGAAAATCACTCGTATTCACCGCCAGTTTGAAAAACTATGGTTAACCGTTTTACTTCCATGAGTACTGCCCTCACTGTTAAGGTAGTTGGAATAATCTGCATTTTGTCCTTTTTCGTGGACTTTTTGATTCTATTGTTACCCTTTCAACCTACTGATCGGGTATGGCAAATCAACTTGGCAACAGCGCTAGTTGATCGGGGAATTGTTCCTCTGGTAGGTTTGGGGCTTCTGTTTGCTGCCTATTGGATTGAGAGTGCTGATGCCGGAAGCGATCGCCCCCAAGGTATCGATTTAAGATTTCCCGCCGTGATCCTCTCAAGTATTTTAGGGTTGATGTTCTTACTGATTTTTCCTCTGCACCTCAATAATGTCAATCAAGCTAAGACTCAAACAGTCAACCGCATCACCCAAGAAGCAGATCAGGCAGAAAATCAACTGAACACTCGGTTATCGCAGTTGCAAGCACAACTGACTACTGACCAAGGAAAAGCTCAACTAGAGCAGCTGCGAAACCAAACCAAAGCTCAGTTTAGTGAAATCCTCAAAGATGACCAAAAATATAAGCAAGCACTTGAAAGCTCTCAAATTCCCGCAAATATCAAAGACTTACTGAGGAAGGCTAAAAAAGATCCTCAAATACTTGACAAAGCTATCGAACAACAAACAGATATTCAGACGCTGCAAACTCAACAACTGAGCCAACTTCGTCAGCGCAGAGACGAAGCACAGCAACAAGCTAAAGATACTGCTTGGAAGTCTGGACTACGGATTGGGATTAGCAGTTTGCTGTTATCCATTGGTTACATTATCATTGGCTGGACAGGCTTAAGAGGTAGAGGTGCTGTACAAGGTGGTAAACCTAGAGCTACCGCACGCTAATCCACTATTGACATGGCAGTAAGACCTATCCAATTAATTGTTGACGGCTGATACTGCCATGCACCCAATAACAATAAAAAGGCAATTATCACTGAGTAAAATCACTATAAAACTTGGCTAATGTTCTCAATTTACATACTGACATATAACGAAGAAGTAGATATTGCTGCTTGTATCGAATCGGCGATGCTAGCGGATGACATCATTGTTGTGGATTCATGCAGTAGCGATCGCACTGTGGAAATCGCTAGTGGCTATCCCATCCGCGTTATCCAACACGCTTTTGAAAGCCACGGACGCCAACGCACCTGGATGTTAGAGTCTATCCCCCCGCAGCACGAATGGGTTTACATTCTCGAAGCTGACGAGCGCATGACACCAGAACTGTTCGCGGAATGCGAAAAGGCAAGTCAGAATCCAGACTACATCGGTTACTACGTGGCTGAACGTGTCATGTTCATGAATCATTGGATTCGCTACAGCACACAGTATCCCCGTTACCAAATGCGCCTCTTCCGCCACGGGAAAGTGTGGTTTACAGACTACGGTCATACTGAGCGGGAAGTTTGTGAAGGTGCAACTAGCTTTTTAAAAGAAACATACCCTCACTACACTTCTAGCAAAGGCTTGAGCCGATGGATTGAAAAACATAACCGTTATTCTACAGATGAAGCTCAAGAAACATTGTATCAATTAGAGCAAGGAAAGGTTAACTGGCGAGATTTATTCTTTGGCAAATCGGAAATCGAAAAACGCCGCGCCCTGAAAGATTTGTCTTTGCGTTTACCCGCCAGACCGTTGCTACGGTTTATATATATGTATTTTATCTTAGGCGGCTGTTTAGATGGACGCGCTGGACTTGCTTGGTGTACATTGCAGGCATTCTACGAATATCTGATTTTGCTCAAAGTCTGGGAAATGAAGTATCTACCAAAGCCTAATTTAGACGCAACAGTAATTCTGGCACAGGAGAATATACAACAGGTGCAGTGCGCGGATTCTGAAACTACACAGGCTGATGCAGCGTGAAGAAGTTTTGATTCAAAAGCAGCGATCGCCTCTGGTGGGCGGGTATGCGATCATAAAATCATAACTTAGAACCCAAGAGTCATTATTAGGGTAGCACTCCTGTGCTACCCTATTGCGTGTTAAATCTAATACGAGAAGCACTGAAAATTGAAAGCCATAGATCCCTGACTTCTTGGAAAAGTCGGGGATGTTGTTTCTGATGATTTAGAACTGCCATCCATCCATCTATATATAGAACCCATTTGACATCTTATGAGGTTTTGGATTAAGGTACTCCTCAGCATCTACAATCCAATGCTAATGGCGTATTCCAGCAACCTCACTGATACAGAATGGGAAATTTTTGAACCCTTATTGCAAGATATCTTACCGACTAAGAAGCAGACTAGACCGACCAACTGGACAAAGCGAGAAATATTCAATGGAATTCTCTATCAACTGAAAAATGGGTGCAATTGGCAAGACTTACCCAAGGATTTTCCTCCTTATTCCACCGTCTATTGGCACTACAAACAGTGGCGAGCAGCTGGGGTATTTGAGGAACTGATGAGTGTCTTACATGTCCAAGTGCGTGAACAGGTTAAAAAAAACCGTACTGGACGACGTTAATTATCATTGACTCACAAGCGGTGAAAAATACCTGCAATGCCAGTGTGGAGTCGAAAGGTTTTTGTTTCTACAAAGCCACCAACGGTATTAAAAGGCATCTGGCTATTGACACCCTTGGGTTTCCCTTCTTTACACACTGCACTCGAGCCAATGTCTCGGATGATGCCGGATTAAAAGAGAAGTTTACTCTCAACATCGACTATTTCAAGTCAAAACAAGAGTGATATTCCCAAGATCACCATCCTGCTAGATCATGGATATCACCCAGAATATTTGACTCAGGAGTTAGAGCGGATTTACCCAGAGATCATGACCAAAATCCAGTTTCAACTTTCTACGAAACCCTCAAAACAAGAGAAAGCAGCACAAGGAAAATCTGGATTTGTTCCGGCAATAGCCAGATGGGTGATCGAACGCTCCAATGCTTGGATGGAGCGTTGTAAAATTCTGGTTAAGAACTTTGAACGAACCCTCGCTAGTGCCACTGCCAAACTCAACCTCTGCTTCATCAGGTTAATGATTAAGAGGCTTGCAGTCCCTTCCTAAGATGTCAAATGGGTTCTATAATCAATACCTTAGCCAAAAAAAGAGTATGAAGAGATAGGGCTGATGTAGTAGAGTTATTGTCTCTCACAACGACAACTCAAAAACTACTCTTCAGCCCATGCCTGATATCCTATCACTGTTACAATGCCTGCTACCGGAGATCAACGCTACAACTATGCGGCAATTGAACCACATAATCATCGCCATCTTAGCAATGAGCGGCCGAGTCACGATGTTGGGAATCTCCCGTTGGGCAGGCATTGGCGGTAGTTATCGGACGGTGATGAGATTCTTTCATACAGTCATACCCTGGGCGACAGTATTCTGGGTATTTTTTCGTCGGCATTTGTTTTGCCCAAATGATGTCTATCTGTTGGCAGGAGATGAGGTAGTAATAACCAAAGCTGGCAAAGAAACACATGGGTTAGATAAGTTCTTTTCAAGTCTATTGAGCAAACCTATATCGGGACTATCTTTTTTCACATTATCATTAGTAAGTGTTGAGCAAAGGCACTCATTTCCAATTCAGATAGAACAGGTAATAAAGAGCGATGTAGAAAAAAGTCTTGTATCGCCAAGTCCAAAAATAAAACCCAAAGAAAAACGCGGACGTGGAAGACCAAAAGGAAGTAAAAACAAAAACAAAACGGAAGTAATTTTCACATCTGAATTACTCCGAATCAAGAAGATGATTAACGAGCTATTCAAGTTAATAGCTAATTTTATCCCCCTCACATACTTAGTCTTAGATGGTCACTTTGGAAACAATAATGCCTTGCAGATGGCTCGACAGGTTAACTTGCATATAATTTCCAAGTTACGCCACGATTCAGCATTATACATACCTTACCAAAATTCTGACCCCAATCATCGTTCCCGTCGTAAATACGGTGATAGGTTTGATTGGTGTAATATTCCCCAAGTATATTCGCGCCAAAGTAGTATTGATGACGATATTCTTACCTGTACTTATCAAGCTACTTTACTGCACAAAGAATTTTCCCAGCCTCTGAATGTAGTTATTTTGGTTAAAACTAGTCTGAAAACCAATGCTCACAGTCACGTAATTCTATTTTCTAGTGACCTAAATTTATCATACGAAAAAATAATTGACTACTACAAACTGCGCTTTCAAATTGAGTTCAACTTTCGTGATGCCAAGCAATTCTGGGGATTGGAAGATTTTATGAACCTGGGTCAAACTGCCGTGACTAATGCTGCTAATCTTTCTTTTTTTATGGTTAACTTATCCCATTATCTTCTAGCTCAGTTTCGTCAAGATAATCCCGGCTCTGGCATTGTTGATCTTAAGGCTTACTGTCGTGGTTTTCGATATGTTCGTGAAATGTTAAAAATGCTTCCTGATCAGCCTGAGCCTATTTTATTGGCTCAGATTTTTGCCAAGCTTACCTCTCTAGGTCGTATTCACAATGTTTCTACAGCCGTTGAACCCTCGTAAATTGGCTAAGGTATTGATAATAAATTAATATTTTTAACGGAACATTTTCATAAAAGTCGCTCCTGCTCAACTAACCAGATAAAATCATTCCTCAATTTACCTGGCCGTGCTTTCGCAATCATCACCAAATTTTGATTGAGCTATTTCCGACAGCAGCCCCACGCCGTCCCGAAGGGCGGCGATGGGAAGAATGGCGGGGCGATGACGAACACACCCCCGAATCAATGTCAGCCGCTAGGCTGACGGGATGAGTGGGGTGGGTGAGGAATCGCCAATTTGTCTTGGGCGCAACTCGCGGAATCTTGGTTTTGCACGTATTGTTTTAGAACTTCGACAGTCACCCCACCGCACGAGGCGACAAAGTAAGCACTATTCCAGAACACGGGTTTACCCCAATAGACGCGCCTAATCTCCATCAAAAACTCTTTGCGAATCATAAGACTAGTGTAGGATTTTAAGGCGTTGACAAACTTTGACAGTTGCATCTGGGGATAGTACCGGAATAACAGGTGAACATGGTCACTTTCGCCGTTGAATTCAATCACTTCACAACCCCATTTCTGGGATATGTGATTGATTAATTCACCCAATCGGGTCAGTATCGCAGGTGTGATAACTTTCCGGCGATACTTGTAGTCAAGACCAAATGTGCTTTTAAATCAGAGATAGACAAGCGCCGTTGATTTGTAACCCATTTTTAGTTTGTAGAGTGAATTTCGTTTGTGGCTTTCTCTAGGTGTCCTACAACTTCTTCAAGTCTTGGCTGTTCATTCGCCCAATTAGCAAGGGCGGATAACAAATCCTCGAAGGTGTAACCCTGTGAAAACAGAACTGGCATGAATTCGTTAACAAACTTTGTTAGTCCTTCACGGCGACAATCTTCTAATCCGTGGCGAATTCCAGCAAGTGATTCTAAATCCATTGTTCCGCTTCCAGTTGTTCTTTTAATGCTGCTAATCTGGACTCGTAAAGGCCAATGTTGACTAGAATTTCTTTGCGTGATTCTGGTGTTGGAAGTTCAATTTGGCTTTCTTTGTAAATCTCAACATAATCAGAATATTCATCCAATAGTACAGTGTAACTCCAGCCTTGCCCCAATTCATAAGCTCTCTGTGTACCAGGGGGATGATATTCTAATCCCGTGATTTCGCCTTGCTTTACCCGTTGACCAAAGTGGTATTTGGGCGGTGTCCAACTGTTAGGAATTTTCATTTACTATCCTCTGTTTTACTCAATGACAATGAAGCTTTTATTAAAAAGCAAACCGCGTCTGTAGAATCGGTATTCATGTAGGCGTAGTTTGTTAGCCCGTCTACAATTTCATTCAGTGCAAAGCCTTGGATTTCTAGAGACGAAACAAATTGATTTACAAGGTCACGCACGTAATTTTCTCTGCACTCCTTCAGGGATATTTCAAGAGCAACTGATAGTTCCATAGTTTTTAACGACTACAAAGCAGGAAAGAGACGCATTATTGCGTCTCTGGATGATGGGAAAATTTGATTTATGCTGTAAGAATGGCGTTTATCGCTTGTCCGTCAGTTGCCCACGATGCGCGTTGTGTGGTGCAACAGGGCTGGGATATCCAGCAACCTTCTAAGCTCTGGTAGAATGTGCCAAGTAGGTTAATCCCCTTTTCGCCACCCCAAACGCGGTAGAGCTTGCCGAATACATCATCGGTAGAGTCAATTTCGTAGTATGCGGATTGCTCTGATTGCTCGGTGATGTGATTGTCTAATTCGGCTTGGGTTACGGATTGAATGTCGAGTGTTGCTAATGTCATAATAGAAATCTCCATGAATATGTGGATAGAGAAGCGCTTTAGATTCGCAGTCAGGGCGCTTTCTCTGTATCTCTATACTACTATCTTCTTAGTAGTAATGTCAATATAGCAATATAAACAAAATTACAGTATTATGGGTATAGTATTATTAAGGAATGCCCATGAAGAATCGAGTCAAAGGCTTCTTGGAGGCCAGAAATTTATCTGCTTACCAGTTCATTAAAGACACTGGTATTGCTCCTGCTACTGGTTATAAACTAGCTAAAAAACCTGAATACCTGCCCTCTATTCGTGTTTTAGAAGTTATTTGTGATACCTACAAGGTTCAGCCTGGCGACATTGTGGAATGGGTGGGAGAGTAGAGATGCGAATTGCTTACCAGTACCGACTAAGACCAACATCGCAACAGATAGCCACCTTTGAAAACTGGCTAGAATTGTGTCGCCGTCAATATAACTACAGGTTGGGAGAACGGTTTAACTGGTGGGAAAATAATCGCTGTGATATTAACCGATGCTCTATTATTTCTTGCGGTATCGCACCACTTAAGGACAAACCTGATTACTATAGTCAGAAGCGCGATTTAACTAACAGTAAAGCTTTGTTCCCGGAATACAAAGAGCTACCCTCCCATACGCTACAGGACGTAATAGCACGGGTTGAAAAAACTTTTGAACGTTGGTTAAAAGGTGATAGCAATGGCAAGCGTTCTGGTCGCCCACGGTTCAAAGGTAAAGGGCGTTATCATTCATTGGCGTTTCCCGACCCAATCAAATCAGAACACCTAACGGGTAAGTTTATTCAGTTACCCAAAATTGGTAAGATAAAGATGATTTTGCACCGTCCAATTCCCGACGGGTTCAAAATCAAAGTTGCGACGATTACCCGTAAAGCTGACGGCTATTACATTAGTCTTAGTCTGGAAGACGTAACTGTACCGAATATTGAACCTGATATCATCCCCACATCTGACAACACTGTGGGCGTTGATATGGGATTGAAATCATTCTTGGTAACGAGTGACAACCAAGAAATAGAAATTCCCCAACATTACCGCAAAAGCGAGAAGAAACTGAAGCGGCTGCAACGTCATTTATCTCGAAAACACAAGGGGTCAAATCGCCGCAAGAAAGCTATTAAACGTGTTGCGAAAACTCATTTAAAAGTTGCCAATCAGCGTAAAGATTTTCACTATAAAACTGTAATATGGCTATTAGCTAAAGCTCTTGTTATCGCCCATGAAAACTTAAATATCAAAGGGCTAGCAAAATCAATGCTTGCCAAGTCTGTGAACGACGCTGGGTGGGGTCAATTTCTGCAAATTCTGAACACCAAGGCTGCAAGTGCTGGGTGTTTGGTAGTAGGAGTGAACCCCAACGGCACAAGTCAAGAATGTTCTGATTGTGGGGCGACAGTCTCTAAGACACTTGCTGACCGATGGCACAGTTGCCAGTGTGGTGCTAGTTATTGCCGTGACCACAACGCAGCGCGAAATATAAAATACAGGGCGGAGGGTCATCCCGTCCTTTCAAAAGCTAGGGAAATGTCCAACCCATTAGGGGGAGTCACCTAGAAGCCCCCGCCGTCCCGAAGGGCGGCGCGGGGAGTATGTCACCGCGGTAGATTAGTAATACTTAAGAGACTTGCAACAATCATTTACAAGTCTTATAAAGAAAAGTAACATCCTCTGAGAATAACCAGTCGCCATCGGATTGGTTGATGTCTATGTGTATGCTGTCGGAAAATAGCTGATTTCCAGCAACAAGTACGTGTTTTTGCGGCAGCAGCCAAGGTGCTAGCGTTTTGGACAGTTACTTGCGGCAGAAGTTGCCAAAGTTAAAGTCTTCGGAATTTGACGAATCTGCTGGTATGGATACCAATAACAAAAGTTCCTCTAGCTTAAAACAGGAGAATCGGGGCTTGGTAATCGATCGCCTAAAACAGGACTTCAAAAACGACCTGATTGCTGGTTTATTGGTAGTGATTCCCCTAGCAACCACTATCTGGCTGACAATTACCATTGCTACTTGGGTAATCAACTTCCTCACCCAAATTCCCAAACAACTGAATCCCTTTGATGGGTTAAACCCAATTTTAGTAAATATACTGAATTTATTAGTAGGATTGGCTGTACCACTACTAAGTATATTGTTGATGGGCTTGATGGCTCGCAATATTGCTGGGCGGTGGTTGTTAGATTTTGGTGAGCGATTATTACACGCAATTCCTTTAGCAGGACAGGTATATAAAACCCTCAAACAGCTTTTAGAAACAATCCTAAAAGATTCTAATGGCAAGTTTCGCCGTGTAATTTTGGTAGAGTATCCCCGGCGAGGAATTTGGGCGATCGCCTTTGTGACTGGTGCAATCAGCAGTGATATCCAATCCCAGATGTCTCGTCCCGTGCTAAGTGTTTTTATCCCCACCACTCCGAATCCAACTACCGGATGGTACGCAGTCGTTCCTGAAGACGAGGTGGTGAACCTTTCCATGTCCATTGAAGACGCCTTTAAAATAGTTGTATCAGGTGGGATTGTCGCCCCCAATACGCCCTTGGTTTTCGCCAAAGAGTCCACACTGGAAGTGAAACACGACGAAATCAAGCAGCAGGTTATTCCCGTTGAAGAAACTTAAAATCAATCTGGCAAAGTCACAAGCAAATGCGTAATGTTGTTGTTTTACTGTGCCAAAGTTGATACAATTACAAGTTTGTCCCGCCTAGTTAATCAGTTCTCGCACAATCACCCCTCAGTTTTATGCAACCTCGGAAACCCCAGCAAATTGCTCGTGAATTGGCGCTTTTAAGCCTTAGCCAATTGCCAGTCAATCCAAAGAAATTAGATAAATTGGAAGACGATCAACTAGTATCCAAGTTGGTGCTAGGAGCAGTACGCACCCTAACTTCAGAAGTGCAAGATACCCTCGATAATGCCGCAGGTGAACTGCAACGCAGTAACGATCGCCTCTTAAGTAGCCAAACTCGGGCTTCCGACATCAATACTGCTAGAACAATGCTGCAAGAAGCGATCGCCTGCACCCAGACAGCAATCAATCAGTTGGGTACCGCAGTTGATTTCCCAGTATTGATTCAGTTAGCTAATCAGGATAAGGGAGTCCGTAATTACGCAAAAGAGCTTGTGATTACCGTCAACGAAAATCGACACATTATAGATGAACTCCTTTCTAGCGCCTTAGTAGATTGGCAAGTAACTCGCCTCGCTCAAATTGACCGCGATATCCTGCAAATTGCTGTGGCAGAAATGAAGTTCTTAGGAGTTCCAGACAGTATCGCCATCAACGAAGCTGTGGAACTAGCCAAACGCTACAGTGGGGACGATGGTCATCGGTTTATTAACGGTGTTTTGCGCCGAGTCAGTGACCAGAAAAAGAGTGCGTAGTTTTTTATACTTATTTTTCCAGGTCAGGAGGATGAGGGGGATGAGGGGGATGAGGGGGATGAGGGAGATGAGGGGATGAAGAAAGTGTTTTCACAATGCCCAATGCCCAATGTCCAATGCCCAATGTCCAATGCCCCAAGTTAAATTAAACTTATAACTCATAACTTATATAACCAATACTGCTGCAATGGTTTTTAATTGGTTCCGTCGTCAATATAACGATTCCTCTGATACTCCCTCTGAAAAGAAGCAGGAAGAAACTCCTCCTGCACAAGAACCCCAACCAGAGCCAGCCGAAACGTCAACACCAACTACTGAAATTGCACCAGACACAACGGCAGATTTGTTGGCGTTTGCTAAAGCTGCCTACAAAAATATTCAGCAAAAACAACAAGCTGAGGTAGTAGAAACCCCGCCTAATTCAGCAGATACCTCAGCACCATTAGCACAACCTGAAACTCCAGAAACGGCAATTGCCCAAATCGCCGAGCCAGAAGCAACTGAGGAACCTGTTAGTACAACCGTAGAAACTGCACAGCCAGAAGTTATCCAAGCTGCTACTGAGTCAGAAATTACAGAAGATTCCTCAGTGGCAGCAATTGCTGATCAGCCAGATATCAAAAGCCCAGAACTAACCACAAGTGAAGCTGAACCAATACCCACCGAACCACTAGCTACGCCAGAGGCCGCACAGCCAACAGCACTATCTTTCTTAGAACGGGCGGCGGCAGAACGGCAAGCCAAGCTGGAACAACTAGTAGCCACCGCGATTGAAGTTCCAGAAGCGGAGGTAGTACAGCCAGTAGCTGTAACCTCAGAGACAGGAGAGGAAATTCCTGGACTGGTATTTGATGATGGGTTTGTCTGGTCGGCGAGAGTCTTAGCAGCTCAAGGTAGAAGTCCAGAAGATGTTTCTATTGAAGAAATTACCTGGCTGAAAAAGCTTCGGCAAGGGTTAGACAAAACTCGTCGTAGTATTCTCAACCAACTCAAAGCGATCGTTGGTCAAGGACCGCTTAACCTTGCTGCTGTGACGGAAATTGAGGCATTGCTCCTGCAAGCTGATGTGGGTGTCGAGGCCACAGACTTTATTATCAATGCCCTACAGAAAAAACTTCGAGAAGAAGTCACCGCACCTGAAGAAGCGATCGCTTACCTGAAAAAAATCCTCCGGGATATGTTGGATGCACCGAGCAAAACATCCCATAAAACTACCTTTACCCCAGAAAAAGAAACCTTAAACATTTGGTTAATCACCGGGGTGAATGGTGCCGGAAAAACCACCACCATCGGCAAAATTGCCCACTTGGGACAAAAATCTGGCTATAAATGCTTGATTGGGGCAGCAGATACCTTCCGCGCCGCCGCCGTGGAACAGGTGAAGGTTTGGGGTAGTAGAAGTGGTGTGGAAGTAATTGCCAATCCGGGAAAGAATACAGATCCGGCAGCAGTTGTGTTTGATGCGATCGCAGCCGCTCAAGCGCGTCAAACCGAATTACTTCTGATAGATACAGCTGGGCGACTGCAAAACAAGAAAAATTTAATGGACGAGCTCGGTAAAATCCGGCGAATTATCGACAAAAAAGCCCCAAATGCCAAAGTAGAATCTCTTTTAGTTCTAGATGCCACTTTAGGTCAAAATGGACTGCGGCAAGCTGAAGTTTTCTCTCAAGCTGCCCAACTGAGTGGCGTTGTCTTAACCAAGCTGGATGGCACCGCCAAAGGCGGCGTTGCCCTTGCTGTTGTGCAGCAGCTAGGTTTACCCATTCGCTTTATTGGTGCTGGCGAAGGAATTGAAGACCTACGCCCCTTTTCCAGCTATGAGTTTGTCGAGGCTCTCTTGAGTGGCTAGTTGAAAAATTTGGAGTTAAAAAATTTTCTTGACAAGCTGATAAATTTAGGGATGACTAAATCTGGTATTATCACTTGAACTAACTAGTACACTGTGGCGGAATTCAAAATTCACTCATTCAAAATTCAAACAGGTATACAGCGTAAGCGTTTCATTGATTTTGAATTGGTGTTTTATTTAGGCCGTGTTGTACTAGAAACAAAATACTGGAAACATCTCAAGCCCTAAAACCATGAGTTTGTCCCAATAAACCTGACTCAAAAGATAGGCTTAACTCACTTTTGTCTCGTTTCAATGGGTTTAAGTTTTGCATCTTCAGCAACTCAAAATTCGTAAAACGAGAAATTCAAAATGGAAAAGCTTAATTTTGGCCATTATCCCGACAATTATGATATACAAATTAAGTATTTGAAGACTTATTTACATATTCTCAGGTTTGGGAATGAGTGTAAGTCTATTTTTTAGCAAACCAAGCTCGATTTGGGCGCTTCTAGAGGTTTTCACTCAAAATACTTCTAGTCTCCTAGTTGCCTCTGCCCAAACAGTCACTCTGAAAACGTTAGGAATTATTCTTTGAATAGAGTATTTTTCTAACTTTAGAGATATGCTTTGGGAATTAAGTTATGAAAAAATGAAAAGCTTTCTTAACTATCACCGAAACTAGTAATTTTTACGGGTTGGATTTGGACTAAAAATACATGATTTGAAATTACGAATATTCCATCAGAAATACAATAAGCAAATAAAATACTTATAAAATTTGCCTGTTACGTCTTTATACTCTTGCTAAAATCACAAGTATTGTCTAAATATGGTTTAGCAATGCCAAAGCCAAAAGATTTATAAGTAATCTAAAATCTACCAATATAAAGTGCAATAGTACCTGTGCCTGTGTCTCAACTGCCCTCTCAACCCACTGAAAACAATAGTAGTGCCGCGACGGATGTCACACCAGTCGTGGCACTCAAAGAACTCGTGGCAAGGTTGCACCGGGAACAGAACAAAATTCAAGATTTGCTAAGTTCTTTAGGATTTGCCCTGAGAAGTTTCAATAATTTGAATCAGTTTTTGGAACTGATCCCGCTGATGGCAACAAGAGTGACAGATGCAGACGGTAGCGCCCTGTTTCTCTACAAACATGGTCAAGTCAGGTTAGAGCAGTTACATTGGCAAGATAGTCGTCAGCGAAAAAATATCCGCAAAGCGCTAGAAATAGCCAGCAGTCAAATTACGCTTATACCCAATAGTGCCCCTCTAGCGAATGCCACAGGGATTTTGGATGACCAGATGCATCACTATTTGGGGCCAGATGTGCAAATCTTTGGTACGGCGATTCTGGTGAAGCATACAGAACGGGGATGGCTCTATGTTTTGAGCCGCGATCCAGAATATAGTTGGACAGAAACTAGGCAAAAGTTAGTTAGGTTAGTAGCAGACCAAACAGCAGTAGCGATCGAAAACGATGAACTAGCTGTAGAACTAAGAAAAAAAGAACGCCTAGATCAAGAACTAGAAATTGGCGCAGAAATTCAACGGCGACTTCTGCCACGTCAATGCCCCATAATCCCTGGTGTAGTCCTGGCGGCACGTTGTAAACCTGCCAATCGCGTCGGCGGAGACTACTACGACTTTATTGCTACCAATCACAATAAGATTCAGCCCAAGACTAAAGACAGCACGGAAACTAGTCGCTGGGGTTTGGTTATTGGAGATGTCATGGGCAAAGGTGTCCCGGCTGGGCTAATTATGACGATGATGCGGGGAATGCTACGGGGAGAAGTGTTACATGGTAATTCCCCAGCCGGAATTCTACAAAACTTAAATAGAGTTATGTATGCGGATTTGGAAAATTCCCACCGCTTTGTAACGCTATTTTACTCAGAATATAATCCCTACAGCCGAATTTTGTCTTATAGCAATGCGGCACACAATCCTCCTTTGTGGTGGCACGCAGCTACGAAAACTGTCAGCCGTTTAGATACTCTAGGAATGTTAATCGGTTTAGATGCTAACAGCCAATATGAAGATGCCCAGGTACAGTTAGAGTCTGGGGATACAATTATTTACTATACAGATGGCTTGACTGATGCTGCTGCCGCAGGTGGCGATCGCTTCGATGAAGAGAATTTTGTCACTGGCTTCAATACGGCTTGTAAGTACTGCAATGGACCAGAAGAGATTGTGGATTACCTATTTGACCAAGTTCAACAATTCATCGGTGCTGATAAGCAAAACACTGATGATATGACACTAGTTGTTCTGCAAATTTTATAGTCATTAGACACTTTTGCTTGGTCAAGTCATGAGTCAATGCTTAAACTTATGGTGATAGGGGATTCACCAGAGTGATTAAATTTTTGATTTATTTTTTCTTTGACTTTCCGTAGCGATCGCCCAAATAGTCTCACATCAACCTTTTTTGGTGACTTGTTTATATTTAGCTTTTAGGATGATACATAAAAAATGATCCTTAGAATACTTTTCTCTTCAAGTAAAAATTATATATTTTGCACATCTAGCACAGTAGGAAACGCCAAGGGGGAGACTAGGTAAAAGGTAAAAGGTACAAGGTAAAAAGTCAAAGGTAAATTTACTTGTTCATTTTTGCTTTATTTCTATCCTTGTGACGCAAGCATTTAGCCTACTCCGTTTTGGCGTTTTAATTTTTCCTTTCTCCGCCGTAGCAAGTTCACAACAGCTACGACGGAGTTTTGCTTTCTTTGTTTCTCACGTCCAGATTTAGTTTTTTTTAAACTTATTGGTATTTAAGTCAATAACCTTGATTTAATGATTTGTCAAGATATTTATGAAAATATTTTAGATGAATAATCCAGATGGCTATTGGCTATTCTTGCGCCCCAGCTTTTTGGAGACTCCGCACGACATTCTTATAATCATTAAATTCTGCAATCATCAAAGCAGTATAACCACCCCGGTTTTTTAAATTCACATCTGCCCCAGATTGGAGTAATAACTGCACAATTTCGTCATAACCTGCTGAGGCAGCCCACATCAATGATGTCGCCCTAGCGGAGTCTTGAAAATTCACATCTGCCCCCTTTGCCAGCAGTAAATGTATAATCTCTGTGTGCTTGCGTTCGGTTGCCTTGAGCAAAGCAGTTTTGCCATCATCCCCCGGAGTGTTGGCATCAGCACCATAGTCTAGCAATACTTTCACTGTTTGGGTGTGTCCTTGTGATGCAGCCAACGTTAAAGGTAGTTCACCAAGGTTTTTCCCATTAATATCTCCCCCAGAATGCAGCAATGCCTCGACAATTTGGCTGTGTCCCTGCAACGCTGCTACAAGCAGTGGTGTATCACCCAGATTGTTTTTAATATGGACATCTGCACCCCTGTTAAGTAACGCTTGCACTACATCAATGTAGCCTTCCACAACGGCAAGATGTAGGGCAGTTTCACCATCTTGGTCTTGGAGATTAATCTCGGCACCTCGATCTAGTAAAGCTGCTGCGATCGCACTGTGTCCAGCTGCTGCTGCTACCGATAGGGCAGTTGCACCATCGGCGTTTTTCACATTCACATCAGCCCCTACTGCCAGTAGTGCTTCCACAATCTCTAGATATCCCAAGTCTGCTGCTAGCATTAAGAGTGTCTCATCCTCCTCATCTGGGATATTCACATCGACACCAGCTTGGAGAATTGCTTGTAGAACTTCTATTTTTCCCTGCTTAACGGCGAGTTTCAACGCAGTATCATCATCTTTGTCTGCGATATTAACTTGGGCACCAGCAGCCAATAAAACTCGCACTACATCGATATGACCTTTGAGTACTGCTGCCATTAAAGCTGTGCTGCCATCTTCATTAGTGGCATTGACATCAGCACCTCTAGATAATAAAAGCTGCACAATGTCAAGCTGTTTGGCGCTAGCCGCCAACATCAAAGCCGTCAAACCATAGAGTTTTCTGGATAAGTTGATATCTGCCCCAGCATCCAGCAGCGATCGCCCAATTTCGGTGTAGCCGAAATTGGCAGCAAACATTAACGCCGTCGTGCCTTGGCGATCGCACGCGTCCACCCGCGCACCAGCAGCCAGTAGCGCACACAGCCCCTTGATATCGCCACTTTTAGCAGCTTTTAACAGCAAAGTATCGTTGTTTTCAGTCATGGATCAGATCCCACACAGGGGGTTTTGTTCGTCTAACCTCAAAATTTAGCTTAAACGAAAACAAGCCCCACATCCGACCCAGGGCTATTTCATTCTCATCTAGTCCGCCTCAGAATGAATTCTGAGTCTAATAAGCTGTTGTACCTTTAATTTGCATAAAATGGAAATTGGATAAGTATTGGATCTACTGCCATGCCAGCTAGAGGTTTTCTCACACAGGGTCAAC
>NZ_JBALFC010000097.1:0-2610 GCF_036917755.1 Nostoc sp.
GACTATCGACTCCAGCACATAAATCCTTTAAATCTAAACTTTGCTCACATTATGCTTTAAGTGACATAGTAATACAAGACTACAACACAAAATAAGTAACCCTTATCTTTTATCCGACTAAAACTACGATTAATACCTTTTCTCCAGGTAGATCAGTATTTTAGGTATAAAATAATACTTTAAAATCGTAGGCTTAGTGAAATTTTGCCGCAGACTAGAATGGCACAATTTCACTTGATCTGCGAACCCCCACTTATTATGTTGAAAAAATTTCACTAAGGAAGCAAACTCACAATACAAACAATGTCAGGGGAGCAAAGCATAACAAAGTTCTAAATGGTGCCGAAAGTAATACCCTGTTGTTTGAGCCACTGACGGTATGCAATAGAATAGCGATCGCTCGGTAAATGTACTTCTGCTTGCAAATTTAAAGGTAAGCGTCGGGGTTGCTGGGAATTGACAATGGCAATATCTTGACTAGCAACTTGATTTTGAATATTTAGATAGACTTCAACTGGAATTTCACGGGCGCTGTTTACCATTAACCAATATTGGGCTACGCACTCATCTTCATCGACTGGCGTAATTGTATAGAAGACATTTAGACGATGCTCTCCAGGCCCGAGTTTAAAGTACGCCACTAGCGGACGGAAGATACGGTAATGGTAAGTGTTGAAAATCATTGGCGCTTCTTTCGGATTAGCCGAACTAAAATCTAGTTCCCACAAACCACATTTGAAACCAATCTGATCTGGAAGAGACTCTAATTCATAATGCGTCAACTCAGGACGACTAGCGTGGGCGAATAATCCCGAATGCATAATTGGGAAGTGTGCCGGATCGATAAAATTTTCCAGCGTCCGCAGGGGGCTAGAGTGATAGTGGTAGGGGCCACAGAAAATTTTGCGATAAACCGGATCGTCCCACTCAGAAAATGGAGCTATATCTTGTTTTGGTGTTCCTAAACAAACCCAGAGCAAATCGTAACGCTCTTGAACTTGGTAAGTTTTAACACAAGCTCGTGCGGGAGGCGATTGGTCTGGATTAGCTGGAGCTAGTATACATTTACCTTCGCTGTTAAAGGCTAAACCGTGGTACGAACAAACAAGGGTCTGTTTATTGACATATCCCAAAGAAAGACGAGCGCCACGATGAGGGCAAAGGTCTTGCCAAGCTAGAACTTTGTCGCCATTATGCCAGAGTACTAAATCTGAGCCTAATAAACGCTTGTGCTGTACTGTTCCAGGTTGGAGGTCTTGCGAGCGGGCTATTACATGCCAATCATTCAGCAAAATCTGGTCTTGCACCATGAGTATCGACACCCTTGAGGTCAAATACCTATATCTTAATCAGAGTGAACATCAAACTTGAACTTGATTTTGGAAGCGATCCGGTACGCTGGGCGCTTGCTTTTCGCTACCATCAACTACAGAAATCATCCACCCGAATATCCCGCCAGACATCAGAAACCTGCCAGCCGGAATTGCCCACAGATTGTACTGGAGGATTGTCAAGGAATGGAACATAGTCAGGAATTCTAGGCTCTGAAATTGCTACTGGTTTCTCCTCAACCTCAACCACAGGGGCAGTAGAATTGTCAGTATTAGCTTGAAGAAGTTGGTCTTCAGCCTCCTCGATTAGCTTCATCTGTCTCAGGGTAAGCTTGTCGGATTTTTTGATGATCTTCTTGGTATCTGTATTATTAGAAGTTTTCATTGGCTGTTCCCTCGAAGGCATTGGCTTAAAATTTGTCTGAGTAAAGTTACAAGAAGATAGGTATTAATAATTGCACAGAATAAACAATGTACTGCAAAACTATGGAAAATACGAGTCCCTTGTTGAAGAATTTATCTTTTTCGATATAAATCTCTTTTTCGGGCAGATGCCCCAGCATAATCTGTTGCACAGATGCAAGTATTAAGCGATCGCTTCTTGATCATGACTGTACGTCAATACTGTTTTGTGGTTTTGACTCCTAATAAGCAGATAATAGATGGTTGAGAGTTCTCGCTGTGGAGGAACAGCGTTGAGAAACTTATCAGGTAATAAAGGCACAATCTTAGTAGTAGATGACGAAGCCAGCATCCGCCGAATTTTACAGACGCGTCTAGAAATGATTGGCTACAGTGTAGTTACAGCTAGTGATGGTGAAGAAGCTTTGTCAGCTTTTCGCCTGTTGACCCCTGATTTAATAGTTCTGGATGTAATGATGCCAAAACTAGATGGTTATGGTGTCTGTCAAGAATTACGGAAACAATCAGACGTACCAATTATCATGCTCACAGCTTTGGCAGATGTAGCAGATCGGATCACTGGACTGGAGCTAGGTGCTGATGACTATATGGCGAAACCTTTCTCTCCCAAGGAATTAGAAGCCCGGATTGTCTGCCTACTAAAGCGGCGCTCCCACAAAAACAGTGTCAACGTTATTCCTAATTCTGGGATAATCCATCTGGGCAATCTCAAAATCGATATAAATAAGCGGCAAGTTCATAAAAATGAGCAACGCATTCGGTTGACAGGTGTGGAGTTTAGCTTATTAGAGTTGTTAGTTAATCATTCGGGAAAGATTTTTTCAAGGGTTGAAATATTACAGCAATTGTGGGGCTT
>NZ_JBALFC010000098.1:0-25681 GCF_036917755.1 Nostoc sp.
GGCTTTAAGCTCTTTACTTGTTCGTAGGTCATCAATGCTACCCAACTCTAACCTAACTTGTCCCATGCATTTGGGACTTTTGCAAGAGGTCTAATATATGAAATTTACTATAAAAACAAGTCAGAAGAATACCATAAAATGTCGCTTGTGCAACATTATGGTGACTTTTAAGTGGACGTGCTTGACGGCAATGAGTGATGCTGGGATACTTCTGCGACATATCAAGAGTTAGGTTGGGCGTGAGTGCGAAACTACAACAACTCTGTGATCGAAAATAATCGTTGTCGGTCTATTTTCTGAAGCTTGATTTTTTCAGCGTAGAAAGCCTGATAATAAGATTGATACCGCTCTGGTTCAGCTTCTGGATCAGTTTTTTGCCATAGTTCCAAAAAGTGACGATAGCGTTTTTCAAGCATTACCAAATCCATACAAGCGATCGCAGCTTGAACTACTTGCGGAGCCCGAGGTATTTCTATCTTCCATTTCTCGTTCAGATGAAATAGATGCGACACTAATCCCAAGTCTTCTGATAATTCTAAATATATGTTTTCCAGATTTGAAATTAAATCTACCTGTTCCACTGCTGCATCTAAAATCTGTTGCCATAAAAATCGGTGGTGGGAAAGGCTAAATTGCAAATCTCGCTCTTCTAGTTCGTCAATAATCGCTTGACGCTGTTCAGGACAATGCAAGTAAATTCGTAGTAATAACGCCTCTGCGTGTTCTAAAAGGCTGCGATCAGGGGGAGGTGCTGGAGATTGACGAGAAAGATAATTCTTTACACTCGCTGTGATCGGTTTTTGTTGTCTGTTAACGGTTGCAGTGCCACCTAATTGAGTTTCTAGATTTTCTTCTCGCAAACGTACAAGTCCAGCGTCATCTAAGCTAAGTATTTGGGCGCAGTAGGCGACATAAAATTTACGTGTTTCGCTAGCTTCAATTCGCTTCAGCAGCTTTACCATCTGCTGAGTTACTTGTTGAAAATCAGTAGCCTGTTTTAAGTTGCGATCTTTAATAATTTCTTGAATCTGCCAGTCTAGCCAAAGTGGAGCATTTTTTAGCAGTTCTCCATAATCTTCTGGAGTGTGAGTATGCAAATATTCATCAGCATCTTTGCCATCGGGTAAATTGAGAATCTTTAGCTGAACTTCGCCCTTGTATGCTAATTCGGCAATTTCACCGATCGCACGTTCGGCGGCATTTGTTCCGGCTTTATCAGCATCAAAGTTGAGTACTAATTGTTTCGATTCGGTGTAGCGTAATATTAGCCGCACTTGTTCTAAGCTTAAGGCAGTACCGAGGGAGGCGACGGCGTTATTAATACCAACGGCGTGGAGAGCGATCGCATCAAAATATCCCTCTACCACCACCGCTTGATCAACTTGGGAAATCCCACCTTTAGCTTGATCAAGGGCAAATAATGTTTTACCTTTACTAAAAAGTTCGGTTTCTGGTGAATTCAAATATTTAGGCTGTTCATCAGTCAGAGTTCTACCACCAAAGGCGATGACGCGCCCTTGGACATCACGGATCGGAATCAT
Source organism: Nostoc sp. (assembly GCF_036917755.1). GTDB lineage: Bacteria > Cyanobacteriota > Cyanobacteriia > Cyanobacteriales > Nostocaceae > Nostoc. The sequence continues at coordinate 1,542 of NZ_JBALFC010000098.1, forward strand.
TAAGCGATCGCGGAATACATCATAATAACCGCCTCCTTCCTTGCGTGGCTTAATCAATCCCGCTTTTTCCAGTATTTGCGCTGGGTAATGTTTATCTTCCACTAGATAACGATGGAGAGTTTCCCAACCTGCGGGAGCATAACCTAAACCAAATTGCTGTATAGTTTCTTCTTTGAGTTTGCGGTTAGATTGTAAATATTGAATTGCCTTTTGCCCTTGAGATTGTCTGAGGGCGTGTTGATAAAACTGTGCTGACGAAGCGAGAACTTCATACAACTGCTCACGCAAAGATAGCTGGCGCTGTAATTCTTGGCGTTGTTCGGGTTCTAGGGTTTGTACAGGTACTTGGTAACGCCGTGCTAAATCCAGCACCACATCTGGAAAAGAACGCTTTCCCAACTCCATCACAAATTTAATGGCATTTCCCGCAGCTTGACAGCCGAAGCAATAGTACATTTGCTTCGTCTGGCTGACGGTGAAGCTAGGAGATTTTTCATCATGGAAGGGGCACAAACCGACAAAATCCTTGCCACGTTTGCGTAAAACTACGTATTCCGAGACGACATCTACAATATCAGCCCGTAGTTTAACTTCCTCAATTGTGTCTGGGTGCAAGCGGGGGATTTGCATATTTAATTATTGGGCATTGGGCATTGGGCATTGGGCATGGGGCATGGGGCATGGGGCATGGGGCATTGGGCATTGGGCATTGGGCATTGATCAATAATTAATAGTTCTTCTTTCCCTGCTACCTCATCTCCCTCATCTCCCTCATCTCCCTTATCTCCCTCATCTCCCTCATCTCCCCACTACCTGAGCATTAACTTTGGAGAAATACCAAAGGACAAATGACTTTAGACTTCTGATCGCTATTATATTCTTGTTGCTAGACCAAGCATGATGTATAGAATTGCTTATACTTAATTTTATCAGAGGAAATACTGAAAATGGGACGTATTTTTATATCGGCGGCTCATGGAGGCAAAGAAGCTAGAGGAATCGATGCAGGTGCGATCGCAGGTGGTACAACTGAAGCTAAAGAAATGATTCTGCTGCGGGATTTGATTATCACGGAACTAAGAGCGCGAAATTTGGAAATTTTGGCGGTTCCTGATGACTTGAGTGGCGCTCAAACTATCACCTGGATCAATTCCCGCGGCCGTCGGGGTGATATCGCCCTAGAAATTGAATCTAATGCGGCTAACAGCCCTTCTGTGCGTGGGGCTAGCGTCTTCTATATTGCTAATAATAGCGATCGCAAAAGTAATGCTCAACAGTTGCTAATCGGCTTGTTGCGTCGCGTACCCCAATTACCGAATCGAGGAGTCAAGCCAGATACAGATAGTGGCTTAGGTAGTTTAGCATTCTGTCGCCAGACAACGCTTCCGGCTTTGGTGATGCAAGTGGGGTTTCTCAGCAATCCAGACGATCGGGCTTTGCTGCAAACTCGTCGCCGCGATTTTGCTTTGGGAATTGTCGATGGACTAGTAACTTGGAGTCGTGTGATTGACCCCACTCCTGGAACTCCGGCAGAAGCAAATTATCCGCCAATTAATATTAATATTAATGGGCAAAGTTACACAGAGCAAGGGGTTTTAGTTAATGGGAATGCTTACATCCCTATTGATTTAGTAGACCTTCTACGAATTGACCTTTCAAAAGCAGCTAATGTCAATCGGATTACCTATCACAAAGTAGTTTATGTCAAAGCGATCGAACTGCGAGATTTTAAGGTTGCAGTTAGTTGGGATGCTGCAAATCGTACTGTCAGCTTGCGCTCGAATTTGACGGTTTGCCCTGGTCAATTTGACCGAGTTATGTCGAACGGTAATACTTCAGAAGTACAGTTACAATTATTTATCAAAAACAATAATGAAAATGCTTTGGTAAAGTTTCCTGACATTCCAAAACTTTATCGGGAAGAAGCAGGTATAGAGGGAGTAAACTATGATATTGCCTTTTGCCAAATGTGTGTAGAAACTGGATTTTTACGATTTGGTGGTGATATTAAACCTGAGCAAAATAACTTTGCTGGCTTAGGTGCGATCGGTGGTGGTTCGGAGGCTGCATCTTTTCCAAGTGCCAGAATTGGAGTGAGGGCGCACATCCAACATTTGAAAGCTTACGCCAGTTTAGAACCTTTGGTACAAGAAGTAGTAGATCCCAGGTTTCGCTTTGTCACACGCGGGATTGCAACATTAATTGATCAGCTATCAGGGCGGTGGTCAGCAGATTTGGATTATGGTACGAAAATTTCAGCAATGCTCAAACGATTATATGAATCAGCAGGACTTCTTTGAGTACTAATGGGAGCATCTCAGTGAAAGCAAATACACTACACGAAGATTCCTGCTCCCTCTCCTTAGTAAGGAGAGGGCTGGGGTGAGGTTTAGGCTTTCTACGAAAGTGAGATGCTCTCAGTACCAATTCTGTATGAAGATGCGCTAAACCATATTTAAGTACAAGAAAGAAAAACGAACCGCAAAGGACGCAAAGGACGCAAAGGACGCGAAGAAAGAAAGAAAGAAAGAAAGAAAGAAAGAAAGAAAGAAAGAAAGAAGTTAAAAGGGTTTGGCGCTGCCTCACAAAGAAATGGTATTACGCAATTGTGACAGTTGCGTAAGTCTTGTATTAGTGATTAAAGTAAAGGAGTCAGCAATCGAGAGACTCTCACAGCTAACTTGAACCAAAAAGGTTTTTTATCGTACTCATCAAGATCAACAGCAACACAGACGGCCAAATCATTCTCTAACATTTTTTTCACACTTTGGACAAACCGAGGCTCGGTAACAAAACCCATAACTTCAAAGTTTAGGGAAAAAGAGCGATTATCTAAGTTAACAGTTCCTACCCCTGCTATATTCTCATCAACGACTATAATTTTCTGGTGCATAAACCCATTTTTGTAACGATACAACCTGATACCGATTGTTTCCATTTCGGTGTAGTAAGAGAAGGAACATAAATAAACAAATAAGTGATCGGGTCGATTTGGTAAGATAATTCGCACATCTACACCTCGCATTGCTGCCAGTTTTAAGGCTGACAATGTTGCCTCATCCGGTACAAAGTATGGACTAGCAATCCAGAGGTGAGTTTGAGCTTGATTAATTAGTTGCACGAAAAAAAGCTTACAAGCTGGTAGCGGATCTGCTGGACCTGTAGGAAGAATGAATGCAGTTTGATTAGTTTCCCGATTAATTTTTACCTGCCAATTAACTTCGATAAGTTTTCGAGTCGCCCAATACCAATCTCGCACAAAGGAGTTTTGTAAACTTTGTACAGTTGGACCTTCGAGCATCATGTGGGTGTCGCGCCAGGGACTCAAGCGAGGATTTTTTCCTAAATATTCGTCACCAATATTCAGTCCACCTACAAATGCTATTTCTCCATCCACCACCAGAATTTTCCGATGATTGCGAAAATTAAATTGGAACCGATTACCCTGGCCTTTGGTGGTGTTAAATGCACTCACTGCAATTCCATACTGTTTTAGCGACTCGATATAAGAACGAGATAGTTTCTTTGAACCAATTTCATCGTAGAGAAAGTAGATGTTTATTCCTTCTTTGGCTTTAGCAATCAATGCTTTTTTAAACTCATTCCCTGCTTGATCATCGTTAACAGTATAGGATTGCAACAGAATATAATTTGTCGCTGATGCAATCTTTTTCAGCATCGCTTCATAGGTTTGCTGACCATCAATCAGTAATTCGGCAGCATTACCTGATGTGAAAGAAATTTCTGTTAAAGCCTCGGCTAATGGTTGCAACTTGGCTAGTTTATCTGGTGGCGCAACCTGAAATTTAATAACTTCACTATAAGTCTGATGAACAAGCTTGTAGTGTTGTGCATAGACTGAGCGCAGTGTTTCAGCATATCCATGAAATTTAGTTCTTCCTAAAATCCAATACAACGGAATCGCTAGCCAGGGGAAGGTAATTAGAGAAATGCTCCAGGCAATTGCCCCTTGGGAAGAACGCACATTCATCACTGCATGGGCTGCATGTGCAACTCCCACGACATGAACAACAACTGTAGCTGTGCTAAAAATAGCTAGAACACCACCATCTACAAGCATCTTAGTTTTTTTGAGTATTGATATCAGGACTTACGCAAACAATAGCCGAAAAGAGTGATTTTCTGGTAGGGGCAATTCATGAATTGCCCCAGAGGGCGTGTGGTTTTGCGTAAGTCCTAGATATAAGTAAATTCTGCCAGCAATGGCTTGTGATCGGATGAACAAATTTTGTCTAGCACCTTAGCACTGGCTTTCTTTGCGCTAAGATTTCGATAAAAGATATGATCTAAAGGGGGTGATAACAGGAAGCGTTTAATTTTCTCCTTCTCATGAGGTGCAAAAATTACTGGCGTTAATCCCAATTTAGTTATTACTTGATTGAGGATTACTGCTCTTTTTTGACTCCAAGTATTGAAATCTCCTGAGAATATTAATGGACCACTATGTGTAGATAACGCTAGCTCTAATTCCTTTAGTTGTATTTTAAATTTATTTAAATCTACAAAATTGATCAGATGACTATTGATTGTCAGGAGAGTTGTGCTTTGTTCAGATAGCAGATACTCAGTAATTAAAGAAATTTTAGGAGTTCTAACAATTGGCTCATAATGTTTAGTAGTTATAACTTTTATGGTGAGTGGACTGATTGTAGCTGCTGTGAAAATTCCCGAATAGCTTTGATGATGAATATCTACAAAGTTAGGAGCAAAATTCCAATTCATTTTCAGCCATTTTGACCATTCATCTGCTTCTAACCTTAGAGAGAATTCTTGTAGAAAGATGAGGTTTGGTTGATAAGTTTCAATTATTTTTGAAAAATCTTTAACCCAAACTTTATTATAGTTTTGTTTAGCAATATTCCAACTGAGAACTTTAATTGATTTACTATTGATTTTTGTTTGGATTGAATTCTTTTTATCAATTGTTAGTTCTTCTAAACTAATAAATCTATAACCCGGAACAAATTTTGTAACGAGAGTGTTTATGTGTTCTTGAATATTAGGCATCACTAATATTAAAATGGATTTCTTCTAGCTTAACGCTATTGAAATTTAGAAACGATTCCTTTACATCCTTCTCTGGCAGACGCTGCGCGTAGCTTGTTTCTCCGTAGAAGTATGCGTCTACGTTTTTTCATAATTTTGCGTAAGTCCTGATTAAAAACGCTACGCTTTTACCCAAAACTATACTAAGGTTTTGCACAATGCGATCGCAAACCTGGACTGCTTCAGCATCAGGATGCCCTAAAGTTGTTGTAAACTTGATCGCAATTAAGAAGACAGACCGTGATCGTCCCATCAAGCAGTAGAGCATTAGTAGCAAGTCATAACAGTAGTTTGGGGTTTACCAGCCTCGCAAAACTATCAAGTGGAAACTTGCTTGCAGAAGTGGATCTTCGTCGGGCTGTAGTAAGTTTAAAGCTAAGGCAAACCAAAAAAGGGTCGATGGGTCAGTTTCTGACTCCCGCCTCAGTAGCCCAATTGATGGCTGAGATGTTTAATCGGCTGGATTTACCGGAAATATCCTTGCTTGATGCTGGAGCCGGAATCGGTTCATTACTAGCCGCTTTTGTAGCAAAAGTATGCCAGCATCGACAACACACGTCAAGTTTGCGGGTTGTAGCATACGAAATTGACCCTTTTCTAATTGGATATTTGCATCAGACTCTAGAGTTATGTGAGAGGCAATGCGAAAATGTGGGTATTTCCTTCAATTACGAAATTCGTGAGACTGATTTTATCGAAGATGCAGTTAGGCTGCAAAAGCTTAGTTTATTGAATAGTGCAAACCCAACAGAATTTACCCATGCTATCCTCAACCCGCCTTATTTAAAAATCAATGCTCATTCCAAGATGCGCGAATTGTTGCGTTCCATCGGTTTGGAAACTAGCAATCTTTATACTGGTTTTATGGCTGCCACAGCGCAACTTTTAAAACCAAGTGGGGAGTTTGTAGCGATTACCCCGCGCAGTTTTTGTAATGGTCCATATTTCCGTGACTTCCGCAAGATGTTTTTAGAGATGATGGCTTTAGAGCAAGTACATCTTTTTGAGTCGCGGCAAGAAGCATTTAGTGACGATGATGTTTTGCAGGAAACTATCATCATCCAAGCTACAAAACAAAGGCAAAAGTCGAGCAACGTCATCATCAATACCAGTTCTGGTGCTAATGATGACTTGTTCCTGTCACACTCTTTACCATATACAGAGTTAGTTCACCCCGATGATCTAGAGCAGTTTATTCATATTATTCCAGATAAGATTAGCCAGCAAATCGTTCAGCGAATGGCTCTTTTCACCTGTACTTTGAAAGATTTAGGGCTAACAGTTTCAACCGGACGGGTAGTAGATTTCCGAGCAAAAGATTATCTAAGGACAAATCCAGAAAACAATAGCGTTCCTTTAATTTATCCGGTGAATTTATCGAATGGATATGTAGAGTACCCAAAAATAACCAAAAAGCCCCAAGCGATAGTGCATATAGAAGAAACAGCGAATCTTCTAATACCAAATGAGCATTACGTCTTATGCAAAAGATTTTCATCGAAAGAAGAGAAAAGGCGTGTTGTTGCGGTGGTTTATGATGCCAACCAATTTAATTATGCCTATGTCGGCTTTGAAAATCACTTAAATTACTTTCACAAAGATGGGTGTGGACTTAGCCTTACGTTGGCTCGTGGGCTTGCTGTTTATCTCAATTCAACCCTAGTTGATGCTTTTTTTCGGTTGTTTAATGGGCATACTCAGGTCAATGCAACAGATTTGCGAAAATTAAAGTACCCTAATTTTGAACAGCTATTGTCTTTAGGAACGGGGATTAAAGAACAGTTTCCTTCTTTGCGGGAAATTGATGAACTTATCGAAAATAAGCTACTAAGTATGTCAAATCTATCAGAGAATAATCCAATTGCAACTAAGTCTCGAATTGATGAAGCGCTGCAAATCTTGAAACAATTGGGCTTTCCACAGGAACAGCTTAACAAACAGTCAGCTTTAACTCTCTTGGCGTTGCTTGACTTAAAACCGACAGACTCTTGGCAATTAGCCACTTCCCCTTTGATGGGAATTACGCCGATGATAAACTTTATGGCTCAACATTATGGCGAAAGCTATATGCCCAACTCACGGGAAGGAATTCGTAAGAAAACAGTGCATCAATTTAAAGAAGCAGCTTTAGTAGTTCCTAATCCACATAATCCTAACCGCCCTAACAACAGTCCCAAAACTGTATATCAAATTGAAAACAGTGCGCTCGAACTATTAAGAACTTACGGCACTGACGAATGGGAAAAGAGCATCAACACTTACCTTGCTTCAGTTGAAACTCTGAAAAAGAAGTATGCTCAAGAGCGCGAAATGTCCCGTATTCCCATAGTGATTGACGGAGAAATTCAAACTTTATCACCAGGTAATCATAATAATCTGATTAAAAAAATTATTAATGATTTTGTGCCTCGTTTTACTCCTGGTGGAAAGCTCATCTATGTTGGTGATACAGCTAAAAAGTTCCCCCCCTCCTTCAAGAAAGCAGCGTTGACAGATTTGGGCGTTAACATCGATTCCCACGGCAAAATGCCAGATATGATCATTCACTTCACAACAAAGAACTGGTTGGTGCTGATTGAAGCTGTAACCTCACATGGCCCAATTAATCCTAAACGAAAGAATGAACTTGAAGTCTTATTCAAAGGTGTCCAAATACCTGTGGTGATGGTAACAACATTTCTCACCCGTAAGGCAATGGCGAAATATCTGGCAGAGATTGCTTGGGAAACAGATGTTTGGGTTGCTGAAGATGCAACTCACCTGATTCATTTCAATGGTGAATCTCTGCAGGCTTTCCAAATATAGCAATTCTATCTGATTTGGGAAAAATAATTTTTTATAATGAACCGCAGAGACGCAGAGAGCGCAGAGAGAATAAAGAGAGATTTTCACGAATGCTTTAGGATGTACATGATCGAGGAATTTCTCGTCAGTTCAAAATTGAACATGTCTATGACGGGCTACGCCTACGCAGTTCGTGCTTCTCACCCTAAAGATTCATATTGCGTTTGATTTGTCGCACGTAATGATTAGGATAGCTATCCTAATCATCAAATAACTTGTTTACATTTCTTGCTGATATTCTTCTAACAATTGCGGAATGTGATCGTACCCATCTACACCGATAACTGCAATGATTTTAGGGCGATGTTGCTGTAAGAACTTTTGGAAAGCTTCTGCCCCTATTTGTCCTTGTAAAATTGTCAGTAACCCTGCTGGTTGACGCCACTCACGAGAAGCTATTTGCTCTAAAAGATACATTCCCAAGCAGCCTGTGTAAACAGTTTTTTCGGAATTTTGCAGATGATAATAAGCTTCCGCTAAATAAGCTAAGTTCCGCCCTTGCAGATACAAATCACCGGAAACTTGCGCTGTTTTAAAGCCATCTTCAAGATATTTAATTGCCGTTTGGTGTTGTCCAATTACTAAATAGGCAATTCCTAAGCTGCTGACACATAAGGCTTTACTTTGAATATCGCCTAATTTTTCTGATAATTTTAAACCTTGTTCCAAATAATTAATTGCGGCTTCATAGGTTTCTGGTTCTAGGTTTTCCAGTTCCTGAGCCTGCATGACTTCGCTATAACCTAAATTTACCAGCGCGTTGGCTTCTCCTGTGCGATCGCCTGCTTGCCGACTCAATATTAATGCCCGTTGACTATAGTTAATTGCTTCAGCATAATTTTGCTGTTGCACGTAGGTGCGGCTGAGGTGGTTGAGATTGGCAATTTCACAGGCGCGATCGCCTGCATTTCTGGCGATCTCTAGCGCCTGCTGATGAAAATCAAGCGATCGCTGATATTCTCCCAAAGCACGCTGCGAATAACCTAAGAGCGTCAAAATTCGCGCCTTTTCCTGGGTTCCTTCACCTCGTCGCAGTGGTTCATCCAGATAATCTAAGGCATCTCGTAAATAAGTACCAGTAAAAGAGGCAAAAATCCCGCCGTAAAAGGGAAAATACGGACGCTGGGCAAAGGTTCGCAAAATCTGGAGCATGATTTGAGAACTGGCATCGCTGTATACTGTCCCAATGCTGGCAAAACCACTTGCTAACTGACTCCAAATCACTGCAAAGGTCAAGAACGTGGAAATGGACAACTTTGGCCCTGCTTTCACATCGTAAGCTTGTTGGTCAAACCAGTTAATTAGTCCCCGTTGTAAGAACTGTAAAATCAATGCCATTTCCACCCAATCTCTGAGGGTGATTCCTCGTTGTCGCTCGGCAAACTCAATTGCCGATTCTTCCAGAGCCAAGGTGCGAAGCAGTGCTTTGGGTAATTCACTATTGAGTTGTTTAGCCCAACTTGCCCAAGGGCCACGTTCTCCCGGTACGCCGCCAAATCCCAAAGATTCTTTTTGCTCATACATCCAACTGAGCAAGTTGTCTTGCAATCGCTGCCAAGAAGCTAAACCACGGGTAATCCCTTCGGAAAATTGTTCTAAATCAGAATCTACCTGAGCAAATTGCTGTAATGCTTTTGATAACTGCTGTAACTGTTGCAAATTTAGCGGATACTTCTGATTGGGGTCAGTAACCCGGATAAATACCGCCAGACGCTCGTCAGCAGGGGCTGTAGTAATTTCTGAAACTGCGGAGGCGATCGCTTCTGTGGCTTTGTTTTGTTCTTGCCAGCGTTGCCATTGACTTTGAATGGTCTTAATGGCTCTCAAACTCCGGGTAGCTTTCGCTGTCTTGAGTTCGTCTTTTTCGCTATCTATTTGGCTTTGGAGGGCATTCAGGCGATCGCTCAAAACTAGCTCAAAGACTTCCCCTGTACCAGAAGTGATTCCTTTAAGCAGCATTTGATACACCATCTCCACAGAGCTAATTTTGCCCTTGAGGGTGGTTTCGACAATTTCATCGATTAAGGCAAGATAGCGATCGCGCAATGGCAGAGAGTCTGTCACTTTGGCTATTAGAAAATGTCACGTCAATTCTAATTCTAGTCCTCGCAGGTGGGGAGCAGGAGAGATTATTTGAGAATGCAACAATAAGTTTTTGATACTCAACCAAGAAAAAGACCAAATCTGGGCCAAAATCATCCGCACAATTAGTATTACCATTAGATTAATGCCCAACCTATACATTATCGGCGGTGCAAACGGTTCTGGTAAAACTACCGCCGCCCTGCAAATCCTTCCCTACTTCCTAGAAGTATTTGAATATGTCAACGCCGATGAAATAGCAGCCGGACTTTCTCCTTTTAACCCGGAATCTGTAGCAGTTCAAGCCGGAAGATTCATGTTAGAAAGACTAGAAACTCTGGTGAATGCTGAAGCTGATTTTGCATTTGAAACTACATTAGCATCTCGGAACTTTGCGCGATTATTGAGAGAATGTAAAAACAAAGGTTATATTATCAACTTAATTTACTTTTGGTTGCAAAGTCCCGAATTAGCGATCGCACGTGTACGCAGACGTGTAGAAAGTGGCGGTCACAACATCCCAGAAGATACTATTCGCCGTCGCTACGAACGCGGACGCAGCAACCTAATTAACTTGTATTTACCTGTGTGTGATACTTGGATAATCTATGATAATTCTGGGTCTGAACCTCTATTAGTGGCTGCATCAAATATCAATCAGGAAGCAATTATCTATGAACCCCAAATCTGGAATCAAATTACAACCAGGGAATAAAGTGCAAATTCCTCTAACAGAAATCCATCAAAAAATTGATGCTGGTGTCAAAGCTGCTATTGCTAAAGCTATTGAAAGACACCGCCGTTTAGGAGAATCTATTAGCATTTGGCAAGATGGCCAAGTTGTTACATTAACCGCCGATCAAATTCCTCCTCTTGATTCAACTGTTAGTCATAGCGAATGACAGTTAAACCATATATACAAATTCACCTTCTACCAAATTACAGTTACAAATCATTCTCCCCTGCCCCCAATGCCCAATGCCCCATCAAGTACGTCCGGTGAGGTTGGCAATTACAGCTGCTAACTCACCCGGATTAACTGGCTTGGGAACGTGGAGTTGAAAGCCTGCCAACAGTGCTTGCGTGCGATCTTCTGCCCTAGCATAGGCTGTTAGTGCAACTGCTGGAATCCGTCCTCCTTCGTCTGTTGACAGCGCCCTGACTTTCCGAATTAGTGTGTAGCCGTCTTCTTGGGGCATACCAATATCGCTCACTAGTACATGGGGTTTAAATTCTTGCAGGGCAAGCAGTGCTTCAGAAGCAGATGCAGCTGCTATGACTTGGGTACCATACTGTCTCAAAATTCTAGTGAGCAAATGACGCGCCTCTGCCTCATCATCGACGATCAGCACCCGCAAGTCATCTAGCTTCGGTAGATAATTATTAGCCTCTTGGATATTTACGCAAGATGAAAGCTCCTCTGCTGTATTAGCTTCTACATCAACGGCTTTGATTGGCAGATTGACAATGAATGTCGCCCCCTGCCCAATTCCTGGACTTTGGGCACAGACTGTGCCACCGTGTAATTCTACCAGGTGGCGGACGATCGCTAACCCTAATCCTAATCCACCATGCGATCGCGTTTTGGAACTGTCGGCTTGACAAAAGCGTTCAAATACATGGGACAGAAATTCGGCAGCAATTCCGCCTCCCGTATCGCTGACCCGAATTTGTACATGGGATTGAATGCGCTGCAATTGCACATCAACTCTTCCCCCCTTGGGTGTGAACTTGACGGCGTTGGAGAGCAAATTCCACACAACCTGTTGCAAGCGGTTGGCATCACCCACAATTACCCCGACTTCCGGCTTGAATCTACACTTGATGCTAATTTCTTTAGCCTGGGCTGCTGGACGCACAGTATCGATTGCTGCCTCTACAAGTGGTACAAGTTTTACTTGATGAATATTTAGATGGAGTGTACCTCTAATAATCCGCGAGACATCTAGGATATCTTCGATCAGTTGCGTCAGGGATTTGGTGTTACGCTCAATTGTCTCTAGTGCCCGGCCAGTAGTAGTCTCATCCAACTTACGACTCCTAAGTAGCTGCGTCCAGCCCATTATGGCGTTTAGGGGTGTGCGGAGTTCGTGGGAGAGTGTGGCGAGAAACTCATCTTTTATGCGGTTTGCAGTTTCGGCTTCGGCGCGTGCTATTTGTTCGCGCTCAAGTAATTGTTTGCATTTTTGCTCTGCTTGCTTGCGTTGTGTGATGTCGCGTTGAGTTCCCCACGCTTTAACTAAAAGACCTTTTTCGACAATTCCCACCAAATTATTCAAAAAATATTTGGAATTACCTTGCTGATCTATTTTATGGGACTCTGCATCGATGAGTCGGTAGTTAGAACGGATAAAACTACGCAGGTATGCAATATTATCTGGATCGGAGGAAACGAGAAAGTCTTCTAGTCTGGCGCTAATAATTTCTTCGGCACGAGAAAAGCCATACATCTGCGCCATCACATTGTTGCATTCTGCTAAGTAAACATATTGGTAAAAATGTTGAATTTGTTCATCTTCTGAACAGTCTGGCGAAATTGGTACTTCCAGTTCGATGCACCAAATACCTTCTGAACTCTGCTCTAAATAAGCGCGGTAGCGTTCTTCGCTTTTACAAAGAGCAAGCTCTATTTGTTTGCGTTCGCTTAAATCAAGTACAAAACTAATAATATTATCTGGATTATTTTCTAACAAAGCAGAAGCTAACAGGATGGGAACGTGGCTGTGATCTTTGCGGATATATTCGTTCTCAAAGGGCTGACACACGCCTTTGGTTGTGAGTTCTGCAATCGCGCGATCGTTAGCTTCAATATATTCTGGTGGTATCATGTCGCTGTCGCGCCATCGAATTTGCCCTGCTAGCAAATCTTCTTGCGAATAACCTACCATTTGTAAAAAAGCATCATTCGCCTGTGCGATCGCTCCGTCCATTTTGCTTACAATTACCCCAATAATGTTGGAATCTACCAACCTTCTAAACCTGGCCTCGCTCACCAAAAGATATTGTTTAGCAGTGCGTAACTCGGAATTTAGCAAGCTAATAAGTATTGTCACCAGCACAAACAAACCTAACCGGACAATGCTATCTAGACTCGCAACAAAGAGCGAAAACACTGGCTCTAAAAAAAAGTAGCTGACAGCTAAAGTAGACAAAGTAGTAGCCAGCAACCCTGCTTCCATGCCGCCATACCAGGCACTAACCGCCACGCCAGCAAAAAACAGCAGGAAAATGGTTGGTTCCAGTAATGGCTGTAGCAATAGTGTTAGCAGCAATCCGCTACCAACAGCCAATAGTGCCACAGCATAAGGCGCTAGCAGGAAACATATTCCTTTCAATGTGGCTTCTCCTTTTATGCAGCTAGCTAAAGGATTATTTCCCAAATCAGCTAGACGATGCCGCAGCTACGACCGTCGTAGACATCGCTTAACACCTATTATGAGGGGAAAAATACACATTTAAGCAGTTAGTTGCTGCGAATCTATCTAAAGTCATAAAACTCAGTTTTAGTAAAGCTTCAATAGCTGATAATTGTCGCTCTAATTATATATATTTTATTTTTGATCCTCTATCAAACAGTATAGATTCATTAAATTTTTAAATTAATTTCCTTTAGTATATAAGTCATTATTTTACCTTTACCTTTAACCATAATTAAACCTCGTTTTTCAAATAAGTATTTATCCTTTAAAAACGGTTCGTGTTGGTTTGCCGATAGGACATTCCGTGACTAATGAGCGCGTCTAGTTGGGTTTTATCTGAGTTACTTGGATGAATCATGCACTTTTTGCGTTATTAGTAATCAAAGGAGTGGGGAGTGGGGAGTGGGGGAGATGAGGGAGATGGGGGAGATGAGGGAGATGAGGGAGAAAGAATGCCCCATGCCTAATGCCCAATGCCCAATGCCCCATGCCCCATGCCCAATGCCCAATGCCCAATGCCCAATTTCCAAAATGGCTCGTACACCTACATTAAATTTTGATCGTGGCACATTAATTTTGCATCCACCACCACGCGGCAAAGGTTGGATGGACTACGCCACATGGGATGATAGAGTTGAGAAATTTCGCATTCCAGCAATTAGATACCGATCGCTAGTGGAAGCACTACAAGCCGAAGATGTTTATTTTATCGATGAGGCGAAGCAATTTTATCCTGTAGATTTGGTTCCTAGTCTGGAAATGGAACCCTATCCCCACCAAACTGAGGCGCTAGCGGCTTGGAAGCTGGCGGGTAGAGTAGGGGTAGTTGTGCTTCCCACGGCGGCGGGAAAGACTTATTTGGCACAAATGGCGATGCAGTCAACGCCGCGCACGACGCTGATTGTGGTGCCAACTTTGGATTTAATGCATCAGTGGTATGCACACTTGGTAGCGGCTTTCCCTGATGCTGAGGTGGGATTGCTGGGAGGTGGTTCGCGGGATAGAACGGCTATTTTAGTTGCAACTTATGATAGTGCTGCAATTCACGCCGAAACGTTAGGGAATCAATATGCGTTGATTGTTTTTGATGAATGTCATCATTTACCGACAGATTTTAATCGGGTGATTGCTGAATATGCGATCGCACCTTATCGCCTGGGACTCTCCGCTACACCAGAACGCACCGATGGTAAACACGCTGACTTAAATATTCTCATTGGCCAAGAAGTATATCGCAAACGCGCTGAAGATTTGGCGGGGAAGGCGTTAGCAGAGCATGAAATTGTCCAAATTAAGGTAAAGTTATCGCAACTTGAGCGGGAAAGATACAATCAACTAATTCAAACCCGCAACGATTTTTTGAAGCAATCTAAGATTTCTTTGGGGAGTCTTCAAGGTTGGCAAATGTTCGTACAAATGAGTGCTAGATCGCAATCTGGACGTAGAGCTATGTTAGCGCACCGGGAAGCGAAAGATATTGCTTTGGGTACTGATGGTAAATTGCGAATTCTGGCTGATTTATTGGCAGAACATTATCCGGCACGAATTTTGATTTTCACTGCGGATAATGCAACGGTTTATCGCATTTCTCAAGAGTTACTAATTCCGGCAATTACTCATCAAACTCCTGTGAAGGAACGCCATGAAATATTAACAAAGTTTCGAGAGGGTAAATATAATACTTTGGTTGCTTCTCATGTGTTGAATGAAGGTGTTGATGTGCCTGCGGCTTCTGTGGCGATCATTTTATCGGGAACGGGTTCGGCTAGGGAGTATACTCAGCGATTGGGGAGGATTTTACGGAAGGGGAATATTGAGAATAAACGGGCAATTTTGTATGAGGTGGTGGCGGAGGATACGAGTGAGGAGGGAACTTCGGCTAGGCGGAGAGGGGAGAGGAATAACGAACCGCAAAGGCGCGGAGGACGCAGAGAGGAGGAGGAGAAAAAAGTTGTGTATGGGAGTGGTAAGAAAAGGAGTTTGAAAGCTGCGGAACAATTAGAAATTAATTATTCAATCCAAAATCCAAAATCTAAAATCCAAAATTCACCAGATGTTACCGACAGACTTACTGATGCATCGCCAAAACGGGGAGGAGATTATTCCGAAGAGACTGAAGATTGATCAGAAAACTTCGGAGTTGGCGATTGAGTTAATTAATTATTTTCAATCAGCAGTGGGGAAGACTCAAGGTGTGCTTGAGCGACAACTGACTGATTTTGAAGGAGATTCTACAGATTATCGGGTGAAGCGGGGATTAGCTTATATTCTGAAAAGCAGTTTTTGCACTTTTGAGGTGGTTAGTCCTCTGGAACCACAAATGTTAAGAGAACGGGTGTTTTCGCTAGCTGCAAAATCGATTTCTAGTCGGGAATCAACAGAAGTTACTCTTGGTAAACTTGCTGATGAGTTAACTCAAGAACTTGAACGGGAAGTTTTATCAGAACAGGTTCGTAATGGACTATATGCTGATTTATCTGAAAATAAGATTTTGACTGTTTTTGATGCACCAATAGCACCAGATTTGTTAAATCGATATAACTTATCTCAGGTGCAGGGTGTATTTTATAAAGCCAGTCAACTTGTATTAAATGCTCATCGGAATGTTCCGGGTGAATATAAGCTGTTATTTCGCTATTTAAAGTTGTTTCAATTGATGGCTTATATTGAGGGTGATGCTGACCACGGGTTTACAATTACCATTGATGGGCCGACCAGTTTGTTTAATCCTAGTACGCGGTATGGGTTAGCGATCGCAAAACTTATTCCGGCTTTACTTCACGTTACTAGATGGAGTCTTTCTTCGATTCTCCAAACCCGCGACGCTTATACAAATGCTTGGAAAACTGGACGTTTTACCCTCAATTCTGAATGTGGTTTGGTATCCCACTATCCACCAGGGAAGCCCTACGATAGTATGCTAGAAGCATCCTTTGCTGATAAGTGGGATGCGTTGAAAAGTGGTTGGGCGTTAGAGCGAGAAGTTGATTTGATACCAATCCCCGGTAGTGTGATGATTCCCGATTTCCGTTTGGTGCATGCTGATGGACGCACCTTCTTATTAGAAATTGTTGGTTATTGGCGACCTGAATATTTACAAAAGAAGTTTTCTCAGGTGCGGCGGGCTGGACGTGACGATTTGATTTTGGCAATTTCCGAGCGACTTAATTTAGAAAAAGCGGGAGTAAAATTAAATGATGTCCCCGCCAGAATTGTTTGGTTTAAAGATAAGTTATTGCCAAAAGCTGTATTAGCTGTAATGGATTGAACAAGGAGGAATCAAATGAAAACTATAGAAACAATTGCCACAGTTACCAAAGATGGTAAAATTACAGCGCAGTTACCATTGGATATTCCAGAGGGTGAACATCAGGTGGTAATAGTAATTGATGAGAAGCTTTTGACTGAAAAAGCAGAGAGCAAGGAAAAACGCCCTCCTCTAAACTTTCCTGTAGATAATTATGGTTATTGGCCTGAAAATCTTTCTTTAAGACGTGAGGATATGTATGGTGATTTGGGTCGCTAACTCTGTATTTATGGACACGAACATCTTGCTGTATACAAATGTGTCCGAATATCCCTTTTACCAAGCAGTGATGTATTAATCTAATAGAAATAGTATGAAAAGTATAGAAACAATTGGCACAGTTACAAAAGATGGTAAGATTACAGCGCAATTACCATTGGATATTCCAGAGGGTGAACATCAGGTGGTAATAGTAATTGATGAAAAGCTTTTGATTGAGGAAACAGAGAATAAAGAAAAGAAAGTACCTCTCAAATTTTCCGCCTATCCTGTAGGATTAGTCTCGGAAAGTTTAACTTTCCGTAGAGAAGACCTTTATGCAAACGACTAATAGCTCTGTTTTCGTCGATACGAATATTTTAGTTTATGCAAATTTAGCCTTGTCGCCATTTCATATACAAGCGGCAGAACGACTGCAAGCACTTGCAGAACAAGGTATTGATTTATGGATTAGTCGCCAAACTTTGAGAGAGTATTTGGCAGCAATGACAAGACGAAGTGACTTAACTGGGAACATTCCTATTACATCTTTAGTGGCAGATGTACGGTATTTTGCTAGTTATTTTCGTTTGGTTGAAGATAATTTGCTGGTGACAGAAAGGTTATTAACACTCATGGAGGAAATTCCTAGCGGTGGTAAGCAAGTTCATGATGCAAATATTGTCGCCACAATGCTAATTTATGGCATTCCTCAGTTACTCACTCACAACACAAGTGATTTTGCTAGATTTTCTGGGTTAATTACTGTCTTGCCATTACAAGGTTAACGCCGTGTGCGACTTTATCTCAAACCTAACCCCCAACCCCTTCCCTTGTAGGGAAGGGGAGCAAGAATCAAAGCCTCTCTCCGTTTCGGGGAGAGGTTTGGAGAGGGGTTCCAAGAATAGGTTGCATATCGCATAGGTTAAATTGCTTGTTGTTACTACTCATAAAAATTTACTTCACGTTACCAAATGCAGTCTTTCGGTAATTGTGCAATCCTACTGATTAACCCCAAACATTTTTGCGTTCCCAAAACTGGGCGACTCTTTTTTCCCACTCTTCCCAGTAATCTTTGATAACTGCTGATTCAAACCAAAATACCTCTGCTGGCATTTCTGGAATCGCTACTACCAAGAGAGCGTGTTTTAGCTGAATGCCATAATCTTGATAATACTCGTTAGCTGCTCCTATGTATGCCGTAAGTTGCAGTGGATGTTCATATAAATGCTCAATTGAGCTTTTAGGTTTGTCTGCTGTTTTCCACTCGCAAATACAGGGAATACCTTGATAGCTGGCAATGCAATCAACTTTGCCAGAATAACCCAAATTATGATGAAAAACAGAGCCTTCGACGAGTCTAACTGTGTCAATTTGTTGTAAAACTGGCTTGATACTCTCCCAATAAGGGCGACTCGCTTCGGGACAAACAGGGTTTTGACCAAGGAGGTAGCGCTCAATTTGTTTGTGTGTTTGGGTTCCCCGACGACTAGCAGATGTAGTAATGCGGGTAGCTTCTTGTGTACCAACACGCGCTTTCCAGTTTAATAATCTGTCTCGGTCTGCTTGTGATTTGGTGGCATTAAGTATTGTAGTAACGCTGGGAAAGCGATTTCCCTTGGCATCTACATAATATTGTTTACCATTTTCTCTCTTGGCTGTGGCATTAATACGTGGTAGCAGTTGGGTATCATGCATGAGTTCGGGTGTTGACTTTGAGATTCCCTGAAGAAGGAAAGTTAATAAAACCCTATTCCATTGTAAGGAACAGAGCTAATCTGGAAGTTTTGTGTTCTCAGGTGGAATCATGGCGTTGTAAAGGCGATCGCACTTATCCAGTTGTAAATGATGATATTCTACAGGCGATCGCACACCTGCACACCTAAACCTCACTTGTGTATACACTATAGACTAAGGAGAGGGGAGATAAAGCACAGCTTTATCGGGGTGAGGTTAAGCCGTACCATCGGAGACATCGCCGCACTTAAAATGTAGAATTATTAGCGATCGCACACTTAAACCTCTGCTGCCCCCAGTATCGAGGCGACTGCTCACCCGTTAGGCATTCTCAGTCTCCGAATAGCAGCAGCTATTAGCCCAAAATGCAATTAAGGCGGGATTTTGGGCTAAAGCTACGCAGTATTGCTTTCTTTTCTGGTTGTCTATTTGGGTACTTCAACAAGATATTTAGCTACTCCAATAGGATATTTGGGTACTTCAACAAGATATTTGAGTACTCCAATAGGATATTTGGGTACTTCAACAAGATATTTGGGTACTCCAATAGGATATTTGGGTACTCCAATAGGATATTTGAGTACTCCAATAGGATATTTGGGTACTCCAATAGGATATTTGGGTACTCCAACAAGATATTTGGGTACTCCAACAGGATATTTGGGTACTCCAATAGGATATTTAAGGACTTAAGACTAATAAACGTAAATTTTATACCGTAAATTCTAGTATTTGTACGTAAAACTAACGAATAAATATGAGATTTCATTGTAGACCATACTTTAATTTTAGTTATTTTTGCTCAGGGCAATGGGGATAGCAGATGGCTAGAGTTTAAACAGAAGCTTGTATTAATTTTTGCATTGGCTTTGATAGGAGATACATATATGGCACGATTAAAACGCAGTTCTACGGCACTGGATAAGGGAACACGACGGATCGCGGGGATGCGATCGATTAGTGAAACGCTGGAATTTGGTAATGGCTTGAGTTTGGTAGAGTATGAGAGGCGGATTCAAACCTTGCAAACGAAGCTATCGAGCTACAACACGATGCTTTCTAGCGTGGATGAAGCGATGGGACAGATTGAATTACTAGAGCAGGATTTGATTAGCTATTCGGAAAAGATGTTGATGAGTGTGAGGACGCACTATGGCAAGAACAGTTTGCAGTATATGCAAGCGGGGGGAAAGCCGCGCCAGAGTCATAAGCGACCTGCTCTTAATGCTGCATTGACGACTGACAGTGATAGCACCAAATCTAGAGAAGGCGATGGGGAATGACAAAAGTACGAAGACAGGAGTGAATTAGGGGAGTGAACTCATAGGTGCGATCGCCCGAATACAAGTAAGCCCTTGCTGACAGTTACTCCGGCAAGAGGCGATCGCACACCTAAACCTCACTAAGGAACCTGAATTAAATAAAATGCAAAACTTCATCCTGTATCTAGCTTCCCTCTCCTTTATAAGGAGAGGGATTGAGGGTGAGGTAAGCCAGGGACATAAATTATAGCAGTTCTCGTTCGGATGCAACACATGGTAGGGGCACAGCATTGCTGTGCCCCTACGAGTGGTACGCCAGTTCGCCCAAGTCGGGAAACCCCCCCACGCGACTGGCTCCTGTATTCCATGCAATTGAGAACCGCTATATATGTTATTTAATTCTTATTCCTAAACTAGATCAATTACTGGTAGAGTTAGCAAACTTTAAAGACTATTCCATCATCTCAAACTTGTTCTGTTGAATCATAGGATGAGAAAATAAGGGTAAGTAATAATCCCCAAACTTGCTGGCCTATTTACCCAAGACAGATAATCAGCAACTTTTATCAGTCAAAATTTATGACTTCGACCCTTCCTTCTCAAACTCGGAAGCCGCCCACTCAAGCAATAGGAGCCAAAATTTTCCACTCCTGTAACATCATTAGTCTATTTATCATGCTCACCAGTGGACTACAAATTTACAACGCCAACCCTGTTTTTGGTGGACGTGCAGGTTTGCACATTCCTCCGATATTTACATTAGGAGGTTGGCTTGCAGGAGGTAGAAACTGGCATTTTGCCGCAATGTGGCTATTCTCGCTAAATCTTTTGTGGTATGGAATTTACGTTTTAATTACCCGGCGCTGGCGACATCGGTTTGTAGGTGGCAATGACCTCAAAGCACTACAAAAAACTCAAAATTCCCAGCGTCTAATTTATGCTTGGCATCGGATTACCTATACAGCAATTATTCCGATCTTGCTGCTGGCATTATTTACAGGAATTGGAATGTATAAACCTGCTCAATTTCCCTGGATTGTGGATTTATTTGGCAGTTGGCAAGCATTGCGAATCGTTCACTTTGCCTCAGTGCCGATGGTTATCTTATTTGCAGTGATTCACTCTCGATTAGGGCAAAAAGCTGGAGGCACTCAACTTACAGAATCGATGTTTTGGTAAACAATCCTTTTTTTACTGATAAATATGAACTTTTTTGATAAATTGAATCGTAATATATTGCAAAATCAAAGCTTACTGTTTGTAGGACTTGATCCAAATCCAGAGATGATGCCTGTACGTTATGAATCTGAAGAACTCATCGCTGGTTTACAGAAGTGGTTACAATTCATTATTGCAGAAACTGCCGATTACGTTTGTGCCTATAAACCCACACTTGGCTTTTATGAAGCGCTAGGTATTCCCGGTTTAGAACTGCTGTACAAAACTTTAGCAGCTATTCCAGCCCACATCCCAGTTATTTTAGATGCCAAACACAGTGACTTAAATACTAGTACCATCTTTGCCCGAACCGTGTTTACAGAATGGCAAGTAGATGCAATCACTCTCAGTCCCTATACAGGACAAGATCATGTAGCACCTTTTTTGGTCTATCCTGAAAAAGCGGTGTTTATTTTATGCTGTACTTCTAATCCAAGTGCAGAAGCTTTACAGCAATATCCTACAAACGAATCACCCCTTTATTTACAGGTGGTCAAAGAATCAAAAACCTGGGGAACTCCAGAACAATTGGGTTTGGAAGTGGGAACTACAAATCCTGAAATATTAGCACTTATTCGAGCGATCGCACCTGAACGAATCATTATGGCGCGTAGCATCTGGGCGGAGGGTCAAAACCTGAAACAAATTTTAGAAGCAGGGTTGAATGCTAACGGTGATGGCTTGCTAATTCCTGTTCCTCAAGATATGTTGGGAAAGACAAAACTATCTCAGGAAGTGCAATCTTTACGCGCAGAAATTAATCAAATCAAAGCTGAAGTTATTCATGACAATTCCACTTGTTCTGTGTGGTTTCCTGATGTTTGTTTGCTAAATCAGCACCCCCAACAAGATTTAATTTTACAACTTTATGACATTGACTGTATTATGTTTGGCAGCTTTATCCAAGCATCAGGAGCGATATTTCCTTATTACATCGACTTACGCAAAATTATTTCCAATCCCCAAGTTTTTAATCAAGTTCTCACTGCATATCAGGATATTTTGAAAAACCTTAGTTTTGATAGATTAGCAGGTATTCCCTATGGTTCTTTACCTACTGCAACTGGTTTAGCTTTGCGCCTTCATTGTCCAATGATTTTCCCCCGTAAAGAGGTGAAGGCGCACGGAACTCGGAAAGTAATTGAGGGTAACTTTCATCCTGGTGAAACGGTTGTGGTAGTTGATGATATTCTCATCAGTGGTAAAAGTGTTATGGAAGGGGCAGAAAAGTTAAAATCAGCAGGATTAAATGTTAATGATATTGTGGTATTAATAGACCATGAACAAGGAGTGAAAGATAGGTTACAGCAAAATGGTTATCGCAGTCATGCAGTTTTAACTCTTTCGGAAATTACTAATACTCTATATCAAGCTGGGCGAATAAATGAGGAGCAATTTTTGGCTTTTGCTGAAAGTTAGTAATCGGAATAATGGGGAGTGGGGAGTAGAGACGCGATTAATCGCGTCTCTACTAGGGAATGGGGGAAGATTTTTGTTATCTACTTCCCATTAGGCATATTTAATTTCCAGGTTCAATCTAGTAATTAGAATAATTTTGATTTTTAAATTAATGATGAATTTTTCACTGAATCAACTACTTAGATGGTTAATTTTTACTCTGCTATTTCCTCTAGTCTTTCTCAATGCATGGCTAGCATTTTTGCTTGTTAAAAATCTTCAACCTGTCGTAACAATTCTTGTCTTGGCTACTTTGCTTGCATTCGTTTTAAACTATCCTGTTTCGATTCTCCAACAGAGGGGAGTTAAACGAGGCTATGCAGTATCATTAGTTTTTATATTAGCATTGGTAATTGTTGTTGCTCTGGGTATCACTTTATTGCCCATTGTTTTAGAGCAATTTAATGAGATGGTTAAAGTCCTTCCCCAATGGATTGATTCTAGTGAAGAAAAACTTCAGATTTTAAATGATTGGTTTTTGAGACACAAATTAAATGTGAATCTCAGTCAGTTATTAACACAAATAACCAACAAATTGCCCAATGAATTAGAGTTTATTTCCGATAAACTTTTAAGCATTATCATAGATACTATTGATAGTATTTCTGAGTCATTAATCACAGTAGTCTTGACTTTTTATCTGTTGTTAGATGGACCAAGAATTTGGGGGGCGATATTTAAGAAGTTACCTGGAAATGTTGCCCAGGACATTAGCCAGTCTATTCAGCAAAACTTCCAAAATTACTTGATTGGTCAGGGAAGTTTGGCTTTGCTGATGGGTTTTTCAGTAACATTATTGTTTTTAGCTTTTCAAGTGCAGTTTGGTTTACTCTTTGGTTTGGGAGTTGGACTTTTGAGCTTAATTCCCTTTGGTGATGTCGTCAGTCTGATTGTCATCACTTTCATAATAGCTACACATGACTTTTGGCTAGCAGCGAAGGTTTTTGCGGTAGCTGTTGTCATTGACCAGTTCATTGATCAGGCGATCGCACCCCGGTTATTAGGTAAATTTACTGGACTTAGACCAATATGGGTATTAATTGCTTTGCTTGTAGGAACCAATGTTGCTGGAGTCTTGGGTTTAGTAGTTGCAGTACCTATAGCTGGTTTTATCAAAGATGTAGCAGATGGTTTTTCTAAATCTGGTGATTCTGATAATGCTGTTGATGGTGAAGCAGCATCAGAATTGTTACCAGAGGAATCAGTATCGTAATGAGTTTGTTGATAAAAAAAGATCCCATCTCTACCGTTAACAAGAAGTTGCAACGGTGTCATTAAGGATGGGGTGTAATTGTCAGGATAGTTATAACTCCTGGTTCAGATCCGTAATACCAAAAAACTCGAAAAGCAGCAGGTGTTTTGTTTTCTACATAGGCTTCAAAAATTTCTTCTCCATTGGCTCCTGATAAAGATTCATATTTGTGAGTATTCAAACTAGGGTGTCGTAGATTTATTGTAAGCGTTCAGGGGGTGCAAAAAAGACGGAAAATAATTCCCAAAATCAAGCAATAAAATTAGGCAGCATTCAACAAGTCACAATCATCATCA
>NZ_JBALFC010000099.1:0-8637 GCF_036917755.1 Nostoc sp.
AATTAAGGAGTCAGAATTCAGAAGTAAAACAGGCTTTATACCTGGGTTTGAGACGAATCGTTGTGTACTTCACCTTCCTTGAAATCTGCTGTATATTTCGCTTACAAATCAAAATCAAGGCTGAATGTTTCGCTATCAGGTTCTTCTGGTTTAGAGTCTGGTGATGGCTCTTTAGTCTGTTGCAGGAAGTACCTGACGCAGATTTAGCCGTATTCAATAGCGGTTCAATTCGGATTGATGATGTCATTCCACCAGGCCCAATTACCCAATACGATGTGATTCGGATACTGCCTTTTGGCGGTAAAGTTGTGGCAGTAGAGATAAGTGGTGCGCTTTTGCAAAGGGTATTGGATCAAGGGCAAGCTAATAAAGGCACTGGTGGCTATCTGCAAACAGCCAAAGTTAGTCAACAAGCAAATTCAAGAAGTTGGTTGATTCAAGGCCAACCTCTAGACCCCAAACGCACTTACAAAATCGCTATTAATGACTTCTTAATCAGTGGTAAAGAAAAAGGATTAGACTTCTTAAATCTTCAACAACCGGGGATTAAACTGATTGCCGAAAAACGCGATATTCGTTTTGTGATGATTGACCAGTTAAAGCGCCTAGCCACTGCTAATCAGATTTTGAAATAAAACCAAATTATTCATAATTAGACATTCATTTCTTTACCTGAATATGGTCATCTAGGTGCTGTAGATACCATATTTGGCTTGGCCAAAACTCTAGAGTCAAAGAAAATAAAGCCTGGGAATCTTGTGGTGTTAGCTAGTAGTGCTGCTGGTTTTTCATGGGCAGCGTTAACTGTAAAATATTAGAGATACTAACCAATCATTTTGTTAGGTAAAGATGGTGGTGTTAAGCGTCAGAATCCTAGAAGTTGAGTAAATTTAAGAAGGAATTAAGCCTTTTCCCTGATCTCCTACTCTTCTAATCTCATCCAAAAACTTTAGCTGCTGGTATATACAGCTAATCTGCGGTAAATCCACACCCCTAGAATGCGCTTTCCGTAATGGGTTCCCAAAAATTGCTTCTACTTCCAAAGGCCGCCTTTGGTCGTAGTCAATTTTCATGCTGGTACGATAAGGCGTCATCTTCACGGTGTAATCTAGCATTGTTTGAATGAAGCTATCAGGAATGATGCGTCCGCAACTTTTCGACCCTGCTGCAACTTCATACATCAACTGTTCAACTAATTTGCGGGTGTGGACATAGGACATTAATTCATCTGTTCTAGCGTTGAGAATTACAGACAGTCCATTATAGGGAATATTCCAAACCAATTTTTTCCATCGCCCTAGTAATAAATCTTCAGCTAATTCCATTGAGATACCAGCACTCTTCAAGTCATCGGCAATTTGCCGCATCTTATCTGTAATGCCAGTAGGATCATAGCCAGAAGCATATCCCCCTAGTGTAATTTGTCCATAGTCGAGGTGGCGGATATGTCCTGCTCCGACTTTATTGGAACAGAGAAAACACAACCCACCAATAATGCTGACATTGCCAACTATCTTAGCAACTTCTTCTTCCACCGCCAGTCCATTTTGCAATACCAACACTACCGCATCATCCCTGACGAGTGGCGGTAACATCTGCGGCAATAAATGGTTTTGTGTCGTCTTTAGCGCTACCACCACCACATCGCATTGTGGCATTTTTTCTATATCATTGTAGGCGTTGACTTGAGTCAGGGTGAAATCACCATCTCTTGACTCAATAACTAAACCAGATTTACTGACATATTCATAATCACTCTTCAGCAAAAAGTGGACGTCTAAACCTGCTTTTTGCAGTTTTGCACCATAAAAGCCACCTAATGCACCAGTTCCTATAATGGCGTAACTACGCTTGGACATTTTGCTAACAAAGAGATTTTTGTATAATTATCATAAGGCGAATACGTTGTATACATACAGCAAAAAACTGCTGGTGTGGCATGGTTGTAGTGGGGCTAGTTAAATTACTCCTCGGTCAGTAATGCAGTTCGCCACACTTAGAGTCAAAGTTGCACGCAAGAAGCGATCGCTCTAAAAAGTAGACATCACACTTATTCAATCACCAGATAGAGTCAGAGTGGGAAAACTGATGATAGTTTGAGATGATGGAACGTTCCTAACAATACCCGAAGTGAATAACTCAGTATTAATCGCCCTGACCCTCACCGCGTCTATAGTCTTATCGCCAGTCAGCATTGCTGGTACTGTCCAAGGTTCAACCCATACCATCAAAATGTCTTCATTTAATCTCAGTTCCCAAAAATGGAAAAATCGCGTGCTACTAGTCTTTGCACCGTCTGTTGATAACCAGAGCTATCAGCAACAGATGCAGTTATTTAACCAGCACCAAAACGGTTTTCAAGACCGGGATTTAGTTCTCGTTCAGGTTTTGGCAACAGATAAAAGCTATGCCAATGGACAGTTAATAGATGAGTCTTCTGCTGCCAAGTTGCGCGTAGGCGAAGCCCGCCGCAGGCATCGCTTTGGGGTTGATAAAGAAAATTTTCGCGTCATTTTGGTAGGCAAAGATGGTGGTGTTAAGCGCAGTGACACTACACCAGTCCCAGCCACAGCAATTTTTGAGCAAATTGACGCTATGCCCATGCGTCAGCAAGAAATGCGCTCTTCGAGGCAGAAAGTAGCTATAAAATACAAGCGAGGAAGCGATCGCTTGTGACAAAGCAGTACACTTGCTATGCACCGAAAATCAAAGAGTGCGATGGCATACCCGCCCGCCAACTCTTGGAGACGCTCTGCGCGTTCGGCATCGCTCCCAAGCCCCGGCGAGAAGAATTAAAGAACCAACGCGCTGTGTGCAACCATTTCAAGATTCCACTCCTTGGATAGTAGGTATCGCAGCCAAAATAGAATAACGGCGGATATCTTCTAGTGGCGCAGCTATTAATCCTTCTAGCTTGGCTATTGCTGAAGAGCAGATGGGGTGACGCTAAATGAGTATCCAGTGTTGCCGCAGATTCCCACTCTTCTACAAAAGTAAAATCTGTTGGATCTGATTGATTTTGTAAAAGTTCATATTTAATCACACCTGCTTCAAATTTCGTTGATTCAATCAGTCCCAATAATATTGCTTTGAGTTCTTCTACTTTATTAGGTATTGCCACAAAACGAGCTACAACATGAATGGTTTGGTTAGTCATTGGTCAATGGTAATTAGTTATTAGTTATTAGTCATTAGTCCATAGCCAACAGTTCATAGTCAATAGTTACGCCTACTGGGGTGCCACCATGTAGCGAAAGATAGTTAGTAATAGGCAACTAAACGATGGTTAAAGTAGCTTTTAACACTCGTATTAGGTTATAGCATAGCACCCAAAGCATCTGACAAAAAATTCTTTTCGAGTCAAAGTTACACACTTGAGGAGCGATCGCTAAGAGTACTGGATAAACTGGTACTATGCCTAAGATTCCAATGTGCGATCGCTGTCTCCTGTATGCCCATAACCCGTACCTCGTCTGTGCTATCCATCTTGATGGAGTAGACGGTGATAGTTGTTTGGACTTTCGAGAAGACCCCAACGCCCAAGCAGAGGAACTGTGGGAACCAGAAGGCGCAAGCTACTATGACGGCGAACTGATTCTGCAACCACAGCAGAGGCGGACGCAACAGCAACAGCTAGAATTGCTAGATACCCATCCGATGTTTACTGGCAAGTGTCCTCAGTGTGGCGCATCCTTTGACCACGACTACACGGCGCGGGTGCATTGGGATTGCCCGGAGTGCGGCTGGATGGATGATACTGTGTAGGGTTTTTCAGCTTTTGGGATGATACTTTGTGAGGTGCGATCGCTCTATTATTGCTCTATATGACTAAAACTAATTCAGAAATCCTAAACCAGCTTCGTACAGCAGCTGATAGTTTACTCATGATGAGTGAGTCTGAGTACCCCTTAGAAGCATTCTTATGGTCAGCTACACCACCTGCTACACCAGAGAAAGTTATACAACAGACAAATCACCCTCAAGATATACCCATTAAAATCGTAGGGGTTGAGGATTTTTTTCAAGTGTCCATAACTCCTGAAGACTGGCACGGCGAAGAAGAGAAAGCAACCGTCAACAAATTTCAAGCTCTTGTGCAGACACTTAAAGAAAACCTGAGTAATTTGCAGGTGTATCGCCTGGGCAATAAAGAGATTGATACTTATATTGTTGGTGAAACCCCGGCGGGTAATTTAGCAGGACTTTTTACTAAAGTTATAGAAACCTAGCAGTAGCTATTTCTCACAGCCAATGCCGTCTTTATTCTTATCAAGTTTATGTGGGTCGTTTGGCAGTACTTTGAAGTTTTTATAAGCAATATCCCCGCAGTTTAAATCAGGTGGTGAAGGTTTGATACAAACATCAGGATATGCTGTGTCACAATTACTTTCAGACTGTGATTGATTTGATTCTATAGTTCGTGTCTGTTTAAGGGTTTTATCTGGAGTTATTTTACTTGGTACAAAACTATTAATAGGTGTGTTTGTGACTCTTGGGCGTGGTGAACTGACCACCACATCATCAATTTTTAACTCAATACTTTCTTGAATGTTTGGAGAAACATTAGAAAGAAAATCATAACCTGTCAAATTTTCGAGTTGGTCAACACTGACTTTGTAACTTCTCCAGTCATTGTTGATTTCTTGTTCATTCGGTACGTTAACCGCGATGATGCGAGTACTGGCAGTAATACCATCAAGTCCTGAGCCTGGGCTATCTAAAACCACAACTATCTTCCAAGTGGATTTGGGAACTGTCACCTTACCCTTAAGAGGTTCGCCTTGACTACCAAAAGGCCCAGCTACGATATAAAGTTCTTTACCAAGGCTTACTAGTTCTCGACAATAATCTTCTAAATTCCCCCAAGTGTTCCGGTTGTTATCTGGTGTCTGGGGCATCATGTTGGTCATCAAGAAAGTTGAGGAATTATCCTCTACCGTCTTGGTGCGATCGCCCGATGGTGCAATATGTCCTCGATCGTAACCTGAACCAGAGTACATAGTTGGAGTTACCCGTAAAAAGTTTGTAGGTAAAGTGTCATCAGGTCTAAAATTATTTTGCCTGTCAGCATTTCCTAGCCATGACTTATTTAATTGCCAAGCTACCCAGTTGGCAGTTCCCTTGCTGTTGTTGTAGGAAAGTGTATATTGTGGTTTAACCAGCAGATAATTATCAGGAGTAGCGACGCTTGCCATCGCACTACTAGGATTTCCCAAAAGCAGGTTAACGCTTGTTGAGGGTTTAGTAGGTAAAATCGGGGCTGGCTGTAATGGTTTTTCTGTTGTCGGTGTTGGTGACTGAATTAGTGTTGGCGGCTTAGTCTGTGATGCTGTCGAACATCCCAGTAATGTAACCAAGGCAAGGACAACAGCCATATTCCGAAAACAACCGATTAAAGGCATAAATTTTAAGTCGAATTGTAACTTTTTTGAAGACTATATTTAGACTTTATGAAATTCCTAATTTTGAATTGTTTTGATTTACCCCAAAGCACTGCGATCCAGATGCAATAGACCTCTTCATTTTAACGCTCCAATCACTGAGACGCTATTAAACTTAATATTCAAAATTACTGAAAAGACCAAAAAAGTAATATAATTCCCAGCTAACTCCTCTGCATACTAGGGGAACTATTTATTTTGAAAATCAAAGCTATGACAAATAAAACTAGATCCCTTTCCCCTTGGCTTTATATACCCACCCTTTATTTCGCTGAAGGGATACCCTACATGATTATTAATGCAGTATCTGTCATTTTCTACAAAAAGCTAGGAGTAGATAATACTCAAATTGCTTTTTGGACAAGTCTAATCAGTTTTCCCTGGATTTTGAAAATGTTTTGGTCGCCATTTGTGGATATTTACTCAACAAAAAGAAAATGGTTACTGACGACGCAAATTATCATGTTTTTCTGTTTGAGTTTTTTAGCTTTATCCTTGCATCTTTCCAACTTCTTCTTTATATCCCTAGTAATATTAACCATTGCGGCATTTATTTCAGCTACTTATGATATTGCCACAGATGGCTTTTATATGTTGGCTTTACACCCAGAACAACAAGCCTTTTTTGTTGGGATTCGCTCACTGTTTTATAGATTAGCAATTTTATTTAGTACAGGATTTTTAGTATTTTTAGCAGGTTATTTAGAAGAATCAACTCAGAATATTCCTTTCAGCTGGAGTATTGTCATCGGAATAGCTGCTGTCATCTTTGCATTGTTATTTGTTTTTCATCTAGTCATTTTACCAACACCAGAGTCAAATTATAACAATTCGGAATCAACTAAAGGAACAAAGATAAATAATATTCCTTTTTTGCGGATTATTCGCTCTTATGTTAATCAACCCAAAATATTAATAATATTAGTATTTATTTTGCTTTATAGATTTGGTGAAGCAATGTTAGTCAAAATAGCCTCTTTATTTTTATTAGATAAACCAGAACTTGGAGGCTTAGGTTTATCTACCCAAGAATTTGGTTTAGTCTACGGTACTTTTGGCGTTATCTCTCTCATTTGTGGGGGAATTTTAGGAGGTTTATTAATTGCTAAATTTGGCTTGAAAAAATGTCTATTACCTATGGCTTTAGCATTAAACCTACCTGACATTTTTTATGTCTATATAGCTTGTGCTAAACCACCAATAAAATTTATTTATCCTCTAGTTTCCCTAGAACAATTTGGTTATGGTGTAGGGTTTACAGCTTTTACAGTCTACTTAATGTATATTTCTCAAGGGGAATATAAAACTTCTCATTTTGCCATATCTACAGGATTAATGGCTTTGGGTTTGATGATACCAGGAGCAATTAGTGGTGCAATTCAACAATCACTAGGATATCCATTATTCTTTGCGTTGGTGTGTTTGCTAACTATTCCCGGTATGTTAACTATCTTTTTTATTCCTTTAGAACCAGAAAATAAGTAAGTTAATCAGAAATTATGTAAAACATTACGAATGTAGGGGTAATTCATGAATTACACCCAATACTGTTCGGTTAAGCCCCTGTTAGGTTCAGAGGGTATAGGGTATAGGGAAACCACGTTTAAAAACGGGAGATTGGAGCAATAACCACTTTTTGAATTCAAAATTCAAAATTCAAAATTTAAGAAATAATTTTGAATTATTTAATTAAGGATGCAAGCCCCTAAATTTATTTATGGGGTTCTTAATTTTGAATTTTGAATTAATAATTTTGAATTCGAGCGAAGCGAGTGACGCTGTATTTCTCGCGCTGCACCACTCGTTATACATCTTTTTTTTACGCTTGCAATAACCCTGCAACAATAGGTTTTTTATCGTAAATTAAAGGGTTTAAGACCCCTACATCTACATGTAGTACCCATTTCAGTCGGGATTTGTCTTGAGAAATCGCTCCACTTGGGCAAAGCCCAAGACCGCGTTTCTCGCTAAATCCCCGTCTGAAATGTCTTTAATTTTGAATTTTGAATTTTGAATTTTGAATTCTATACCCCACACCCTTTTCTTGTAAATTAGGAGTTATCTGATAAATCTAACACGGATATTATATGAATTGTATTTTGGGTATTGATGGTGGTGGTAGCAAGACTATTTGTATCCTCATGGATGATGCAGGTAATATTTTAGGAAGAGGTAAAGCCGGGGCATCTAATTATCAAAGTATTGGTATAACCGCCGCCAAAAAACAAATTAAATCTGCAATTCATCAATCAGCAATAACAGCCTTCAAGTACACAAATACAATTAATGTAATAGCGATTTGTCTGGGGTTAGCAGGTGTTAGTCGTCCAGAGGATATGGAAGTCATAAAAGCTATAGTTAATCAATTACACAATAGCCAAGATATCCGATCTATTACCTGGAAAATACAACCAGATCATCTTGTTATTTGTGATGATGCTTTAATTGCTTTAATGGGAGGAATTGGCGATGCTGTGGGTATTGTGGTAGCTGCTGGAACTGGTTCTATCGTGTTTGGACGAAATCATCAAGGAAAAAGTAAACGAGTCGGTGGTTGGGGTTATATTTTAGGGGATGAAGGTAGCGCCTATAAAATAGCTGTGGCTGGGATGCAAGCTGCACTAAAAGCCTATGATGGACGTGGAAAATCAACAAGTCTTGTAGAAAATTTACAACAGCATCTGGGACTAGAAAGCATGGAAAACTTAATAGAAGTGATATATCGAAAAGGATGGGGTGTGAAAGAAATAGCAGCTTTAGCCCCAATTGTTGATCAAGCGGCGACGGCAGGAGATCAAATTGCTAATAGTATTATTGAGCAAGCGATTGCAGAATTGGTAATAGCTACTTCTACAGTTATTAATCACATTTTTGATTCTAAGCAGGTTGTGGAAGTTGTCACTACAGGAAGCATCTGGCAGGCAAAATGTAAGTTACGGGAAAGATTTATTAATTCTATTGTTCATGATTATCCTTTCATAAATGTGATTTATCCCCGCTATGAACCAGCTTATGGGGCGGGATTATTGGCATTAAAGGCTTTATCTGGTAATTGCTAGTTAAGCATTCACTTCGTCAAATTCTCATCAGCCCCTATCATGCATATCCTGTGACCCACCAAGGAAGAAGCTCAAATTCGCGGATGCCGTCTGTAATACCCTAGCTGATGCTGACCTGTTTATGAATCCTGAATGTC
>NZ_JBALFC010000100.1:0-19661 GCF_036917755.1 Nostoc sp.
CATCGAGAGATTGACGCTTACACCCAACAAATTTGGGCAAAATCTTCTTAAGTTGACACCAATGGGCATGCCGTGCCCCTACGGGTGTACCTCACATAAACGAGAACCGCTATAAGTAATCAAGCGGACATGATATTAAAACCTCGTTTCTAGTCTCTGACTGGAAATGATGCTGCTCTTGGCGGCTCTGCCGCCAGTGAGGGAGGCGGAGCCTCAACGACGGGCATTCCCAGTCGGAGACTGGGAACGAGATAATTACGAATTAGTACAAGTGCGACTACAGCTTGAACTAACTCTTCTGGGTCAAGGGGCTTGGTAACGTGCCGTTGATAGCCACTAGCGATCGCTTTATATGACTCGGCGACAGGGTAATCTAACAAGAGCGATCGCGTCTCAAACAAGTTATGTTGAAGAAGAATGCAGAATCCAGAATCCAGAATTCAGCAATCTTTCAGTCGGGGATTGGGACCCGCGACTGAATTGTTGCACCACAAAACTAGAATTTTTGGTGGGGGTGCAAAAACGCCGATTATTCTATCCGCTTTTTCGTTCAGAATACCTTTCCTGTATTCTGACGACTGGCGCCTTTATTCTGACTTCTGAATTCTTCTTCAATCATTGCTATTTTTAAATTTACGTTGCAATTGTTTTAGTGACTGATACATATCTGGCAAGCGACCATAAACAGCACATACCTTGAGATATAGTTTATGAGGAATAGCTGGAGTTCCAGAGACAATTTCTCCTGGTGCAACATCGTGTAAAATGCCAGTTTGAGCCGATGCGATCGCCCCATCTCCCATTTCCGCTTGATTGGCAATTCCTACTTGCCCAGCCAGGATTACCCGATTCCCAAGTTTGACAGCGCCCGCCATCCCAGCTTGACCAGCGATCGCACAGCCTGCACCGATTTGGCAACCATGACCTACTTGCACTAAATTATCTATTACTGTACTGCGACCGATCCGGGTTTCTCCGACGGCTGGGCGGTCAATGGCGGTATTGCAGCCTATTTCTACGCTATCTTCTAAGACTGTATAGCCAGATTGTTGCATTTTGAACCAACCAGTACGAGTAGGAACAAAACCAAAGCCTTCTGCACCGATGACAGCACCACTGTGAATGACGCAATCTGCACCGATGCGGGTGCGTTCGTGGATGGTACAGTTGGCGTGTAAAGTGGTGCGATCGCCAATTTTGGCATCTGGATAAATTACCACATTCGGATGAATGATTGCGCGATCGCCAATTTCTACCCCTTGTTGAATCACAGCATGGGGGCCAATATAAACATCACTACCAACTTTTGCGGTAGGGTGAATCACAGCAGTGGGATGAATTTCTGGGATGGGGCGATATGGTTGGTAAAAAACTGCGATCGCTTTGGCAAACAACAGTCGCGGATCTGAGGTCGCTATCCAGACAATACCGCTTTGGTGTGCAAGCACCTGTAATTTTTCGTCTTGGGGCAAAATTAAAGCACTAGCATTGGTCTGGCCGATAAAAGACGCAAATTTTGCACCTTCTACGTAGCTGATAGTGCCGTTAGTAGCTTCATCAATGGCTGCTACCCCGGTAATTTCTGGGTCATGGTCTGGGTTGCTAGTCAGGCTATGATTGGTGGCGGTGTCACCAAATTGGCGGAGGATTTCGCTGAATTTCATTGTTGGGTATGTTCAAAATTGATCTACAAAGGATGGTAGCTTGATTTATGCCACTTTGTACTAGTCAGATAATTAGTAAACCTATTGCGAAAATACTTGAACCGCCAGGGACTCAAGTCCCTGGCTAATAGCAAAAGTCCGTTGAAACGGGCTAAAACTACTATTATTAGTTCGTTTAAACCGACTAGAGTTATAAGAAAATAAAATTGATTTTCGGGCGGGTGTTTGACTTTTCCAAGAAATCTAGTAATTAAGATAGAGATTATTTATCATCTATAAAATTAGATGTTTTGAAATCATTAATAATGTCCCACAATTAAGAGAACGCTTGTTTACTAGTGGAATAGTAAAAAATGAGCAAGAGCTACAAGGATCTACCTCAAAGGAAATTGCATACATTGAGAGTTTCTAGGTGACGATGACATAATCAAAGAGTCTATAGCAATCCTAAATGAGTCATGAAAATCTCCGATTTCTCTCTTTGCGTTCTCTGCGCCTCTGCGGTTAATTTATTTTTACAAATGATTTAGGACTGCTATAGTAAATCTGTAATGGATTGGATAGAGGAATTTGTAGAAAAACTTGAATATTTGATAAGGAGAGGACTAAGATAAAATTCACCAGTTATCTTTTTGATAATAAATTTTAACCAGAACCGTTATAGTAGTCTGCTACATTAATTTTGATAAGTTCGTAGTAAGGACTTTAGTGCTTACTACGAACTCCTTTAACCTCTAACTTTTCACGTTATGTGGAAAAGCCACGAAAAACCTAACCTCCTTCCCTAGCAGGGTTGGGGGAAAATTCAAAGTCTCTCTCCTTTTAGGAGAGAGAAATAGAAGCGAGGTTTTCCAGATACGGTGAAAAGTCAGCTTTAACCTGTCGTAATTCCTGTAGCGAGACTAGTCGCTAGTCGCCATTGCTACGCCTGCTAAATACCCGGTTGTCCAAGCACTTTGGAAATTAAACCCACCGGTGACGCCATCAATATCTAAGATTTCTCCGGCAAAATAAAGACCAGGAACTAATCTACTTTCCATTGTCTTGAAGTTGACTTCTTTGAGGTTGACGCCGCCACAGGTAACAAATTCTTCTTTGAAGGCTCCTTTGCCGTTGATTAAGTATTGTCCCTGAGTAAGTTCTTGCACCAGTTGATTTAAGGTTTTATTAGATATTTCTGCCCAACGGTCTTCTGTGGTAATGCTTGCACGGGCAATAATATATTGCCAGAGACGATGGGGTAGATCAACGCCGCGATGCAATGCGATCGCTTTCTTTCCCCATTCATCTTTAACTGCTAAAACTTTTTCTCGCACTTGTTCTTGGTGCAAATCAGGCAGCCAATTAATCAACAATCTGGCTTGATAGCGGCTTTCGTGCAGAACTCTTGCACCCCAAGCAGAAAGCTTCAAAACAGCCGGCCCACTTAAACCCCAATGGGTAATTAGCAATGGCCCAGTTTGTTGTAATGGGGATTTTCCGCCCGCAGATAACCGCAATTGGGCAGGGTTAACGCTAACTCCAGCTAATTCCCTCAGCTTTTGATCGAGAATATTGAAGGTAAATAACGAGGGTACTGGCGGTTCAATTTGATGACCTAACTCTCGGACAATTTTATAACCCACAGGGCTGCTGCCGGTCGCCAGAAGTAAGCGATCGCATTTAATCGTCTCTCCCGACTTCAGAAGAATTTCAAACCCTCCTTCTGCTGCGGTTCTCACTGAAGTTACGTGTGTACCGATACGGAGTTTTACCCCAGATGTCGCCACTGCTTTAATCAGACATTCCACAATGGTTTCTGAACTATTGGTGACAGGAAACATCCGGCCATCAGCTTCAGTTTTGAGATAGACTCCACCAGCAGCAAACCAAGCTACTGTATCTTGAGGGGCAAACCGAGTCAAAGCACCCCGCAAAGCTTTTGCACCTCTGGGGTAATTTTGCACTAACTCCTCAGAGTCAAAGCAAGCATGAGTAACGTTGCAGCGTCCGCCACCAGAAATTAGCACTTTCGCTAGGGGTTGGCGACTGGCTTCGAGTAATGTAACTTCAGCATCAGGATTGACTCTAGCACAAGCGATCGCGCCAAAAAATCCTGCTGCTCCACCCCCAATAACTACAATTTGTAACGGTAACAATTTCAAAAATGTCTCTTTTACAGCACCTACTCTCTAGGCTAGCTGTTATCTTCACTCTTCATCAGGTTCAAAGTCCTCTTTTGTCGCACCGCAAGTCGGACATGACCAATCGTCTGGTATATCTTCAAAAGCTGTTCCCGGTTCTATACCGCTATCTGGATCGCCTACTTCTGGGTCATATTCATAGGCGCAAACAGTACATTTATACTTTGCCATGTTCCTTTCCCCTGGTAAATTGTTGCCATTGCTTCACCATTAAATACTTTTGGCAGTGAGTCAAAATAGGCACGCTACAATTCTTAAACGAGACTACGGCATGAAAATCATAAAAAACTCCACCCACTCTTGGGATGGAGTTTCCCGCCGATTTCAATAAATCAGATTAAAAACGCCACCATCTCCTTTGGGCGTAACTGATAATGGCGATCGCGATCGCCCCAAGTAGCAATAGCCAAATAATTCCACCTGGAATAAAAGTGAGAATACCAAAGCCTCTCAGTACCCAGACGGCGACGCTAATGCCGAGAAGGATACCAAAAATCTGGATTAATCTACGATTTAAAGAAGATTGACTCACCTACTTTTCCTCTCAACTCAACAGACATTACATTTGATATTGACAATAAGATATGAAGTTACGATGAAGTTACAGTTTCATCATAAATAACACGTAAAAATCGAGAAATCCTATTCAAATGTTGGGGTAAGGTGCTTGATATTAGGTCGTGTTTGTGCAATTCTAGCTGTTAACAACGCAGTTTTTCATCTCCAAATATTGCTTTGATAAAACTCACTTAAGTATTGATTGTGTTAATTGTGTTAAGAAATACAGCTTTGATCGTAAACTATCTGAAATAATTAATTACCAAAAAATCACAGTTTCCAGAATAAGTATTAGACTGGAACTAAAATTTAGTGGGTTGGATCTAAATCAAGTTTTATGGCTTGTAGTTTCAACTCCATTTAGGTGGATGAGTTGAGGAGTAACTTAAATCATTATGTCTGCGTCTTATATATCAGACTCAATTATTGCAGGTTCAGATATGGCTTGGAATCAAGACAAGCAAAAGTTGCTGGTACAGGGTGAAATTTTGGTAGAAACGCGATCGCACAAGATGTGGGGTGGCGCTGTCACAGCCTGGATGTATTTGCCGATGGTGCGATCGCAAGTCTGGCAGCAACTAACTGATTACCCTTGTTGGGTACAATATTTTCCTGACATCATCAAAAGCGAAGTTTTGCATAAAGGCGACACCAAACATCTGTATCAAGTTGCACAAAAAGCCTTTATCTTTTTCACGGCTCAAGTTGAAATTTATCTCAACGTTATAGAAGTGCTGGGGCAGCAAATCCAATTTCGCATGGTAAAAGGGACTTTTGAGGACTTTAACGCCAATTTAGAACTCAAAGATTACGGTAATGGCACAATGCTAGCTTATACTGTGCAAGCTACACCTCTGATTCCAATTCCATCTATTTTCATTCAACAAGCAATGAACTTTGAGTTACCTACAAATATGCGTAAAATGCGACAAGTGCTTTGTAAGAGTCAAAATAATTCGTAATTCGTAATTATTAGCCCACGAATGTTTCACAAAAAAACGCCAAGACGTTCTTAGTTGACTTTGCGTCTTGGCGTGAGATTATCTTCAATTAGCTACTAAAGACTTCAACAGGTAAGCGACTAAAAGAAAGACGCTCATTCTGCACATCTACAAAAATAGTGTCGCCGTCGTTAAATTCGCCGCGCAAGATGTGTTTAGCAATTTGAGTTTCTAACTCTCGCTGAATCGCTCGCTTCAGTGGACGCGCTCCATATACGGGGTCATACCCTACTTCTGCTAAAAAGTCAAGTGCAATATCCGAGAGTTTCAGGGATATTTTGCGATCGCTAAGTCTTTTCCGCAATCTCTCCACTTGCAATAGCACAATTTGCCGCAATTCCTTTTTATCTAAACCGTGGAAGATGATGATTTCGTCAACTCGGTTCAGGAACTCTGGACGGAAGCTATTTCGCATCGCCTCCATGACTCGACGGCGCATTTCGTCATAGTGGGCGTTATCTCCGGCGACATCGAGAATATACTGTGAACCGATGTTGCTGGTCATGATGATAATAGCGTTCTTGAAGTCCACCTTATGACCTTGGGCATCAGTGACGCGACCATCATCAAGAATTTGCAAGAAGATATTAAATACATCGGGATGTGCTTTCTCGATTTCATCAAAGAGAATCACTGAGTAAGGACGGCGACGAATTGCTTCTGTAAGTTGTCCGCCTTCTTCGTAACCCACGTATCCTGGAGGCGCACCAATCAGCCTGGAGACGGCGTGTTTCTCCATATACTCAGACATATCGATTCGCACCAGCGCATCTTCGCTATCGAACATATACGCCGCCAGCGCTTTCGCCAATTCAGTTTTACCCACACCCGTCGGCCCAAGGAAAATAAAGCTAGCGATGGGACGATTAGGATCAGCCAATCCAGCGCGCGATCGCTGAATTGCATCCGCTACAGCTGTGACTGCTTCTTCTTGTCCAATCACGCGGCGGTGCAGTTCATCTTCTAAATGCAGCAGTTTCTCTTTCTCCGATTCCACCAACTTGCTAATGGGAATCCCTGTCCATTTAGAAATAATTTCGGCAATATCAGCTTCTGTGACTTCTTCTCGTAATAGTGATTTACCACTTTTTTGAGTGCTTGCCAATTCAGCTTCTACTGCTTCCAATTGACGATGCAAACTGGTTAAAGTGCCGTATTTCAACTCCGCAGCGCGGTTAAGGTCGTAATCGCGTTCTGCTTGCTGAATCTCTAAGTTGACCTGTTCAATCTCTTTTTTAACGGACTGAATTTTGTCAATGATATCTTTTTCAGACTGCCATTGAGTATTCAGTGTTCTTTGTTCTTCTTTGAGATCGGCAATTTCTTTTTCCAGTCTTTCTAGACGTTCACGAGAAGCTGCATCGCTTTCTTTTTGTAGTGATAGCTTCTCCATTTCCAATTGCAGAATCTTGCGATCAATTTCGTCGAGTTCTTCTGGTTTGGAGGTAATCTCCATTTTCAGTCTAGCGGCGGCTTCGTCTACCAAATCAATTGCTTTATCAGGTAAGAAGCGATCGCTAATATAACGACTCGACAATATCGCGGCTGCAACTAAAGCACTATCAGAAATCTTCACACCGTGGTGGTTTTCATAACGTTCTCTCAACCCGCGCAAAATCGAAATACTATCTTCTACACTGGGTTGATCCACATAAACTTGCTGGAAGCGTCTTTCCAGTGCGGCATCTTTTTCGATATATTTGCGGTATTCATCCAAAGTTGTCGCCCCAATACAGCGTAATTCGCCCCGCGCCAACATCGGTTTTAACAAGTTACCCGCATCCATCGCGCCTTGGGTTGCACCAGCGCCGACAACGGTGTGAATTTCATCAATAAATAAAACAATCTTACCGCCAGATTCGGTAACTTCTTTTAATACTGCTTTCAGACGTTCTTCAAATTCACCCCGAAATTTTGCCCCTGCAATCAAAGCCCCCATATCTAAAGCGATCAGCTTGCGGTCTTTGAGAGATTGAGGTACATCACCTGCGATAATGCGCTGTGCTAATCCTTCAGCGATCGCAGTTTTACCAACACCAGGTTCACCAATTAACACGGGGTTATTTTTGGTGCGGCGAGAGAGAATTTGAATGGTGCGGCGAATCTCATCATCCCGCCCAATCACTGGATCGAGTTGACCTTTATGGGCGGCTTCTGTGAGGTCACGCCCATATTTTTCCAGTGCTTCATATTTGCCTTCTGGATTTTGGTCGGTCACTTTTTGGCTCCCCCGAATTTGTTTAATAATATCTTTTAGTTTGCTTTCGTCTAAACCAAATTCTTGGAATAAACCTTTGCCAAAGCGGTCATCTTTAGCGTAAGCCAGCAATAAGTGTTCAATTGAAATATATTCATCTTGAAACTCTTTGCGATATCCGTCTGCTCGATCTAGAAGTGTATCCAAGCTGCGTCCTAAATAGACAGAACTGCTGCTACCGGATACTTTCGGCTGACGTTGTAAAAATTGTTCAGTGCGATCGCGCAGTTTTTGAAGGTTAACACCCGCCTTGGTGAAAATCCCAATTGCTAGACCATCTTGTTCTAGCAGTGCTTTCATCAGATGTTCACTTTCTATCTGCTGTTGTTGATATTGCTTAACAATATCCGGGGTATGAGCGATCGCTTCCCAGGCTTTTTCTGTAAATTGGTCAGGATTAGTAGGTTGCATAGGCTTTTTCAGGAACGTAGGGGCGCTACTACCAGAACCCCAAGTAAAGAAAATTTCTGCTTTCAATAGACATTGTAAGAACAGGAGAGCGATCGCCTTGATCGGTGTTCACGTCTTGTAAAAGTGGTATTTTCCCCTAGTTCCCATTTCCTATTTATTAGTGTGCTGTAAGACTACGGAAACAAACCCAAGCGAATCCATAATTGTCGGGCTGCCACTTGAGAAGTACTGTTCATCTCCAAATATTCGATAGTGACTTTTCCAGAGGAAGTAATGCCTATAATCTTGCCAGATTGAGTATCAACCTGAAAATTCTCACTCCACTTATCCTGTCTGGGATGAAAGAAACTAACTTCAGTGTTGGAAGCAAGCATAATGCCACTAATACGAGTTCCTTTACGGAGATTACAGGAGCGACACGCAAGGGCTAAATTTGCTTCGTCATTTTCACCTTGGCGAGAGAGCGGGATGATATGCTCAACCTCAAATGGAAAATTAAAGATTAGTTCAGGGGCTTGGCAGTACTCACAACGATGGTTGGCACGCCCAGCGTTCGCAGCGTAATACCGATTCACAAACTCTCTTGCTGTATCAATGCAGCTGTTCTGGCTGTTGCTGCTTTTAATTCTGCCTCAACCAAAGTATCCAGCTCTGCTTGTTGTTCTGGTGGCAATGCTTGCCCGTGATCTCGTCCTAACCGCCACAAACTCATCAATTCCGATAACCGTTTTTGTTGTTTAGCACTAAAAAACGGGTCAGGGCTAAAATTTTGAATGACAAGCAGTGCGCTGAACTCCGTTTCACCCAATTGAGTAGTTAACGCATCTAGGGCTTGCCCCGCAGTTTTGCCAACAGAGTGCTTATCCCCTGCAATGGCGCGATAAGTTTTTTCACCATCAGCATCAAAGATTGGCAAGATTGCTACTGTAGTCATGCTTGGAGTTTGGAATCCTTTGCCTCAAATTATAGCTCTACACGACCCAACGTTTGAACTCACCGGATGGCGATCGCATCTGAACCCCTCCAAATACTGTTCATTTAGAAAAGATTGATAATACTAGAGTAATGCGCGTACCTGCGATCGTCAGTCCTCGTTCTGTGCGAGCGATCGTTGCTTTTTCATTAGATGCTGAAGTCATAACGCTTACTTCTCAAAAGCTTCTCCATCTTACCTCCACGACTCTCCTCCTGTCCCCACACAGAGTTACCATAATCCCAGGTCGGCTAGTGGATGCTGAAAATGATTGACCCCTACGACTTTGAAGATGATAACTTTGACTTTGAGGATGAGGATTTCTTGAAAATAAAACCCATCAGCCAAATGACTGAAGGGGAAAAGCTAGTGCGATTCGTTGCTTAGTGAATCACGGTAATCAGTCCGTACATAACTAAGCCAGCCCGACAGCAGATTACTGTTACCAAAAGGCTGAACTCTCGGTCAGATGTAGGTGAAAGTCCTACCATTCAGACTCAGAATTGACTCCTTACCTGCCCACACCGAACAAGCTCGGCTCTTGTAGAGTGAAGCTGGGAACAGGGTGCAATCAGACAGCCGTTGCGGGTTGACACTGGCGCTAACAGGGAGTTCCTACGGCGAAACCGGGTCTAGAAAAGCAACTTATCCACAAGCAGGGCGCAACATAAAAACCCCCTGACTTCACTGGAAAAATAATAATAATTCCCGCCGCACAAGCGCTTAGTAGCGGTAAGAGTCAAGGGAATCCAGTAGTTGAAGTGACCACGCCTAACGGGACAATCAATCTCTCCGAGGGAACGAATAAAAACGATCTGTGAGTCCTGGGGCAGTCGAACCCCAAGTAGGCTAGACGAGAAGCGGAATTCTCACAAGTCGGGTAGGACAGACCGTAATTGGTCAGAGGTGTTCAGAATACACTAACTAGAGAAGAGAAAATGATTAGACACAGTTACAAAACTAGTGAATCTTGGAAAGCACTACCGTGGAAGAAATTCCGCCGAAATCTTTTCCGCCTTCAAAAGCGCGTGTATAAAGCTGTTCAAGTTGGAGACAAGCGGAAAGCTCGATTACTCCAAAAGCTTATTCTAAAATCTACCTCGGCTCGATTTCTTGCAATTAGACTTGTATCTCAGCTAAATGCGGGCAAAAAGACGGCTGGTATTGATGGTAAGAAATCCCTATCAGTTCAGGAACGCTTCAACCTTGAAGAACTACTGAAAACGAACAGTGGAAATTGGAAGCATCAAGGACTACGGGAAATCCCCATCCCTAAGAAGGACGGGACTACCAGAATGCTTAAGATACCCACCATCGCGGATAGGGCTTGGCAATGCCTAGCAAAATACGCACTCGAACCCGCACACGAAGCCACTTTCCACGCTAGGAGCTACGGGTTTAGAACAGGACGCTCTGCCCATGATGCACAAAAGTACATCTTCCTAAACCTCAGTTCTAGTGCCAACGGAATAGAAAAACGAGTAATCGAACTCGATATTGAAAAGTGCTTCGACAGGATTAACCACTCAGCAATAATGGACGAACTCATTGCCCCCAAAGGCTTAAAACTCGGAATCTTCCGATGTTTAAAATCAGGAGTAAACCCAGAATTTCCTGAACAGGGTACACCTCAAGGGGGAGTGGTCAGCCCTTTACTAGCTAATATTGCACTCAACGGGATTGAGAGTATACATAGATACCACAGGAATCAAGGAAACATTACTGATAAAACCTCAAAAGAGGATATCAGAGAACCATCAATCCGTTACGCGGACGACATGGTTATTATACTCCGACCCGAAGATGACGCGACAGAGATACTTGAAAGAATCAGCGAGTTTCTCCGCAAACGCGGAATGAATGTAAGCCAAAAGAAAACCAAAGTTACCGCCGCGACAGATGGGTTCAATTTCCTCGGCTGGCACTTCAAAGTGCAAAGCAATGGAAAGTTTAGATGCAGTCCCTCAGTGGACAACTTCAAAGCATTCCGTAAGAAAGTAAAATACATCGTCAACAACTCGAATTATGGTGCTACCACAAAGGCTGAGAAATTAGCCCCAGTAGTTAGAGGATGGAGAAACTACCATAAGTTCTGCAAGATGGATGGGTCAAAGTTTTCCTTATGGCACATCAATCACAGAGCTTTCAGGGTATTCAACAAGGAAACCAAGCAAAACAGTCACTCATGCCAGGAGCTAATAAAAAAGGCATTCCCAAAGGTTCCTTACTCCGAAAACAAACACGCTTCTGTCAAGGGTACTAAATCACCTTATGACGGAGATACAGCCTACTGGAGCGAACGTAATAGTAAGCTCTACGACGGTAAAACCTCTAAAGCTCTTAAGAAGCAAAACCATAGATGTGCTTCCTGCGGCTTAAAGTTCATCGATGAGGAACGGGTTCACCTGCATCACATCGATGAAAATCATGCCAACTGGAAGAAAAATAATCTGGAAGCAATTCATGAGAGTTGCCACAATTACAAACACATGAGCAAAAGCGCAAGCTAAGAACATCGGAAGCTGGGTGCGGCGAAAGTCGCACGCCCAGATTTAACTGAGAGGTGCGCGGGATAATACCCGCCATCGACTCAACCCAGAGGTTTAAGCAGTTCTTCGACAGCAGCAGCCGTGCGATGTTGCAAG
The DNA here is from genome assembly GCF_036917755.1 of Nostoc sp. GTDB lineage: Bacteria > Cyanobacteriota > Cyanobacteriia > Cyanobacteriales > Nostocaceae > Nostoc. Next base: position 11,693 of record NZ_JBALFC010000100.1, read on the forward strand.
ACTGTCTATTTCGCATCGTCAATTACGGAGATGGTACGGGCACGTTAGAAATTCTTTGCCCTAACGAAGTTGTAAGACAACGACTTTCCAAGAAAAAGCGCAAAATTACCAACAACATCAACACCTGCTGGAGCCATATCAGATGGTTTTCGCTATGTGTCCAGCAAGAGAGTGAGTTGGATTGTCAGAAGTTTACCCGTAATGGTGATTTAGTGACATCTTAGGAGTGGGGAGTGGGGAGTGGGGAGTGGGGGAGATGAGGGAAAAATAAGCAATGCCCAATGCCCAATGCCCCATGCCTAGTAACAAATGACTAATGACTAATGACAAAAAAACAAAAATTTCCTTACCTAGTTGGTTCTAAGTGGACGGCACAGCAAAAAGTTGATGGCTGGCGTCACTTCCAAGTTGTCAATCGGAAAAATCAGGCTAAGTGGGTTTACGCCGAAATGGTTGCTGCTTGTGATCCGAAAGTGCGTTTCTGGATAAATGCCAAATTATTACAAGATAACTCCCAGTGGCAAGCTGGCTGGCAAACATTACAGGAAATTGAGGAACTTGAAGGTAACGCATCCTAATTACCTTAATCAGCTTGCCTCGTTCCCAGTCTCTGACTGGGAATGCCCATCAAGAGGCAGAGCCTCTTGATTTAGTAATTTAATAATTTTTTACAAAATTACCCTAACTTACTCTCAAGCAGCAATTAAAGGGTGTTAGCTACCGACTGAAAACTACCAATCTATCTGCGATACCTTCGGTGAGCTACGCTAACGCAAATTGCAGTAGTATTTCCAGCATCGCGCTGCATATAACTCTCTTTACCCTTGACCCTGCGCCCCAAAGCCATGAAAACACGTTGTACAACCATCAGCTAATTCTATGAAAACCATTCCAAAAAACCAATTACAGCTTTTTGTCTTTTGTAACTATTTTTATAAAAATAAGTAATAAAAATTTTTTTTGACTGTTTTTAGAGCTATTGAAGTCTTTTAGATTGATAAAACCATAAATACAGATAATTAAGTTTTAATTCATGATATTAGACCGATTTACAGATTAAGAGCCACTTTCTTTTCTATGTAATTTGCCCAATAATGACATCAACAGACCTCACGCATCGCCATCTCAGGACAGGTGAAGGCAAATGTTTGAGCCACAAGTTTGACAAAAAGCTATAAGAGGCAAACAACAGTGAAACTAGCAGTCTACGGAAAAGGTGGTATCGGTAAATCCACGACTAGCTGTAATATATCCGTCGCCCTAGCTAAACGTGGCAAGAAAGTGCTACAAATTGGCTGCGACCCGAAACATGACAGCACCTTTACCCTGACTGGGTTTTTGATTCCCACAATTATCGACACCCTCCAAGAAAAGGACTATCACTACGAAGATGTCTGGCCGGAAGATGTGATTTACAAAGGCTACGGCGGTGTTGATTGCGTAGAAGCTGGTGGCCCACCTGCGGGTGCTGGGTGCGGCGGCTACGTAGTCGGTGAGACCGTAAAATTACTTAAGGAACTCAACGCCTTTGATGAATACGATATAATTCTTTTCGATGTTCTGGGTGACGTGGTTTGCGGTGGTTTTGCTGCACCACTTAACTATGCAGATTACTGCCTGATCGTTACAGACAACGGCTTTGATGCTTTGTTTGCTGCTAACCGAATTGCTGCTTCAGTCCGCGAAAAAGCCCGAACTCACCCATTGCGTTTAGCTGGGTTAATTGGCAACCGCACCTCCAAGCGCGACTTGATTGAAAAATATATAGAAGCAGTGCCCATGCCAGTTCTAGAAGTTTTGCCTTTGATTGAAGATATCCGTGTTTCCCGTGTGAAAGGGAAGACTTTATTTGAGATGGCAGAGCAAGATCCTTCCCTAGACTACGTTTGCGATTATTATCTCAACATCGCCGACCAAATTCTGGCGCGTCCCGAAGGTGTTGTCCCTAACGACACCCCAGATCGGGAATTGTTCTCTTTGTTGTCCGATTTTTATTTAAATCCGGGTAAACCCCAGGTTCCTAATTCAGAAGAGGAACTAGACTTGATGATTGTATAAATCACCAAGTTTTCAGGATGGGGACAATAATATGGCTTTCTTTCACAGCTTTACGGATTCATTAAAGCAAAAATGGTTGCAATTTTTCCAGAACAATCGAGACTGGATTACCCTGCACATGCAAGTAGAATCAGTGTACACCCCTGATGGCGGGAAGCGACCACCTTCTTACCTCATCCTGGGAGTAGTTAACGCCCTAGAGCCAAAGCTAGCGCAGTTAATGTTGCCCTTTGCCAAACTTAATCCTGACGCCGATACGCTGATTGAGGTGCTGGATTTGCATTTTGACCCAGACTTCGCTCTCGGTAATCGCTTTGCCATCAACCCAGAAGAGGAAAAATACGGAGATGATTCAGCAGATGTCATTGACGAAAAGCCTGAAGACCAAACATTGACACATTCTCATACAAATGGCTTTGGGTTGGTGGCGGCAGTTGAAGAGTTCCCAATCGTGGATTCTGATGAGCAAAGCCTGGGGATCGGCGAGTTGGAGGAAACCGAAAATGCCTTTGGCGATATTTCCTTATCCAACGTAGACGACTCAAAAGATGAGTCTTTCCAAATCTCTAGTTTAGAAGCAGATGAGTTTGGGGAAATTGCCTTCGATGCAACAGATGCAATGGAAGTAAAGCTGGATGACGAGGAGGTGCTTGAGGATAGTCCACTAGATGAGAATGCGTTTAAAGACGTGTTATCAGATGTCTGGGGTGATCAAACAGCTTTGCAAAAGGAAAAGGCTGAAGAAAGTAACGATTTTTTAGGGGAAGAACTGCCAGCAGGCGTTTTTGATGAATCAGAAATTGCCCGTCTCTTCCCCAACGCTTAATTACTAAGTTAGGAGTTAAAAAAAGTTAGGAGTTAAAAAAAGTTAGGAGTTAAAAAAAGTTAGGAGTTAGGAGTTAGTAATAAAAACTCATAATTCATAACTCATCACTGTTAACTCATAACTTATTAGTTATCACTCCTAATTTAAATTACTCCTAACTTGAAAAATCAAGGGGAGAATAAACCAAAATGACTGTCGCTCAACAACCAGAAGCTTTAAACTTTGAATGCGAAACTGGGAATTACCATACCTTTTGCCCGATTAGCTGCGTGGCGTGGTTATACCAAAAAATTGAAGATAGCTTCTTTTTGGTGATTGGGACAAAAACTTGTGGCTACTTCTTGCAAAACGCGATGGGAGTGATGATTTTTGCTGAACCTCGCTATGCAATGGCTGAGTTGGAAGAGGGCGATATTTCAGCACAGCTGAGTGATTATGAAGAGTTAAAGCGGTTGTGTTTGCAGATTAAACGCGATCGCAATCCGAGTGTAATTGTCTGGATTGGCACTTGTACTACCGAAATTATTAAAACTGATTTGGAAGGCTTGGCACCGAAACTAGAATCCGAAATCGGGATTCCCATCGTTGTAGCGCGTGCAAATGGTCTAGATTACGCCTTCACCCAAGGGGAAGACACGGTATTAGCTGCTATGGCTAACCGTTGCCCTGATAAGGCTCCTGTGGCGGAAACAGAGAAAAATGAACGTAATGCGATCGCAAAATTGCTCAACTTCGGTAAGAAGAAAGAAGATGTCGCCCAAGATGAGTCTGAGTACGTTGATCACCCACCACTGGTTCTCTTTGGCTCCCTTCCTGACCCCGTAGTTACTCAGTTAACCTTGGAACTGAAGAAACAAGGCATCAAAGTTTCCGGCTGGCTACCCGCGAAGCGCTTCACAGAATTGCCAGTATTGGAAGAAGGGTATTATGTCGCTGGTGTCAACCCCTTCCTCAGCCGCACAGCTACCACCTTAATGCGCCGCCGCAAGTGTAAACTCATTGGCGCACCCTTCCCCATTGGTCCCGATGGCACCCGCGCTTGGATTGAGAAAATCTGCTCGGTGTTCGGTATAACTCCCAAGGGTTTGGATGAACGGGAAGCACAAATTTGGGCAGGTTTGGAAGATTATGTGAAACTGATTCGCGGTAAATCTGTATTCTTCATGGGTGATAACTTGCTGGAAGTCTCCCAAGCAAGATTCTTAATCCGGTGTGGGATGACGGTTCACGAAATCGGCATTCCCTACATGGATAAGCGCTATCAAGCTGCTGAATTGGCATTGCTGGAGAAAACTTGCCAAGAAATGAATTCACCTCTGCCAACGATTGTGGAGAAGCCGGATAATTACAATCAACTTCAGCGAATTTATGAGTTGAAACCAGACTTGGTAATTACTGGTATGGCTCACGCTAACCCGTTGGAAGCACGGGGTATTAATACTAAGTGGTCGGTGGAGTTCACTTTTGCTCAAATTCACGGCTTTACGAATGCGCGTGACATGTTAGAGTTAGTGACTCGTCCGTTGCGTCGAAATAATAATTTGAAAGATTTGGGTTGGGATAAGTTGGTGAGAGAAGAAGCGAAGATTTAGATTTGGGTTTGGATTTAGCAACAGCATAATACTATGTTACGGGCGAACTTTCGAGTTCGCCTTTTTTTACGAACCGCAGAGGCGCAGAGAAGCCAGTGCGTTGGGCGGCTCCGCCGACTTGAAGCACCTGGCGCGACACAGAGGAAGAATTGAGAATAGTTAAAAGTGCTAAAATTTATTTATTAGTCTTAGTTTTTTAGTTCTAAATATTATGGAAATTACAAAATTGTCTCCTCAAGGAGAAGTAATTATTCCCGAATATTTGCGGGAAGCTCATCAATGGGAAGTAGGTCAATAATTTATTATTATTGATATGGGTGATGGAATTCTTTTAAAGCCTAAGAAACCTTTTCCAGAAACTAAATTAGATGATGTAGCAGGTTGCTTAAAATATCAAGGTAAACCCAAAACTCTTGAGGATATGGATAATGCAATTCGCCAAGGTATAGAGGAATCATGATTTAAAAGTAGAAAACTGGCTCAAACCTGATTAAAAAAGCTAACAAGTTTCTATTCCCTAACTCCAGAACTAACCATGACTCAAAAAACCTATCAACTACCCCTAACCTTCGAGCAAATTCTTAATCTTGTCCTACAACTTCCCGCACAAGAACAAGAACAACTTATTCAAGAAATAAAGAAAACCTCTTCAAATAATAAAGATGAAGATTTACTTAGTGTTTTTGACAGAATCGGCAGAAATGCTCAAGCCAAAGGATTAACCGAAGAAACTCTAGAAGAATTACTCGCCGATGAATCATAAACTCATTGTCATTGACACAAATGTTTTACTTAGTGCTGCTCTAAGTCCTAATGGAACAGCCCGTAAAGCCCTAGATAAAGTCTATAAAGAATTCAAAATTACTCAAAGCGATGAAACTTATCAAGAATTAAACACACGAATTTAGAAACATAAGTTTGATAAATATATCTCAGATAAAGACCGACAAGATTTTTTGGACATAGTTAAAAAATCCAGTCAATTTATAGAAATAAAATCTCAAATAAACACCTGTAGAGATCCAGATGACAACAAATTTTAGAACTTGCTAAAGATGCCAATGCAGAATTTTTAATCACAGGAGATCAAGACCTTTTATCACTCAAGACCCTAGCCGAATATCAAAACCAGATTATTACTCCCAGAGACTTTATTGACCTTGATTAATTCATCTTTAATCCTGTAATTAGTTCAGATGGAAGGCTGTAACTCAAAAGGTTTGGATGGAATGATGTACATTAATTTTACGCCGTCTGGTTTAATTTCTGTAGACGGAGTTAATTTAAGCCAATCATGAAAGCTGATGCCTAATTGGGATATTGCTTGTACTTCTGTTTGGTAAGATTCAAAACGGCGATTGGTTTCAATCATAGATTCCATTACCTCCAAAGTTTTAGGAAGACGTGCATAAATTTGCGGCTTAGGATCATCCCAAATTGCTGCTGGTATCGATTCTGCCCACTTCGCGTTATTCGGGTCTTGAGCCAATATGAATAGATTCATACGTTGCATATCGAAGACTGCATTTTCATCCAAAGTTGGGTCGAGCCATTGATAAATTCGGGTTAGCCTCCGCAAATCAATCTGACCTCTGAACTGAGGCTGTAAGTATACTGCTGGGTTATAAGTAAGCAGAAGCTTAACATATTTCTGAATACGAGAACGAATAACTATTGATCCTTCTTGAAAGCGGCGAAGTGCTGTATCATGTTCTTCTAATTCTAAATAGCAACGTGCTTCAGCTAGGTAGGCTAAAGATAAAGTTAGCAGATATTCATCAGCAATTTGGCTTTTTTGCTCAATTTCAATATCTGTGTATTCAGTATAAATATGCTCTGCTTCTAAAAAGCGGTTAATAGCTTGTAGTGCGCTGCTTCTACGATTTTCTGGTTTAGTCATTGTAAAAGCATTAATAGCTAAATCGAGCGCAGCACGAAAATTTGCATAGAAACTAAGATCGATTTTACGGTTAATGTGATTTAACAATTTTTGTGCTTGTTGTAAGCGTTGTTCTAATTCCTTAAGCCGTTGTAGTATCACAGTAAAGCCGATAACTGAGACACCCAGGTTAAGTATACTGACTGCACTAGTTACCTGCAAAATTCCTTGAGTTAGTTGCAGACTTCGCCCAAGTTCTACTAACTCCTTTCCACTAGGATTAGTTGATCCCTGCTCCCGTAACCAGGTAACGACTTGTTTTGTTCCTACATCTCGGATAACACCCCCTACCCTTTCAAAAGTTCCATCTGCCAATCCTTTGGCAATCCAATCAGCAAGCATAAAAGTCACTGTAACTGGTAAACTCACGATCTTCTCCTAGTTGCTAAATTGTCAGTAGCGCGATGTATGGCAATAAACCACTTTGCCTCTAAACAGCAAATACCTGCGCTTTACTCAGTATTCCCAATTTGAGTTCTATTCTGTCTAATAGCGATCGCTCTTTTTAACGAACCGCCCACGCTAATAAAGAAAAGCGATCGCACTTTTTCAACCAGAGGATGCGAAGCAAAACAAGAGAGCGATCGCAGATATAGGAATCCTGATTTTTGAATAAGCTCCGTACATCTCAAGAGAGGAGAAATCAAATACGGTGTGCTTAATAAACCACTCCAACATCCATTTTAAGTGAGAAAAGGAGGTATTAAAGAACAAAAACGTCTCTTCTCTACGAGAGGCTGCGCCAACGAGACGCTGCGCGAACGAACCCATGTTTTCGCTTGCAACCAAATATCTTCAATTGGATTTTGTTCTGGACAATTGAGAGCAAAACGAACACAATGTATTTTCAATTGTTCTTGTGGTAAATCTCTATTTCGAGATTCCAAAAAAGCTTTGATTTTATTGGAACGATGGTAAGTTGCTCCGTCCCAAAAAATTAGTAATCTTTTGAAGCTTTAGTTTTAATATTCAGTTTTTCTTTGCGCCATTTGTCCACGCTTTTTTTAACTGCTTCTATTTCTGCAAAATCTACTTGCACAGTTGCCGTTTCAAATTCAACACCCAAAGCGGTGCTGACTTCGAGAATTTCTACAAAACTGGCACATTGATAATCTGTATCCTCATATTCTTTCACTCTTTGTTCATCAATTCCTAATATATCAGCAAGTTCTTGCTGACTAATTTGAGCTGCTATCCGAGCTTTAATTAAAGCATTTGGCAGTTTATTTAAAGAATCAACTTTAATTTTTAAAGGGTTGCTGGTATCGCAATTAATAAGTCTTTCGTATTCTGTGATTTCTGACTTTAGCTCGTCAACTTGACTTTGATATGAGTCTCGGTGAAGCTTCCATCGCTCTGGTTCTGCTTTCAAGTGTTCATTGCTATCCAATGAGGCTATAGACTGTTCAAAGCGTTGCAACCAATCTAAGGAATGTTGATATTGTTGCTCGTTCTTGATCATCATGGTTTCCACCTTTGTAAATCTATAGCAATAATTCCTTTGCGCGTATTCGTCCTGGTATCAAATTGAAAAAAATCTATGTAGGCTGTACC
>NZ_JBALFC010000101.1:0-50946 GCF_036917755.1 Nostoc sp.
CAATGCCCAATGCCCAATGCCCAATGCCCAATGCCCAATGCCCAATGCCCAATGCCCAATGCCCAATGCCCAATGCCCAATGCCCAATACCCAATACCCAATACCCTTTCATAAGAAATATTTATAATTCGTGACTGTAACCAGCATTACCCCATCTGCCCTTCATATTTTGATAATATTCAGCTTGTGACTTGTATTACCCTCTTAACGACGATTAACCGTTGGCAAGCATAACTAGTGCAACAGATGCTGATTGCTCATAACCTAGCAATACGAATAATTGATTTGGGTGGGAGGGAGAAAGCATCTTATTTGGAGGTTGGTATTCTCATGGCTTTGTCAGTACGTCCAGATAATTAAGTCTGCTGAAAAAAAGAGCAAGAGACTTGTATTGGTATAAGTATTTTCGTTAAGCTGGCAACCAAAGATGAAAATTAAGGTTCCAACTTGCTTAAAAGCGTAGTTTAACGTGTTTTCGACCTCATACCCACTTAAAATAAAATAAAAAATGGCTAACAACGAAGAATCACGCGGTTTAAAGTCTCTATTTGATTGGTTTGCAAATCGACGGAAATCAGGATCTACCAGCCTCGAACGCCAAGAACGTGAAATTGCTGATGGTCTGTGGCATAAATGTTCCAAGTGTAGTGTATTGGCATATACAAAAGACCTGAAAACCAATCAGATGGTTTGCGTCGAATGTGGTCATCACAATCGGGTAGACAGCGATGAGCGCATCCGTCAATTGATAGATCATAATACCTGGAAACCTCTGGACGAGCATTTGCGTCCAACCGATCCCTTAGAATTTCGCGATCGCAAACTCTACAGCGATCGCCTACGAGAAACACAAGATAAAATTGGCTTAATAGACGCGGTTAAAACTGGTTTAGGTCAAATCAACGGCTTGCCCATTGCCCTTGGGGTCATGGATTTCCGTTTCATGGGTGGTAGCATGGGTTCGGTCGTGGGAGAAAAACTCACCCGGATGATTGAGCAAGCCACTCAACGGCGATATCCTGTAGTTATCGTCTGTGCCTCTGGTGGTGCGAGAATGCAAGAAGGAATGCTGTCTTTGATGCAGATGGCGAAAATCTCCGCAGCCCTCCAGCGCCATAAAGACGCTCGACTATTGTATATTCCCGTTTTGACCAATCCGACAACGGGCGGCGTTACCGCAAGTTTTGCGATGTTGGGCGATATCATTTTGGCAGAACCCAAGGCAACCATTGGTTTTGCCGGTCGGCGAGTGATTGAGCAAACCCTGCGGGAAAAACTACCCGATAATTTTCAGACTGCTGAAGATTTGCTCCAGCACGGTTTTGTTGATGATATCGTACCCCGTACCCTATTAAAGAACACCCTAGCCCAGCTGATTGCCCTACACCAGCCTGTATTAACAACACCTCACATGGTGTTGTGGGAAACAATGTCCTTGACTTCTACCGCCGCAGAATAAAGCATTGGGCATTGGGCATTGGGCATGGGGCATTGGGCATGGGGCATGGGGCATGGGGCATGGGGCATGGGGCATGGGGCATGGGGCATGGGGCATTGGTTATTTCTCCCTCATCTCCCTCATCTCCCTCATCTCCCTCATCTCCCCACTCCCCACTCCCCACTCCCTCATCCTCATCCTCTCCCCGGCTCTTTGAGAAACATGAGTGGAGCAAGCGCGACTAGTCGGAATAGACTAGAGAGGGCGAACAAGCCTAGTAATCCTCCAGACTGAGAAAATTGGATAATGAAGCTGCCTATAGTTGCACCTAAAGCACCACTCGCTCCAGCAACGGCAGCTGCGATCGCAAAATAGATAGACTGATTTTTAATTGGTGCGATCGCCAATTGTATATTGTTGCTGCACAAGTCAATCGCCGCCCAAGTACCTCCAAGAAAGATGTGTAAGAGTGGGAACCACAACCAGATGTCAAGGCGATTAACACTAATTCCCAGCCACAGCATTGGTGTGACTGCAACTAAAATCCCAATACAGATGAGGATGGGACGATTACCTATCTTGTCTGCTAATTTGCCCCACAGGATGAGCATTAGCAAAGTCGCTCCCGCTTGAAGGCTGTTGTAGATAGTCACGTAACTTACATCTAAATCCAGCGTGTCTAGCATGTAGAGGTTAAAAAAAGGAGCGCTGAGGTTAACAGCAAGCGTCCAAAAGCTGAAATACAGCAGAAATATCAAAAAGTTACTATTTTTCCAAATACTCTCAGTTAACTGGTTTTTTGGTATATGAATTGATTGAGGTATTTCATAAGATTCATCCTTTGCAACCTCTGACTGAATCTCACTTATATAAGTGTTTTGCGATTGCGGATTCATATCCACCTGGAAATATTGACACCCTAATCCCACAATCCCAAACACAATGCTTACCAGCAAAACTACCCCATAGCCTTGTAGAGTTCCCCCAGACCAATGTGATACAGCTAGACCAGCCATTGGTACGCAAAGCAAATTGGTGAGACTACCGGCACTATTACGTATCCCAAAATACCTGCCTCGCAATCGCCGGGGAACTATCATTGCCACCCAACTTAGCCACGATGCGGTTCCTAATCCTCCCAAAAGATGGCTGAATAGGACAATCAAGAGTGTCAATATCACTAACTGGTGAGCATTAACCACTCCCCAACTAGCGCTGGCAATACCAATTACTAAAACCAGCCATAGCAGCCGACCAATTCCGTGTGTCCAAAGAGAATATTGAAAGCGGCTGGTGGTGCGTTCAGACAAGTAAGCACCCAACGGCTGAATAAGATTGACCAACATCGGGATAGAAGACAGCATCCCAAATACCATTGGACTAGCACCCAATTCCACCAAGAAATTGCTGAGTAAAATCCCGCCAGTTCCAAGGGAGTAAACCGATGCTAAAACACAATCCGCAGTGGAAGCTTTTAAGCTGGTGCGAACAGCATCTTTGGGAATTCGAGAGATTGGAGAAAGTGTTGTTGGTGGTGAGGCAATCTGGGGAAATTCCAGAGTTAGTGGCGCAGTTGTTTCAATCTGAACAGAATCCATAATCTATGTTTATCGGTGAAATACTCTGGAATAAATCCGGTTGCAGAGGAACTCAGTATGCTTTAATTAGCATTGCTGATAATTTTTCGTTATTTTAGCTTGCAATTCTCAACAGAAACTTTCGAGAAGTAAAATATCACTCCTTAGCAACAGAATGTATAACTAAGAAGAAAGAGATTGTTATCTATCTGTGAGCAAGAAAAGATTATTTAATTTTTTGGGATTGGTGATGGCGATCGCGATCGCGATTATTGCTTGTCAAAGCTTACAATTACCAAGCAAACCCTCAGCATCTACCGCAGTCACGATCAAACTCAGTGGTTGGGGAGGCTCTCCTGTTGAGCAAAAACTATTGAGACAAGTACTGCAAGACTTTGAGGCACAACATCCAACTATTAAGGTCAAATATGAAGTAATCTCCGACCAATATATGGATGTAATTAAAACTCGTTTAGTTGGGGAAGCCGCGCCTGATGTTTTTTATCTGGATGCGCTGGAAGCTCCTTTTTTAATGAGTCAAAATGTCCTGGAACCGTTAGATGCTTACATCACCCCTAAATTTGACCTAGTAGACTTCGAGGATAACCTACTTAACAGCTTTAAGTATCAAAACCATATTTATGGTCTTCCTAAAGACTATTCCACCCTGGCGCTGTTTTATAACAAAAAAGCCTTTGCCGCCGCCGGCTTGAGTAATCCGCCAGCTACTTGGGATGAATTACGTCACTACTCGAAACAATTGACAGGCAAACTTAACAGATACGGCTTTGGAGAGATCCCCGAATTGGCGCGTCAGGCTTATAAAATTAAAGCCTTTGGTGGACAACTCGTTGATCAAAATGGTTATGCTACCTTTGCCAGTGCCGCAGGTTTACAGGGTTTAGAGTTGGTGGTAGACCAGTATCAAAAAGACCGCTCCTCTGCCCAAAAATCTGATGTGGGGACAAACTCAGGTAGTGAAATGTTTGGTCAGAGTAAAGTCGCAATGGTGATTGAAGGTAATTGGGCAATTCCCTATCTAACTGAAACCTTTCCTCAACTAGAGTTTGCTACCGCGCAATTGCCTACTATTAATGCCAAAAAAAGCACTATGGTGTTTACAGTTGCCTACGTGATGAATAAGCAAGCACAGCACAAAGCCGAAGCTTGGGAATTGATTTCTTATCTCACGGGTAAAGAAGGGATGCAGAAATGGACAGGAACAGGGTTTGCTTTGCCAACACGTAAATCAGTAGCAAAGAATTTGGGCTATGACCAAGACCCGTTGCGATCGCCATTAGTGGCGGGAGTTAGTTATGCTACACCGTGGCAGGTAGGTCAGTATCCAAGTGCGATCGTGAATAACTTCGATAACCAGTTTATCAGCGCCTTATTGGGACAACAACCATTAAAGCAGGCGATCGCGCGAGGGCAAAATGATGCGAATCAGCAGATTAAGGCGATGGAGTAAGCAATCTTTCTTACCTCTACCAAATCACTTCTGAGTAGAAATTTGCGATCTCTTTATCGGCTGTAATTATTGCAGCTTGATGACTTCTGGCTAGTGCGACGACAACTCGATCTACTGGATCTCGATGACCCCATTTGTGACCATTCTTCAGTGGTTGGTATAGTTAAATCCTCAAAGTACTTCACTTTACCGCGCATCTCCCCAAATAACTCCTCTGTTGAAGGTGCTTGTGCGTATTTGGAAATTTTCACGACTGGCTTACCGCGATCGGTAACTACAATTTATTCTCCCTCTGACTCTACAAGTCGTAAGAACTCAAAAAGTTGAGATTTGAGTTCACTTTTGGAAATTGATTTCATAATAACCGTAGTCATGACTATAGTCATATTTTAATAGGGCATAGCTTCACCAACCCCGCCCTAAAGGGAACGGGGATTGACCAAACCAATTTGGACAACGCAAGAGGTGAATAGCCCATTGAGACTTGATTGCATACAGACTTCCGAATACTTCCCTAGTTCGGATTCCCTCTAAGCCTGATTGGGTCAGGCGTTGCGTAAAGGCAAGACATTGTAATCAGGTCGGGCGAAGGGACTTGAACTCACGCAAAGGATTATCTCTAAAATGCGTATTCCAGTAGTAAATAGCCAACACAAACCGCTCATGCCGACTAAACCTAGTCGCGCCAGGAAGTGGATTCGAGACGGAAAAGCTATCTTGCAGTTTAACGACTTGGGTCAATTCTACGTCCAGTTAATAGACGAACCGAGAGGAGCCGAAACACAACCGATTGTGATTGGTATTGACCCCGGAAAACTCTATTCAGGTGTTGGGGTGCAGTCCGCAAAAATCACCTTGTTTACCGCTCATTTAGTGCTGCCATTTCAGAAAGTTAAAGACCGGATGGAACAACGACACATGATGCGACGAGGAAGACGGGGACGTAGAATTAACCGGAAGGTTGTTTTCTCAAAACGCGCACATCGCCAGAAACGTTTTGACAATCGCAGAGGGTCTAAACTCCCTCCTTCGATTCGTGCTAATCGTCAGTTAGAACTAAGAGTCGTTTCCGAACTTTGCAAAATCCTGCCCATCACTGGCATTGTCTACGAACTTGTAGAAGCAAAAGGCTCTAGATCGTTTTCCCCTGTGATGGTTGGTCAAAAATGGATGCTAACTCAGCTTGTGGCATTTGCCCCTGTAAAAACTTGCAAGGGTTGGGAGACATCGAATCTTAGGAACCAACTAGGTTTGCAAAAACAGAAGCATAGGAAAGGCGATCCGATTCCTGCTACCCATGCAGTAGACGGGGTTGCTTTAGCTTGCTCTGAGTTTATTCAGTACGAACCCTTTCACACTACCAAATCTGACGGGCATCAATGGACGGGTAGCGTATCCGTGACAACTTCACTTTTCATTGTGATTCGTCGCCCTCCAATTTCACGCCGTCAACTGCATTTGATGGTTCCTGCCAAGGGTGGAATACGTCGCAAATATGGCGGCACAATCACCCGGCACGGTTTAAGAAAAGGGGATTTAGCTAACTCTCCAAAAGGGGTTGGCTATGTGTCCGGTGACACCGAAAAACAGATATCTGTCAGCGATGCTAATTGGAAACGATTAGGGCAGATCACCGCTAGTAAAGTTCAACTAATCCGACGTTCAAACGGGTTGATTGTAGCCTAATAGCGCCTTGTAAAGCCGTCCTCCACTTGCGTTTTAGGACGGGGTTTCCACCCATTTTTTCTGATGACGTAATCATCAAGATGCCTAGTGGTGCGTAGCTTGCCGCCGTAGGCATCGCTGGGCATTCTAATTTATTAGGACTTACGCAAAATATCTCTCAAACTCTGATTTCTCCGTGCCCTCTGCGCCTCTGCGGTTCGTTATTCCGTAACTCGTGCGTAAGTCCTATTTATAAAAGGCTTGAGAATGTCCCTATCTAGAATAAGATCAGGTTTACTAATTATTTGGGAATGGAAGTTTTAAAACTTACGACTAAAATCGATAAATCAGGATATTTAAATCTTAATATTCCAACGCAGTTAGCAGCTGGAGATGTGAATATAGTAGTTGTTTTGAATCCAGTTTCTTCAAAAGGGAAGCAGCAAGCTAGTTATGATTTCTCTGATTTGGTGGGGCGATTAACTTGGCAGGGTGATGCAGTAGCAATGCAGAGAACTCTACGCGATCAATGGTAATCGCTTTCCTAAACCAGAGACTTACTCAATGAGGTTCAAGCGATCGCCTAATTGAGTATATTTGTTTCAGCAGTAAAACTTACTTATTCTGAAATTTTGGCAATTCCGAGTTTTTAGCACGAAATTTTAAGGGACTTCCAAATAAAAAAATACTCAACTACTTCTTGTGGGGTGGGCATCTTACCCGCCTTAGCTAAGTTCTGAACACAAAGTTCCGAATTCTAAGCACGAAGTTCCGAGTTCTGAACACAAAGTTCCGAGTTCTGAACACAAAGTTCCGAGTTCTGAACACGAAGTTCCGAGTTCTGAACACGAAGTTCCGAGTTCTAAGCACGAAGTTCCGAGTTCTAAGCACGAAGTTCCGAGTTCTGAACACGAAGTACGATAAATAATCATGCACAACCGATCGCTACAGCCGGATTAGTGCGAGATTAGATGGAGGTTCAATAGTGTTTGAAATCAGCAGGCGGCGGAGTAACTCTAGGTGGAATATCACCGAAGATTTGGCTGGGTATATGTTCATGATGCCCACCATTCTGGTCTTAGGGACTTTTGTAGTCTTACCCATTCTCTATGCCGTTTATCTTTCCCTGCAAAAAGTTCAACTCCTTGGCGGTATTGAGTACGAGTTCATCGGTTTTCGGAACTTCGCGCGATTAGCTGAAGATCAAAGGGTTTGGATTGCTTTGAGAAACACAGCAGAATATGTAGCCATTGTTGTGCCAACTCAAACTATCCTGGCTTTAATTCTGGCGGTAACTCTGAATTCGGGGATTCGCGGTAAAAACTGGTGGCGCATCCTCTACTTTTTGCCCACAGTCACTTCTTCAACAGTGCTGACGCTCATCTTCATGTGGATTTATAACACCGATGGGCTACTAAACGATTTTCTCGCTTTTGTGGGGCTACCTACTTATAACTGGTTGGGTGATCCAGCAGTTGCGCTCAAAGGCATTATGATCATGAACATTTGGTCAACCGCGCCGTTTTTCATGGTGATTTATCTGGCGGCGTTGCAGGATATACCCCAAACACTTTATGAGGCGGCGGAACTCGATGGGGCGAATGGATGGCAGCAATTTATTTACATTACTCTGCCCTTGCTGAAGCCTGTAACCTTCTTTGTGGTAGCAGTGGGGGTGATTGGGACTTTTCAACTTTTTGACCAGTCTTACATCTTCTCTGGCGGTACTGGCGGGCCAAACAACGCTACCTTAACTGTGGTGCTGCTAATTTACCAAGCTGTGTTTCGGAATTTACAAATGGGATATGCCGCTGCGATCGCATTTTTGTTAGCAGCAGTGATCATTGCCATCACTTTGATTCAGCAGCAACTTTTTGGAGGCGAACGGATTTGACTAACATCTCTGGCTTATCCTGGCTCAAAGTCTTGTTATACCTCTTGCTGACACTCTATGCGATCGTTACTCTAATTCCCTTTCTCTGGGCACTTTCCGCATCATTTAAGCCGCTATCAGAGATTGTCAGCGCCCAAGCCAATTTTCTTCCCAAGGATTTTACTCTCGATAACTACAAGCAAATCTTTCTTCAAGAACCGCTATTTTGGCGCTGGTTGTTCAACAGTGTGGTGATTGCCGTCAGCGTCACGCTTTTAAACTTGTTGTTAAATTCAATGGCTGGTTATGCCTTAGCAAGACTCCGCTTTGTCGGTAAACGCTTTTGGTTCTTCCTAATTTTGGCAGTACTGGCAGTCCCGGCGCAAATCACCCTAATTCCCACATTTTTGATTTTAAAAGCGATCGGCTGGCTGAATTCTTACCAAGGCATGATTGTGCCTAGCATGGTCAATGCCACTTTTATCTTTATGATGCGGCAATTTTTCGTTAATTTTCCTAAAGAATTAGAAGAAGCAGCGCAACTGGATGGCTTAAATACCTTTGGGATATTCCGACATATTGTCTTACCTTTGGCAAAACCAGCCCTAGCAGCACAGGCAGTTTTTGTATTCATGGGGAGTTGGAATAATTTTTTACTGCCTATAGTTATCCTATTTGACCCAGAAATGTTTACTCTCCCTTTAGGGCTGAACACCTTCAAAGGTCAATACATCAGCTATTGGAACTACATTATGGCGGCTTCTATGGTCTTCACCCTGCCAGCTTTAGGCATTTACGCCTTCTTTAACCGTTACTTTATTCAAAGCGTCACCTTTACCGGAGGGAAAGGTTAATAATTATTGGGCATTGGGCATTGGGCATTGGGCATTGGGCATGGATTATTCCCCTTATCCCCCTCATCTCCCTCATCCCCCTCATCCCCCTCATCCCCCTCATCCCCCCACTCCCCACTCCCCTCCTAATTTGGGCAACAAATTGCACTCCTAACGTGATATTGGTATTACAGCGACTCAATCTCTATCTATCAGTTAATAAGCATTATGGGTTTTGCAGACCTATCGATCGCAGAGATAGCAGCCGACTACAGCATTCCTGTAGAAAAAGTGTTTTCTCTGTGTAACCAACTGGGAATCGCCTACAAACACCAAAAGACCCGTTTGGCGTTAGAAGATGCAAAGGCAATTATTTCCCAAATATCGTCTGAAACACGCCCAAAAGGTACTAGCGACTTGGAGGGTGATAACGAGATCGCCTGAAGGGTGATCTCGGAGCTTTGGCTAATCACTGATAGCTAATGACACAGAAGATGAGTCGTTAGCAATTAGCAGCTTGGAGATTGAGAATCGCTTTTTTAGCTGTGTTGAGCGTCAAAATCTTTAAGGGGAAACATGTTTAGAAGACTCATTGGCGTTGTTGTGGTTACTGTTTTACTCTCGTTTCAGTTGATTGTCGGTAGCGCGACAGCAGTGGAACTGGACAAAGCTACCCGAACAGTGCCATTAAATACTGAAGGTGAGACTACCGTACTCAGCCTTAAACAAGTCAAAGAAGGCAAACGCTTATTTAATTACGCTTGTGCCCAATGTCATGCTGGGGGAGTTACCAAGACAAACCAAAACGTGGGACTGGCTCCAGACGACCTGGCGCTGGCAACACCCAACCGTAACAACATTGAAGGCTTGGTAGATTATCTGAAAAATCCCACTACTTACGACGGGGAAGAAGAGATTTCCGAAGTTCACCCCAGTATCAAAAGCGCAGATATTTTCACAGAAATGCGAAATCTGACGGATGATGATTTGGAGGCGATCGCTGGTCATGTTCTTTTACAACCCAAAATCGTTGGCGCTAAGTGGGGAGGCGGAAAAATCTATTACTAAATCCTTGAATTAGTACTGAGTCATTGGGAATAGGGCATAGGGAAAAATCCATTCCCCATTCCCCATTCCCCAGTTTTCAGCAAACTTTAGCTGCTTTCGTTCTCACCGCAGCACAAAATGTTCCTAATTGCGGCACAAAAAATTTTTGATACCTCAAAATATTCCTAAAGAAAAAATAAAAATCTCTTTTTTTACTGTTTACCTTTATTCACAGACTTTTTGTGCTATGGCACTTTAGTATTTATTGTTGATTGCACAGCTTTTTGCAATAAATTGCTCCCCATTATTAAAAAAAAAATCTATCTATGACAGATTGTCATATTTGGTGTTGATTTTATTTAAAATGAGAAAAGGAAAAAAATTATTTGTTAGGAGAGAGCCATGAAATTGATTTCGGCAAGTTGGCGACGCCTTAGTTTAGCTGTGTTGACAATCCTTTTAGTTGTTAGCAGCTTTGCTGTTTTTACTCCCAGCGCTGCGGCTGAAACTTACAAGGTGAAATTAGGCAGCGATAAAGGACTGCTAGCATTTGAACCGAAAAAGTTGACAATTAAACCAGGTGATACAATTGAATGGGTAAACAACAAAGTTCCTCCCCATAATGTTGTGTTTGATGCTGCTAAAAACCCCAGTAAGAGCGCTGATTTAGCAAAATCTCTGTCTCATAAGAAGTTGCTTATGAGTCCTGGTCAAAAGGAAACAACCACCTTCGCCGCAGACGCACCTGCTGGTGACTACACCTTCTACTGTGAACCTCACCGTGGTGCTGGCATGATTGGTACAATCACTGTCGAAGGCTAGAAACACTGTTGTTTGACACAAGATGATTTCTGAGTGAAATTAGCTCATATCAACACGCCACACTCCTAGAGTGACGCACACAATCGATAAATGGCGGTAACGAGTCCTATCCTATCCTAAGACGCTAAGTAACTTCTGGGGATGCAGGGGTGAACTCGTTACCGCCAATTTTGATCAAATTTGACTTAATAGGGGATTAATCGCGTTTATACTCTTGCTGGAGGCTTGTTGCGAGGAAATTTTCTTGAGAATACTTTTATTAATCCTACTGTTAGCGATCGCTCTATTCAAATTCACATTCATTAGTCCAGCACTAGCTGCCGAAACATCCAACGGTGCTAAAATTTTCGAGGCTAACTGCGCTTCTTGCCATATCGGTGGCGGTAACATCCTGATTAGCCAGAAAACCTTGAAAAAGGAAGCATTGTCAAAGTACCTAGAAAATTATGATCGCGACTCAATCCAGGCGATTATCCACCAAGTGCAAAATGGGAAAAATGCCATGCCTGCCTTTAAAAGCAAATTAAGTTCTGAGGAGATTTTAGAGGTAGCTGCTTACGTTTTTCAGAATGCAGAACAAGGCTGGTAAACTAGCTATACCCTCTAATTATTGTGGTGTGGGCATCTTGCCCGCCAGTAATTAAAGGCGAGATGCCCACCCCACAACATTGGATAATTTATTTGTTGGAAATCCCTCAGTGCATTTCCTTCTGAGAACCTTCTAACTAATTTCAAAGGTAGTTATATTATGATATGACGATATGACGAACTAGCAATCGCCAGTTCGTCAACTGCTAAAAACGATATTTTAAAGATGAATGATAAATTCACAATTTTTATCATTCATATCTTTTAGCTTATTTCTTAATCCCAAATCACCAGAGGGTGATTATTTTTATGGATTAGACTGTTGTCTGTTTTCCTTCACTTCGCGCAACTGTTCTACTAATTTTTGCTCGGATTCAGCAGAGGGCGTAGGCTGACTATTATTAACTCTCGGTAGCAATAACGGTTGGGAAGTAATAGCTGCCGATGAAGGCGTGGGCTGATTACTTCTGATTCCCAGTTCAGACAATGCTTTGGGAGTAACTGTCGGCGAGAACTCAGACTGATTGCTATTGACTCCTGGTGCAACTAATGGTTTGAGAATACTTGTCGGTGAGGACAAAGGCTGGTTATTTCTGATTCGCAAATCAGGTAATGGTTTAAAAGTAGCTGCTGGTGAGGGCGTAAGCTGATTGTTATTGATTCCCGGTGTAGATAATAGTGATGAGGGCTTTTGCTCTTGAGTAGCTCCAGTAGTGTTGTTTTGGAAACGTAGGTTAAATGGATAGGAACTGATCTGTCTATCTCCCTTGGGGGATTGCTTATTGAAGTATTGCCTTGCTTTTAATTCCAATTCCGGGGAAACTAACTTGTCTTGAAACTTGATATCTAAGACCTTGCCATCAGGATCTACCACTAACATACCCAAAACAGCACCTTCAAGATTCGGCTTATTCGTAGGTAATGTTTGGCGGATGACTGGTTTTTGTTCAGCGTTGGGGTATTGTTGCTGAATTTCTTTTCTCAGGTTTGCGTAGGAGTCTAGCTGTGCAATCGCCAGTTCAGTTCCTTTTCCAGATAAATCGGGTGTCTTGAGCGTGGTTCCCCTAGTTGGAGTTAAGCTATCCCCAACCCTTGGAGCTTGTTTTAGAGAATTTATCAGTGGGTTTTGAGCAATTCTAGACGCATCATTAGCTGGTTGCATCATCTGTGGAGTCCTATTTACCTGTGCTGTTGCAATGGGGCTAGTGTCAGGTAAATTTGAAGATTGGGGATTTTGCAGAATATCATCAGGTATTTTCTGCGACTGCAATTCTGGCAACCTATTTAGAGCCAGTGGCTTAGGTGGCTCGTATTTGCTGGTACTGTCATTGACACGAGGAACTGATGGAGAGAATTTAGCGCTGGTATTGTATTTAGAACTGTCAAATTTCGAGGTGTCAAATCGCAAATTATCACTAGGAATCATCCGCAAAGACTGCCTTGTAGGTAAGGAAGAAACCCGATAGCTATTCGATGCTGGGGGTAGCGGAGGCAGTACTAGCTGACTAGATGGCGCTGGTGCCAATGGGGGCAATACAGTTTGGGCGCTAAAGTTCGGAGGAGAAAGTGGCGCTACTGGAGGAAATTGTTGTAAACCAACTTGGGGTGTGGTTTGCGGCAAACGGTTTTGGTCGGCTTGGCTCAATTCCAAAAGTCCGACTGTTTTGGATGATGCTGTTTGGTTGGGCTTGCTAGAATCCATAGGCATCAATGGCACAATCATGGCGATCGCACCGTGGATACCAAGAGAGGCTATAGCTGCTATCCCAATTGGCTGGCTTAAGATTTCTGGTATATTTTTCAGCAGGGAGACGTAAGACATAGCTGTTATCGTTCACTCGGCTCAGTTGCAGTTTACTAGCGATTTTCTTTTTCCGACTACATTGCAATATTTTGCAAGAGATGCATCCATCTAAGGAAATAATAACTTCCTATGCTAGCAATCAAAATGCCAAAATTGCCATTTATATAAGATATATAAGAGAAGGCAAAAGGCAGTTCTGGCTAGAGGAAAGAAGTATGATTGAAAACTTTCGTTCCGGGTATAAAACCCAGATTAATGACGCTGTATCATATATTCAAATTTGAGCTTGCTAAAGAGATATTTGAAAAATTACTACTTTTGATTTTTTATTCTGATGACCCACACAAGTAAAATTAATATCTGGGATTTTTATAAAGTTTAAGTGAACACACAAGTTTGAGTACATCACAAAACCTGCTGAAGCTGCCTTGTTTTTTCTACTGTTTTCCAGTCAACCAGGCTTTTATGGCAGATGGCACACTTGCTTGTCCCAGACTAGTCCCTATGTGAAAATACTACCACATTAGCAGCTCTTAAAACTGTTGCAAATTGTACAATTTTATTGACATTCCCGCCATAAACGCCACCAAAGCTATTTAGGTTTTTATAAAAGGAGTCAGTCGGGCGATCGCAATTCTAGCTTCTGAATCTGACTACTTCTTCGTCAAAAAGTTCAAACCGCCAGCCAATTATTGCATCCAAAATGCCGTTACCGACAGTTATTTTGCCTGGATATCTAGAAAGCGCGATCGCTTACCGTCAACTAGAACAATCCCTACAACAGTTAGATTTTCCCACAGTTACAGTACCACTGCGACGACGTGACTGGCTACCCACCATTGGCGGAAGACCAGTAACAGCAATTCTGCAACAACTCGATCTGACGATCAAGCATACATTGCAGCAACATAATGCTACTCAAGTTAATTTGATCGGTCACTCCGCCGGAGGTTGGATATCCCGCATCTACATGGGAGAAAAGCCCTATTTGGTACGTGGTGATGTCAAACCATTGATCTGGGAAGCGCATCCCCTAATTGCGACTCTGATCACCTTGGGTACACCCCATATTAGTCAAGAACGCTGGACACGCTCCAATCTAGATTTTGTCACCAATAACTACCCAGGAGCTTTTTATAAAAACGTTCGTTATGTTTGTGTCGCTGGCAAAACTATCTATGGAGAAAGGCGGCGTGGTAGTTGGTTAGCTTACAGTAGTTATCAATTAACCTGTGGTAAGGGCAACACTTGGGGAGATGGAATCACACCCATCGAAGCTGCTCACCTAAAAGGGGCAGAAAATCTGGTGATTGAAGGTGTGAGGCATTCTCCCAGAAGTCCTGGGATTTGGTATGGTTCAGCAGAACCCTTAAAAGCTTGGGTACAATATTTGATTTAAAAAACTTTATCGAACAGAATAAAGGCGCCAGTCGTCAGAATTCAGTTGGGTATTCTGTACGACACAACGACCAGATCAGTGCATCGCTGGCGGATGAATAACCTCTTTTTAGACCCCCACAAAATCCTAGATTTGGTGGTCAACTTTCGTAGTCGCGGGTCTGAATCCCCGACTGATGGTTACGTAGCTCTGCCGAAGTATTGATTCTGAATTCTGAATTCTGCATTCTTCTTCAACTTTTTCGGAAAATTGCAACATTTATTAATATTTCTTAGCTAAAATTGTAATAAGAATAAATACTTAGTTAAGAACAGGAGGGGTGAGCCATGCAAAGCACCCAGTTCGATAAAATTTTGCGACGAATAGCGACGATATTATCAGTCGTGATTCTGACTTTGTGCTTAATTTATGTATCTACCGGAGTTTTGCTTGCTTTTTACTATGAACCGACAGCAGGCGGAGCTTATAACTCCTTAAAGATGATTAATACACAACTGCCATACGGCTGGTTGTTTCGGAGAGCGCATGATATTGCTGGTAACGCGGTAATTGCGATCGCTCTAATTCAAATTGTGGTGATGTTTTTAGGTCGGCAATTTCGCAAGAGTTGGCTAGCTGCTTGGATTAGCGGGATTTTGTTGACCCTAAGTGCGATCGGGCTGGATTGGACAGCGATGATTTTAGATTGGACTCAGGAAGGATACTGGCGTTTTAACATTGAGCTAGGAACCATCGAAGCCATTCCTTTTATTGGTGGGCAACTGCGCGAGATCCTGACTGGCGGTGGAGCCATTAACACAGTTACCGTCGAACACCTTTACACAATACACAGTTATCTGATTTCGCTGGTGACGCTAATTCTTGCCATAGTAAATTTATCAGCTTTAGTGTGGCAGGAATGGCAAATGTATCAAGCTGAGTGCGAAGTTAGGAGTTAGGAGTCATTCAATTTTGGATTTTAGATTTTAGATTTTAGATTTTTCCTTCAATCTAAAATCCAAGTTGCGCTGTAAGCGCACCAAAGGTGCGACCCAAAATCTAAAATTGAGCCAGGGATAGGTCTTCAACCTCTGGTAACTTTTCTAGAGAGAGGGGAGTGGATTGGGTAGCACCAGATAAGCGTTTTAAAAGGCTAGGTCTGGGGTCATGCAACAGGTAAATAATGCGATCGCCAACTTCCCAATCTTGGTTAGCTGGCATTACCTGTAAGCGTTCTTCTCGTTCTAGCAATAGCGGTATCAACACCCCAGCCCGAATCATTTCTTGGATGCGATCGCATTGAGTGGAAAATTCCGACTCATTCAGCGTGGTTGTCCCTAGCTTGACTCGCCCATCATTCAAATATTCATTCCAAGTTTTAATCGCTAAGTCTGGGATAAAAGCTTGATTAACTTTATTACTAACCGAGGTACTCGCTTGCGGATCACGGGGGAAAACAGCTAAGACACGCGGCGGATTAAACTCCTCAGCTGCCCTTTGAGCCAAAACAAAATTCACCTCGCCATTATTTGTCATCGCCAAAAAAGTACCCATAGAGGCAAGTCCTGCCTCTTCCAAAACAGCAGCATCCAGCGCACTGCTGGCAATAACCCGGAGATTTTGCGCCTCAGCTTGCACAAGACATTGGGGGTCAGTATCAATCATCACCACGTTTTCTTCCCGTTCTTGAAAGAACCGGGCAATCAAAAGACTCAAGGGACTACAACCCACAATCACTGCCCCAGTTACATCTTTGGAGGTAATTTGCAGCCATTTAGCAACCCAGCCAGCTGTTAGCCCTTGACAGACAACAGTCATGATAATTGTCAGGAAAACTAGAGCTTTGATGGAATCACCGCCGTTAATACCGCGCTGTGTCAGCGAAATCGCAAAAAAAGAAGCTACGGAGGCGGCAACAATTCCTCTAGGTGCAACCCAGCTTAAAAATAGTTTCTGTCGCCAGTTTAGGTCACTGTTCCAGGTACACAACAGGATATTAATCGGGCGAACGACAAACATTAGTACCAAAACGGTGAATAAACTACCCCAACCCAAAGCAAACACACTCGCAATCGATAGGTCAGCAGCTAATAAAATAAATAGCACCGAGACGCTGAGAATTGTCAGCTGACCCTTAAAGCTGCGTAATAAGCGTTCTTCTGGGACTGAGGAGTTAGCAAAGACTGCCCCTGCAACTACTGTTGTCATTACTCCCGATTCACTGCGGATCATCTGCGATAAGGTAAACAAGCTCCAAAGTATCGCCAACACCACTAAGTTTTTTAGCTCAAATGACAGAAAACTGGCACGTTTGAAAATCAAACTCATCAGATAACCGCCAGCACCACCAATTGCTCCACCAACACCCAAGCGCATCAGTAAACGGACGATCGCATTGATCGGGTCAGCATCGCCGCTCAAAATGGTATCGAGGACAACGAAGGCGAGGATCGCCCCTACAGGGTCAATTAAAATCCCTTCTCCTTCCAAAAGTGTTGCCACTTGCCGATCTACATTGATTTGTTTGAGCAAAGGGCCAACGACGGTTGGGCCTGTCACCACAATTATGGAAGCATAGAGAAAAGCTATGTTCCAGGGAAATTCACCCAGCCAGTGGGCTGCCATACTCCCACCAAGCAATGTGATCAGCGTTCCGAGAGTCACAAGCAATTGCAGGCTGACTGAAACTCTGCCTAACTCTCGCAGATCCAAGTTAAGCCCGCCTTCAAACAAAATTATTGCCGTTGCTAGGGCGACAATAACTTCCAGCCCACTGCCTAGCAAATGGGGATGCAACAGTCCTAAGCCATCAGAGCCAAAGAGGATGCCCAACAGCAATAACAAGACGATGCTCGGTAAACGAAGGTATGCAGCCAGCACTTGGGCGCTAATGCCTGCAAAGACAGCGATCGCCATCTGTAGGGTGATTTCAAAAGATGCTTCCATGTTGTAGATTTTGAGCTATTTATTTCAAAATCTTTTGTCAGAAACCGTAGATATTAACTCTACAGGGTACAACATCATACCCTTTCTCCTTTCCTGAATTCAGCGTTTTTTCGATCTGTGTATCCCCCGAAGTTGCGATCGCCCGATGCTGACGCACCCTGCAAGAAGCTGCACAAGCATCTACAGATTTCTCTTTGTGTCTCCATGTCTTTGTATCCTCTTCAAGCTTTTGACTCCACCCAGTTTAGCTGTCACAAACTTTTTTTGGCAAAAGCTGTTGACAAAAGCCAGGAAATTCGTTACCTTATAAAAGGTCTGAGTCCGATGCCCCCATCGTCTAGAGGCCTAGGACACCTCCCTTTCACGGAGGTAACGGGGATTCGAATTCCCCTGGGGGTACTTAAAAACAATAAAAAGCTTTTGCTTTTTAACTCGAAATCTCGGAAGCAAAACGATCATTCAAAATTATTCCTGAATGATCGTTTAACTAGACATCAGGTTCTTTGCTGGCTAACTCTTCTACACGTTGATGAATAGCCAGAAGATTTAACCGCAAATCTTTGCTCAGGCGATTTTCAATGATTCCCACTGGCATAGTGCGTTTAGGCCAAACTTGAATTGTATAGCACAGATTTGTTCCTATATACTCACCGAGGGAATAAGGCTCTAAGCACCAGCTACCAGAAAAGCCTTTAAAATCTCCCTCTACCATGCGGAAATTAATTTCTTTAGGGAAGTATTCTTCCAGATCCAGAACTACCCGCGCACTAAAGTTGAAATTTAGTAAGCGCTGGGAGCCTACTTGTTCCAGTCGAATACCACCATTAGGATGCTCGATTAGACGACTCTTGGCGAGGTTGGGGAGAAAGTCAGGTAAGGCTTCATAATCTGTGAGAACCTTCCAGATTTGTGCCACTGGGTGGGGAATTTGGACTTTAGCACTAATTCGCCGTTGCCGCTCTGCTATTTTCTCAATTTCAACTTCTACCTTAGCCGCCAAAGCAAATGCATGAGTAGGTAAATCCTCCTCTTGCTTGGTGTGATCAGTGAGAGACTGGAAATCAGGGTTCTCTGTGGTGTTTTGTTTTTTAGTCACTTTCAGAATTATCAAAAAATTGGGTTTAAAACCCCGTGCTTCTAGCACGGCTTTAAGTTTTGTGGCTCTTGTCTTTCATCCCCGTTACAAAACTGTACTTCCGACTTCCGACTTCCGACTTCCGACTTCATTAAGGTTTGCTTTCCTCAGAAAACTGAGGCAGAGTCAGGGTGAAGCAAATTTCGCTCTGCTCAGAATCCGAGATTGGGAGACTTTCAACAGCGATCGCTCCATTCAGATGTTGCACTAAAGACTTGACTAGAGCAAGTCCCAAGCCAGTTCCGGCTGTCCAGCGCCCTTTGCCGCGACGGAACTTGTCAAAGATGTAGGTGGCTTCTTCTTCGGAGATGGCGCGTCCTGTATTCGTCACCTTTATGATAACTTGATCAATTTGTTGATCAACTCGGTGAGCTGCTTGTAAATGCACAATGCTATCACGCTCTGAGTATTTACAGGCATTTGTTAACAACTCTTGGAGAATGCGGTCAAAACTCTCTAGTTCAGTTTGCAGTTTTAGCGACTCTTGGGGCAAATCTACAGAAATATTTAATCCCTTATCTGCGAGTTTTTTCTCAAAAGATGCTGCTATATGCTGGATTCTAGTATTTAAATCTATAGGTTCTAGTTGTGGAGCTTCGTGAGGCGACTCTAGTTTCTGGAGTGTCAACAAGTCATTAATCAAGTTGATTTCCTTTGTACATTCCTCCTCTAGAATATCCATATATCTAACTTGACGCTCTGGTGTTATCCCTGGCAAACGTAAGTTCCGAATTGACATCAGCATATTTGTCAGAGGATAGCGCAAGCGATCGCTCATGTTGCTCAAAAATTCATCTTTGAGTTCGTTAAGTTTCCGCAGTTGCTCAACATACTGCCGTGTTCTTTCATGCAATTTTGCCTGGAGTTCCAGACTACTCTGGAGTTTCGCTGTGCGCTCATCTACCAAAGTTTGCACTTGGCGCAATGTCTGTGACTGAATTATGGCGTTACTCACTTGAGCAGAAACCATTTCTACAAGATTTAATTCTGCTGTTTGCCAACTACGAGTCACAGATTGCTGTAGCACCAAGAATCCTAAAATTTTACCCTGAGTCTCTAATGGCACTAATAATACCGCCCGAAATTCCTCTACTGCAAATAATGCAGCAGCTGGCGAGGTATCGTTTTGGTCTGTATAGTCATCAAAGCTTACTGGTTTTCCAGAATCGATGAAGGCACGCTGGCATAAACCACAGTCTGAGAGCAAGAAAAACTGATTTAAGGTATTTGGTTTATTAGTGCGGAGGCTTTGCACTTCCCTAGCCCATTCACCAATCACGGTAGCCTTCGCTTTCGGAATTTGTTTTTTAGCTTGAGTCCTAAATAGGGGATCTGTATATTTTAGTAGTATAAGTAAACCCCGATCTGCCTGTAGACATTCGGCAGTCGATGCGATAACTAGCTGGAGCATTTGATTAAGCTCCAAGTTGCTGCGACTTAATATAGTTAATTGCTTGATTAAGCTTTGATGCTGCTTGCTCTTTTCCAGGTACTGCTGTTGATGAGCAATTAGTTGAGTTTGTGCCACACCCGAAAAAGCGATCGCGCAAGCCCACTCCACTTCTTTGAGCAATTGTATTTCTGATTCACTCCAATCATAAGGTTGGAATTTAATCAGACCAATCACCCCATTATTATTGCCACCAAATCGCGTGGTAATTGCCAGAACTGCTTTTATCGGTAGTGGCAAATATTGACAACCAACTACCAGACTGTTGTGAATCAGGGAAATATCTTCAATAGTCAATGGTTGGGCAGCACATTGCAGCACTGGCGAGTGCATAAGCAACTGTTCCATTGAAAACATCTTTTCTGGGTGTGGCAACCCTAGATACTCATCCGCACACCAATTAGTACTAATTGGTTCGTCGGATGTCTCACCCGTTACTGAAACCAAACAGCAACAATCTACTTGAAAGACAACCCCTAGCAAATGGGCAATATCTTGCAGTACCAATGCCGTCGCCGATCTATTGGCAATGATTTGGTTAATCTTCTGTACCAACTGATGGGCAGATTCTTCCTGATGTAGCATCAGCTCCCCTTGGTAAGGTTGTTGTCGATCTATCTCATCGACGTAATTTTGCGGCGACGATAAAGGCTTTTTCATTCTTAGTACGCCCTTGGATAATAACACCATTGTTTTTGCACCCAACCTCTTGGCATATTCTTCACCATTAGTTGTGTTGTATTGCTACACCTTGATAATTGACATATCTTGTATAGATACTTTGTCTCACCTGTTATAGCCCTTTTCTATCTCAGATTGTCAAGTTCCCAATTGATCAAGTAAATTGCTACATCGCTACATAAGTAACAGAATACTTAAGATATCCTATAACTGCTTTATTTAGCTTATTTTTGACTGCTCTATGTTGAAATTATGTATTAACTTTATCCTATCTTTAAGTATACACAAACCGTAATTTCTCTGGAATTTCACCAAAACTGCCCCTAATTTCACGTAAAACTACTTAAGTTATTCTGATTTCTTTAATAAATTTTTATTACATTTTGTATTAAACCGAGTAGGTTCAACAAGCTACTCTTTGATCTCGGTAACTCTCCGTAACTCTCAGTAAGATTTTAATAAAACTAAATTTTGAATGCAGCCCAATTATTTTTACCTTACTGAGTGCTGAGTAATGCAAATGTACCCAGCAGTGATGTACTTGGGTTTTTGCCCCGCCTTTGTGGAGCCACTGCGGTCTTTTTAATTTCCACGGAGGAGCAAATGGCGTGGCGGTCTTTTAACTCAGCACTCTTGATTAATAACCGGGCTGCATTGCCTAAATATAAGACTAGAGAGCTAAACTCTCGACACTCAGAGGAACCATATCGCCATTCCTCGTTAGTCCTAACAACATCGGTTGTTGGGGTTGAATTAGTTGACCTGTGAGTACACAGCGTTCTTCTTGTTGAGCTGTGGCAGCTATGCTAGCTCGAATGTCGGATCGCGAAAATCGCGGCTTCCACTCACCGGATTTTTGCTGGACATAATTCCAAAGGATATCTCGGATCAGAGCTTGATATCCCTGATTCCCAGCTATTTCTTTGAGCTTATCTTTGAGTTCCCGCTCCAGGCGGATGCTGGTAACTTCCATATCGGTGGTTGGGGTGCGAGCGATCGTATGCATCACTTTTTCTCCTTGAAAGTATAGACAGGATAGTAATACAAGTGTAGTATGTTTAAAGGAATGTTCAATAGGTGAAATTTTCTGTGAAATCCATTTACCCCATCTCTATTTCTTTGGGCGCTACCAATTGCCGAGCCGGTTGGGAATCAGCTGCTATGGGATTGGAGTATTTATTTATGGGCGATGGTAGCCGAAATCATGGGCAAATCACAGAGGGTAATTATGATTTTAGATGTCTCAGCATTAGTGCGCTGATTGCAAAACCACAACTAGATAAACAAAGCGGGGGGTACAGGCAAAGAAATACTGTACCAATATAGACCAGAAAATTTTCCGGTCAATTCTAACCCCCGCTTCACCTTAAACGAAGCGGGGGTTTTTTTATAAGGAGTTAAGCTGTGACGATATCTTCCATGCGCGGCACGATCGCAATGCAAGTGTTAGAGCAATCTGTGGTGGTGTTTTCGCAAAATTACTTGCCACTGTGTCGGGTCAATATCAAGCGGGCGATTGTGCTGTTAGTAACCAACAAAGCCCAAGCGCTGGATTTTAGCACAGAAAGCGGATGGCGAGTTCACTCACCTAGTTTGGTAATTGATGTGCCAAAACACATTCGCTTGACAATCACTTCCAATGAGCGGATGTGGAAAGTTCCGCCAGTGAATCGGCGGGAAGTTTTGCGACGAGATCATCACAGTTGCCAATATTGCGGTAGCGGCAAACATCTAACGCTAGATCATGTGATGCCGCGATCGAAAGGCGGCTCTCACACTTGGGATAACGTAGTCACAGCTTGTGAGAGATGTAACTCCCGTAAAAGCGATCGCACTGTGTTTGAGGCTGGTATGCAACTGCGTACCAAACCCAAAGCACCAATGCACCCCGCGATTTCTTTTGCTGAACAGTTTTGGATAGATATGCAAGGAAGCCTGGAATAACAGGAGAGCATAAGGAATGCTGAAATTAACTTACACTGAAAGTAGCTTTGATTTGGAATGTCTTACTCTGTCGCTAGAACAATGGGTAGCGCAGCGAGTGATTTTAGCCCTGCGAGTTGGGCAAAGTTTATGCATTGAACCTAGTACCGCTTCCTTTTTGCTTCCTGTTGATTTGCCAGGAGTAGAAGTACTCAGGGCTGAGGTAAAAAGAGATGACAGAGGAATCATTGCCCTCTGTGCCTGCGATGCCGAATATATGGAAGTCACCCTGTGGGGTTCTTGGCTATCAGATAGTTATAAGGATGCTGTAGGTGTGTTTGTCACCACTATGAGCGATCGCGCTGAGTTCTTTTTGCATAAACTTTGGCGGGAAGCTCAAGAGAGCAGTGCTTCTGTCATGAGCGAATAAACAAAGGGTGAGTAGAATTTCTTACCCTTTATGGGACTGACAAATAAAAAAATATCCCAAATTTTCTAGTGGGATGGGTGTCCTCACCCGTCCTATATTCAGGGCGGGCTTTCCTGCCCACCCCACAAGATGGATAATTTATTTATTGGAAGTCCCTATTGTCCCATTTCTAGCAGTTCGGGAATTGTCACAAATCGGTAGCCCTGCTCTTTGAGTCCGTTGATGATTTGTGGCAAAGCTTGTACAGTTCTTTGGCGATCGCCGCCACCATCATGCATTAAAACAATAGAACCAGGTTTCGCGCCTTTCAGGACATTATTTACAAATGCCTGCGGTTTGGCGTGAGGATCAGTATCGGCTGAAGTTACTGACCACATAATTACAGCGTCCTTCTGGCTTTTGGCGTAAGCGGCTAGTCCGTTGTTTAAAAAGCCTCCAGGAGGACGAAACAGAGCAGTTTTGACTCCTGTAGTTCTGTATATCAGGTCAGTTGTGCGATCAATTTCACTCTTGGCTGTGGCTTCATCCATTCGCCGATACCAATGATGCCAAGTATGGTTGCCAATGGCATGTCCCTCGGCTACCTCACGCTTGGCTAGGTCAGGATTGGCTTTCAAGGCTTGTCCTACCCAAAAGAATGTCACCTTAACATCATTTTGCTTCAGGATATCCAGCATTTCTAGGGTTGTCTTTGGCCAGGGACCATCATCAATGCCTAGAGCAATAACCTTCTCGTTGTTCCTGGGATGCACCTGATAAACTGTTTTTCCCTGAAATTTCGCTGGGACTGTAAAGGTAGGGTTTTCTACTTTGGCTGATGGCGGTAGTTGGGCATTAATTTGGCCTTTTGCTGGATGATCTGGAACTTGTGCAGTATGGATTTTGCTTAAAGGCTTGTTCAACCCCAATTGTGGGGAGGTGCCTGGAGCAATACTACAAGCTGTAATACAAGAGGCGATCGCAACAACACTAATTATCTTTTGTCGCTTGAGGTAGTTGTCTGTCACGTCAGGCTTTTAAATACTCACCCAATCATAACTGTAGTTTGACTTTTCAGAGGGGTTAGCAAGTTCAAATCTAAGTGCAGCAGCTTTTCTAGACAATTTCAAAAAAACTTTCTGAAACCCCTTGACACCTCTTGTAGTATTTTGTAGTATATATGTAGTGAGGCGAAAGACAAAGCTTCGCAAGGGTCAAAGTTATGTTCTACATCCAACTAAAGGACAGGCGTTGGAATAAACCAAAGTCCCCAGTCAACAAAGCTGCTTTTACTTGCAAACCATCTAAGTTTGCACTCATGAATAACCACTGAATACATCCGTAATACACAATAGGGTTGCTACCTAGAGTTTCGGTTGTTTTCCTCAGAGTTTCTAACAGTTAAAAGTAAATTTTCTGAACCTTGAAAACTAAATAAGAAATGGGCAAGTTCACCAAAAATCTGTGCCTCAAAACCTCAAAGTTTAGGTACAGATTCCAAAAAATCGGGGTGTAGCTCAACTGGCTAGAGCGTTCCGTTGTCTGCGGAAATGTTGCGGGTTCAAATCCCGTCACCCTGGTTATGGTCCCGTAGGCGAATAGTTTAAGCTGTCAGTTTCTCAAGCTGAAGATTGCGAGTGCGAATCTCGTCGGGACTCCCAAATAGCTGAGTAGCCAAGTGGTCGAAGGCGTCGGTCTGCAAAACCGATATCGTGAGTTCAAATCTCACCTCAGCTTTTGGTGCGATCGCAGCGTAGCTTAATTAGCAAAGCCCCAGGTTCATACCCTGGTATATGCGGGTGCAAATCCCGCCGCTGCCACCAAATGCAGGGATGGTGTAACGGCAACACCTCGTGACTCCAAATCCGATGTTCTAGGTTCAAATCCTAGTCTCTGCGTCAGACAATTTTGGATTTTGGATTGCCGATTTTAGATTACAGCAGAAATCATGTATTTGAACCACATCTGTCGTAGGGGCACAGCAGTGCTGTGCCCTTACCGCATGGTCTATTTTCAGGTAAATAGCTGTCAAAAATTTAATTTAAAATCTAAAATTCGATAAATTATGCCCTCGTGGACGAATGGTTAAGTCATTGCTCTTTCAAAGCAAAGATGCGAGTTCAATTCTCGTCGGGGGAATGATTATGGGTCGGTGGCCGAGTCTGGCTGAAGGCGACAGTCTGTAAAACTGTTCTTTTCTGCACGCAGGTTCAAATCCTGCTCGACCCACTGTGGAGAGGTGGCTGAGTGGCTGAAAGCGGCAGATTGCTAATCTGTTGTACGGTCTCCGTACCGAGGGTTCAAATCCCTCTTTCTCCGCCTTGAGAGTGTGGTGTAACTGGATAACATCTCAGTCTACGAAACTGAAGACTTGAGGGTTCAAATCCCTCCGCTCTCGTTACATGATCTCTTATTTTATCCTCCGGTAGCTCAGTTGGTAGTTAGCGCCTGTTTGAAAAACAGGAGGTCGTCGGTTCGATTCCGACCTGGGGGGCTTCGTTGCCTCATAGCTCAATGGTAGAGCAAGCGGCTGTTAACCGCGAGGTTGTAGGTTCGAGTCCTACTGGGGCAGCCATTCATTGCCGGGTGGACGAATTGGTAAGTCGCATCGCTCTGAACGATGAGGTTGCAGGTTCAAACCCTGCCCTGGCAATAAAGCCCTGTGGTGTAATTGGCAACATAGCGCCCTTTGAAGGCGAAGATTGCAGGTTCGAGTCCTGGTGGGGCTGCCAAACTCTGCTTTTGTAGCCCAATTGGAAGAGGCTGCCGTCTCAAAAACGGTATGTTGTGGGTTCGATTCCCACCAAGAGTACCAAAATAAGTACCAAAA
Organism: Nostoc sp.; assembly: GCF_036917755.1. GTDB lineage: Bacteria > Cyanobacteriota > Cyanobacteriia > Cyanobacteriales > Nostocaceae > Nostoc. The sequence goes on from NZ_JBALFC010000101.1 coordinate 25,871, forward strand.
CTTGCTCCTGTAGCCCAACTGGAAGAGGTGGCAGACTTAAAATCTGTTTGTTTGTGGGTTCGACTCCCACCAGGAGTACTATCTGGGTGTGGCGCAGTTGGGAGCGCGGGAGTTTTGGGAACTCCAGGTCGCAGGTTCAATCCCTGCCACTCAGACTTTGCCCTTGTAGCCCAACGGAAGAGGCGCTTCGCTTAGAACGAAGAGGTTGCTGGTTCAAATCCAGTCAGGGGTATTGGTGAATATGCGGGGATGGAGCAACGGTGGCTCGTCAGGCTCATAACCTGAACATCGGCAGGTTCAATTCCTGCCGCCGTCACCAAAAACAGTGCTGGTGTAGCTCAATTGGCAGAGCAACTGACTTGTAATCAGTAGGTTGCAGGTTCAATTCCTGTTACCAGCTTGATGCGGGTGTGATGTAACGGCAGCATGAGACGCTTCCAACGTCTTCGTGCGAGTACCCTTCCCTTCCCTTCCCTTCGGGACGCTCCGCGAACGGGAAGCAAGCTACAAATCTCGCCGTCCGCTTTGAAACTTGCGGGTGTGATGTAGTCGGTAGCATCTAAGTACGCCATACTCAGTGCGTGGGTTCAAGTCCCTCCACTCGCTTGCGTAGTCCTGTAGCTCAATTGGTAGAGTGTCTTCCTTACAAGAAGAATGTCGCGGGTTCGATTCCTGCCAGGACTACCAAATATTGGGAGTGTAGCTCAATGGAATAGAGCTTCGAGCTTCTACCTCGAAAGTTGTAGGTTCGAGTCCTACCACTCCCGCCTGAAAATGTCTTTAATTTTGAATTTTGAATTGTTATGGGGTCATAGCTCAAATGGATAGAGCGCCTGTTTTGCAAGCAGGAGGTTATGGGTTCAAGTCCCATTGATTCCACTGATGGTGTCTGAAGCCAAAGTGGTCGAGGCGCTGGTTTGTGGAACCAGTCATAGCGGGTTCAAGTCCCGTCAGACACCCCTAAATGGAAGATGCTGCTGAATGGACGGCAACCAAGCTTGAACCTTGGAGTACAGCAAACTGTAGGGGTTCGATTCCTCCATCTTCCTCTTATCCACCTGAAGCCGAAAAGCAAGGCGCTGTGCTGATAACACAGAAATAGGAGGGGCAGTACCTCCCTGGTGGATTTATATCTAGCGTTGGTGTTACAAGGCTTGCGATGTAATACGATTGCACTTGCCCATTTCTTTATTTAAATTAACTAGGGTGGTTGGCATACCGGCTGTGCAGCGGGCTTTTAACCCGCAGAAATAGGTTCGACCCCTATACCACCCATTATTAATAGGAACTAGCGATCGCTAGTTGAGCATGTTGCAATAATATATCTTTATCCAGAGCATGTACGGGATATTGCGGTGTTACTGCCAGTAGTTTCTCAATTCTTTCTCTGGCTGCCTCCACTACTGATTCGTCTAAGCTGCCCTTGGTGAGGGAATCGGCAAAATCTTCAGCAATCTGATAAGTTCTTTCTATAGATGATGAGTTGATATTGCGCGAGACAATAAACAGATCGCAGCCTGCATGAAATGACCGCGCCACAGTACCAGCTTTCATAAACATATCTGAGATCGCTTTCATATCCAAGTCGTCAGATACAACCACTCCCTCAAAGCCCAGTTCCTCTCTAAGTATGGTTTTGAGGATAGCCTGGGAAAGCGTTGCTGGCACATCAGCATCTATCTTAGGAAATAAGATATGAGCAGTCATAATCAAAGGAATCTGTAGTTCGATTAGGGCTTTGAAAGGTATAAGTTCTCGAAATCGCAGGTCTTCTAGAGTTAAATTAAGTATTGGTAGCTCAATGTGAGAGTCCTTGCTGGTGTCTCCATGTCCGGGGAAGTGCTTGGCGCATCCCAAAATTCCTGACTCTTGAAGTCCAAGGTAGTAGTTACGGGCACCTTGAGCAGCAGTATCGGGAGTGTTGCCAAAGGCACGAGCCCCAATGACGGGGTTGTGGGGATGGGAAAAAATATCTGCTACAGGTGCCCAAGATAAATTGATTCCCAGTGATTTTAGTTCTACTGCTGTGGCTTTTGCTACTTCGTAGGCGTGCGATCGCAGCAACAAGGCATGAGGAAAGCGGGTAATTGGCAGTGGTGTACGAATTACACGACCTCCTTCATGATCCAGAGTCATAAACATCGAATCACGTTCAGTATATTCTCGTATCTGGCTATTCAAATCCTTGAAGCTTTCCAGCCAAACCTGATATGGGGTGCCATCCAAAAAGTTCTTAGCAAAAAAGATCACCCCAACCGGACTCAATTCATTGAGTGCAAGTTTATCATCATCGCTTAATGTAGTGCCGGAAATACCTAGAATCAGATGATGTCCAAAGCGCCTTAGCTCCTGCGATACACCCATAATCTTTTACCTATAAGTTGTGTGCGGTAAACAACTGAGTTGTTCAACCTAGAGGATATAAACGAATGGCACGCTTGTAAAGCCCAAAGGCTTCTGTTGCCTCGTTAAGAGCCTCCAGGCTGGGAACCCATGCTGGGCAAGGGCTGTATTTTAACTTAGTGCCATTCGGATATAAACTTTTATCCTACATCCTTATGGGGAACGGGGAGCTTTCAAAGGTAGGTTTTTTATTCTCGTTCCCATACTGAGCATGAGAATATATAGGGGCTGCTGCCTAAGAGAATTAGGTCAAAATATTCAGCATAATTACTGACGCTGCCAGAGATTAATTTTCCCTAAATAGCAGAATGCGATCGCATCCGGCTATTTCAATAGGTCAAAGTCATTGGCAATAACTGCTAAATATTCAACAGTTAAAATACTTAAACAAAAATATAAGTTGTCTTGATTTTTACATTATTGATGTATTCACTGAAGAAAAATATATCAGAAATCAACTAGCAGTCCTTAATTAATGCCCCAGACATTTCCAAGAGAGCAAATACACGGATTAGCAAAGAAATCAATTACTTTCAGACAACATTTGGGATTACCTATTTTCTGTCAAAGAAATACTTTTGTTTGCCTAAATCACCTGGATGTAAATCTGAAATACTCGCCGAAAATCAATTACCAACAATGGTATTGGCAATTTGATTAGGCCGGTGCGCCGAGGTGAAATTTCCCTTGGCAAAAGTTTTTTGGAGAAGCGATCGCACAATAACTGCTAAATGTAACAGATTGCAACGTATAATGAGAACGACAAAACCATTAAGAAATATTGAAGGGCATTAGGGTTAAATGCGAGTAGCGATCGCGGGTGCTGGTCTAGCAGGACTTTCCTGCGCGAAATATCTCACGGACGCAGGTCACACTCCCATTGTCTTGGAAAGCCGGGACGTACTGGGTGGTCTGGTTGCGGCGTGGAAAGACTCTGACGGCGACTGGTACGAAACCGGGTTACACGCCTTCTTTGGGGCATATCCCAATATGCTCCAATTGCTCAAGGAGTTGGGCATTGAAGACAGACTCCAGTGGAAACAGCATACGCTGATTTTCAATCAACCGGACAAGCCTGGGACACTCTCACGTTTTGATGTTCCAGATATTCCATCTCCTTTCAACGTGATTGCGTCGATTCTTCGCAACAAAGATATGTTGACTTGGGAGCAGAAGATTCGATTTGCAATTGGCCTACTTCCAGCAGTGGTTCGGGGTCAAAAGTATGTTGAAGACATGGACAAGTACAGCTTCTTAGAGTGGTTGAAAAGGCAAGGTGTTGACGAGCGGGTAACTAGTGACGTTTTTATTGCCGCATGTAAAGCCCTCACCTTTATCAATCCCGATGAAGTTTCGGCAACGATCCTATTAACTGCACTGAATCGATTTTTGCAAGAACGATATGGTTCCAAAATTGCATTTTTGGATGGTTCTCCCACAGAACGGCTATGCAGCCCGATTGTCGATTACATCACAGAACGCGGTGGGGAAGTGCGGTTGAATGCCCCCTTGAAAGAGATTTTGCTCAACGCCGATGGCACGGTGAAAGCATACTTGATTCGGGGGTTAAATGGGGTAGAAGATGAAATTTTCACGGCTGATGTCTATGTATCTGCCATGTCCGTTGACCCTTTGAAAATCATGTTGCCTAAACCTTGGAAGCAAATGGAGTTTTTCAAGAAGCTAGAAGGCTTGGAAGGAGTACCAGTGATTAACCTGCATCTGTGGTTTGACCGGAAACTTACAGAAATTGATCACTTACTATTTTCGCGATCGCCCCTCCTGAGCGTTTATGCTGATATGAGCAATACCTGCCGTGAATACGCCAACCCCAATCGCTCGATGCTGGAATTAGTTCTAGCCCCGGCAAAAGATTGGATTGCCAAATCCGATGAGGAGATTGTGGCTGCAACGATTGCCGAACTAGAAAAACTCTTCCCCGACCATTTTGGGGGAGACAATCCAGCAACGTTGTTGAAATCTCATGTGGTGAAAACGCCGCGTTCAGTTTACAAAGCGACCCCTGGTCGTCAACAGTACCGTCCCGCACAAGTTACGCCCATTGCCAACTTCTATCTCGCCGGAAGTTACACCATGCAACGCTACTTAGGCAGTATGGAAGGTGCCGTACTTTCTGGTAAGCTGACAGCGCAGGCAATTTCTGAGGCTCTCCCGGTAGCAAATTCCTCAAACCTGCAAACGCTCACCCGACCGCCCGCAACGAATGCTGCAACTGCCTGATTCCCCGCCGCGCATGAAAACGCTGGTCTCTGTAGACGAGTCATACAAACTTTGTCGGCATCTCACAGCCAAGTATGCCAAAACTTTTTACCTGGGTACTTTGCTGATGAGTCCGGTAAAACGTCAATCTATTTGGTCAATTTACGCTTGGTGTCGCCGTACAGATGAATTGGTGGATGGGCCCGCATCTGCTATTACCACGCCAGAAACCCTAGACCTATGGGAACAGCAGCTGGAATCGATTTTTGCGGGACGCCCATTAGAAAATTACGATGTAGCTTTAGCTGATACCCTCCAGCGCTTTCCGATGGACATTCAGCCCTTTCGGGATATGATTGCCGGTCAGCGCATGGACTTATATCGCAGTCGTTATGAAACCTTTGAGGAGTTATACCTCTACTGTTACCGCGTTGCTGGCACTGTTGGCTTAATGTCAACAGCAGTTATGGGTGTGGATAGCACCATGTACACAGCACCTTGGCGGCAGAACAAACAACCATATCTTCCCACAGAAGAAGCGATCGCTCTGGGAATTGCCAATCAACTCACCAACATCCTGCGGGATGTGGGAGAAGATGCCAAACGGGGACGGATCTACATTCCCCTTGAGGACTTGGCAAAATTCAACTATACCGAGCAAGATTTCTTCAAAGGTGTGGTAGATGAGCGTTGGCGGGCATTGATGCGCTTTCAAATTGACCGTGCCCGCCAATTCTATACCATATCAGACCGGGGAATTACTTATTTAGCACCAGACGCCCGTTGGCCTGTATGGGCAGCATCAATGCTATACGGTCAGATTTTAGAGGTGATTGAACGCAACGATTACGATGTGTTCAGTCGGCGGGCTTACGTTCCCCAGTGGAAAAAGTTACGCACTTTGCCCATAGCTTGGATGCGATCGCAAGTCCTTTAAAAAATTAGTCATTTGTCCCTAGTCCTTAGTCGTCATTCTTTTATAAATAACAACGACCAACGACCAATGACAAATGACCAATGCCCAATGCCCAATGCCCAATGCCCAATGCCCAATGCCCAATGCCCAATTACAAATGTCTATTGACTCTCCCCAAGAAATCTGCTAACATTAGTATTCGTGAGTCAGGAGAGGTGGCTGAGTGGTCGAAAGCGGCAGATTGCTAATCTGTTGTACGGCAGGCAACTCCGTACCGAGGGTTCGAATCCCTCCCTCTCCGTTTTTCAGCCTTTAACGTGTCGCGGAAGTCCGCACCTTCAATGTACTCATAAGGTGGGGATTGTGAGAGGAGGTTGAGGATTGCATCCAGTATTGTTTTTTTGTATCAGCAATAACAAATACTGGATGTATGACGAAGCGCCAAAATTTTCTGATAGAATAGTTGGGTCTTGACCACCAATGCCGTAAGCGAAAACCAAGCTGTATAGGTAAGTGTCGCAAGAGAAAGATTTGGGTCTTGGGAACCAGGACTCCTGACAAGAGGAGGGAATGTTAGACTTTCTAGTACTACGAAGTACTGGAGGTTGTTCCCGATGAATTGGGAAGCCCCGTCCGTCTTACGGCAAAGTAGTTCACTACACGTAGTATATTCTGTGTAGAAAAGTAAATATTGATATAGATAGGGTTAAATACTTCTACTCCCAAGGATGGATGATATGATCTATCCTTTGGAGTCTTGATTAAGATCCAGCTAACTTACAAATTTAGTTTTAATCTTACTTTTAGGCTCCTAAATATCTGAGGAGTGAAAGTGACTTATGAGAAAAATTAGCGCCGCCTTAACCTTAAGTATAGCGACCCTTGCAACTGGGTTCCTAGTTGGGGCTTGTGGTGATACCAGTACCCCCAATGGCACAGCTAACAACGGAAGTAGCCCTACCCCAGCAGCAAACTCAACTACCACAAGCAGTACTCAAGGGCTAAAAATTGGTTCCTTACTACCGTCAACAGGCGACTTGGCTTCTGTGGGACAGCAGATGCTAGGTTCTGTCCCTTTACTCGTCGATACGGTAAACGCTTGCGGTGGGGTGAATGGCGAACCAGTTACCTTGGTGCAAGTAGACGACCAAACCGACCCCAGAGCGGGTGCTGCCGGTATGACCAAACTAGCAACTTTAGATAAAGTAGCAGGTGTAGTGGGTTCATTTGCCAGTAGCGTTTCTAGTGCAGCAGTCTCCATTGCCACGCCGAATAAAGTCATGCTGGTTTCCCCTGGTAGTACCAGCCCCGTCTTTACAGAAAAGGCGCAAAAAGGCGACTTTAAAGGCTTTTGGGCACGTACCGCTCCCCCCGATACCTACCAAGCACTAGCTTTAGCCCAACTTGCTAATAAAAAAGGCTTCAAGCGAGTTTCTACAGTCGTGATTAATAACGACTATGGCGTTGGCTTTGAAAAAGCATTTGTGCAAACTTTTGAAAAATTGGGTGGAACTATCGTTAATAAAGATAAGCCTGTCCGCTACGATCCGAAAGCTCAAACATTTGATACAGAAGCGGCTGCTGCCTTTGCTGGCAAGCCAGATGCAGTCTTGGCTGTATTGTACGCTGAAACTGGCAGTCTGTTCCTGAAAGCTGCGTATCAGCAAGGTGTGGCGAAGGGAGTACAAATTCTGCTTACAGATGGGGTGAAATCACCTACTTTCCCCGAACAAGTTGGCAAAGGCAGTGATGGTAAATATATTTTAACTGGAGCGATCGGTACAGTACCGGGTTCCAATGGTAAAGCACTAGAAGCTTTCAACAAGCTGTGGAAGGATAAAAAGGGTGGTGCGCCAGGGGAATACGCCCCTCAAGCTTGGGATGCGGCTGCATTATTGACATTGGCAGCGCAAGCTGCTAAGGAAAATACAGGCGTTGGTATAGCCAGCAAAATCCGTGAAGTTGCTGATGGGCCTGGCACAGAAGTTACTGATGTCTGCGAGGGACTGAAGTTACTTAAAGATGGTAAGAAGATTAACTACCAAGGAGCCAGTGGCAACGTAGATGTTGATGCTAACGGCGATGTCGTCGGTGTTTATGATGTTTGGACAGTAGGAGACGATGGCAAAATCAAGGTGATTGACAAAGTTACCCCTAAGTAGAAAGTTAGGAGTTAGGAGTTATGAGTTATGAGTGAAACATTACGAACTCCTAATATCATGTCCGCCAAATTACCCGTAATAAAAGAACCCCACCCCCAACCTCTAAGAGCAGGCTCTTAGGGGAGCTAAAGCGCAGCTTTGGCTCTTTGGAGTTCCGGGTATTATGCTTAATTGCCCGGACATGATATAACTCCTAACTCCTAACTCTTAAAGCCCAGTGAAGTTGTAACCAACTCCGAACAACAAGCCCACATCAGTTTGATCAAAAAATCCGGCATTTACAGCAGCCGTTGCTGTGAATTGAGGAGTTAGAGGCACATCAATGCCAGCAGATGCCAAAAATGCAAATTGTGAATTATCACCAGTTTTATAAGCTGCACCCACTCCAATGTAAGGTGCGATCGCTAACGGTTCGCTAAAAGCATCTGCTGACTTGAAGGAAAAATCGTAGGTGATCGGAAGTAGAATTGTGGTGCTGTCCCCAAATACGGCTGAGGGTCGCACCGATATAGAGTTTGTCACTCCGATTTTGCTGACTACCGCGAAGTTACCGTCGCCCAAAGACGTGTCACCATCACCACTTAAACCAATGTTAGCTGCGATGCCAATATAGCTGCTGCCACCATGAGTAGTTCTACCTAAATCAATATCTGATTGCGCCACTCTGGTAGGAGATGGTTGAGAAGTAGTTTCAGAAGTCGGTTGTATAAACTCAGAAGTAAGCATCGCAGATGAGGTTGCCACTGTGCCTGGAACAGGTGTAGGCGTTACACTGGCGTTTTTCTGTATTGCAGCGCTCTGGAACTGCTGTACTTTAGTTAAATTTGTGACTGTAAATGTTTCAGTTGTTTGTGTAGAAAGATTTTGGCTTCCAGTGTCTAGTTCTGTACTAAACTCATTGGGAGACGCTACGGTTGCGGAAGGGTCGGTTGATGGCTGACTACTCACCTTGTCTATTGTCTGGGCACTTGCAGATAAGCTGCTACTCAGGACTGCAAGAGCAGCTATGCTTGGCAACCAAAAAACACCTTTACGAAGAACTATAGTATTCACATTCACTCCTAAAACAATATTGCCAGGAAAAATAATGGCTTTGTTGAGTTAATTCAACAAATTCGGGCAATACTCAAAATTTAACACCAAAAATCGGTTTTTACATCCTGATTTTGCTGGATTTATCTAGTTAACGCCGTGTGCAACTTTTACTCAAACCTAAACCCCCAGACCCCTTACCTACAAGAGAAGCTACCATGTACACACAAGTCGGAAAACCTCATTTACATTGGCTTGAATCTGGTAGTCCTAACGTACCGAAAATCTGGGATGGTGTCGTACCCGCAGCAATAACACACTCTTGTATTTTAGAAGTAGTGGTAGAGCGTAGTACCCTTGCTCTGAAGGCTTGCTACAGGCAGCGACGACTACAGAAGGGGGGCTTCTCGTCGGGTATGGTTGGTCTATTTACGCCATGCTGTACTCAGAATTGCGCTTTCTAACAATAAAAGTTGATTGTGAAGTGATATTACGAAGCTTGCAAAAATATTTAGAAATTGTCTACAAGACAAACATGGTTCTAACGTAGAACCTATTAGGAGAGACTTGAGGCAAATGTGATGAGCGGAAATAATATTCAAAAGTATCGGTTTGTCTGTACCCTGACTTTCGGTGATATCTACGGTCAAATAATTGTTTGGTTGATTACAATTACCCTAAGTTTGGCATCAGCTTTGGCACTGATGGGTGCCAAGCGACCTGTGTACGCTCTAGCAACAGCAGGTCTCGTCGTTCTGCTATCGCTACCTTTCTTGTTGTTTGCGTTTGTCACTACCTTATTAAATCATATTGAAGTCATGCCTGTAGGGCCTGGAACCAAAATGGAACCCATACCAGGTAACGTGTCTCAGCAACAACCTGTACAAGCAACTAGCTAAGGAGTTAGGAGTTAGGAGTTAGGAGTTAGGAGTTAGGAGTTAGGAGTTAGGAGTTAGGAGTTAGGAGTTAGGAGTTAGGAGTTAGGAGTTATGAGTCACTCAATCTGTCCCATAACTCTTGATTTTTAACTTTTAACTCCTAATTTCAAAATTTGTAATAAGATCCCTGTCTATAGGCAGGGAATTTTTTTGTAGAGATGCTACGACAACGATCGCAACCCACTGCCCAATTAATCACAATCACGTCTCTACAATAGAACAGCAGTGGTTTGCAGTCGGGGGCTAATTATGCTGGAACACGATGTGATTATTGTCGGGGGTGGATTGGCAGGATGTCGCGCTGCTGTGGAAATTGCCCGGATTGACCCCAGTTTAAATATTGCTGTGGTTGCCAAAACTCACCCAATTCGTTCCCACTCGGTGGCGGCTCAAGGTGGTATGGCTGCATCGCTGAAAAATGTTGATTCGGAAGATAGTTGGGAAGCACACGCTTTTGATACTGTCAAGGGTTCTGATTACTTGGCAGACCAAGACGCTGTGGCAATTCTCGCCCAAGAAGCGCCAGATGTGGTAATTGACTTGGAACACATGGGCGTTTTGTTCTCTCGCTTAACCGATGGGCGCATTGCTCAACGGGCTTTTGGTGGACATTCTCACAATCGCACTTGCTACGCGGCTGATAAGACCGGTCACGCGATTTTGCACGAATTGGTGAACAATTTGCGGCGTTATGGGGTGCAAGTTTATGAAGAATGGTATGTGATGCGTCTCATTTTAGAAGAAAATGAGGCCAAGGGTGTGGTAATGTTCCATCTTTTGGATGGACAGATTCAGGTGGTACGAGCCAAGGCGGTAATGTTTGCCACAGGTGGCTATGGTCGCGTTTATAACACCACCTCTAATGATTACGCTTCTTCGGGTGATGGTTTGGCAATGACTGCGATCGCAGGTTTGCCCCTGGAAGATATGGAATTTGTCCAATTTCACCCCACTGGCTTATATCCGGTAGGGGTGCTGATTTCGGAAGCGGTACGGGGTGAAGGGGCGTATCTGATTAATAGTGAAGGCGATCGCTTTATGGTGAACTACGCACCTAGTCGCATGGAACTGGCTCCTCGTGATATTACCTCACGAGCGATCGCTTACGAAATTCGCGCCGGTCGTGGTATTTATCTCGACGGAAGTGCTGGTGGCCCCTTTGTCTATCTCGATCTACGCCACATGGGTAAAGAAAAAATTATGAGTCGCGTTCCTTTCTGTTGGGAAGAAGCCCACCGTTTGGTAGGTGTTGACGCGGTAACTCAACCGATGCCAGTCCGTCCGACAATTCACTATTGTATGGGTGGTATCCCAGTGAATACTGATGGTCAAGTCCGCAGCAGTGGTGATGGTTTAGTTGATGCTTTCTTTGCTGCGGGTGAAACATCTTGTGTTTCCGTACATGGTGCAAATCGCTTGGGGAGTAATTCACTGCTGGAGTGTGTAGTTTATGGTAAGAGAACTGGGGCTGCGATCGCAAAATTTGTCCAAAAACGGAAGTTGCCCTCTGTAGATGAGCAACATTATGTAACAGAAGCCCAGGAACAAATTCAAGCTTTGCTAGAACAACCAGGACAGTATCGCATTAACCAAGTCCGTCAAGCCTTCCAGGATTGTATGACGGAGTACTGTGGCGTTTTTCGCACTGAGGCATTAATGACTGAAGGCTTGCAGAAACTAGAAGAAATACAACAGCAATATCCGCAAATTTATTTAGATGATAAAGGTAGTTGCTGGAATACAGAACTTGTGGAGGCTTTGGAATTGCGAAGTTTGATGGTAGTGGGACAAACTATTTTAGCCTCAGCCCGGAATCGGCAAGAAAGTCGTGGCGCTCATTTCCGCGAAGATTATTCCCAGCGAGATGATACCAACTTCCTCAAACACACAATGGCTTACTATTCACCAGGCGGAATTGATATACAATATCGACCGGTGGCAATTACCATGTTTGAGCCAAAAGAGCGGAAGTATTAGTTAAAGGTAAATTTATGTGAGAAATCGAGGGGACTACAAAAATTTTGTCCACCTCGATTAAAAATATGAATTGAAGAAGAATGCAGAATCCAGAATCCTGAATTCTGTTCGATTATTCAGTTATCAATCAGAACCTAATTGTTTCTGAATCATAGCTATTATCTTTTCTTCCCAAGCCGGATCATTTAATTTTATTGCAGCATCACCATGACGAGATTTTCGTCTATCCATGTAAGCATAAAAGGCTTCCTTATCATCCTTGTGGGTGAGAAGGTAACTTTTTAGCCCTTGGTCACTCATTGCTGCATAGTTTACCTTATTCATAGTTCTGTACTACCATCTGGTGTAATTTCTAGCTCTATTTCTTGATTTTGTCCAGGTAATATAAATATATTGAGCGATCGTTCATCTAATCGCACGATGTGAATCGGCTGGAACATCACATTTATAAGTTGATGGCAAAGTCTATATAAGCATTGTAGCTGTTCTGCTGTTGGTTGTAGCTCGTCATCTCTGAGTTTTTTTGTCATATATTTATATATAGCAAGCTATATAATCTCATATAAAGTCATCCAGTTATGTTCTCCTAATTGAGACTCTCACATCCTATTAAGGATTCCAAATGAGCTTACCCTTCTCACCGGGATATGCTGCTCCCTCTTTGTCGCGCCACTCGAAGTATATTTCAATTGGCATTTTCAAATTCTTCATTAAATGCAAAGTGTTACGCCAAGCAAGATTTGAATCTACACCTTGTATCGAAATGTTTACCTCTGGCAAGTAGTGAAAACCAGTGTTAATTTTTTCACCCTTGACAACGTGAGCAAGGGTTAGTTTGATGAGAACCTCTACAGAAAGTCCTTGCCGAATAGCAATCTCGTGCGCTGTATCAACGATTTTGTTCCAGTTCGGTTGATGAATTTCCTGATCACCAATGACGGCTCGAAGCACTCTGGTATGGTGCAAATTGCTTAGAGTATCAGCTTCAAGAACTCTATAATTCTCGGTTTCAGAAACTTGCCCAGGCTGGTAACGTGCCTCATATTCATTCAATAACTTCTCAATAACAGTGATGGGTGTATCCTCGAAAGGGACAGCGATCGCTTGGAGCCTCTTGTAAATGGGATCAGGTATTCTGATAACTGGCATGGTATATACTTTGATGTTTGCTACACTTATAAAACTGTAACATATTTATATATAAAGCCGCAGCAGCCACATAACCTCATGCCAACACAGAAACAATCGGATACAGCGATATTCCTTTGTCAGTTACTTTCTAATCTGTATCAGTCCATCCAGGTTTTCCGCTACGATCAAAAGTTGAAAACGCTTTATATTCAAGCTGGTTTGAACGATGAGATTGCAGTCATAATTGATCAATATGGGAATTGGAAATTTGTTGTATGATGCAGAACCTAAACCAGATGACCAATATTGAACTTAAACGATATCTTTCAGAACATAGAAATGAGGAAGAAGCATTTCGGGCTGCATTGCAAGTTTTGATGAATCGTTGTGACTCCGCTACACAACACCCTTATCCTTTCGATCTTGACAATCCTGAGAGCGAGGTAGAAGCTCTTTTAAAAGAGAAACTGAATCGAACTGAGTGATTGCCTATCGTCTATAGTTTAGATTGAGGCTTAGATAAATAGGCTAGCTGAAACCTTAAAGTAATCACCTAAATCATCCCATAAGATAGACAGGCGAAAACCCTGCTTTAGATAAAATATGGGAAAATTTTTTGGAAATCCCTCAAGACTCAGAACTCGCTACTTAATCTGCTCACTCAGGACTCAGGACTCTTTATGTTAGCAGGCACAATTTTGCAGGATGGAAAATATACCCTAATTCAAGAAATAGGGCGGGGTGGCTTTGGCATTACGTTTAAAGCTACCCATCACTACTTGGATCAGGAGGTGGTGATGAAAACCATCAATGAACGGCTGCGACAACATCCTGATTTTGCGAAATTCGAGCGCCAATTCCAAGATGAAGCCAGACGATTAGCTACGTGTATCCACCCAAATATAGTCAGAGTCAGTGACTTTTTTGTTGAAGGTGGACTGCCTTACATGGTGATGGAATACATTCCTGGCGAAACCTTGGGAGACGCATTTGTATTACCAGGAATACCAATGTCAGAAGCCACAGCAATTCATTACATCCGGCAAATTGGGGCAGCCTTGCAGGTAGTACATAACAATGGTTTGCTACATCGGGATGTCAAACCAGATAATATTATCCAACGCCTTGGAACCCAGGAAGTAATACTGATTGATTTTGGCATTGCCAGGGAATTTAATGGCGGTGTCAGGCAGACTCATACGGGTTTGGTTTCTGAAGGCTATGCTCCAATTGAGCAGTATTTGACGCAAGCGCCGCGCACACCGGCCACGGATGTTTATGGTTTAGCAGCAACCTTGTATGCGGTGTTGACAGCCCAAGTTCCGATGCCAGCATTATTGCGCGATCGCCAGCAAATGCCTTCCCCCCGCGAACTACAACCACACTTGAGTGCTGCTGTCAACCAAGCGGTAATGCGCGGTATGGCGGTAGAGTCTCGTTTTCGGCCAGCGACAGTTGCTGAGTGGTTACAACTGCTACCTGAAAATGGGGCGAATCTGACACCGCAAGCCACTTACGCAGTGCCAACTGTTAATTTATCTGCCCAGCAAGCAGCAACTTTAATTGGGAAAACTACCCAAAATCGTATTTATAGACCATCTGCGATCGCACAGCCCCCCGCAGGCATCGCTAAGGAAACTGTACTGGCGAAAAAACTGGGGTCATCTAAGGTATTTATTGGTATGGGTGTAGCCTTAGTTGCGGCTACAGCAGGTTTTGGGATTACGAGCATATTACCCAAATCTCAGCCGCAGCCAACCGCAAAGCCGCTTTTTGAACAGCCAACTCAACAATCACCCGCGAAAGTACCTAACTTCGATCGGACATCTTCACCTCCGGGTGAAGAGACTAACACTACCTCCAGAACCGAATCAGCACCTGTCTCTAATTCTAAGCAGCGTCGGCGCAATCGTCGTACTTCCCAAGAAGAATCTTCCAGCAGCCCTACACCAGAATCACAACGCGGCGATTCCCAACAATCCACACCTTCACCTAACGTTTCCCCCACACCCTCGCTAGTGGAGAAACTACGGGCAATCCGGTCATCTCGTAAAGCCTCCCCCGCACCATTGCCACAAAATAACTTACCCACTTCTAGTCAAGATTCTACCTCCCCCAAACCTGTGAATCCGTCAAATCCTGTGGTCATCCCAGCAGCGCCACCAAGGGAATCCAAACAGTTAGATCCTTCTGCTGTAGTAGTACCAACACTGGAAAAGCAAAATTCACTGCCTAATAGTCAACCTCAAAATGATCAGCAATCCGATGACAATAATTAGTCAATTTTAGATTTTGAATTTGGAATTTTGGTCGTTATTTGCTATTCTGTACGACAATTTCCCCCTTCTGATTAATCTTCACCTGATTTTTGGGAAAAGCTTGATTATTCAAATAACGCATAAGTCTTATAGTCTGAAAACCCTATAAAGCTGATAAAACTAATTGAGAGCAATCTCCCTATGCTGCGATTTGCCATCGCTCACTTCTCATATCATGTCTGCCAAGTTACCCATAATAAAAGAACCCCACCCTCAACCCCTCCCCGCCGGCTCTTAGGGGAGCTAAAACGCAGCTTTTGCGGGGTGGGATTCCGGGTATTATGCTTAATTGCCCAGAGATCATATCACACGATGGCATTAGTTTATCGCAAAAATCTGTTCTGTCGGTGTATATTTTAGTGGTTTTTGACACTCTGCGGTCTGTTCGCCCTTGGCGTCTCCCCTTGGGAGAAGACATGCAGATTCTCGCTTGTCTTGGCTTAAAAGGGATAGTCAAGTACCCCCTAGACGCTCAAAACAACTACCAGTACGAGAGGTATTGCAATTGCGCTTACTTGAAATTTTAATTATTTTCGCTTTCCGAGTTCATCACTTGCCAGTTCGGTACGCTCTGTGTTTTCCCATTACTTGTTTACCCAAGGCCGCAACTTGTGCGGGTACAAGATAAATCAGGGGTTGCTCCTTACAAAACACTTCAACACGTAGATGATTATTCCTACTCACACTTTAATTTTATCATTTTTCACGGTGGTTAAAACCACCCCGAAGGTGTTTCCTGCACAGCAGTCAAGTCAAGTGGCTTCCACACGACCCGCGATGTTTTTGTGAAAAATATTTGACGAAGTAAAAAGGGAAATATAATCCCGTTTCAGACAACATCCGTTACATCTATATACTTGGGGGCGCACAGATGTATGCCCTTACTTGCAAATAATCATACATACCATCTTTAACATTCGCCAATCTTTTTGAACGGAGAGGGGGGGATTCGAACCCCCGTTGAGTTTCCCCAAAACGCATTTCGAGTGCGTCACCATCAACCACTCGGACACCTCTCCAGCTATATCATTCACACATTTGAGTATCTATTCTACATTCAAATGGCGTGAAGTAAAGGAAATTTTAGCGTATTTCCGATACTACTATAACATTATCGCTTTATCTGCGTAACGGAATGCTTCGGTAAGAACAACTTTGTAAACCAAACGTTGGGAATAATTTCAACCAAGTATAATACCCTAAAACTTACTTGATTCATCAATATTCATCAATGCTTAAATCAAAATCAATCAACATTCCCAAACCAACCCGCTACCAAAATGCGGCGATAGATTATTACATGGGACTCACAAATTCCCCCTACCTCCATTACGGATATTGGGAGCCACTACCTAATGCGGGTGAGGAATTGACCATAACTCGCTTTCGTGCGGCTCAAGAAGCTTATGCAGCCAAGCTTTTCAGTTTCATTCCAGAGAGTACAAAAACTGTGCTTGACGTCGGCTGTGGTATTGGTGGTAACGCAGCATATTTGAGCGATCGCGGTTTCATTGTTGAGGGATTAGCGCCCGATGCAATCCAACAAGAGAAGTTTATCAAGAATACCAACGGTCAAATACCTTTCTACTTAACGAGATTTGAAGATTTTCACACCTCACACTCCTATGACCTAGTTCTGTTCAGTGAAAGCAGCCAATATATTGCTGCTGAAGATTTGGCTCAGGGTACGGCTCGTTTATTAAGTAGTGGTGGCTACCTATTGCTTGCGGATATGATGCGTTCTGATGCTGGATATCGAGAGGGCATTTTTTCTAATTGTCATATCGCTAGCGAGCTTCAGACAGCATTGATACAGGCTGGATTTAAGTTAATTAAGACTGAGGACATCTCCACCCAAATTGCGCCAACAATTGACTTGTGTCTTGATAACTTTCGTACTTTTGGACTGACTACCATCAAATATATTAGTGATGTTGTAGCGATCGCACTCCCACCATTACACGCACTTGGTCATTTAGCATTCAAACGCTGGCTGGAAAAGCCAATTATCGAGGGGTTAGCAGCACGCACCATTTTTGATACCCATCTGTGTTATCAAATCCAACTCTGGCAGTTATCAATTCATTTGGATTGAATTTGCTGTCAAATGCAACTAGATGAACATAGAAGTAGGACGAGAAGTTTATGCAAATTACACCAAGTTTTATCCGGTTTGGTGAATATGATTAATAATCCATCACCAAGGTTTGAGAAATCATTAATCTCCCCCTGCTGTCTTAGCATTTTCCAAAATCGCGTTGCTTGTGATCGTCGTAGACATCGCTTCTGTAACTACCAAAGTATTATGTAGTCGAACACCGTGCAGCATACAACTTGAGGTTTTGCATGAAAGTAGCAGTCTTCAGTACAAAAGCTTATGATCGGCAGTTTTTGTCAGCTGCAAATTCTCCCACCCAACAGAAGTTAGTGTTTTTTGAACCCCGTTTAAATCGGGATACGGCTATCCTCGCCGCCGGATTTCCGGCGGTTTGCGTATTTGTGCATGATCAGGTTGATGCCCCAACTTTAGAGCTTCTCGCCTCACGGGGAACTCGGCTGGTTGTCCTTCGGTGTGCAGGGTTTAACAATGTAGACTTACAAGCCGCCGCAGACTTAGGAATTACCGTTGTGCGTGTTCCCGCCTATTCACCCTACGGGGTGGCAGAACATGCTGTGGGATTGATTTTAAGCTTGAATCGCAAAATTCATCGTGCCTATAACCGTGTCCGAGAAGGCAATTTTTCCATAGATGGACTGTTAGGATTTAATTTGCATGAGCGCACAGTGGGGATTGTTGGCACCGGCAAAATCGGTTTGATTTTAGGACAGATTATGAAGGGGTTTGGCTGTGAATTACTCGCCTATGACGTTTATCGCAATCCCGAATTGGAGGCGCTAGGTGGAAAGTATGTAGAACTACCTGAGCTATTTGCCAACTCCGATATTATCTCTCTGCATTGCCCCCTGACTCTGGAAACGCATCACTTGATCAACACTGAGGCTATAAAACAGATCAAGTCAGGCGTGATGCTAATTAACACTAGCCGAGGAGCGCTGATTGATACCCAAGCAGTGATTGAGGGATTGAAGTCTGGTAAGATTGGCTATCTCGGTATGGATGTCTACGAACAAGAATCGGAATTGTTCTTTGAGGATTTGTCCGGCGAAATTATTCAAGATGATATTTTCCAGCGTCTGATAACGTTCCCCAATGTACTCATTACCGGACATCAAGCCTTTTTTACAGCAGAAGCCCTCCATAATATTGCAGAAACAACTTTTGCTAATATTGCTGATATTGAAGAAGGTCGTCCTTGTGCTAATGAAATTCGCGCTCAACCGTCAGTTTAGGTAATGCTTGGCGATCGCTAAGAGAGCATATTCATTTAGTCTGAAGATAGGCAACGCGAAGACTTTGGACTAAAATCACCAGAGATGCGATCGCCATCAACCCACCCCAAAACCAGTAAGGTAAAAGCAAATACCGTTGCATTTGCGCTGTATCAGAAAGTCCAAGGGGACCAGCAGAGCTACTAAATAGATAATCAAGTTGATGGTACGTACTTACACAAGCTTGTACACCCAGAAATTGAACAACAAACCCTTGCATCCAGCGAGGGGCTTTCAGGGCGATACCCAAAATGATTAAACCCAGTAAGGGAATTGCCAGCAATCCAAACCAGGAACGTACCCAAATTAATGTAGAAAATAGCAAAAAACTCCCTAATATTTTTAAACAGAGGGTTGCTGCTCTAAAACTCCGGGAAGCTAGAATCAAAGCTGCACCGGCAATAGGCGGACCCATTGGGCCTGCTGCTGCGACCATTGCCGGGACAATTGACCCCAATGACGACCGGATGCCATAAGTTGCTACACCAGAACCATTGGTAAAAATCTCTAATTTCTGAAACTGTCCCCCTAATACAAGTGCCATTAAACCGTGACCCATTTCATGAAACCAGGTTGCCAAAATCGTAAATGGGTATAATATATAATCTCCTCCTGGTAATTGCCAGAGTAAAGCAGTTGCGATCGCTGCTGCAATTAGCCAGGTTAGCCCCATGCGTTCAACAACTGCCGGGGCTTCTTTGGTCAGCAAGGTTTCAAAATTTTTGTTTGGTTCCCTCATAGGTCACTCTATTTTGGATTTTAGAATTTAGATTTTAGATTTTAGATTATTTCCACAAATTAATCAGGGTACATTCAATTTGGGATTTTAGATTATCCATTCAATCTCAAATCCAACTTGCACTTCCAGCCCACCAAAGGTGCGACTCAAAATCTAAAATTGGGAGTGTATTTTCATCCATGTTAGTGTAATTATTAAGATAATGGAGTTGCTGGGCAATGCAACAATTCGCACCAAGAAGCGACGGCTGTCAACTATGGCGCTATCAAGAACAACATAGTTATCCGTCGCTTGTCAGATGCAGTTCATTTGTTTCTCCTCCAAAATGGATGCCGGAGGATGGGCAGAAAATGCCTAAACTGATGTCACAATTAATCGAGAATCAGTTAAGCAAGTTGAAACAGGAATGTCATTAAGTCTCCTTTACCTAAGCTGATGCGATCGCCTGGACGCAAGCGGTGACGATTCCCTGGTAAAAGCGGCAAATTATTAATATAAGTGCCATTAGAACTTCCCACATCTTCTACATAGTGAGCGTCTCCCTCGACGCGAATATCTGCATGAATCCGCGAGACAATTTCTGAATTGGGAAATCCTGAAACATCTATGTCTGGGGGAATCCGATCATTGGGCTTGCCGATATGAATCACAGAAAGATTTTGCGGTAATTCAATTAGCAGATCGGTTTGAACGTGGATTAACCGCGCTGTAACCTGCTGTAATTGCGTTTTGGAAGCAGTTGCAGTTGCTACTGGTGTTGCTGACGGGGATACTTCAGCTTCAGAGGCTGGCGCTGGTTCCAAAGGTGGTGGAGTCGGAATACTTTTTTCAAAGACTACGGGTTGAGCTGCGAGAGTTGGCGCTGGTTCTGAGGGGCTACTTTCTGTAACAGATACTTGTGGCGGAGTTTCTGGGGCAACTGCCACCTGTGTTGGTGGTAAAGATGAGCCGGAAGGATATGAGTTAGTAGATTCACTTATTCCCAAGGCATCTGGTTGTAAAAGTTCTAACAGTGGATCTGGTGGAACTAACGGCGGTACTTCCACAGGAATATCGGGAGTAACTGTTGCAGCTACCGCAGTATGAACGTGTGGAACTCCTGCGGAATGAAGGTTATAGCCACACTGACCGCAGAATGCAGCATCTGCTTGCACAGTTGCCCCACAACTGGGACAGTTAGTAGTCGCAGGTAACGGTGTATAGCAAGCTTCACACTGGACAGCGCCATCAGGGTTGGGATGATTGCAATTAGGGCAGACGATCATCGATATTTAGCCTTTGTTCAAGATCATCATAAAATTATGTAGGACTAGCAAGCAGAGGGCGGCCCTAACTTTAGATTCTAGCAATTACTGCTCATGGAACGAAGAATAGGCCGCGGGGAAAGGAGCAGGGGAGATGAGGGGGATGAGGGAGATGAGGGAGATGAGGGAGATGAGGAGAATAACCAATGCCCCATGCCCAATGCCCCATGCCCCATGCCCCATGCCCCATGCCCCATGCCCAATGCCCAAATTCAATGTTGGAGTTCTAAACCTGCTGCCGCATCCAGCAGCCACCAAAGTTCTCCTTGGGGCTGAATCAAGCGGGATGGGTAAGTGAAGTCATCGGCTACAGGTGCAAAGACTTGCGCCAAAGCTGGTCGTTTATTAGCACCAGCAACTAGAAAAATCACGCAACGAGCAGAGTTGATAAAGGGGTATGTGAAAGTTATCCTGGGGTTTCCGTCTTTGTTACCCACAGTAACTAGGCGATCGCCTACTTGGAGAGCCTCTGTGTGGGGAAACAAAGATGCGGTATGTGCATCATCACCCATTCCTAGTAATACTACATCCAATGAGGGAAACTCGACCCCAGAAGAATTGAAAAATTCTTTGAGTTGTTGTTCATACTTAGCAGCAGCCAGTTCGGGATTAGCTGACAAGGTTGGTACGGGGTGAATGTTAGCTGCTGGGATGTCAACACGATCTAGCCACGCCCGACGTGTCATCAGTTCATTACTATCGGGATGATCTGGTGGTACGTAACGCTCATCTCCCCAGAATATATGAATTTTATCCCAAGGCAGTTTTTGAGTAGCGATCGCTTCGTATAACGGTTTAGGTGTACTACCGCCAGATAAGGCGATGGTAAACTGCCCACGCTGCTCAATAGCAGTTTCTAACTTGGACAGAATTAATTTTAGCGCTCGTGCAACCAGCGCTGGCTGATCCGGTAGAACTTCAACGGTTTTATTCATGGCTTCATCATATTGCTGGCTTCCAGCAATACAATACCGAACTTATTACAATCCCCCTTTTTAACTTTTGAAACATTTAACATCCTAGATTAGGTAGGTTTTAAAAACGTAGACGCTCCTTATCACCTTCAACGATAAGTTGTCAGTAGTCAGTTGTACTAACTACTACAGCACTTTCATAATTATTTTTATTTACACCCAGTTACTTGATACTTTGTTGATTAACGCCACAGAGGATACATTTATTAATTCTTATTAAAAATTAATAAAACTAATTAATCACAAACAGCGTTTCCCAGTCAGCGATCGCTTCACGTTGAGCGATTAACAATTCCTGAATTCCCTTTTCGGCGACATCTAGCAGCTGATTTAACTGAGTACGGCTAAAGCTGCCTTCTTCGGCTGTTCCTTGGACTTCAATGATTCCCAGGTGTTGATTCATCACCACATTAAAATCTACTGTTGCAGCCACATCTTCGATATAATTCAGATCCAAAAATGGCTCGCCCTCCAGTAATCCTACGGAAACTGCTGCTACCTGTCCACACAAAGGCGATCGCTCCAACACACCCTCCTGCAACAATTTAGAAATCGCATGAGCCAACGCCACAAATGAGCCTGTAATCGCTGTTGTCCGAGTTCCAGCGTCTGCTTGTAAAACATCAGCATCCACAGTCAGCGTGCGTTCTCCTAGTGCCTCAAAATCCACTGCTGCGCGTAAGCTACGTCCAATTAGACGTTGAATTTCTTGCGTCCGTCCAGATAATTTCAATAATTCCCTTTCTTGCCGTTTTTGGGTAGCAGATGGTAGCATTCGGTACTCAGCAGTTAACCAGCCTTTACCAGTTCCTTCGAGAAACTTTGGAACTCCCTTAGTAACACTGACAGTACAAAGTACTTGAGTATCACCGGATCTGGCGAGAACAGAACCGGGAGCAAAGCGGGTGAAACTAGGGTAAAAGCTAATCGGACGTAGTTCGTAGGGAATCCGACCGTCTGGACGCTGCCAAGCCATTGGAGTTGCCTCAAGTTTTAGAATACTGCCTTAAGGTTAGCTTAGTGTTGCAAATGATCTGAGTGGGGGGCATTGGGCATTGGGCATGGGGCATTGGTTATTCTCCTAGCCCCCTCATCTCCCTCATCTCCCCTGCTTCTTTTCTAAGGAACTGAAAGCAGAGTCAAAATATTTTGCTGCACCATCTCTGGTGACTGGTCGCCGTTGATGGTCAACAAGCAGCGACGACGGTCGTAATATTCAAGTATTGGAATGGTGCGATCGTAGAATAATTCTACACGGCGTTGGACAATTTCCGGTTGGTCATCTGGTAGCGATCGCCCCAAGGATCGGCTAACCATCACTGCTTCTGGTACTTGGAGATAAATCGCCCAATCGAGCTTTTGCTCTAAATCATCCAAGAAAAAATCTAATTCTTCAGACTGAAAGGCAGTACGGGGATAGCCTTCTAACACCCAATCGCAGTTAATATCTGGTTGGCTGAGGCGAATTTGGATCAACTCAATGATCATTTCGTCTGGAACTAACTCCCCTTTTTGCATATAAGTCCGTGCGCGATCGCCTAGTTCACTCAGGCTAGCGTAAACCGAAAGAGAACTTCGGGGGTCAGTTTGGGACCATCGAAACTCCGATGGCAGATTATCGCCAGATATTGCTTCCCGTAAAATCTCACCTGTAGAAATCAAAGGAATATCAAAGTATCTGCAAAGCCTTTGTGCTTGAGTGCTTTTACCCGATCCTGAACCTCCCAGAATCACCAATCTCACAACAATTCACTCCTCATCCTGTCAAATTCACTACTTTCTCAGTCTTTTTTGCCCAAACAACCGGGAAATCTAACATTTAGCGGTTTTCAGACGTTATGCCCAGATTTTTTAAATAATTGGAACTGTAACTCATGTGTTCTCATTTTTACAACTCCTTTCAGAGAAAAAACGAAAATAACTCTTGACTTCAGCACAAACCTAGTGTTTGACTAAGAATGCAATTTGCTAAATCCACCAGACCTGTGAAAAACAGATTGATTATACAGGCAGATTTGTAAGAATTACCGCCAGCAGAAACCTTTAATTTATTGTAACTTTTTGAACTTCACCCTATGGTTGCCCAGCTAGAAACCCAAAGTATCAATTCAACCCTTACCTTACCATATCCAGTTGAAGGGCTAGTGCAAGTTTTCACTAGCTCAAATCGCAACTTTTTTACAAGCGTTATGGCTCAATCACTGAGAATAGCTGGACAAGGAACGCCAGTATTAATAGTGCAGTTCCTCAAAGGAGGTATCCGTCAAGGACAGGATCGACCCATACAACTCGGACAAAATTTAGATTGGATTCGGTGTGATTTGCCTCGTTGTATCGATACACCACATTTAGATGATACGGAAAACCAAAGCTTACAAAAGCTATGGCAATATACACAACAGGTAGTGTGTGAGAGTAAGTATTCTCTCGTTATCTTAGATGAGTTAAGTTTAGCGATTAACTTTGGTTTAATTCCTGAAACCGAAGTTTTAGCGTTTCTGGCAAAACGCCCTCCCCACGTCGATATCATTCTCACAGGGCCAGAGATGCCAAAATCTCTTCTCGATGTAGCAGATCAAATTACAGAAATCCGTCGCAGTTATCGGCCCTAAACAAAATACTCAATTTCTGCTAATATCGTAATTCTGTGTAAAATAGTCTTTGAAGCTGTGATTAAAAACGATATCTGGATTAAAGAAAAAGCTGAAAAGGGGATGATATCGCCCTTTGAGCCAAGTTTAATCCGTCATAGTGAGGAATTACCTGTCATTTCGTTTGGTCTTGGTAGCTTTGGCTATGACATACGCCTATCATCATTAGATTTCCGCATCTTTAGGCATATTCCAGGAACTGTAGTTGATCCCAAGAATTTTAATCCTGAAAACTTGGTACCGGCCGAACTTCACACAGATGTTAATGGCAGCTACTTCATTCTTCCATCTCACTCTTATGGACTTGGAGTTTCCCTTGAAAGGCTAGAAATACCAGATTACATTACAGTAATTTGTATAGGTAAGAGTACTTACGCTCGTTGCGGAATAATTGCAAACGTAACTCCAGCTGAAGCAGCTTGGCGTGGTTACTTGACGTTGGAGTTATCCAACGCTTCTAGCGCTGACTGTCGGATTTATGCCAATGAAGGGATAGTCCAGTTGATGTTTTTGGAAGGAGCACCTTGTGATGTTAACTATGAAGCACGTCAAGGGAAGTATCAAGACCAGCCAGATGTAGTTACTATCGCTCGGGTTTGAATTTGAAAACTACACATTTGAGTTATAAAAATTTCAAATGCTTAATCTAGACTTTTTAATAAACTAGTTTAAAAGCTATGGGCTACAGTAAATCCCACACTAAATTAATAGCGATAAATATATGTGGGTGAGAAAGAATCACTTAGTTCTATCTCTGTTTTCTGCGGGAGACGTTTGTATTGCTTGTTCGTGTAAAATAGGCTGTAAAATTTGAACTAGTGTTAAAACCTAGTGTGGTAAAATTTACTAGAGAAGACGACTCTCTAAATTAGCCAAGTAACCCTTGGGATCTCTGCGAAATCGATATTGTTCAATTCTGGC
>NZ_JBALFC010000102.1:0-128607 GCF_036917755.1 Nostoc sp.
GACATAGCCGAGACCCTTATTTTTGTTAGATATTCTTAGTCTCGGCATTTTTTGTGACTTTTTTGCCCATTCTCAATCAATTGTAGCGATCGCTTAGCCCTGTCCAGTTGAGCAAATCCATATTTAGCAAGCTTTTTGCCTTTTTCTAACCGTCGAACTCACGTTAACATAAGGTTTGACAAAAGCCAGAAATTGTGTATCCTCTATGCCAATAACTAGAGTCAAACCAAAGTCAGTCAATGGAATAGTGGATCACAGAAGAACTAGAAAGAACCGAATTAGGGGGATCTAAAACTATTTGATACCGACAATAGGACTTTTCAAACATCCTCTCAGACTGGGAATGCCCGTCGTTGAGGCTCCGCCTCAAGACTTGCGGCTCTGCCGCAATTGAAGAGCATTTCCAGCCTCTTGCTAAAAACGAGGTTTGAAAAGGGTTTTTAAGAAAAAAATCGTGACTTTAAGAAAAAAATCGTGACTTTAAGAAAAAAATCGTGACTTTAAGGAAAAAATCGTGATATTAAGAAAAAAGTCGTGATATTAAGGAAAAAATCGTGAACTTAAGGGAGAAATTGTAATTTTAAGGGAAAAATTTTGATATTAATCACAAAATCGCAACTTTAGTAACGATAGCTTCTAGATCCGGGGTGATGGTTGTTGAAATTGTGTCTTGATTTAATATATGTTTATTTAGTACAAATATACTATTTTGCTGCTAAAATGCCTTACAAGTCAGCTAGCCTTACTTGAGGTAGTATGAAAAAAATCCCAGACACGGACAAAAAGCCTATTTTGCTGTTGCAGCCAACATCTGTAACTACTGCGATAGTGCCACTGCAACCCCAAGAGAAAAAAATCATCAGTGAACAGCAGCGTTTGATCGTGCAAGTTGAACGCATTAATCAGATGGCAGAAGAGTTAGAAACAGCGATATTAGAGTTGAAAGCGATCGCTAACACACTCAATACTCAAAAACGTTACCCAGTTTTAAATCAGCAGGGATGCAAAAATATTTGTCAATATTTTGCAGTTAGCGTCCCTTGGGTGAAACGAAAGCCAGACAAATCATTTATTCTAACGACGCGAAGAGTTGATTTATTCCGAGCCGAAAGGGAAGCCGCACTGCTAGCAGAGCAACTTCGTCAGCAAACCAAAAAAAGATTAGCATCGCAGCGACACAGAAAAAACAAGATTCGGGCTGAGGCTGACACCAAATGCTTGTTCAAAAAGGTATTACTCAATAAATCTTAAAATTATCGGCAACTCACCCCTAAGGTCGTAACAGTTATGCTGATTGAAGTGGCAGAAGAGATTTCTTCCTCAAAATTGCTAAATACCACGCTGCCATTGCTAATTGTAACCATAGTTGGTGGCAATTAGGCAAAGCTGCCCTCAGATTTGCACTCCCGTAAAATCAGAGTGCAACATCAGGGACAATCAATCAGCGCACAGAAGAGGTAAAAAGAAGGTGTTAAACACACTTTTAGTGATTGCCGTTGGTTTTTTACCGTCCCTGATTTCCCTGTGGGTGATCCGCAAAACCCATTTGCGATCGCGCTTACGGCTTAGACAAGCAGCCATGAATTTTAGATCGGTGCAGGGAGGGCAAAACGTCAGATCAGTTGAAGGCGATCGCTATTATTTAGAAGGGGTGGGTTATCTGATTGGCGACATTAGCTGCAAATTTAATGCCCGATCTGGTTACATTCGCTGTGCTGTCAATCCCGACGGGCCGTGTAACGGTTGCCGTCACTATGAACCTAAGAAATTCGCTGATAGTGAAAAAAAGGCTTAAGAGTGCTTACTTAGTAGTCAACTGACAAGGCGACTTCATAGCACATTCCCAAATAGAAGCGGGGAATGATAAAATCATTACTAATTATAATAAATTTGTATATACAAAGACTTTGAATGTTTGCTTTGCATGGTGGAATAAGAATGATTTAATAGAATTCGTGCAAGAGTGTAAATCTGCATCATTTTGTTTGCAGATTATAACGAAGAAGAATTCAGAATTCACGAGCCAGAATCCAGAATCCATTCTGGATTCTGTGCAATGGTTACTGAGTCGAAGTAGAGGCGCAGAAAATCTCGTTTCCAGCCTCTGGCTGGAAATGCCGATCCTGGTGGCTCTGCCGCAAGTTACGGAGGCGGAGCCTCAATGAGGGGCATTCCCAGTCTCCGACTGGGAACGAGATAAAATTTTTTCCGTGACTCTTTGCCCTGACTTGACTGCTCGGTTATTCTGAAATTCTGAATTCTGAATTCTGAATTCTGAAATTCTGAATTCTGACTCCTTCCATTATTAGCTTTTGCCGAATATCTAATAACTACATGATTATCCAACGATGAACAACGCGATCGCTCGGACAACAGCATTATTATCAACTTGCGCTTTGCTCCTAACAGGCTGTGGTGGTGGCACTAAGACTGTGACAAATTCTCCAATTAATAGTCCAAATAGTACCACAAATAACCCTGCAACTGATACCACAGCGACAACGGGTACATCGTCGGCTGCTATTCCCATCGGTATTGCCGTTGCTCAAACTAGCAACGTGGCATTACTAGGTCAAGAACAAGTCGCTGGAGCCAAACTTGCCGAGAAGTATTTCAATAGTAAAGGTGGTGTTAATGGCACACCAATTAAATTGGTGTTTCAAGATACTAGCGGTGATGAAGCCGGGGCAATTAACGCTTTTCAAAGTTTAATTAACAAAGATAAAGTTATTGGGATTGTCGGCCCAACTTTATCACAGCAAGCCTTTAGTGCTGACCCCATTGGCGATCGTGCAAAAGTACCAATTATTGGGCCATCAAATACTGCTAAAAACATTCCCGAAATTGGTGATTACGTTGCTCGTGTTTCTGCACCAGTTTCCATCGTCGCGCCTAATTCGGTGAAAGCTGCACTGAAGCAAAACCCCCAACTTAAAAAAGTCGCAGTTTTCTATGCTCAAAATGATGCATTTAGCAAGTCAGAAACGGAAATTTTTCAGCAAACAGTTAAGGATCAAGGGCTGGAATTGGTAACAGTACAAAAATTCCAAACCAGTGATACAGATTTTCAAAGTCAAGCTACGAATGCGATTAATCTCAAACCAGATTTGGTAATTATTTCTGGCTTGGCTGCGGATGGTGGTAATTTAATCAGACAACTGCGCGAACTGGGTTATAAAGGCTTAATTGTCGGTGGAAATGGTCTAAATACATCGAATATATTGCCAGTTTGTAAAGCATTTTGTGATGGCGTGTTGATTGCTCAAGCTTACAGTCCAGAACATCCAGGTGAAATTAACGCAGCATTTCGCAAAACCTATACTGACGAATACAAAAAAGAGCCGCCTCAATTTAGCGCTCAAGCTTTTGCAGCAGTGCAGGTTTATGTCGAAGCACTTCAAGCTTTAGATAAAAAGAGCAAAGTCAACAAATTACAGCTACCAGAATTGCGGACAGAATTAAATAAACAGATACTTGTGGGAACATATAATACACCACTGGGTGAAATTGGTTTTACTCCCATAGGTGAAGTTATTCAAAAAGATTTCTATGTAGCCCAAATCAAGATGGCAAAAGACGGTAGCCAAGGTAAATTCACATTTCTAAAATAGTTGCTAAATGAATATAAATCTATTTTTGCAGCAATTATTAAATGGGTTATCCATCGGCAGCGTCTATGCAATTTTTGCATTAGGATATACCTTGGTTTATTCTATTTTGGGCATCATTAATTTAGCTCATGGCGCGATTTTTACCTTGGGTGCATATTTCACTTATGCACTCATGGGTGGTAACTTTGGATTTAATGGCTTGTTGGCTAATGCAGCCTTGCCGATAAAATTACCTTTTGCTATATCCTTAATTTTAGGAAGTACCTTGGCGGGATTGATAGGGGTAGTAATGGAACGGATTGCTTTTCAACCTTTGCGGCGCCAAGGGTCTGATCCTTTACTAACTGTTGTTTCCAGCTTGGGGGTAGCAGTGGTAATTGTGAATTTAATCCAGTATTTAGTAGGCGCGGAAAGTTACACATACCCCGCAAATACTTATGGTAATTTGCCCTCTGCGATTAACTTTGGGAGTCCAGAAAACCCAATTCCGATTCGCAGTGTTCAGGTGGTAATTTTTAGTGTATCAATGGTGATTGTGGCAATTCTTACCTATTTTATCAATCGGACTAAATATGGTAAGGCAATGCAGGCGATCGCCGAAGATCCAACTACAGCTAGTTTGTTAGGAATTAATAGCGATCGTTTTATCATCCTAACATTCTTCATCAGCAGTTTTTTAGCAGGATTAGCGGGAACTTTAGTTGCTTCTAGTGTTAGTATTGCAGGGCCATATTTCGGCATTGCTTTTGGTTTACGGGGTTTAGCGGTAATTGTCTTAGGTGGTTTAGGTAGTATTCCTGGTGCAGTGTTGGGAGGTTTGTTAATTGGATTAGTGGAGGCGTTTGTACCCGCCGAATACTCTGGATATAAAGACGCAGTAGCCTTTGGAATTTTGTTTATCATGTTATTAGTTAGACCCCAAGGTTTGCTAGGACGGCGGTTTATTCAGAAAGTTTAAAGTTCAGGAGACGTAGCAGGGCTATTTCATTCTCATCTAGCCCACCTCAGAATGAATTCTGAGTCTAATATAGGACTTACGCACAAGAGATCCCCCAACCCCCTTAAAAAGGGGGCTTTTAAGGTTCCCCCCAATTTATCGGGGGGTTAGGGGGGATCTAGGTTTCAGGTTTTGAGTGCGTAAGTCCTGTAATAGCGAAAGTCGTCTAAAGACGACTAAGTACAGCATTTCATAAATCCGTGACGAATTGAGTAAGCTACTAGTAAGGCTTTGGGAAACTTATATCTTGCACCAGGCGACTGGAAGTCGCGGCTACACGAGGCAAAACCTGCCTGCGCGGGTTGAAAACATTGATTTTGTGTTAGTCCGCGCAGGCGGACTTCGTTTGTATAGCCGCGATTTCTAATCGCTAGGGCTAGGTGCAAGATGTGAGGAGACTTGATAACGCTACGAACTTGTGAAATTCTGTACTAAGAAAAGGTTATAGTCCGTTTTAACGGACTTTAGTTATTAGCCCGGAACTTTAGTTCTGGGCGGTTTATGTCAAAAACGAAATAGCCTTGGGAGACGTAGCCCTATGAAAACATACACCAAACAAAAATTAACTTTTGATCAATTTTTAGAACAGTGTCCAGAAGAAGGTTTATATGAACTTGTAGATGGAGAAATTGTCGAAGTGCGTGCAACCAGAAATCATGATGATGTCGCTGATTTTATCGCTGACTCTTTCCATGATCAAATTAGGCGAATTAACCTAAATTACGTACTAACAAACACAGCATTATTGAGAACGATAACTGCTGATGGAATAGAACAAGGGCGCAAGCCTGATGTAAGTGTGATAGATAAAGATAGATGGCGCTCAAATCGTTCTGCTTACTCTGCACTTGAAGAACCCATCCAGTTAGCTATAGAGGTAACATCAACTAATTGGGAAGATGATTACATTGATAAATTAGATGAATATCAACGCTTAGGTATTACAGAATATTGGATTGTAGATTATTTAGCGATCGCACTAAGAGAGTATTTAGGAAATCCAAAAGTTCCGGCTGTATTTGTTTTTCTATTAGATGCTGAGGGAAAATATCAACGCACACAGTTTAGAGGTTCAGAACGGATTGTGTCACGAACTTTTCCTGAACTGGCGCTGACAGCAGAGCAAATATTAACAGCTTAATAGTTGATAAAAGCTATAGTTTGATTAAGCTTAATTAAAATGGCTGATTTTTTCGCTACTTACGGTTCTCTAATTGTCTCTATGGTATTGGGGGCGCTACTAGGTTTATCGCTTTACTTACCGCTAATGACAGGGCAATTGTCTTTAGCTAGTCCGGGATTTTATGCTTTAGGTGGATATATTGCAGCAATTTTATCCACAAAAGTTTTGACATCTAGTAGTAGTTTATATCCCATTCCATTGCTGTTATTAGAGATGTTAATTGCGGGTATAATTTCTGGTTTATTGGGTATAATAGTGGGAATTCCAGCGTTGAGATTGCGAGGAATTTATTTAGCGATCGCAACTATCGCTTTTGTGGAAGTTCTGCGCGTCATCTCCCTCAATCTAGATATTACAGGCGGTGCTGTGGGAATTTTTGGCATTCCTCAACCTTTCCAAACACAACTTGAATATTTATGGATTGCTCTACCCTTACTATTAATTAGTATGGTGTTGCTTTATCGTTTAGAACGCATCCGCGTCGGAAGGGCTTTTATCGCTATCCGCGAAGATGAATTAGCTGCGGGTGCAATGGGAATTAATCCCACTTATTACAAAGTTTTGGCATTTACATTAGGGGCTATCCTAGCAGGGATGGTAGGTGCAATTAGCGCCCACTTCCTTAATACCTGGAATGCTCGTCAAGGTACTTTTGATGCCAGTATTATATATTTAACTTTTGTTTTGATTGGTGGTTCGAGAAGTTTTTTAGGCCCAGTAGTCGGAGGTATGGTATTTACAGCCTTACCAGAGATTCTGCGAAGTCTCGCTGATACTGGTGGTTTACCTAATTGGTTAGCACAATTTTTGCGAGATGGGAGATTAATTATTTTTGGCTTCCTAATCGTAATAGGTACAATCTTTTTCCCCCAAGGGTTAATTACTCCAGAGATTTTCCCAAGACGCAAAACCCAAAAGTGAACTATTCATAATAATATGCAAAAATGTCATATCATGTCCGGGCAATTAAGCATAATACCCCCAAGCCCACCCCGCGAAAGCTGCACTTTAGCTCCCCTCCCCGCTCTTCGGGAGGGGTTGGGGGTGGGGTTCTTTTATTATGGATAATTTGGCGGACATGATATCACACAGGACTCCAGAAGCTAACAACAGTATCGTCTTAGAAGCAAGAGCATTGACTCGCCGCTTTGGTGGTCTAGTGGCGGTAAATAATGTATCTTTTAGTGTAAATAAACATGAGATTTTTGGACTGATTGGCCCGAATGGTGCTGGCAAAACAACACTGTTTAATTTGATTACTGCCTTCATTCCACCTTCTAGCGGCCAATTAATTTATCAAGGTGCAGAAATTTCCCAACTGCGTCCTGATCAAATTGCTGCTTTAGGTATCGCCCGTACCTTCCAAAATATCCGCTTGTTTGGGGAATTATCGGCGTTAGAAAATGTGATAATTGCCCGACATTTACACACTAAAAGTAATATGATTACAGGAATTTTGGGATTACCACCAGCGCCTAGTGAAGAATTGAAAACTAAGCAAAAAGCTTTAGATTTATTGGATTTAGTGGGATTGAGCGATCGCGCTGACGAAAAAGCCAAAAACTTTGCTTACGGTGATCAGCGTCGGCTAGAAATTGCCCGCGCTTTAGCATTAAAACCGCAAATCTTACTTCTCGATGAACCTGCGGCGGGAATGAACCCCAACGAAAAGCAGCAACTCAGTGCATTTATTTGCAGCCTTCGCGATCGCTTCAATTTGACGATCATCCTTATAGAACACCATGTACCATTAGTTATGGGTTTGTGCGATCGCATTGCTGTGTTAGATTTTGGTCAATTAATTGCTTTGGGTGAACCATCTATAGTTAGAAATGACCCGGCTGTAATTGAAGCTTATTTGGGAAATGAATGAATTTATTGAGAAAAAATACTCATACCATTTCTTTGTAAAGCTGCGCCAAACCCTTTTAACTTCTTTCTTTCTTCGCGTCCTTCTCTACGAGACGCTACGCGAACGCGTCCTTGGCGGTTCGTTACTATTGACAATAGTTAAGGTAGATGGGGGCGGTAAGATGTTAACAAGTACTGGGTAAGTTGGCAGTCGGTAGCGCTCTTGTGCTAGTGCTGCATAAGCTCTCATGCGTAAAAAAGTACGGGCTACGCCTACGCAAAAGCAATCAGTTAGAAAATCGGATTAATAAGTCCAGTTTTGCTTAGTCTGCAAGCTATAGGTTCCATCTTTCACATTCACCCGCTCAGGAATCAGATTTATATCTCTAAATATATTTGCTTGATGCTGTAGGGCAGTGAGCGATTGATCGTCAATGGGAATAATGGCGCGTTCGCCACTATGTTTCTGTAAAGTTTCGACGATGGATGGATCGATTTCATGATGTTCTGTCAATCGTTTAACAGCTTCTAATTCCTGTCTCTTAGCCCAAGTTCCAGCTTCATTTACTTCTTCTAAAATCACCTTGAGCAAGTCGGGATAGTCGCGTACCAACTCTGGAATCGCGTAGTAATAAGTCGGAACTTCTACGGAGGCTTTGTCACCAAATATGCTCTCTAAGTCTGCAATCGATCGCCCTGGGTAAGCGCTTCGAGCTTGAGTTGCTGTGTAGGGAACCCAAATCACCCAAGCATCGACCTCACCCCGGCGGAATACGGGTAGCGCCTCCGGTTGTGTTAGATAAACTGGCTCAATGTCGCTAAAATCGAGTCCGACTTTTGCTAGCGATCGCACAAGTATATAATGTGCGCTTGAGCCTTTGTCAAAAGCGATCTTCTTACCCTTCAGGTCGGCAAGTGTCTGAATCGGCGAATTTTCCGGTACCAGAATCGCTTGACCTTTGGGAGAGGTATATTTTTCTTTAGCTACTCGCACAAATACATGATCCGCCGCTTGAGAAAAGATGCTGGCCGTGCCGCCGCCGCCGCAAAAGTCAATTGTCCCGTTGCTGAGTGCTTCAATCAGAGAAGATGCTGATAAAAAACTTGTCCAGGTGACACTCAGCCCATAAGGTCGCAAACGGTTTTCCAGCAAGCCTTGAGTACGGAGAACTTCCAGATTTGTCATCCCCTCTGGATATCCTATTTTGAGTTGCTTGAGCCGCCGCGCTTGTTCAGCTAAGGGCGTGTTGCTAGATTGACCAGAACGGCTAGAAAACCAGCGATCCAAAACTATACAGAAAATTATGCCTCCCACAAATAGTCCCACAGTTTCCAATAACTGCATTATTGAGCTTTTGGGTAGTTTGAACTGATTCATTAGAGAGGATATCTGATTGCTAGATTCAGAAGCGGCAATAACATGACCGTCAAAAACTAGAGTCAAAACCAAAATCGAGACAAGGCCAATGCAAAATCTAACTGCAAATTTGTAGGTAGCCGATCTACGAATGGCTGATCTGAGCGACCGTAAGATGTTTTGACCTGTGCCTCTAGGCAGAAGGTCAATCAAACGGCTAATCATAATGACTCCTTTGATAAATATAGGTGATGGACATTGCCGGATGAATTGGAGATAGGAGATAAAGTCAAAGCACCCCTTGATATGTATAAACTACCAGATTTGCTCTGAGTTACACCCAATATGGGATACTCACATTATCATATCGATATTGTGGGAATTCTCTACAACGGTTGAGCGATCGCTAGTTTTGGTCATCAGATAGGTGTTGAGTGAGGGATAGTAATGGATTGGTTAATTGCAACAATTAAGATCGGGCTAGCTGCGGCTGTGGCAACAACCTTTGACGACAATATTTATCTGACTGCCTTCTTCAGTGAGGTTAATCGTACTTTTCGTCCTCAACATATTGTAGTTGGTGAGATTTTAGGGTTCACGGCATTAGTGATAGTAAGTTTCCTTGGTTTTTTACTGGGTCTAGCAATTCCTGAGACTTGGATTGGTCTACTAGGGATTCTGCCGATACTCATTGGCATTAATAATTTGCTCAACCTTAATAAGGATGACTCAGCCGAAGATAAGTCAGCCAATCTAAAAAGAAACTCTAAAATTCGAGGATTTGATTCTAGAAAGCGATCGCTCTGGGACGTAATCCGCGATCCGCAGACCTATCGCGTCTCTGCGGTCACAATTTCCAACGGCGGCAACAATCTTGGGATCTATATTCCCCTGTTTGCTACCAGCTCAATCCAAAATCTGTTTGTAATCATACCTGTTTGCTATTTGATTCTTTTCTGCTGGCTATTTATGTCCTATAGTCTGACACATCTACCTGGTATCGCTTTGATACTCAGCCGTTATGCTCGCAAGATTTTCCCCTTCGTGCTGATGTGGCTGGGTTACAGAATTTTGATGGATAGCGAATCCTATCGTCTTTTTCTACCAAAGTCTTGACGGCATCCAAAAAATCTATGGCAACAGTGTAGTGTTGCAGCACTAGCTGTTGCTTAGAGTGAAAAATCATGGGGTTTCCTTAGAGCAAATCGTGTGTCAGTTTTTAGCCCGGTGAGAGTCAAACAATTTTAGATTTTAGATTTTAGATTTTAGATTGACCCCAGCAATCAAGTCAGGGGCAAGTCATTTAATTTTAGATTTTGCGGAAAAGTGATTATCATTATGATTTACTGGTAATTTCATTTTTTGGAAGTTCTTTAAACCAAACTCAACTCAAAATAATTCAAAATATTCTCTTTGCTCCCAGTTAGTCACCTGCAATAAATAGTCTTCTGGTGGCTGCGAAGCGACGGACTGCAAAAAGCGATTAATTTCACTCTGTTTCATCTTAATGATGAAGTTGATGAACTCCTGCCCCATTTTTTCAGAAAAAAGTTCGCTTTGGCTCAAATATGAAATTGCCTCTGGCAAACTTTTAGGCAAGGTCTGACTTTCTGTAGTGTAAGGTGACTCTGTTGGGGAGCCAGGGTCAAGTTTATGATCTACACCATCTAACCCAGAAATCAATTGCGATGCCATATACAGATAGGGATTGGCTGCTGGTTCTCCAACTCGGTTTTCAATGTGGGTGGTGGGGTCATCAAAACCGCCTTGTAATCTAATCATTGCCCCTCGATTTTCCAATCCCCATCCTGCACGGTCAGGAGCTAGGGAATAAGGTCTAAATCTTTTGTAGCCGTTAATTGTTGGGGTTGTGAACACAGAAGCAGCATTGGCGTGTTTGAGAAGACCACCAACGAAGTGTTTACCTAAATCTGACATCAGGGTTTTGGTGTTTGCAGACATGAAAGCGTTCTCGCCTGTGGTTCGGTCTACAAGGGATTGGTGCAAATGCCAGCCATTAGAAGAACAACCTTGCAGTCCTGGACGACACATAAAGGATGCGATGTAACCTTGTTGACGGCAGATTTGCTTCGTCGCCATTCGGAATATCATCATTGTATCCGCAGCTTGCAATGCCGGAATTGGGTCAAAGGTAAATTCAAATTGACCGGCACCTCCTTCGTTTTCTACACTCCTTAAAGGCAATTGCATTTCAACTAAGTTTTCTGCCAGAACGCGCAGTAAGTCGTGAATCTCTGGATTGTGAGATTCTAAAAGGTATTGGAAGCTATGTTCTACAGCGCTAACTTTGGCAGGTTCACCAGGTTTTCCAGAAGTACCAACATCAGCGATCGCTAACATCGGATCTGACAACTTTGCCAGATACCACTCAACTTCTAAGCCAACAATATGCTCCAACCCTCTTTGTTCTAACTCTACCAATGATTGGCGCAAAATACCGCGACTGGAAAAGGGCATTACCTGACCATTTTGAAAGTACTCGTCACAGAGGATAAAGCCAGTGCGTTTTGCCCAAGGCAAAATTTTGAAGGTATGAGGGTCAGGAACAGCCACAAGATTTGGCGCACCTGTCATCTGAGGCATATCTAAGCTTCCGCCGGGAACGAAGGGGTTAAATACTATTGCACCACCAGTATCAAACAGGAATGTCCCTGTGCTAATTTGCATACCGTTTTCTAAGGCGCTTAAAAACGCTTGGGGTAAGAGCGACTTGCTGCGAACAATTCCATGCTGGTCTGACCAAGCGGTACGAATCAACAATAGATCCCGTTCTTTGACAACAGCCTTGATCTTTGAAGATGCTTCTTTTTGGATTTCTGTCCACAGGTGATGACGCTCAATAAATCCAGGTTTTTTCATTTGGATTACCTAATCATGTTCAACTCAAGAGTGCGGTTAGTTTGAAATTAGCTTTCGTCAGCCGCTTCCATTCTTGGTGATCACCGCGAATTTCTAACTCATCTGTATGGTATAATTTATAATTAACCCTTTCAAGGTGTGTTATTTCTGAGCTAGAATCTTAGCTGTAGAGACATGGGGCTTTGTTTTAAGAAAGGCTGCGCTTTCTTCCCACCTCGTGGATGACGGCGAAAAGCTCTCAAGCTCAGTTGAGTGATCGCTCAGATATTCTTGCTCATCTAGAAGAACGTAAAGTATTCTGAGGTCAATATTGCCCTTCTAAGCTAATCGGCATTTACAGCAGTTTTCATCTATTTGAACCACATCTGTCGTCGGGGTACAGCAATGAGCAATGCTGTACCCCTACCAACGTATTTGTATCATTATTAAAGTAAAACAGTATAACTCATAGGTTCCATTTTCTAAAGGTTCTAGAATCCCATGATCTCTATCTAATTGATTGGACTAATTGAGATTATTTGTCTGGATCAAAGTAGCGACGGGGGAGCATCTCAATGAGTGTAAAAAGCCTTGTAAAACCTCACCCCAACCCTCTCCTTACCAAGGAGAGGGAGCAAGAATCTTGTTTCTCATCTGGTATATTTTCTTTCACTGAGATGCTCCCGCGACGGGGTTGCTTGGCAGGAAGTTGAATTTGTTGAATGGACAATGTTTGAGAAGATTCGACACTTTTTGGATCAATGATGAATTTTTGGGCAATGGAGGCAGAGAGTCCTTGAGTTAGTGATTGTCTTGTTTATTCATTCAAAACCTCCAAGGATTTTTTCCTTATGTATATCTCTGCGTTCACTCCATCAAAATCAAGCGCAGAGGATCTAAACGCACATACCAAGGAAAAGGTTGGTCTTTCATAGTCGCCCATTTTTCTTTGAAGACTTCAGCTTGCAGATGGTAATCTTGAGAATTTATGGCAGCCGAATGTAATTTGAGAAACAACGTCATTCGATGGGGCGTTTCACTTGTGCCTACTACCCAGCAGGGAAAGGTATTTTGCTGTGATGAGTCGTTGGTAAAAATGAACTGATGGGCACGAATGCCGACGTGGGATAATTCGCTCTTGATTGGTTCAATTACTTGAAGAGTACAACCCCAATCAGTCGCCTCCACCTGGTGCGATGATTGGAGAACAGCACGGGAGAAGTTTTTGCATCCGGTAAGTTGGGCAACACTCACAGTAGTAGGATGCTCGAAAATATCATGTTTGTTGCCATAATGAACGGCTCTACCATGCTCCAATACCAACAGATTCGGGCAAATCCGATAAGCTTCTTCCATATTATGAGTGACAAATAAAGTCACACCTTGGTAGTCAGCAAGAGTTTCTGTCATTTGCTGCTCTAATTGACTACGCAGATGGGTATCGAGTGCTGAAAACGGCTCATCTAAAAGCAATGCTTCCGGTTGACTTGCCAATGCTCTTGCCAAGGCTACTCGTTGTTGTTGACCCCCAGAAAGTTGGTGCGGATAGCGATCGCCTAATCCTTGCAACTGCATCGCTATTAGTTGCTCCTCTACCTGTACTCTAATACTGCCAGCAGATAGTTTTTTGGGCAAGCCAAAAGCGATGTTTTGCGCCACACTCATGTGCGGAAATAGGGCGTAATTCTGCACTAAAAAACCGATGTGGCGATCGCGGCTGGGTAAATTAATTCCTTGTTCGGAGTCAAACAGGACTCTGCCATTTAAAACTATGCGCCCGATTGTGGGTGTTTCTATCCCCGCAAGGCAGCGCAAAATCATGCTCTTACCTGCTCCAGAACCCCCCAACAATCCCAAGGGTTGATCATTGCTATTGAAAGCAACTTTTAAATGAAAGCTAGGAAGTATTTTTTCAATGTTGACAAACAATCCACCAGATTCAAAGCTAGAGTGCGGCGTATAAAGATTTTCTCCCCCTGCTCCCCCCGCTCCCTGCTCCCCGCTCCCTACTCCCCTCTTCTTTTCCCGCAATTCTTGCCAGAAGTTGACTGCAATAATTCCAGATAGAGAAATCACCATAATTGCGATCGCCCAAAACCACGCCTCATTCATTGCTCCCGCTTCCACAGCAAAATAAATCGCCATTGGGATTGTCTGCGTTTGTCCGGGAATGTTACCAGCCAGCATCAACGTCGCGCCGAATTCTCCCAAAGCGCGGGCAAAAGCAAGCATTGTGGCGGCGACAATACCAGGTAGTGCTAGGGGAAAACTGATGCGCCAAAAGATTGTGGCTTCGGTTGCGCCAAGGGTTCTAGCTACTCGCAGCAGATTACCATCTATTTGTTCAAAAGCTCCCAATGCAGTTTTATACATCAAAGGGAAAGAAACTACGGTAGCTGCGATCGCAGCACCATACCAAGTAAAGACGATGCTGAAGTCAAAAGCCTGCATGAGTTTCCCTACAGGGCCATTTTTCCCAAAAAATAGCAGCAACAAGAAGCCGACAACCGTGG
This sequence comes from Nostoc sp., assembly GCF_036917755.1. Classification (GTDB taxonomy): domain Bacteria; phylum Cyanobacteriota; class Cyanobacteriia; order Cyanobacteriales; family Nostocaceae; genus Nostoc. The sequence continues at coordinate 14,372 of NZ_JBALFC010000102.1, forward strand.
GCGGTAAAATCAGTGGCGCAATAAAGATACCCTCAATCAGCGATTTGCCTTTGCCACGATATCCCAGCATCCAGTAGGCAGCAGCGATACCCAAAAAGAAGGTGATAAATGTAGCAAGTAATGAAGTTTTGAGTGATATCCAAAGAGGCGATAAGTCCAATGGCATAGTTGCGTAGGGAAGAATTAGCTCAACTAATCCCTAATTTACCAACTTTAGTTTAAATATGTAGGTAAAAGTTGGTAAATTACCTAACAAACAATAAAGAAAATGGCAAAAACTAAACAACGCTGTAGGGGCACAGCAATGCTGTGCCCCTACGACAGGTGTAATTCAAATAGATGAAAATAGCTGTAATTATTCCAGTTGACTGCTGTAGGCACTAAAACCATAAGCCAAAGTTTCTTTTAAACTACCTGATGGCTTGAGACTTCTGTTGATAGCATTAGCAAACGGCACCGGAATTCCTTTAATAGTTTCCGGCAAAATTGCATATTCTTCCGTTGGTTCGACAATGTATTGTGGACATTTCGTTTTCATCCCAGCAGTCGCTAACATTTCATTTATTTCAGCAGATGTATATTGCTTGAGATAAACTGGATTTCTCACAAATGGGTTCAGCCTTCTGATAAAATTATGGATAATATGAGAAGGACAAGACTTGTTGTGAAAGGAATGATTAAAAACGAAAATTCCACCAGGCTTTAGCATCCGAGAGATATCAGCCAACAAATTTCTTAATTGTGCATCTGGGATATGCATAAAGACGCAGTTAGAAATGACCAAATCTATAGAATTATCTTCTAAAGGCAATATTTCAGCAGAATCGCAAATCAAGTTAAATTCAGCTTCTGGGAAAAAATTATATTCTTGTTTAACCTTGATTAACCGCCGCAACAAAGGCTCAGAAATATCAATTCCATAATATTTTTCGCATCTCAGATTTTTCGCTTTAGAAAGATGTAAAGATGCGCGACCATAACCAGAACCAATCTCTAAAATAGAACCAACAGATTTATTCAACGGGAATTTATTCCAAGTACCTCCAGGCGTGCCAGTTAGCAGAGTGTAATCTTGTTTCATCGGCGACGTATCTGCAACTTTTTCAATTTTTTGGGAACCATAGTATGTTTTACCAATTGCGTCCCACGTTTTTTTATGTTGAGTATTATTCAACTGTTCATAGTCGCTAGGAAAATAAATGCCATCTCGTAATTCAAAGTCATTTAGACTGAATTTTGCATTTGCTAATTGATTCATTATGATTATTCCTTATGAATAGTTAAGTCTGTTTTCTGTTATACTCTTAACTCAGCATGAACCGCAAGTGATTTTTACTGAACTCCTTCACCTTAGCCATTCTTCAGAGCTACGGGAATTCCATTAGCCCTTTTAATGTTAAGTTAACACGCATGACAGCTGTGCTACCAAAGCGCCTATTGCATCCAAAGGGGAAACCGCTATAATAGCAACCCGTCATCTGATCAGAGCGGCAAGTTCGTATACATTAGTTGATGGACTGCAACAATTGGAGGCTGTGATGGTAGAAGGGTTACAACGAAAACGGGTGGTAGTTGTAGGTGCTGGTTGGGCTGGTTTAGGAGCAACCTACCATTTGGCAAAGCAAGGCTATGATGTGACACTTCTAGAAGCAGGCCCCTATCCTGGTGGATTGGTGGCAGGTTGGCAAACAGCCGCCGGAAAATCTGTTGAAGCTGGCATTCATGGCTTCTGGTATCCTTACAAAAATATTTTTTCCCTAATCAATGAATTAGAAATTAATCCTTTTACTACTTGGACTCGTTCTTCGCAATATTCGCCAGCAGGTTTGGAAGTTGAATCACCGATTTTTCAAGACTTACCGCGACTCCCCTCGCCACTGGGAACTTTTCTCTATACTCAGTTTAAGCGGCTGCCACTAATTGATCGTCTCAGCGCTCTGCCTTTACTTTATGCAGTTGTTGATTTTGACAATTCTGATGCAGCTTGGCGGCGCTATGATTTTGTAACTGCCCGTGAATTGTTCAAAGAATTTAACGTTTCTGCACGACTTTACCGCGAGGCTTTTGAACCAATGTTATTAGTGGGCTTATTTGCCCCTGGTGAACAATGTTCAGCCGCAGCAACTTTAGGAATGCTTTACTTTTTTATTCTGGCTCATCAACCGGATTTTGATGTAGTTTGGTGTCGGGGAACTGTTGGTGAAAAGATATTTCGTCCTTGGGTGGAACGTATTGAAAAAGCTGGTGTGCGAGTATTGCCCAAACGACGGGTTACAGACTTAATTGTTGATAGTAATCATCGAGCCAAGGGTGTAGTTTGCGGTGATGAAGTAATTGAAGCAGATGCCGTGATTTTTGCGGTTGGGATCACGGGGATGAAGAAAATTGTCTCAACTAGCCCTAGTTTACAAAACCGTGAAGAATTCCGTAATTTGAGCAATTTAGGAGCAATTGATGTTTTAGCAACGCGACTATGGTTTGACCGCAAAATTGATATTCCTCGTCCTTCCAATGCTTGCTTTGGATTCGATGCAACTACAGGTTGGACATTTTTTGATTTGAATGCTCTACATGATGAATATCGGGATGAGCCGGGAACGGTAATTGAAGCTGATTTTTATCATGCGAATCAGTTTCTGGGTTTGAGTGATGAGGAGATTTTACCCATAGTTCAGGGTTATTTAGCAACTTGTGTGCCAGCGTTTCGAGAGGCAAAGATCATTGATAGTAGTGTAATTCGGCTACATCAGGCGGTGACTCATTTTGCACCTGGTAGCTATCGTTATATGTTGCCCGCTAAGACAAGTTTTGAGAATGTGTTTATGAGTGGGGATTGGATTGTGAACCGTCATGGTTCCTGGTCACAGGAAAAGGCTTATGTTACTGGTTTGGAGGCGGCGAATTTGGTGGTGTCTTATTTGGGAGAAGGTCAGCCATCTGAGATTTTAGCTGTAGAAGAGGATGAAGTGCATATACAAGTGGCGCGATCGCTCAACCAAACCTGGCGCGACTTGGGCAAATCTATCCTCCCTGACTTTTGGTTGCCGTAATTCGTAGGGGCGCAGGGCATTGTCAATAATTGTAATCTAAATTCGGTAAGCTAAAGAAAGCTATTACGATACCATCCTTATAACGTAAATCAAATTACATCAGCTTATGGAGCCAGACTCTTTACAAACCGAGGTGATTCTGACGCATCCGCGTGAGTCTCTCGGCAGAGTTCAACTTGATTGGACACCCCAACCCGGAAACTATCTCGATTTTGAAGGTAAAACCTACGCGGTTTTAGAGCGCCGCCATAGATACCAACTTAAAGCCGGACGTTACCGTTTGCATAATATTGCTATTTACGTGCAGTCTGCAAAACGACCATCTGAGAAAAGTTTGGTTGGGGGACGTTGGGTAATCGGTGATGCCACCTGCTGCTACAATGCTCATTCAGAAATTATTCGCTGTGCAGTTAACCCAGATGGCCCTTGCAAATCTTGCCGATTTTATGAAAAGTCTTAGGAGAGACGCGATTAATCGCGTCTGTACAGGAGTTAGGAGAGACGCGATTAATCGCGTCTGTTAAAAGTTATTCTCCCTCATCCCCCTCATCCCCCTCATCCCCCTCAACTCCCCGCACCAAAAACTTCTCCCACAGTTAAGCGGGTACCATTAACAAAATCCCATCCCGACTGGGGACGTTTACCAGCTAGCTGAACCTCTCGCAACAGCAACAAACCTTCCCCAGTTTGGACGATCGCGCCAATTCCTTTAACAATGCTCACTACCTCTCCGGGTTTGTCTGATATATTTGACAAATCAGGCAATTTATGCAGTAATTCTTGTAATTCTGATGGGAGATTGCGATCGCCTACAGAAGCAAGGGGAGCAGAAGCAGTGATTTTCAGCAGGTTGTTACGAAAGGTAGCCGTGCAGTTAGGGTAAAAGCCTCTGATTTGATTGTGTAATTGGATAGCGCTTTTTGACCAATCTAAACCATAATCTTGTTTTTGAATCAGAGGTGCATAAGTAGCTGCTAAATTATCTTGGGGGATTGGTTGAATTTCCTGGCGTGACAACTTCAAGAGAGTTTCCACCAACAAATCCCCACCGATCGCAGCTAGTCTGTCGGCTAAATCTTGGGCATTATCCAGTAATCCAATCGGTGTAGTGGCTATTTCTAGCATTGCCCCGGTATCCATCCCCACATCCATTAACATAGTCGTGATCCCCGTTTCCTTCTCACCGTTATACAAACACCACTGAATCGGCGCTGCACCGCGATATTTGGGTAAAATCGAGCCATGCACATTAATGCAGGCTAACTTTGGCATATTTAGGATTTTTGACGATAAAATCTGTCCATAGGCGACAACAACAAATACATCTGCATCTAATTGTTTGAGTTGGGTTAAAGTTTCAGCGTCTTTTTTCACCCGTTCGGGTTGCCATACTGGTAAGTTGTGAGCAGTTGCGATCGCTTTTACTGGTGAAGGCGTAAGTTTATTTCCGCGTTCCCGGCGTTTATCTGGTTGAGTCACAACTGCCAACACCTCAAATTCTGAATGATTCAATAACTTTTCCAACGTGGGTACAGCAAACTGTGGTGTACCAAAGAATACAATTTTCATTAATAAATAGTTGTTAGTTGTTAGTCATTAATTAATGGTAGGTGCGCCCCTGATAACTGACAACATCTAAGTTGCATATCGAAATAGAATTCACCAAGCCAGGATTTAGCAGCCTCTTACATTCTGCACGGCAGTTGCAAAGCAAAGTTTTTTGTAAATAATATCGGCTGTTTGGTGGTACAATATTTTCGTATTGGTGAAACCAAAGGCTGCTTGATTAACTTAATAGTTAATTTGACAAGTGTAACAGCTAGGATCAACTGCATCTGCCTAAGGAAAGCCTAATCGTTTAGTGGTATTTCGTCACGAGCCGCTAGAGCATCTACCGAGTAAATTTTGTTGTGTTCCCGATCATTTCCCCTAAATTGGCGTTAAATGCAGTTAGGTTTCTAAAGCACGATTGCATCTTCTAGCTATTTTTGTAGTTGAGATTGCAATTTATAACTTTGGGTTGCTGACAACAGTATTTTCTGAGTATGATTTTATTATCCGTCCGCTTTAAGAGCTTATTCACGTAACGCCTCACATTTACCGTTATCGGGGTTTGCACTGTTATATTGAGTGTGTAACATGACTTGTTTGCTGCGTACTAGCGATCGCTAGTACGATCCCCAACAACTAAGTCATCTCACTCTTAGTTACCAGCTTTATTAGCCCAAACTATACCTTGAATATCCCTCGACTAATACCTGTTTTTTGGTGTGGTTGGGTATAGTAGAAACAACATTATATGTGTAGTAATTACTGAGTTATCAGCATACTTACTATACTATTTTTGCAACCAAACATTCAGTACTTGAATAATAAAAGCTGTAGACAATGATACTTAATTTTTGTAAAACTCTGCAAACTTTGAAGAAAATATCTAGTCATTGCTTTTAATTTTTTGTTATACATATAATTACTGGCTGCCCCATTGCTGCATAGGTATTGCTTCACACATAGCGACCACCACTTCTAGAGAGTCTACAAATGCTTAAACCCCTTTTGCTGTCAGGATGGTTCCGCACGCAACCATTTTTCAATTATGTTGTCGTTGTGATACTTATCGCACCCTTGTTAGGAGCATCGGGTCACTCAATCCCAGTCAGATCCGAAGTAGCTAAGGTAACTTCTATAACTGGAGAGTCTGACTCTGTATCAAAGGAAATAGCTGTAGTTGGGCAACCTGAGATAGCTGAAATATTAAAAACAGATCAAATCAACTCCTTAACAAAAGAATTTGACTCTGTGCCAATACAAAATACTGCTGTCCAGAAACCGCAAGTATTACCACCGGATAAAATTGAGTCTTTGGATCAAGCAGATAGTTCTGTATCAAAGAGCGATTTAACTGTTTCTGATCCTTTGGCAGCAGTTGAACTTGCACCATTAACAGAGGTTCCTGTTAGTCAACTTAATTTAATCCGAAAACTTAAAGCTGCTAATATCAAGTCTTTGAAAGCACAAGAAAACTCTGTTTCGAGAGAAAAGTCTTTTAATGAATCATTGACAGCAACTCAAGTAGTACCAACTCTTAGAGAATCACAACCAAGCACAACGACGGAAATACCTGCTGCTGAACCAGATGATCAACCCCAAGCAGAACAAATAGATCCCATAGGCAGTCCTCATCCTATTCCTTGGAAATGGATCACAGCGACTCAAGAAGCTATTGGTTCCAAGGGTGGTTCGGGAGTGCGTCACTACCGCAGCATACCCGTGGTTTCTCCAGATGGTAAATATGCTGTTTATAGCCGGGTGCAACTAGAAGTAAAACCGCAAATGTACAATAGCCGTGTCACCAGCGTTATGTTTGTTCAAGATATGCAAACCAAAAAGTTGTGGGTGATGGCTTCAACTGCTGCTGTTAGCGATCCTTTATTAAAGGTAAAGGCTGTAAAGGCGGTGTCGTCAGAACAAACTGATACGAACGGTCAGATTGGGGTATTAGTTCCAGTTAGCTGGTCGGAAAAAGGCGATCGCTTCTTAGCACGCAAGTTTGAAGGTATATTTAACACAGGTGATTCCACAGATAGTGCAGTAATTTGGGATCGGCAAAAAAATCACGCTAACACAGTTACTCCTGCTCATGAGGAAGATCATGATCAAATTGCCGTATTGTTAGGTTGGAGTAAAAGCCAACCGGATCATGTGCTATTTCGTGCCGGTGAATTGGGCGAGGAAAACTGGCCATTAATGCAAGTTGCTAATGATGGCAAGACTGTAACGACAACAGACGATGATCAGCCGATTACCTTTGGTAAAAAGGTTACAGAAATTTGGGCAGGCCCACAAGTAGCCTACCGATAGATTATAAAAAATCTTACATACTCCCGTTGTCGTCACTGCTGACAACGGGAGATTTTTTTGGCGTAGCATAAATCTGTTATGTTACGATAAAAGCATCAACCTGTACAGACTTTGTGTACAGGTTAAGCGAGAATGTAGTTAATTCAATTTACAAGTCAAAACGGAACTTTTGATACTTATGGTTTCTGCTAGTTATACTTACACACAAGCACGAGAAAAGCTGGCTGAACTGTGCCAGAAAGTTACTTCAGAACGCGATTTTGTAATCATTACACGTCGTAATGCTGAAAATGTAGCTTTAATAGCTGTTGATGAACTTTCTAGTATTCTAGAAACTGCTCATCTTTTACGTTCTCCCCGTAACGCTGAACGTTTGCTAACAGCTTTAAATCGAGCTAAATCAGGAGTTGTGAAATCTCAAAGCTTGGATGATCTTAGTAAGGAGTTAGGATTTGATCAAAAAGAAGAACCTCAAAAACCAATCAAAACAAGAAATTCCAGCAACTCCAAAGCAAAGAAAAACAGTATTTCAACCTGAATTTTTAGAAGACTTAAAATTTTGGGTGGAAAATGATCAACGAGTTACCCTTAAAGTTTTGGATCTTGTCAAAGAGACTTGCCGAGATCCTTTTAAGGGGAAAGGTAAGCCGGAACCTTTAAAATATTTAGATCCTAATACTTGGTCTCGCCGATTAACACAAGAACATAGAATTGTATATCTTGTAAAAGATGATGAAATAAATTTTTTACAAGCTCGTTATCATTATTAACTATGTTTCATAACAAGCCGTAACTGTAGCGAATTGTATAGTTTTTGACCAGCATCAGCTTTTAAAATACCCTCTAAGATTAAAACTAATAAAGACTTATTTATCACCCCTTTCCCACTCAGGTACGACACCTTTCACCCGGCGGATGGGCAAATTAGCAATTAAAGCTGTGGTTCGTTGGTTGCTTTCTAAAGAGAACTCCAAGCCCTCTGTCTCAATTTCGACATAGCGACAGACTACATCTAAGATTTCTTGCCGCATTTTTTCCAAGGTTTGAGGATCTAAGTCAGCGCGATCGTGAGCAATCACCAATTGCAGGCGACGTTTCACCTGAGTTCGACTGCTATCAGCACCGCGAGAAAAAAGTCGTTCTAGAAGTTCAATCATTACGAATAGGTCTGGGGCGGAGACTCGAAAATAAGTTAAACAATCTTTGTCCACAACAACCTTCGTAGACGGGCGAAGATGCTGTCTTGGGACGAGTCGATCTCCAGAAATTCGACACTTTCCCCTTCTAATCTACGAGCAATGTTCTCAAAGGCTATGGCAGCTAAAGAGGGATTTTCCGCTAACACTAAGGGTTCGCCGCGATTGGTAGATACAATAACACGCTCGTCGTCAGGGATTACCCCGATCAGGGGAATGGCGAGAAGTTCCTGAACATCTTGCACTGACATCATATCATTTGCTTTCACCATTGCGGGTCTGATGCGGTTAATTATTAAATGAACACGCTTAATGCCTTGTGCTTCTAGTAACCCTACTACCCGGTCAGCATCACGAACTGAGGAAATTTCTGGCGTGCTGACAATTAGCGCTTCTTTTGCCGGCCCGATCGCATTTTTAAACCCATTTTCAATACCGGCGGGGCTATCAATAATTACATATTGATACTTTTGGGCTAATGCATTCACCAATAGCTTCATCTGTTCAGATGTGACTGCATCTTTGGAGCGATTTTGGGCTGCTGGCAAGAGTACAAGATTGGGTTGGCGCTTATCTTTCACCAAGGCTTGTTCTAAGCGGCACTCTCTAGCCAAGACTTCCACCGCAGTATAGACGATGCGGTTTTCTAGCCCTAGCAGCAAATCCAAATTTCTCAGACCAAAATCCGCATCAACCAAGGCAACTTGACGCCCCATTTTGGCTAAAGCCATGCCCAGATTTGCCGAAACTGTGGTTTTACCCACTCCTCCTTTACCGGAGGTAATCACAATAATGCGAGTCATGATAGAAATGCGGTCAATGAGGGTTCAGGAAATATAAAACAGTAAATTGCAGTATAAAGTATCAAGTATCGTAGCAAGTATGAAGAAATATCTGATCTCCCTGATTCGGGTGAGGTATGAATATTTTTTTGATCGCGATGTCTGACGACAAGCCCAACTCTTGGAGTGGCTGCGCCAACGGGTTCGGGGGTGACGCTACTTAACGTCGCTAACGCAATCGACGGGAACTGCCAAGACTGCGACCCCCTCACCGCTTTGCGCCTACGCTCGGTTGTGTGCAATACACTTCTCTAGGGGAAAGGAGTTATGGATTAGAGTAGTGTATTCCATCTACATGAAAACCGCTATATTTCATCCTTCGTATTCTTATCCTTTAAGTAAATATTCAGGGCTGCTAATTGTTCTTAGTAAATTGGTTTCTGGAAAAATCACTAGCCCTAGCGATGCGAATCCCTTGGGGCGTAATATGTGCCACTTCTGGAGAAAATTGCATCGGTAATTTTTCTGGTGCCCTAGCTACAGCATCTGCGATCCGCAATTGGGTTGGCTCCATTTGCAAGGCCATAATTAGACACTCACTATTACCTCCAGCTCCAGCATGAGCGATTCCACGTAGACGACCCCAGATGATAATATCTCCATCTGCAATTACAATACCACCTGGATTTAAATCTCCCAATAGAATTACTGTCCCAGGATGACGAATTTCTACTCCAGAACGGACTGTCATTTCCAGATAGAGGGCATCTGCCTGGGGTATGGCTGTAACTGTCGGCTCTGATATCAGAGAACTTACGGGCTGTAGTTGTTCTACAGAATACCCAGATGTCACCGCCGCGATCGCAGTTTGCCGACGACTGGTAGAGACAGATATGAGCCGGAGTTCGACTTCACTCAAAGCTTCGCCAAGTTCTTGCAGTTGTCTGGCATCTACTAAACGGTCTTGTGCCATTAGATGCACTGGCGTATTTGATATACGGAAGCGATTGCCTGCATTCAGACGCTGTTTTATTTGTTGCCAAATATCAGACCAACTGAGTTCTGAGGCAGATACTTGAGATTCTGGAGGCAAAATTAATAACAGTCGTCCCTCCTTACTTTTTAACTGGACTTGAGTATTATCATTGAGGCGATGCGCTGGTAATGCTGACTCATCGGGATTTAAATCAGTCAGGATAAAATCTGATGTCGCATCAGGATTTGACTCTACATCTGGGTTAGCAGGATTTGACTCTACATCGGCAAGGACAGTATTTGATTTTAAATAAAGGAGGACAGATTTTAACTCAGCATCCGGGAGGATAGAATCTGACTCTAGATCAGAAACAGTCGGATTTACCTCTACCTCAGAAAGGATAGAATTTGGTTCTGCATTCGGAAGTGCAGAATTTGACTTGAGATTGGGAATCGCAGAATCAGAAGTCATGCAGTACTAGCCAAAAGACAACAGATTTTAAATTTTGGGTCGCACCTTTGGTGCGCTGACAGCGCAACTTGGATTTTGGATTTGTGTCACCTACAAGGGGTGTTGGACTAGCGGAACATTAGTCCGACATCAACCAAAAGATTCTTTAATCTAAAATCTCGAATCTAAAATTGGCACGGTCAACCTTTGATAAATTGTCGCCAAGGCATCAGCATCACCGACATTACCAGGAAACAGCACTACAGGCAAATTAGGAAACTGGGGATGATCCGATGGCGTTAACACCATTGAACAACCAGCTAAAATTTGACCGAGTAAGCGGGCTGAAGTTAAAGCGAGTCCAGTACTCAAAACATCATTAGAGGTAATACCACCCTTGCTGATTAAGAATCCTATATCAGATGGGAAACCGCGCACAATATCCATTAATAAACTTGAAACTTTTGCCCCAAAATCCAATCGTGTCTTAATATCTTTAAAACTCAGTTCCTGACGGCTAGTATAAACTACTGGTGTTTTGCCAGCCGCGTGTACCGCCCGTGTACTTTCTTCAATTTCAGTTAGCAGTGTAGCAGATTGATTTGCATCATCAAGTAATCGCGCTACATTTACTTCGATTCCCACTATTCCTTCTACTTCCAACAGTGCTTCTAATTGCTGAGTAGTCTTTTTCACATGGGAACCAACAATTACCGCACCTGGTTTGCCTTGCCGCACGTACTGCGCCATGTTTTCGGGGGCAATGGGTTGGGGTGGTAAAGCGGCTAAAGCGGTTAAAATACTGGCAGCACTGCGAAATAGAAAGCGTTTCCCTTGACTGGCTGCTGCTAATATGTCTACTGCAAAGCGGTTGAGATCAGATTGAGTTTCACCATCGACGACAGCGCACTGATTACCATTAAGTTGTAACAAGCGTGACAAACTACCAGCGCGAATATCGGCCAGGAGAAATCTTTCTACAGCTTCGGCACTAATTCGTCCTTGAGTCTTTTCTTCGACATACTTGGGTAAGTAACTGTGATGGTAGCTGAAGACTGAATCACGGGCAAATTCGGTTTCATGGACTGGGGTGGGTACACCGCCAATAATTAAGTAATGTACGCTGTCGCGGGTGATGCGTCCGCCCTCAAAAAATGCTGGTACGAGAAAATGAGCATCAAAGGGGCCGAGTTCTTGAGCGATCGCATCAGTTTCAATGGGATAATGTCCCCGCAAAGTAGAATCAGAACGGCTGACAATCAAAAAATCGTCAATTCCTTCCGCATTCAAGGCGATTTTCAGGTTTTGGCAAACTTCTCTGGTTACAGATGCGGCTGACTCTGGCGTTAAGGATCTAGTGTTAGTCAGTATAAAGAAAATCGGCGAATCATCCTGTAACCCGGTGCGTAAAGTGTCCACATCCCAGTGCATTAGCAGTAAGCAGCTGTGGACTGTTTGAGAACCCGTAGGATCATCATCCAGAACAATTATTTTGGGTTTTTTGTTCATTTAAGTCAACGGGGCGATCGTTTTCTGGGAAAGTTAAAAAGGCGGTTAGAAACCGCGTCTACACAGGCAAAACTCACATCCGTGGGTTAAGAAATCTTAATTTTTTCTTAGTCCGCGCAGGCGGTCTACCCTTCGGGAACGCCAAGGGCGAACGTTTGTAAAGCTTGGGCGAATTCTATTCGCCCAAGCTTTACAAACATCTACTTAGCCTTTCTGCAATTTTCTGATTTCTGCTTGCACATCGATCGCAATTTGCAATGATTGATTGAGCAGTTGAGCATATTCGCCTGCTTGACTACTAAGTTGTAAAGCTTGCAGACTGGCTAAATTATTCACAAATAACTCTTGATTATTAGCAAGCAATTTTTTATTATCTCGCAAAATTCGTTCCGTTTTCAGAGCGCGGACTAAATCTTCTCTAATCAGTTGCAGGGCGGCGGTGACTTGATCTCGGTCATGGATGCTGCTTTCTACGTTTCCTGATGCTGCCAATTGGTCATTAATATCTATAGCGTGGATCAGGTCATGATATTTATCAACTTCATCTAAAAGTATTGTCAGTCCTTCGGGACAGGTCAATTGTCGCCAGAGCGATCGCCCAACTAATATCGGGATTGGCACTAAAATTAGTAAAAGAATTCCGAGTCGAATTGAAGAACCAATAGTTGGCAGAATAATAAACGCATAAACAGAGCCAACAATTATTGGCGTTAGCGCCAGCGTCACCAGCATTTCATTGATAAAAAACCCTAATCGCTTCTTACTATCTCGCATAACAGAGGGTCGAAAAACGTCTTCTGGATCGAACCCAGTCAAACGTCTCAGTTCCCCCTTGCTAATTTCCAAGCCTATTAAATCCGGCTGCACTGCTGGATAACTCCTATGGAAGCCCAAGTTAAGTATCTATTTTAATCGGCTTTACCGTGATGATTGTGGTTATATTCAGGAAACCAGTTTTCATCTAAAATTTGTTCTAAAGAACCAAGAAGTACAACAGGGAATGTATCGATGGGAAGTTTTGAGCGATCGCTTGCTTCTGATCTTGCATCTTGATAACATTCATCAAATATTTCTAAAATATAAGGTTTTAAGCTAGGACTATCTTTAAGAGCTTTTTTAATCTCTCTGCGAAAAGTCCTAATTTCTCCTTTCCAATGTCCTTCATTAGGTTCTCGTTCTTCATCCCAACACTTGAGTTTTAGTAGATATTCAAGAAGCTTAATTAATAAACTTTTAATTGTTCGCTTCTCGCTTCTACCCATAGTTTCTAATTCTTCTAACAAATTATCTAAATCAACAGATAAAAATTGCCTAGCGCGAAGTTGGTTAATGGTTGTCTTAAGCCAAAGGTAATAATCTTGGTCGTATAAAGTCTGAGATTTTTGTTGTATTTCTGTTAACATACACTTTTTAAACTCCGATTATTTGTATTAGACACTGTGTGTTTTATACATCAATGATAATACACCAACTTACTCATCTGATTCTGCAAATAAAGATTCCAAGTTTTGATAACCACTAACTACACGGACAATTTCAATTCCACTATTTATAACTCGATAAAGAATAATGTAATTATCCAAAGGAACACCACGCAAATCAGGTTTAATATTTCCGTAGCTGCGTCCCATATTGGGGAAATTAGCTAAATATTTACACTTTTTATCAAACTTTTCAACAAAATACTCTCCAGCATCAATATTTATCCTGACAAAGTAATCAATAATTTCTGATAAATCCTGACTGGCTTTTGGAGAGATAATATGTTGCTTCATCCTTGTAATTCTCTCGCTTGACGCAGTTTTTCTCGCAATTGCTCAACTACAACTTCTCCATCAATACCTTCCCCTCTATTCAGTTGCTCGATAGCAACCTCAACTTTTTCACGTGTTTCTTCAACCCACTGCTGATAACCCTTTTCCCACTCTAATAGCAACTTCAATGCTTTACTAATCACTTCTTCGGGATTCGCATATCTACCTGTAGCAATTTGCGCTTGGATAATTTGCTCTAGTTCAGGTTTAATTTGGATATTCATGATTTATATTCCAGTTTATTGACAGTTTTAACCTGATTGTAACAACATTTAAAGTCAGTTGAAGAAGAATTCAGAAGCCAGAATTCTATTCTGGATTCTGGCTTCTGAATTCTGAATTCTGAATTCTTCTTCGGTAATTACGAATTACGAATTATACAGTGAAGCATCCTAGACTGAAGATATCTCTTCTATCTAGAATGCTTCACAATAAAAAATTGTTGCTGATACAACAATTAGGGACAAAATGTGATATTTAAACTAGAGCTATCAGCTAGCAGAAACTGTCAAACTACCGGGTTTCTGAAGATCACCTTGGAAAACCACACCTCGCTGATTGGCATGGATATGACGCAAAATCTTGTAAATTGCCTCAACTTGCTCTGATGCGCCTGCCTTAGAAGCGAGTTCGTCAAGAGAAAGGGGAGTTTTTTCTTTTTGTAGCACTGCTACCACTCGTGTTTGCAAATCCAGAATGGTGGCGGCAGCTTTTTTGCCAGCTTCTACCCCTGGTTGATGGTAGGCGTTGACGTTGACTAAACTAGCGTATAAACCAACAGCGCGTTCATACAAAGCAATTAATGCCCCGACAGTTCGGGGATTAACTTGGGGAATCGTGACTGTAATCGAATCACGATGATTTTCATAAAGCGCTTGTCGGGTTCCTTGGAGAAAACCGGAAAGATAATCGCCTGACGTAACTCCCGGATCTATTTCAGTGGATGGCCCCTGACGATCTTCCAAGACTTCGATGAAGGTAGCAAAGAAATTCGCTACACCCTCGCGTAACTGCTGGACGTAAGCGTGTTGATCTGTTGAGCCTTTGTTGCCATAAACGGCAATGCCTTGATGGACAACGTTACCGTCTAAGTCTTTTTCCTTGCCCAAGGATTCCATCACTAGCTGTTGCAAATAGCGACTGAATAAAAATAAGCTGTCCTTGTAAGGTAGGACAACCATATCTTTTTCGCCCTTTCCATTGCCCGCAAAGTACCAAGACAAAGCGAGTAACGCTGCTGGGTTATTTTTCACATCTGGGACGCGGGTAGCGTCATCCATTTCTTTTGCACCATCTAGGATGGCGCGAACATCAATGCCTTGCAATGCTGCTGGTACTAGCCCCACAGCAGACATTTCTGAGGTGCGTCCTCCTACCCAGTCATACATGGGAAATCTGGCCAGCCAGCCTTCATCTTTGGCTAGCTTATCGAGGTTGCTATCAACGCTGGTAATCGCTACCGCATATTGGGCAAATTCTAAATTGTGTCCAGCGTAGGCTTTTTTAACTTCAATCATGCCGTTGCGAGGTTCCGGCGTTCCCCCAGATTTGGAGATTACCAATACCAAAGTGCTGTTGAGGCTATTTCGCAGATGATTGAGAACGCGATCGATTCCTGCCGGATCGTTGTTATCGATAAAGTGAAGTTTCAGGGGCGGGAAATCTGGAGCGAGGGCTTCGGCGACGAATTGGGGTCCGAGGGCGGAACCACCAATTCCAATGGAGATAATATCCGTGAAGCGGCTGGCTCTGGGAGGATGAATGGCACCTGTTTGGACTTTTTCGGCAAAGGCTTCGATTTGTTCTAGGGTTTGGACAATTTCTTGTGTAAGTTCTGGAGTTGGCGCTAAATCAGGATTTCGCAGCCAGTAATGTCCAACCATGCGGTTTTCGTCGGGATTTGCGATCGCACCCTTTTCTAGTTGAGCCATATCCGCAAACGCCTTCTCAAACTTCGGCTGCAACGAATCCACGAAGCCATCATCGAACCGTATTCGACTCACATCTAAGTACAGTCCTAATCCCTCGTGGAAATATAACCAGTTTTGGTATCGTTGCCAAAGTGCCCTAGCATCCATAGGGAAATCTCAAATAAAGTGTTTTTCAAAAACCAGTTTAATGTAAGGTTATAGCAATCCCTGCCTAGCCTTATACTGTTTACAGTTTTAAGTATTCGCTTAACTCCTCTGGTTAAACATCTGGCATAGGGATGACACGCAGAAATTTTACAATTTCACCCCTGATTTCTATACCAATCAGATAATTATCGAGGGTGAAGCGGTGAAAAATGCCTTCACTATTAAGCTGTCGTAGTTCTTTTAAATCACTCAGCTGCCACTTTTGGGCTAACTCAACAAAGACAAAATCATGCACCCGCTCGTATGCAGCAGGTTCTAAATTCTTCAGGTCTAGCAAAAAAGACCTTGCATAGCGTATTTCTAGAGTCACTAGGCGTTACCTAACTAAAACTTGAGGGACGACACCAAAAGAGTGGTGAGTTGAAAGTGCTGAGTCAAGAAGTAGTACTAAGACTTACAATTCAGCACATGGATCTAAAATCCTCTGGCTTTAGCTCTAAATAAATAATAAACAAATTTCTTCCTAACTAATCCCTTAGCTTTAACTATGGGCTACCACTCAGCACGGACTAAACAACAGCTATCCGCTAACAGCACTAAGTAGGTAGGCGTAATTAAACATAAGATCAAACCCAATACTGCGTAGGTTTTGAGTCGATCCCCCCAACCCCCCTTTTTAAGGCTACGGTGTACACACATCTCTACACACTATGCAAAACATCGTAAGATCCCCCTAAATCCCCCGATAAATTGGGGGACTTTGAGAGAGAATTTTTTGCCCCCCTTTTTAAGGGGGGTTGGGGGGATCAAAAGGCTGTGGGGCAACCTGACAAGACTTGTGTGTACACCGTAGAGGCAGGGTGAGGTTTTATATTTAATTTGACCCACTTACTTACTAAAAGCACTGCCAAATCAGAAAAACATCAACAGTCTTACCGCTTCTTCATGGGTTAAGATATCCCACGGTTGCTGCGATCGCTTAACTTGTTCTATGGCTTTGAGCATATAAAAGTCATAATATAAAGCTTCGAGAACGTCCCAAATGTCTTGCAAATCCTCATCGGCTAACTGCTCGATTAAGTGATGCATTCTAAGTCGCAGCAAATTCATACGTTAATTATTCCCTACAACCCAACACCAACAATAAATAGTATTCCCAAAAAATTAGCACCGCTTAAGCTACGCTAAAATTTATTGCCTAGAGCTTCGATTCAGCTAGCAAGTTTCCGAGAACATGGCGCTTGCACCTTTAAGCTTGGCGATCGCACCTCTGAGCTTGGCGATCGCACCTCTGAGCTTGGTGCTTGAACCTCTAAGCTTGGCGATCGCACCTCTGAGCTTGGTGCTTGAACCTCTAAGCTTGGCGATCGCACCTCTGAGCTTGGTGCTTGAACCTCCGAGTTTGGCGATCGCACCTCCGAGCTTGGCGCTTGAACCTCTGAGCTTAACTCCTAACGGGAGCATCTCAATGAGTGTAAAAAGCCTTGTAAAACCTCACCCCAACCCTCTCCTTGGTAAGGAGAGGGAGCAAGAATCTTGTTTCTCGTCTGGTATATTTGCTTTGACTGAGATGCTCCCCTCCTAACTCCTGTACAGACGCGATTAATCGCGTCTCTCCCTACTCCCCACTCCCCACTCCAAAACATGGTTGAATATCTCATTTTCTTAGCAATTTCTACAGCACTTTTCGCTCTATTCGGACTAGGACTCAATTTGCAGTGGGGCTTTACCGGGTTAATTAACTTTGGTCATATTGCTTTCATGACTCTCGGAGCATATACAACCATATTGTTAAGTTTAAAGGGCGTCCCCCTACTGATATCGGCAATCGCTGGGGCAATTGTCGCCGCCTTGTTGGGTTTGATAATTGGTTTTGCGACTCTACGCTTGCGGGAAGATTATCTGGCAATTGTCACCATCGGTACAGGGGAACTAATTCGTTTGGTGGTAAATAACCAGGAATTACCTGTAGGTGACACCTGGATTTCTGGGGCGTTTGGCGTACAAAGTTATCGCATACCCCTATCTACAGAGCCAAATTTGTTTGTCAAACTTGTGATGATTGGGCTGTTGACCTTACTAGCTGCCGTCACTTTTTTTACCTTATGGCGATGGATTCGTACCACCCAAAAATCTCGTACTACTGATTTAGGCAAAAGGATAACTAGCAAACAAGAATTTGCGTCGCGCTTAGGTGTGGGAATTGTATTAGCAGTTTTGGCAGCAGCGATTTATATTTCTGGGGTGATTGGACTGTATAATTACAACCCAAAAGCGGGTCTAATGCTGGTGTTGCTGTTGGTTTTAGCATTTGTATACTGGCGGTTAGAAATTTTGGTGCGATCGCCTTGGGGTAGAATTCTCAAAGCGATCCGCGAAGATGAAGAAATTCCCAAGGCGCTGGGAAAAAATGTCTTTTGGTATAAATTACAATCTCTCATGCTTGGAGGTGCGATCGCCGGGATCGCTGGTGCTTTCTTGGCTTGGCAACTGGGTGCAATTTACCCTGATAATTTCCAACCGCAGATCACCTTTGACACTTGGATTATGGTGATTTTAGGTGGTTCTGGGAATAATGTTGGCACAATCTTAGGCGCGGTGATTTTCTTTGCTTACGATGCGCTGACGCGGGAAGTCTTACCCAGAATCGTTTCCCTTGATGAAGCACGTTTAGGTGCATTTCGGATCATGGTAATCGGACTAATTTTGATGGTACTGATGATTTGGCGACCTCAAGGTATTCTAGGGAAAAAGGAGGAACTCACTCTTGGTAAATAACCAGTCATCGCCACTTCCCCTTTTGGTAGCCACTGGACTTTCTAAAAGCTTTGGTGGTATCAAAGCAGTTCATGAGGCGAAAATCGAAGTTCCTAAAGGCAGCATCACAGGCTTGATTGGCCCCAACGGTGCTGGTAAAACTACTTTATTTAACTTACTCTCAAACTTCATCCGCCCAGATAAGGGACGAGTGATTTTTGACGGCGAACCGATTCACAACTTGCAACCGTATCAAATCGCCCAACAGGGAGTAATCCGCACTTTTCAGGTTGCACGGACTCTCTCGCGGTTGTCGGTGTTAGAAAATATGCTGCTGGCGGCGCAAAAACAAACTGGTGAAAATTTTTGGCAGGTGCAGTTGCAACCGCACGTTGTCGCTAAAGAAGAAAAGGAACTCCAAGAGCGAGCAATGTTGCTATTAGAATCAGTGGGTTTGGCAAAAAAAGCACACGATTATGCTGGTGGTTTGTCTGGTGGACAACGCAAGCTGCTAGAAATGGGACGGGCGCTGATGACTAATCCCAAGTTAATTTTGTTGGATGAACCAGCTGCTGGGGTGAATCCGAAATTGATAGATGATATTTGCGATCGCATTATCACTTGGAACCGTCAAGACGGGATGACCTTTCTGATTATTGAACACAATATGGATGTGATTATGTCCTTGTGCGATCGGGTTTGGGTACTTGCCGAAGGACAGAATTTAGCCGACGGTACACCCGCAGAGATTCAGAGTAATCCCAAAGTTCTAGAAGCTTATTTGGGAAAATAAACTTATATGAAATGTCTAAATAATCTTGGGTAAAAGGCAAATTAGTATATGCCCAAGAAAATTAGAGAACTGAAAAGTTTATGACTGCGATCAGGGTTTACCTATAAACCGGCAAAGGGAAGTCATAGCAAATGGATACATCCAAAGTTATCTAAAGCTATTATCATTGCTGGTAAAGATGGTAGTGACGCTAAACCATATTTAGACAGGGTTATTTCGTTCTAGATAGAAACCGCCCAGAACTGAAGTTCCTTTTCTTATAGCTAAAGTCCGTTAAAACGGACTGACTGAATAACTGCCTACCCCTGATTATTGAGCCGATACTAGTTATGAGTCAAATACATGAAACAATCACGACAAGTACATCTTGATTCATTAAGGGGAATTGCAGCACTGATAGTTATTATTGTTCATTATCTTGCCGTATTTTACCCTTATACTGTATTTGGAAATCAAGGTAGTTATCTGCAACGCGCAGATTGGGAAAATATATTCTTTTACCCACCATTTGGATTGATTGTTGCTGGGCATTTTGCAGTTTGCCTATTTTTTATATTAAGTGGCTATGTGCTTAGTTATAGTCATTTAGGGGATCTCCAGCGAAAGCAGAAAATACTAGTTTCAATTATAAAACGCCCCATAAGATTAGGTGGTCTTGTTTGGTTTACAATTATCTGTGGAGCGCTGTTGTGGCACTTTGGGCTATTTTTTAACGTTGCAGTTTCTGATTTAACTAGCTCAAAACCATGGGTCAGTCATTTTTGGGGGGATAGCTTCAATTTCAAAGCGTTTTTTATTGATTTGGCATTTTCATCTTTCAGCAAAGGCACTATTTACAATCCACCACTATGGACTATAAAAAAAGAATTATATGGGTCGATAATGGTGTACCTATTTTTATTATTGTTAGGGAGTTTTAAGTACAGAATTTTAGTTTCTACCTTACTAGTTATCTTATTTAGAGATAGCCTTTATCAGGGTTTTTGGATTGGTTTATTAATTGCTGACATAATGAAAACTTACTCTTCCTCAATAAAGTTTCCAAAGATATATTGCTACTTGTTGCTAATATTATTTGTTTATTTATCATCGTACCCACATTATGTAAATCAAGATTTCCTTGGAAGCACAATATATAAATACCTACCTGATGATAAAGGCTTTGCCGGTGGGTATCCTATGATTTCGGCATTGTCTCTTTTTTTATTGGCAATATCAAGCAACCAACTTAAGAAACTTCTTAACTTACCTTTCCTTCAATTTCTTGGCGGAATTTCATATGGTTTGTATGTCATTCACTTTCTAGTAATCGGCTCTTTCTCCTCTTGGTTGTTTCTATCTTTAAACAGCTACTTTAGCTTTAATATTTCTTTTTTGCTTACCCTATTGTCAGGACTGCCATTTATTATTTTTACAGCATACTTAGCAACCAAGTATGTGGATAACCCTTCAATTAGACTTGCCGACTATCTTGGTAACAAAATAATTTTATTACTAATTTATCGCCCGTAAAAAAAATGATACTGCGCGACTAATAATGTGAACCCCTCCTCAAACCTCTGCCTATGTGGGAGAGGTTTTCATTCTTGCTCTGATTCGCTGGTAGAAAAGGGCTTGTGGCTGAGGTTTGAGAGAAAGTCCCACAGGCTGTCAAATCTTCGGAAATTTGACTCGTGTTAAAATCAAGTCCAATATAATAGTGGAAAAAGCTTTTTATGTCAATGATGACAGTCAGAGATTTAGAGCAAGTTCAAACAGCTTTTACCGAAGCAGGTTTAGATTACCAGCTGGAACTCGAAAATGGGAAAATTTCAATTATCGGCCCATCAGATATTGTATCCAGCGAAATCAGTAGTCGTCTCATCGCCTTTCTCTTTGCTTGGATAAATCCTCGTCGCTGGGGAAGAGTGTTTGATTCTGCTGGCGGTTTCATTATGCCAGATACAAACCTCAAAGCACCCGATGTTTCCTTTGTTCGCGCTTCCCGACTTCTCCAAAGTCCGCGTTACTTTGGCGAACTTGTGCCTGACTTGGTGGTAGAAATTAAATCTCAGAGCGATAAAATTAAACTTATAGTAGCCAAAATTCTGAAATTTATAGAAGTAGGGGCGATCGTCGGCATTCTGATTGATCCCGATGAATAGACAGTTACAATTTATCCCTCTACAGGCGAACCGACAGTTTTAGAAAATGGCGATACTTTAACGATACCAGAACTTTTTCCCGGTTGGGAATTGCCCATTACTGAATTGTGGCCTCCTATCTTTACCGAGGAAGAAACACAAATTTAGTTAAGAACTTTGGTAGTCAACTTTCGTAGTGGCGGGTCACAATCCCCGACTGAAAGATTGCTGAATTCTGAATTCTGGATTCTTCTTCAATTTTTAATCTTCGTTATTTTCGGCAAAATTGACTTGTTCGTAAAGGTCGCGCAATTCAATTTTAAAATCAACCGTTTGCAGTGATAAAGTTGCAGATTCATGTTCAAATTCAGTGAATGACCATTGACTTTCCGCAGTTTTTATATACTGCATCACATGATACTGATATTGGTCAATTAAAATATATTCCTTGAATTCTGGAATAGAGCGATAATAAAGAAACTTATCGCCTTGGTCATAATTTTTAGTCGATTTAGATAAAACTTCAGCAATTAACATTGGGTTCATAACCGTTGTTGTGCTGGTTCCTGTATAAATAGGTTGTCCCTGAATCACCATCACATCGGGATATGTATGCTGCCGATAACGGGGTATCCACAAACGCACATCACCAATATAAACATCATAATTTTTACGCTTTAAAGTAGTTTTTAAGGATGCAGCTAAATTCAAAGCAATTTTATTATGATTTGTAGTGCCACCCGTCATCGCTACAATTTCTCCATCACGGTATTCGCTTTTATATTCTGCCTTTTGTTCAATTTCTAAATACTCTTCAGGTGTGTAATATAATTTTTGTGTTTCTAACTGCATAAAGATACAACCTACGATTGTGCGGCTAATTTTTTTTAATTTTTTTAATTATATTACCATTTTAAAGTGCTGTCTGAAGTTAGTCGGCTACAAGTTTTATGTGAACTGTCCTAAACTATGAGAAAATCGAAGAATGGAGGCGTAGCATTATGGTAATCACTCCCAATACCGCATCTGAGGTCATCTACCCCGAAAGCGACGGAGAACCAATGGCGGATAATACCAAGCAATTTCGCTGGATAGTAACTATTAAAGAAAATTTAGAAATTTTCTTTGCGTCGCAACCAGATATATTCATCGCTGGAGATTTATTTTGGTATCCAGTTGAAGGCAATCCTAATATCAAACAAGCACCTGATATTCTAGTAGTGTTTGGTAGACCCAAGGGAGATAGGGGTTCTTACAAGCAATTTGAAGAAGATAACATTCCGCCACAGGTGGTGTTTGAAATATTATCTCCTGGTAATACAACTAAAGAAATGGCAAAGAAACTCCTGTTTTATCAACGCTATGGAGTTGAAGAATATTACATTTACGACCCAGACCGAAATGAATTAACAGGTTTTCTGCGCTCAGAAGATTGGTTACAAGAAATTAACCAGATTTACGGGTGGATAAGTCCCCGTTTGGGAATCCGCTTTGAACTCACCCCACAAACTCTAGAAATATATTGCCTTGATGGATATAAATTTCTTACAGCTGTTGAGCTTGACCAAATACGTATACAAGAACGTCAACGTGCTGAACAAGAACATCAACGTGCTGAACAAGAACGTCAAGCCAAAGAAGTAGCTCTCCAACAACTGGAGGAAGAACGCCAACGATATCAAGATTTATTGACACGACTGCAAGAACGGGGAATTAACCCAGAACAACTGTTGTGAAACATCTTTCATATCTATGTTGTACGCGAATAAACCCCATTCTCTCGCTGCATTAACTGGCTAGCAATCAACTCTCGCCGTAGGGTAGCGCAATCAGGATGGTAGCGTTTGAGAATATCATTAACTGTGCGTTCTGGATACTGAACCCCAATCTCAAATTTACTTGCCAACCACTTGAGAATCACTAAGCGCTTTTTGCGACTAGCGGGGATTTCCTTGAGATATTCGCCCTCGAAATAGTTTTTTAATACTTTGCTTTCCCAAGCTTCAGTATCCACATCCTCTATCAAAGATGCTATTTTCTCAGGTGTGAAAATTTCCTTACTGATACTTTGCAAAGCCTCGCTATCCAATTGATATAAACGGCTATTACCATCAGGGCGCATTGTCACTAAATTTAGCTCCTTAAGTTTCCCTAAATGATGGGATACCGTCGGTTCCTTGAGTTGCAGTAGCACCGCCAATTCTTCGACGCTGCACTCCTGATTCGCCAAAATGCCTACAATCTTCAATCGGCTATCATCCGCTAATGCCTTGAAAAAGCGCAGTAAGATGTTAAATTGCTCTGGTTGCATAACTAACTTCTAATTAGATAGATGTCTAATTAGAAGTATATCTAATTGAAAAGCTAAAATCCCCGACTTCTCAAAGAAGTCGGGGATTTTGTTATTCAGTTTAACTAAACTGTTCCTCTGCATCAAGGTTAAATAACATTTGCAGAGTTTGCATACAGCGCCTTCTGGCTTCAACATCTTGCTGCGATCGCAATTGCACCATCGGATCATGTAAAATTTTATTGACAATTCCCCGTGTTAATGCTTCAATCACCTCTTGATGTTTTTCCGCGAATTCCGAACCCAATCTCGACAAAGCTTTTTCTAACTCTTGTTCGCGGATGGTTTCGACTTTATTTCGCAGACAGCTAATTGTGGTTACAGTTTCCAGACTGCGCCACCAAATATCAAAAGCTTCCACTTCTTCTTCTAAAAGTCGCTCGGCTTCCTGTGCAATCTTCCGACGGCTTTCGTAGTTTTGCGCTACTACTGCCTTCAAATCATCCACATTAAACGCCTGCACATTTTCCAATTCATTCACATCCACATGAACATTACGCGGCACAGAAATATCAAATAACATCAGAGAGCGCTGAACTTCTAAAACCATTTCCAATTTGGCACGGTCAAGTATTGGCTCTGTTGCCGAAGTACTTGTAAACACCAAATCACTATCGGCAATCACTGCCATCATTTCCGATAGGGGATGAATTTGGATCGGTTGTTGAGGGAACTGCTTTGCTAATTCTTGGGCGCGATCGCGGGAACGATTTACAATACTAATTTGCACAGCACCTTTAGAAAGTAGGTGTTGCACCAGCAGCCGCGACATTTTACCAGCACCCAAAATTACCACTCGGCAAGCAGCTAGATTTGCCACTTTAATCTGTGCTAACTCCACAGCTGCCGAACTGATAGAGACAGCGCCAGTACCAATACTAGTTTCAGTGCGAACCCGCTTCCCAGCTGTCAGCGCTTGTTTAAATAATCGATTCAAAATGGTTTTTATACCGTTATATTGCTGCCCCAGTTTGTGAGTAGTCTTCACCTGAGCCAGAATTTGACCTTCTCCGAGTACGAGGCTATCTAAACCACCGGCTACCCGCATAACGTGCATCACTGCATCATCATGTAGCAGCATAAATAAGTGTTGTCGCAGAGAAAGCACGGGCAATTTACTGTATTCCGCAAGAAACTGAGTTATTTCTCGAATACCTTGGTCTGTTTCACTGGTAACAATGTAGATTTCCAGACGGTTACAAGTGCTAAGAATTGCAACTTCGTCAATATGGGGATAGCTAGCTAATTGAGCGATCGCACTTTCAATTTGTGGTTCTGGAATGCTCAGTTTTTCCCGGACTTCTACTGGGGCTGTTTTATGGCTTAATCCCACCACTGCTATATTCATTTGCTAAATCGTAGTTACTAGTTGGTAGTTGAGAATAGAGTATTGAGTGAGAATAGGGAATGGGGAATTTTTGTTTATTGGTTGATAGTTTTTCCAACCAACAATTAATCACTAACTACTAACTACTAACTACTGTAAGGGTAAAGCATTTAAAGATTTCTTTCCAAATGCTTCGCCCCTACTTTTATCATTCCCCATTCCCTAAAAATTAATTCAGTTGGAGAGTCTTGGGTTCACCAAACATGTGAATTGTATCAACAAATCGAGCAGTTTTCGACTGGTTGGAAATTACCAAGCTTTGAGTTCTTGCCCCGCCCTTGAAGAAACGCACACCTTGCATGAGATTACCACTGGTAATGCCGCTAGCAGCGAACAGAACAGTTTTACCAGATGCCAGTTCATGAGCATCATAGACCTTATCGGCGTCATTGATATTCATAGACTTTAAACGATCAAGGTTAGCTTCTCTGCTTTCTCCAATCAGACCTGTTTTGACTACAGCTGGATCGTAGATCAATTGACCTTGGAAGTGTCCACCCAAAGCACGCATTGCTGCTGCCGAAATTACGCCTTCAGGAGCCGCACCGATACCCATCAGCGCGTGGATATTAGTTCCAGCAAAACCACAGCTTATTGCTGCACCCACATCACCGTCTGAAATTAGGGCGACTCTAGCTCCAGCCTCACGGATTTCTTTAATCAAATCATTGTGGCGTTCGCGCTTCATTACTACTACAACAAGTTCATCAATACCCCGGTCTAGACACTCAGAGAGAATCTTCAGGTTTTCCGTTGCTGACTTGTTGATATCTACTTTGCCTTTAGCTGCGGGAGGTGCTGCTAACTTCTTCATATAAAAGTCAGGAGCAGCAAATAATCCCCCCTTTTCAGAAATTGCCAACACAGCCATCGAACCAGGTTGTCCATAAGCTACCAAGTTCGTACCTTCACAGGGGTCAACAGCGATATCAATTTCAATTAATTCATCAGGGTTACACAAACTTTCGGCATTTGGTTGGGTACAGATACCAACTTCTTCTCCGATGTATAACATCGGCGCGTCGTCGCGTTCGCCTTCCCCGATGACGATGCGACCGCGCATATGAATTTTATTCATCCGCTCGCGCATCGCTTCCACTGCTACCTGGTCAGCAATGTTTTTTTCGCCTTTACCCATCCACTTCGAGGAAGCGATCGCGGCTTGCTCTACTACTTCAATAATCTCTAACCCAAGTGTATTTTCCACAGAGTCCACCCTCTCAACTGCTTGAATTTCCGTCGTTTTATCTGGCTATTTCAGACTTCAAGTCTACCAAAGGGCGGATACACCTGGAAGAAAGTTAAGTTTTACTGCTAACTGGTTAAAAAAGTGCCAGTTAATACATCCTTATTTTTTACTCTATCAACTACTCCAGTATAAAGCGTGTTCAAAGGTAACTAAGTTAATAACTGGCACAAATGGCTAGCAGTGTATATTTAGAATATTGCTTGTCTTCAGGTATAAAATAATAAAGAAAAAAGCTGGGAAATTCCTTAAAAACTCAAGAATGAGCGAAAAACGAGGCGCAGAGTAAATAGCTTGTCAAATTAAGAGGTGAATCGTGTTTATCGACTACATCACACTAATGTTGATCAATATGGTAGCTGGATTATTTCTACTGGCTGACTATGTATATCGGGGTATAGATAGTCCTAATCAAAGACAGTGGATTCCGGGATTTGGAATTACAGGCGCGATCGCACTCACAACTGGGTTACACATGAGCTTCACCTGGCCAGTAATCGGTAGCTTCAACATTGCCTTCGGTGAGACAAGTGTCTTATTTGGTATCTTATTTGTTGCGGCTGCGATCGCACTTGCTCAAGGTTGGGATTTATTCACAATAGCAGTTTATGGTTTCTTTGCTGGCGTAGTTGCGATCGTAGTCGGTATCCGCATCCTCAACTTGAATTTGACCAAGCAACCGCTTTTGTCAGGAATCGGCTTTATTTTAACCGGATTAGGTGGTATTTTTGCAGCCCCAACACTCCATTGGAAAACCAACCGAACTTGGCGGCTAATTGGCGTAGCAGTGCTGATAGTAGCCGCTTTAATTTGGGCATTGACTGGATATTTGTCTTACTGGAATCATTTAGAGAGTTTTCAAAAGTGGGTTCCAGCCCCAATGCGGTAAGCAATGGTAGCAATGATCTAGGCTAAAGATATATAGGAGGACTCCTATTTGATTTTTGAACAAATTAAGTACTAATCGAAAAGGCTTATTACCTACTCCCCACTCCCTATTCCCTACTCCCAGCCTACGCAAGTCAGTTCAATAATCAAAGCGGATTACTATAGTTAAAACCTTGCTTAAGAAAATATGCTGGACTTTCTTAATCCCCTCTTAAATCGCCATCCAGAGCGAGTCAAAGCCAACGTCGAACTTTACACATGGCAAACTTGTCCATACTGCATTCGTGCCAAAATGCTGCTGTGGTGGAAAGGTGTAAATTTTACTGAATATAAAATCGACGGCGACGAAGTAGCCAGAGCTAAAATGGCAGAACGCGCTAACGGACGCCGCAGTGTACCGCAAATTTTTATCAATAACCAGCACATTGGCGGCTGCGATGACCTCTATCAGCTAGACACACAAAGTCAACTCGATCCCCTTTTAGCCCAAGCCTTCTAGAACACCAACTCAGTAATCCTGAAAGAACCTCTCCCCCAACCCCTCTCCGTTTCGGCTACGGTGTACACACAAGTGGGAAAACCTTATCCAAATTGACTCTCAACCCACAAATAAAAACCTCACCCTTGCCTTACCAAGGGTAAATCTTTCCCTCTCCTTACTAAGGAGAGGGACAGGTTTTGCGTAGCAGAACCAGGGTGAGGTTTTTCAAGATTTTTGGGTAATTTGATGACTTGTGTGTACACCGTAGCTCCGAAACGGAGAGGGGAGTTTTTCTTCCCTATGGTACAAGGGGTAAAATTCAAAGCCTCTCTCCGCTTGCCTGACGGCAGGCTGACGCCAACGGAGAGAGGTTTGGAGAGAGGTCAGAATATTAACTTGCACATCGCGTATTGATCAGAATATGCTAACTAAGTATACAGAATATCTTATACATCAACAATGGATGAATTATGCCCTAGAATTAGCAAAAGCAGCAGGTGATGCAGGTGAAGTCCCTGTAGGTGCTGTTATCATTGATTCAACCGGCAAATTGCTAGCAGAAGGAGAAAACAGAAAAGAGCGCGACAAAGATCCTACCGCTCATGCGGAAATTCTCGCTCTCAAGAGAGCTGCAACAACTCTACAAAACTGGCATCTTAATGAATGCACCCTTTATGTAACTCTCGAACCTTGCCCGATGTGTGCAGGTGCTATAGTACAAGCGCGTCTAGGACTACTTGTATATGGAGTAGACGATACAAAAACTGGCGCAATTCGTACAGTTATTAACATACCCGATAGCGCTGCTTCTAATCACCGTCTCCAAGTAATCGGAGGTATTCTAGAGTCAGCTTGTCGTCAGCAATTACAGGTTTGGTTTGCCACTAGGCGGGGTAAGCGAAACTAACGGACAGAGGTAAAACTGTCCATCTAGTACGACACAAGTCACCCAAGAGAATCTACGGTGTAGTAACTAATCAGGCTTCTCGTGAAATTTTACGCGTAAATCAGCTGCATCCGTCATCATGGAATTTTACTCTTTATCCGATACCTGTCAGCACACACCAGCAAATCCTCAGGTAGATCATACTACCTCAAAGGTTTCTCCTTGGTTAAGCCCTCTGGCATATTTATTAGGGCGTCACTGCGTATTACCATTATTCTTTGGGCAAATTAGAATAACCGGACAAAAAAATATCCCCACAACTGGGCCTGTGATCCTTGCGCCTACCCATCGGGCGCGTTGGGATGCATTGCTCGTACCCTATGCTACTGCTAATTGTCGCAGAGAACATGATTTGCGCTTTATGGTGACTATTGACGAATGCCAAGGTTTGCAAGGCTGGTTTGTCCGACGTTTAGGGGGGTTTCCTGTAAATTCTAAGCATCCGTCAATCCGCACGCTGCGACATGGAGTAGAGCTACTTCAGCAGAAAAAAACCCTGGTCATCTTTCCAGAAGGTAACATTTTTCGTGATGGGCAAGTTCACCAGTTGAAGCCGGGAATTGCTCGTCTTGCTTTGAGTGCTGAATCTAGTCATTCCGGGCTGGGAGTAAAAATCATCCCCATAGGCATTAATTACAGCCAACCTTATCCAAATTGGGGTACAGATGTGAGTATTCACATTGGCTCCCCAATCAGAGTAACCGATTACAAGAGTGGCTGTATAAAACAAGATGCCAAAAGCATCACAGCTGATTTAGCAAAGGCACTGCAACAATTAAGCCATCAAGAAACAAAAATTACTAATCACGCATTTGCAGAAATCACTAATTCTTGATCTCGTCCGTAGGTATCGCTGATCAGAAGGATTTAAGTTAGTTACTATACAAGGGTAATGGGAACTCTATTAAAGCGATTTTTAGTCTAAATCAGAGATACTTAGGATGTAGCTTTGCTTTGTCCAAGACCAAAACAGAGTTAAGATACCCGAAGTTTCCATAACTTTTTTATCTAGTTCTCGCACTACTTGATCCCATGAACACTGCTGTCGCTGTTACCTTGATGCACCGTACTTTTTTATCAGTCATAGCAGTCCTCAGCCTGCTATCACCTGTGAATGCTCAGGTATCACAGTCACCAGGCACTACCAGCCAACCACAACCGATTGACCCCAACGATCCCAATAACCTTCGCCCCATAACCCAAAGTAACAGCATTTTGAGCATTGAAGGCGGCGATCGCTTACTCAAAGAGGCAGACCAAGCCGTTTCTGCTCAAAACTACCCCTTAGCTGTTAAGAAACTGCAAGAAGCACGTCAAGTTTATAATCAGTTATCTAATTTTTATCAAGAGTTAAACTCTAGCTTTTCGGGAATTGACAATCGGGTTTCTGATTCTCAGCGTCAAAAAGCTCTATTAACAGCCCAAAAACGAGATGAAGCCACTTTTCAGCTAGCATTGGTACATCGGGCACAAAATCAGCCAGAATTAGCCGTACCGTTGTTGATTCAAATAATTAAGAGTCAAAACCCGACGCGGGATTTAGGCAAGAAAGCCTATAAACAGTTATTTGAATTGGGTTTTGTTGATTCTCCCTATCCCAGAGAAGCTGGTAATTCATCTTCCTCATCTCCAAAAAAATAAAGGTTTTCCCCATTCCTCCCATCCTTCACATCCTTCTCTCCCTGAACAACACCTTGAAACGCCCCAGTGTTAGGATAGAACTATCCACCGTAGCCAAAACCTGAGCGTTCTCAAAAATACACCTCAGAGGCGCATTTATCCCCAGCCTTGACAAAAGCTGAAGTTGGCACAGGTATTTGCTCTATATCTGTTAATAATAGAAAAGTAAGTTGTTTCAGGAATAGCGATGATTAGTCCGCAGCAGGTTGAGGCAATGATCAAGGCGGAACTGCCAGACGCCCAGGTTCAGGTGCAAGACTTGACTGGTGGCGGGGACCACTATCAGGTAACAGTTGTTTCATCGCACTTTGCAGGTAAGGGGCTGGTGCAGCAACACCAGTTAATTTATGGTGCGTTGGGGCAAGCTATGTCAACTGAAGCGATTCATGCCTTGGCAGTAAAAACATATACTCCCGAAGCTTGGCAAGCGACAACAGCTTCGTAAACATAGAGTTAGGAGTTATAAGTTATGAATTTTTAACTCCTCACCCGCGATCGTCGAATGCAACATAGGAAATACAAATATCATGACACCAGAACTCAAACAGAAAATTGATAACTTGCTAGAACAGAACAAGATTTTAGTTTTCATGAAGGGAAACAAGTTAATGCCCCAATGTGGTTTCTCCAACAACGTTGTGCAAATTCTCAATACTTTGGGAGTTCCCTTCGAGACGGTCGATGTTCTATCAGACTCTGAAATCCGTCAGGGAATTAAAGAATACTCTAACTGGCCGACAATTCCCCAAGTGTATATCAATGGTGAATTCCTTGGCGGTTCTGACATCTTGATTGAACTGTACCAAAAAGGTGAATTGCAGGAAAAGGTAGAAGTCGCATTGGCTTCGTAACTAATTCGTAATTCGTAATTCGTAATTCGTAGTTAAGAATTCAATTACGAATTATTTTAATAGGTTGCTGACAAAAATATTTCACCTGTCTTTGAATCGATTTCAGGTTATTTCAACAATCCCCTCAGTCACATTGGCAAGACCAATATAGGGCTGAGGGGATGCGTTTTATCAATATAATATCTCACACCACCCCAACCCGTTGACCAATACAGATAATATGCTATAATTATCTGCGGTAATTAACGGTTACTATCAATGACCAGGTAAATGGTACTTAGTAGTAATCCGGCTGTGGCTGTGGTTGCGGGACTGCAAAATTTGATCCATCGTACAAGTAGCGGCTGGCTTCCTCTTCTAAACGATGAATCAGAAAAGGTTCAATAATGTTGCCATGTCGCAGTGCGGCTAGATATCCATCCAAATACATCCGCATATCATCCGTGCGATAACCGCGATTCCATAACTCGGCGAAGGCGTCGGTGAGTCTTTGGTAATAGCGGATGGTTTGTGTGTCTTGGAGCATAACTGCTGTATTAATCTCTCTGGAATGAGAATTGTAAATGATTCAGGCTCAAATGTGAAGTCTAATTTCACTTTGGCATCAACTCAAAGTCAACACATCTACTTTGGGTAGTACCCTCCTAGCAGCTACACGCTACTTTAATCCTATTCCAGAAAACATAGATTCTAGTTAGCTGCTAAGTTATTTTTATGATTTTCATCCTCAACAGCCCAATTGTATTGATGTTATATTCGGGGATGTGGCCACTAATTTTTGCGAAAAAATTAGTGCCCAGGATCAGGTTGAAAAGCTGTTGTAGTAACGGTTCGCTGGTTGGGTTATAGATAGAGCAGAATTCAGAATTCAGGAGTCAGAATTCTGAAGTAAAACAGCTTTTACACCAGGGTTTGAGAGCTTTGGTTGTGTAGCTCACTTTCCTTTCAATGCGCTGTATTTGCCACATTACACCCATCTAAAACCACAAAATGTTAAGCTAAAAGAACTTTTAATAAGTCTAACAACACTTTCGATAAATTTAATAAAAATTTAATAATATTTCTAATCGCCTTTCCGCAAGGCACAAATTAAAGATATTGCCACTCTTTTTATGAGGAAATGTAAAGCTAATCGCAATTGAAGTAACAAAGGCTACAAAACCTTAGAGATGGGCTTGTTACTTTGAGAGTCTATCGACGCTAAGGGGTCTTGCCACCGTGGGTTCGGTTTGTATAGAAATCATTGAGGGGAATCCCCATCTGAGGTCGTTGTTGGGTTGGCACTTACAACAACTTGAATACCGTGTGCATCAAGCTGCCAGCATTTATCAAGCAAGGGAAGTATTTTTAAGCCATCAACCAACACTGGTTGTCTTGGATGCAGACCTGCCTGATGGTGATGGCATTGAGTTTTGTCGTTGGTTGCATCGTCAGCAGCAGCCTCTAATCTTGATGCTATCTGCCCGTAATAATGAAGGTGATATCGTCGCAGGTTTAAAGGCGGGTGCAGATGATTATCTGAGCAAACCCTTTGGGATGCAAGAGTTTTTGGCACGGGTAGAGGCGCTGATTCGCCGGAAGCGCACACCTACTGCACCAGCTTATTTGGATTATGGCACTTTGCAAATCGATTTAGTTCAGCGCCGTGTCCGCTTCCAGGGTGAATTCATCGACTTAACGCCCCAAGAATTTAGTTTGCTGTACGTTTTGGCACAAGCTGGGGGAGTGCCTCTGAGTAGGTCGGAATTGCTGCGTCGTGCTTGGCCTGACGCTATCGATAACCCTCGTACCATTGATACTCACGTTTTGTCGCTTCGTAAAAAGGTTGAACTTGATCCCCGGCAACCCAACTTGATTCAAACTATCCGCAATGTAGGATATCGTTTTAACATGGAAATTTTGAATATCAATATTTCACAGTCACAAACAACAAAGTTAGGTAGAGAGAGATTTAATAATCAACGTTCGACACTTAGTAGTAGTCAAGTGTAATGGGAGTGGGGAGTGGGGAGTGGGGGGGATAAGGAGAATAACTCATGTCCCCTGCTCAATGACGATTGACTCATCCAAAATTTAAAATCCAAAATCGTCTTGAGCTTCTGCTTTAATCAAGCTTTCTCGTAATTGAACCCAGTCTATCTCAGAGACTCTTTGATTTGCCAATAAATGACCTTGCTGTAGGTGTAATAATCGAGTGCAAAACATCTGTGCTAGTTCCAGTTGGTGATTTACCATCAGAATCGTAGTTTGATGAGTTTGACTTAACTGGATTAAGACTTGTATCAGATTAGAAGCAGTACCAGCATCAAGAGCAGACGTTGGCTCGTCTAATAATAATATTTTAGGCTGGATGACTAAGGCACGAGCGATCGCTACTAATTGTCGTTGTCCCGCAGATAGTTGCACCTCTGTTCGCCCTAACCATTCATTGGGAATGTGTAGTTGTTCTGTCCAGTGACTGACTCGTTGCTGAATTGTCTGTTTTGGCAAACCACGCAAAACTAAAGGATAAGCCAAGGCTTGCCCAACTGTCATCCCCAACAGCTTTGACTCTTGCAATACAAGTACAAGCATTTGGCGTAGCTGGATGACAGGAATTTGGCGATATTCTTGATTTTCTAGATAGATTTTGCCACTCGTGGGTTCAATTAGGCGGTTGAGGAGGTATAATAACGAAGTTTTACCAGCGCCAACTGATCCCAAAATGGCAATGCGATCGCCCTGGAATACCTCCAAAGAAATATCTTGCAATATGGGGTATCCCTGCTGATTGCCGGGAAGTTGGGTTTTCAGCTTTGTAAACAGATTAACTTGCTCTAGCCTGAGTGTGACATTATTCAAGGTGAGTGGGGAGTGGGAAGTAGGGAGAAAGAATCAATGCCAATTTTAAGTTAATTGTCTGGTAGTTAAGGCTGTAGCGATCGCCCAGCCATCGACTAACAGTAACAATAGCGTAAATCCCAGTAGAATCAAGTACATCCACGGCTGTGCTAAAGGGCGAACATCAGTGGTATCAATGCCTGTCTTTGCTTGGACAATTTGCACGAAACGGGCAAATCCGGCTACACGCATTGGTAGTAAATAAGCTTTCCCATCCTGGCTGACGAAGTAATAAACTAGCCCTCCTTGACCAGTGGTGCGGGGTTTTAACTCTTTCACCTCTGACCAAGGTAATAACCAGCCTTTACGAAAAAAGCGAGGTACCCAGGCGGGGTAAGTAACCTGGATTCCCTGGTTATCTACCATTACTTGTTCAGTCAATACGGCATACAAGGCAACTAACCCGATGCTAATCCCTAGCCACAATAATCCTGGGGGTACGGGTGCAGCTGTTACCTGCGATAAGAAGGGTAATGGAACTGTGAGTGCTATGTATAGACTCAGCAGCGTTATCCGAATCAAAGGAGACAGACGAAAAATAGAAGTTGAGATATTGGCTGAGTTTGCTATCACGGCTCAATTACAATACTTTTCTTTATTGTCTGGTAGTTTAGGGTAAATACTTTTGCACTACAATCCAACCAGTAAAGGATACCCAGGCAAATCCTACAAACAGAATAATATTTACGCCGATGTGTAAAGGTCTAGCCCAAGGTCTTCTGGCACTAATTTGCGTGGCGCTGAAAGCAGACAGTAAAACTAATGCTACCACTATCAATCCAGCGATTAGGTGTGACGAGTGACCTAAAGAACCAAAGTGACCAAAAGTGCCAACAATGCCGATCGCCAGCAATAATAGCACTAAACCTACCATGCTGATGCCCATTGTATAGTGGAGCGATCGCACCTCCTTATTTCCGCCCAGAAATGGGGTAATAAAAGGGAATTGCTGCGAAGTTCTCGCCCGAAACATCCAAACGCCGGTGACTGCTAACATCAGATATGCCAGCAGGGACAATCCCATCGACCAGGCGGCTATTTTCCACAACCAAAGAAATGAAGGCAGATTCATAAGATTGATTGTAGCTGGAGAGTGGGGGAGATGGGGGAGATGAGGGAGATGAGGGAGATGAGGGAGAGTGAGAATTTTAGATTTTAGATTGAAATTTAATCCAAAATCGTCAATCCAAAATCCAAAATTGAATTGCCCAATGCCCAATAAATAATCAACAAAAAGGGCTGCATTAGCAACCCTCAAATTTAGTAAAATTGTTTTTTTTAATCAACCGATGCTAAACCAAGGATTTGTAAGGGTTTTGTAGTATCTCCGATTTTTGTATTAATCTGCTGCATTATTGCTTGGGTATTAATAGGGTCTTTCCCAGATGATGAGTCTGTATCAAACTCATAAGTACTGGGTTCATTGAGCATCAGGCGATCGCACGGTATTTTATCGGATAAAATTGAACTTGCCATCATCCCTGTATGAATCTCCATTTGACCTTTTCGCGGAGCTTCAAAGACTAAACGCTGTCCTGGGAAAACAACCCTTTCAAAGTACCAGTTGGGGATATTGCAGATGCGAGCTACCTGTATTTTGCTCGTGGCATTAATGTAGCAGCAGAGAATTTTCCCCGATTGCTCAGGTGGTAGAGGATCTAATATTTGAGCCATAACTGCTGAGGAGCTTTACGCCACAATTTTACATTACACTAGCCAAGCCTAGCACCCACTGATCCCCACTTGTTGTAACTGCGAATACCAACTCAAGTCTTTCTAGATTTTTTCTACCTAAAGATATATGGGAGGTTATAAAAATTTTGTAAATATTTATGCTTTTTCTACAATTTTATACTATATGAACATCTTTGAGTTTTTAATCTCTGGCAAAAAACCTTTAACTTCTTGAAGGCAGATAATTACAGAGTAGGTATGGTGAAGATCCCCTTAGCTTGAGCCTAGTTCAGGAGTGTATTTTTATCTTTCATCTATCCCACGATTAAAAGCCTGGGATCATCGCTTAATGAATAAACTCAATGTTATCGTAAAGCTATATGAAAAATTTCTTCATAAAGCCTCTCTTGATACCCGGCGTTTGGTATGCAAAGCAATTTTATTGATTCCTACATCTGTGAACACAAGTTTCGCACTTATCAATAATCGGCTTCAATGTCAAGCAAGATTATCAGAGATTAAGAGTAGCCAAAACAAAAACACGCTTTCAAACTGGATTTATCTCGCTTTCCCCAAAGATTGGCAAGATGGAAGTCAAAATACCTATGATGGAAAATCGAATTCTTTACGTTCGCCTTCCTTGTAACCCTATCTTTCCCATTGGGGTTGTCTACTTGAGCGATCATGTCCACAAACAGTTTCCCAATGCCGAACAGCGTATCTTTGATTTGGGAACAGTGCCACCTTTAGATTACGCTACCGCCTTGGATCGCTGTATCGATGAATTTAAACCGACACTGTTAGTATTTTCTTGGCGAGATATTCAAATTTATGCCCCAGTTGGCGGGCGTGGTGGCAATCCACTACAAAACGCTTTTGAATTTTACTACGCGAAGAATCCTCTATTGAAACTACGTGGTGGATTCGGCGGTTTACGAATCTTCATCGCTTACTATGTAGAGTTATGGCAAAACCAAGGCTTAATCAAACGCGGTTTAAAGCGTGCCCAAAAATATAATTTTGATGCTCGTGTAGTTGTAGGTGGTGGTGCAGTTAGTGTATTTTATGAACAGTTGGGTAAAAGCTTACCTCAAGGGGCAATTATTTCTGTGGGTGAAGGCGAAACTCTGCTAGAAAAACTTTTAAGTGGCAGAGATTTTCGAGATGAACGCTGTTATGTTGTCGGAGAAACTCAACCACGGAAACGGCTAATTCACGAACAACCCACCCCACTAGAAAAAACAGCTTGTAACTACGACTATATCGAAAGCATCTGGCCGGAATTTAACTATTACCTGCAAGAGCAAGACTTTTATATAGGTGTACAAACTAAGCGTGGTTGTCCTCACAACTGTTGTTATTGCGTCTACACTGTTGTGGAAGGGAAACAAGTACGCATCAACCCAGCAGATGAAGTAGTTGCTGAGATGCGCCAATTATACGATCGCGGCATTCGCAACTTCTGGTTTACCGATGCCCAATTCATCCCAGCGCGAAAATTTATCGACGATGCCATAGAACTCTTGCAAAAAATCGTCGATTCTGGTATGACAGATATCCACTGGGCAGCTTACATTAGAGCCGACAATTTGACACCCCAGTTGTGCGACTTGATGGCGAAAACCGGGATGAACTACTTTGAAATCGGGATTACCAGTGGTTCTCAAGAACTCGTGCGGAAAATGCGGATGGGGTATAACCTGCGAAACGTCTTGCAAAACTGCCGCGATTTAAAAGCAGCTGGTTTCAACGACTTAGTTTCCGTCAATTACTCCTTTAATGTGATTGACGAACGTCCCGAAACCATCCGCCAAACCATCGCCTACCACCGCGAACTAGAACGGATTTTTGGTGCTGATAAAGTCGAACCTGCCATCTTCTTTATTGGACTACAACCCCATACTCATCTAGAAGAATACGCTTTTAAAGAAGGCATCCTCAAACCAGGATATGATCCAATGAGTTTGATGCCGTGGACAGCCAAAAAACTCCTTTGGAATCCCGAACCCCTTGGTTCATTCTTTGGTGAAGTCTGCTTGCAAGCTTGGCAACAAAACCCCAACGATTTCGGACGCGAAGTCATGAAAATCTTAGAAGAAAAACTGGGTTGTGCCGACTTAGAAGCAGCACTTACAGCACCAATTGAGACGAAAGAAAAACAGTTAGCAGGTGTATCCTAGAAAACAGGAATTCTGAATTTCTCCCCTCTCTTCCTCTGTGTCCTCTGCGCCTCTGCGGTTATTTTTACCAAATCCCATG
Source organism: Nostoc sp. (assembly GCF_036917755.1). Taxonomy (GTDB): domain Bacteria; phylum Cyanobacteriota; class Cyanobacteriia; order Cyanobacteriales; family Nostocaceae; genus Nostoc. Next base: position 52,403 of record NZ_JBALFC010000102.1, read on the forward strand.
TTAGAAGGTTCAATCCTACAACAGCTAGAAACAGCCCATCGCCACACTACCAGACCAATTCGATTCGGTGTTTACTACAAAAATACCCTAGTTGCACTGTGCCATGCTCTAGAAGACCATATCTTAACCGACGACGGTACACCCCTGGTCATCTCAGCCTTCCAACAGGGTAAATGGTATCTACAAGAAGCTCAACGATATGCAGATATCGCCCAGCGCAGCAGCGAAATTGTGATTATGGCTGCTGCTGAATCTGGCTTTGCTGAACATCCCACAAGCCTTTTACCCAATGTAGACTTAGTGGCATTAGATCGAATCGATCCAGTAGCTCAGGAGTGGCATTTAATTATTTTATCGCCAAAATACACAGCAATGGTAATTTGTCAAGAATTATCAGAAGCTGATTATGGCAGCACTGGGATACCGACATCAGACTTAGAGCGCAAATTCTATGGCTTGTGGACATTTGAGCCAGAGTTAGTACAAGAGACAGCAGAAATAGCAATCGCTCACATCAAAAAATACAACCCAGAACTGGCGAAAAAACTCACAGCCGATAAAGAACAAATTGTACCTTCAATGGACAGATCCCAAAATTTGGGTGCAGTTGTCTCTCGTGTAGTAGATTATCTCCAGACTGGGCAAGATAATTTATCCATCCCAACAGCGCTTCAGAAACAAACCCTAGATCGCAACTTGGTTTCTAACGAAATCCAAGCCTTTTTGCGGATGGCGCAACTGATGGATATGGCAGATGTCAACAATCCAATGGCAGCTGCGGAAGTAGTCGTACTTGCTGAAGCGATCGCGCAGCTTTTGGATCTTCCCGCATGGCAGATTAAAAGGTTGCGGCTAGCGTCTTTGTTACATCGCATAGATCCATTACAGAAAGCCGAAAGCGTTCTGACTGGCGGTATATCCACACGCTACCAAGAAGATGCCCCCAGTTCTCCGTTAACTTGTCCCTTAGTACCAGGGGCACAAGTATTGCGAACCATGCCACGACTGCGAGCAGTTGCCCAAATTATTACTCACCAAACCGAGTGGTGGAATGGTTCAGGGGAACCAGCAGCTTTAGCTGGAGATGAAATTCCTCTAGAGTCGAGAATTTTGGCATTATTGGCAGACTTTCAATGGCGGTTAAATCAGCGAAAGTCGTCAAATCAAAGCCGGGAACAAATATTTACTCAAGCTTTAGATGAGTGCAAACAGCAACAATCTACCCGCTTTGACCCTAAACTTGTAGATACCCTAGCTTTGTTAGTTATGGGTTTACAACAGGGACTCGACTTACCCTTGATGACACCCAAATTCAGCGCCGGTATCTGGATACTCGATTCCCAATGGGATAGCCACAGCAAGATAAGTGAGGAGATTGGTAGTTACTTTACATGAATATTGAAGCCATTAGATTAGGAAAACTCAAACAACTTCCAGGGGCAAATTTAGAAGACGAGGAACTCTCCCGACTGGATTTAAGCCGGATTAATCTTGCTGGCGCTACCCTTGTCGGCACTAATTTCGCTGGTTCTAAACTCGAAGGTGGGCATTTTGAGGGGGCAAATTTGATGGGAGCCAACCTCCAAGAAACTGACTTGCGGGCGAGTTTGATGGGAGCAAATCTGATGCAAGCAGATTTAACCGGCGCTGACTTGCGGGGTAGCAATTTGCGTGGCGCTAACTTGATGGGAGCAAGACTCAGTGATGTGTCATTGGTGGGTGCTTTCTTGAGTGGTGCCAATTTAATGAATGTGAACTTGCAAGGCGTTGACTTGCGCGGTGCTGACTTGCGCGGTGCAAATCTGACTGGAGCAAATCTCAAAGGTGCAGACTTGAGTCGCGCCGATTTGCAAGGGGCTTTGTTGAGTGAAGCAAACCTGGAAGAAGCTGACTTGCGGGGGGCGAATTTGGCGGGGGCGAATTTGACAGGAGCGAATTTACTCTGTGCAGAGTTAGAAGGTACAAATTTGAGCGGTGTTAATTTGAATAAAGCGTGTTTGGTGGGGACAGTTGTGGAGGCTGCGTTTTGAATCGGGGTTAAATTATACAAACTGCGATGAATAATAAAAGAACCCCACCCCCAACCCCTCCCCGCCGGCGGGGAGGGGAGCTAAAGCGTAGCTTTGGCGGGGTGGGCTTGGGGGTATTATGCTTAATTGCCCGGACATGATATGAGAGGCTTCTTTTGCCTAAATATCTAACCCAACCACTGTTAAGTCAGGCGGATGTTCAACATTAAACTGGTAATATATCTCTCGTCGCTCCTGTGGTGGCAGAGTTAACTGCCATTCTAAGATTCCCATTTCACCAAGTTGAATTTGTGGGTTGCTGCGACTGAGGCGCACCTTAATTTGCTCGTTGCGGCTAACTGGCAATTGTTCAGTTAGTTTCAGATTTATTTCTTTATCGAGTAAGTTAGTAATTATCAACCGATAACTATAAGTAATCCGGCGCTGGTTGCTAATCAATCTTTTATCTACCAGACGCTCAACTAAGTCGCGCTCAATTTTTAAACCTTCGTCAATTCCTAAGTTTAGTTTAAACTCTTGTCCTGGTGCAATATTCTCTAAACCAGTAGTGCCGACAAAAATGTTATCGCGGAAAATATTCGCTTTACCTGGTAACAAAGTCGCACCGTTGGGACTATTTTTCACATTAGCTTGCAAATAAGCAAAGCTTACCAAGCGTGGTATTGCCACATAATCAAAGTTACAGGGATAATCATCGTTGAAAATTGTAGTTTTATGGGGTGCGCCATCACTGGGAATGTTACCGCCACCATTCAGTTTAAAGGTAACTACACTCCCTTCTTTGGATACTTCTGCTGCAACGGTTTCTGCTGGGATAAGACTATCCTCTGTAACTTCGTCTTGTTCTTGCCAATCCGCTAAAGCAGCAGAAGCAGGCGGTTCTGCTATGCTAGGCAGCAGTGGCGGCTGGGCAGCTAGTCGAGATCGTCGTTGTCGCGCTATTTGTGGACGTGGGGTATCAATATACCAGGGTTCAAGTTTAGGTGGAAGTGTACCTAATCCTGGTTTAGCAGTAGAAAGGGTGAGATTTGCACCAATCCAATCTTCGCCACTGCTTTGGGTGATTTCTGCAAGATAGCTCAGATGCACAATATCGCTGGTAGTGTTAAAGCGCAAGTCATAAAGAGGAGTCCAACTAGCGCGATTCACTAAGTATGATAGCTCTAATTCAAATTCGCCTTCACCCGTAACTTCAATCGCTACAACTAAGCTAAAACTTTCTTTAGGATGGGGTGTTTGGATTTTTTGCAATGAGGTGTGGAGTGCTTGCAGTTGTTTGTCTAACTCCTGCTGTTGGGTTTTGCACTCTCCAGATGCGATCGCATACTCACTATACTGGCTTCCGAGAAAGTTGAGGAAATCTAAAGTTTCGCTGAGGCTGAGATTTTTCCGAGACAAACTCTGTGAAAAGGGTTCTTCTGTTTTTTCCCGTAAGCCTTCGATAAAACTAGACTGTAAGGCTAAAGCATCCACTTGGGCTTGCAGGTGGCGTTTTTCTGCTTCTAATTGCTGAATTTGCCTTGTAAAATGTGCTACTCGCTCCGCTACCGGTTCAGTAGTGTAGATGCGATCGCTACTAACTCCCACCAAGCGCACCCCTACTGTACCTGTACCGCTAACCCTGACAGACTCAGTTTCTAGAGTCACTGGCACTGGTGTAATTACTAATTCCTGTTCAATTCCTGTTAACTCAACTACACCCCGCCGTGTAACCAGCGCTCTGTCAGAATACACAGTAACAGCTACAATCTGGCTTTGTACTGTTTTGCGCCAAGATGGTATTTCCGGGTTAACCACTGCCAGTTTTCCCCCATTTTTAATTGAGCCTCCTGGTTAATTGTCAATGCTTCCCGGTCTAACCGTCAACCCCAGGGCGAACGAGGGGAGATGAGGGGATGGGGAGACAATTGCTGCCTCCTGACAATGACTATTGACTACTGAGGCGATGCCTACGGCGGTAAACTACGCACTTCTGACAGCTTTCAAGCGAGGAAAGCACAGGAGTGATCGCCTAAACTAACCGCCGCTCAAACACACATATCCACCTGTCAAACAATTTTGGATTTTGAATCTTCAATTCCATTTTCCAAAATTTAAAATCTAAAATTCGGTAACAGGCAATTGCTAGTCTTTTAAGTAATCAGCAATAAAAATACCATATTTTTTCCTGATTTGAGTAGAACGAAACTTAAATCCCAAAGTTTTTATTCTACAGTTAGAAGCGCCACAACAACATTCTGGAATAGCAATAGAAACGTATTCTGTTGTTTCATAATCCCATGTAATTTCGCTTCCTTCATTTATATCCATCAAGGCGACAAAATCATATGCTCCAAATTCATTATTCCGAATTCCTGTGTTTGGATTACAAGAGTGATTGATTATTCGTGCTGGTTCGTCTAGTTCTATATGTAAATCAATGTCTATTTGGAAGGAGTGATTAGTTCTTTCTGGTAGGTTCTGAACTCGGTGTCCAATCACTACCTTCTCACCTTCATGGAAATTCCGGCTGGCAAAGACTCCTCTTCCTTTATCTGTAATCTCTATTTTGACATCGATTAAATTTTTTAGTTTCATACTTGATACTCTATAAGTAGGTGGGCGGGAAAATTTATAACGGGCAATTGGGCGTTACCCTTGAGACATGAGCTTTCTTAGCAGTTGGTAAAACCCGATACAGAAGGCAACTTGGCAGCTAGCTGTAACAAGTTGTGAACATTTGTTCGATTTCTTGTTAATTACAACTTCAGAATAAAAAACACCTACATGATTTGTCATTGGTGTTTTAACTGAATATTGCGAAACTGCTTTTTTGGGTATTTTTACGGCAAATCCAACATATCTTACGTCAGTTTACTTAGTGCGCCCACAATATTAACTGTCTTATAATCTGAAATTTCCTCGTAAACTGGAGCTTGCAATTACTCTATGAAAATTCTTTGTTTAATTTTGTTCATGGTGTATATTCTCTAGATTGACTGTGTACAAATCAAAGGAGTTCACAGCATAATTTTTATTTAAAAAAACTTTTTATCTTCTAGTCCCACCAATATTCTTTTGGAATTTATACAACAGAGAAACCCTTGATTCGTCTGGGTTTCTTGCCTGCTACTACTAGCATCTTAGCAAGATGCTCCCACTACTTTTAAAAACTATGATTCTCTAAGTTTAATCACTAAGCTATCAAACAAACACGCGAAGGATAAGCAGGGTGATCAAAGATATATATGCAAAAATCAGGGTAATCAGAATCGTGGTAAAACTTTCGTTATTGCTTGAAAGTATGAAAGTCACGTTGCTAGCTAGTCCGCGTAGTCCTGCGGAGAAGCTAGCTACGCGCAGCGTCTCGTAGAGAGCGTCATTAGGAATTATTTTACCCGTCAATTGGTTCAAACTTACTATAAGCACTATCACCATTTTGCTGTACAATATTTTTTGCCGCAGCTAGTAGATACTCAGAATAGGCACGAGCGACGATAGATAGCTGCTTGCCAGATGGGTAAACCATGTACCAATGTCGCTGAATCGGAAAGTGTTGCACATCTAAAATGCTGAACTGTGGCGCGTCTAATAGTAAAGTATGACGGGATAAAACAGAAATTCCTAAACCACCTGCGATCGCTTGTTTAATTGCTTCGTTACTTCCCAATTCTAGCTTGACTTTTACCGTCACCCCTTGTTCTTCAAATAGTCTTTGGACGGCGCGACGAGTCCCTGAACCTGGTTCCCGCATAATAAAAGGTTCGTTAGACAGGCGTTGTATCGGAATATTTTTTTCCTTGGATAACGGATGATTAGTCGGTGCAAAGACTATCAAAGGGTTTTCTAAAAATGGTTCACAAGTCACATCTATATTGTCTGGAATTTGACTCATAATATATAAGTCATCCAGATTATTACTCATACGTTCCAAAATTTGTTCGTGATTCGTTACTTGCAGCGAAATATCAATCCCTGGATAAAGTTCGCAAAACGGCCCTAACAAACGTGGAATAAAGTATTTTGCTGTTGTAATCACTGCCAAGCGTAATTGTCCCTGCTTTAGCCCTTTTAAATCTGCCACCTTCATCTCATACTGGGCTATATTGTCAAAAATCTGCTGACAAGTGACAAATAATTCCCGTCCTGCTTCCGTCAGATACAACCGCTTGCCCACTTGCTCAAATAATGGCAACCCTACCGATTTGGTTAGTTGCTTGATCTGCATCGAAACGGTAGGTTGGGTGAGAAACAATTCCTCCGCAGCGCGAGTAAAGCTACTGTGCCGTGCCGCCGCCTCGAACACCTTTAACTGGTGCAGCGTCGCTTGGTTCAAGGGTGATTCTCCTGTATATAGCGATTAATAGATATAAAACTAGTATTGCTGAACACTGGCAGATGATATAGCAATGCTCACAGAAAGTTACGAGTTCTATTATAGACAAAACTCTATTATCTCTATTAAAATAAAGGTATTTTACTTATGGATTGAAGAAGCTATTATCAGAACAGCAAAAGCGTAAGATGCCTTCTATCTCCCGATGAATGCTGAATGAGGATTTTCCAAAGTTCATCATTCATCATTCCATAATTCTTCTGTAACTTTTGTATTTAGCTTGGTTAAATCTGGTAATCTTAGCACCTCGATTTCGGCAACTTGTTCTTTAATATTCACAGGCAAGTTTAACGGTTGGTGTTTTTCTATCCAGCAACTTGCTAATGGCAAGGTTAGCTCCATTTCATCTAGCGGTCGAGGAATTACCATCACTGCATTCAATTCCCCAATGCGTTCTGCCTCAAACATTCCCGCTTCCACTGCTACTGCCACATTTGCTACGGAACCGCGAATAATGGCTGTACACAAACCCGCACCAATTTTTTCATAAGCTGCCAAATGAACATCAGCAGCTTTGAGCATGGCATCACACGCTCCTACCATTGCTGGAAATCCTCGCGTTTCTACCAAACCAATTGCTTGATTACTCAGACGGCTGTAATTGCCCTCCTCCATCAATTTAGTGAAACGGGTTGTGATCGGAAGCACTATATCTAGGTTGGGATAAGGTCGGGGAATCACCAAACTAGAAATCAACTGACCAAACTGTTCAGCCGTTTGCACACCTGATTCTACCGCCAGACGCACGTCAGCAATTCCACCTCGGACGATCGCAGTACAATGACCGCTACCAATTTTTTCATACCCAACTAGGTGAACTCCCGCCGATTTCAGCATCATATCCGCCGTACCAACGATCGCTGGAAAGCTGCGGGTAGAAACTAAACCCAAAGCAGTATCCTCGTAAGTCTCTTGACGATGCTCTCCCTGGATGGTATTGATAGACCGTTGATTATATGTTTCCATGATGAATTCTCCAAGATACGGAAAAAGCCGACAACTTACAATTAACACTTACTCGAACTAATCGTCAGAGTTTGGGTCGTTCAAGGATTGTCTATGAGGAAACAATGTAGTCAACAGTCTGCTTATGCTCCCTTGCCCATAAATTTGACTCCCGAAACCGTTAGGGGATTCTGTGGTTGGCTGACTGGAGTCTGAGTTATGTTCTGTAGACTCTTGGGCGGCTTCCCCCAAACTGGAGTCAGCATCATTGACCGGTTCCTCCACGGGAGGAGACTGTCTTTCTGAAGTGGCGGGAGATTTAAAATAAGAAATCGACTTGTTTTGTTTGAAATCCACAAAAGCGGCAGCTGAGAAGTTAGTTGAGGAAATTACCTTTTCCTTAACTCCACCTAAGCCATTTTCCTCTTCCTTCTGCGGTGGTGCATTTGTAGAAGCTGGGTTATTTGTGGATGGTTCAAGTTGCTTTGTTTGGGCAATCTGCCGACTGGTGTCTCCTAAAATCGATCCAGGTGGAACTACTTGTCCAGGTTCAATCGAATAGTTGAAAACTGTTGTTGCCGAACCAATGCAAGCATTTGCTCCAATTTTGCCCTTGCCAACCATCAAAAAACCTGCTCCCAGGTTTGCGCCTGCTTCTACCTCTAGGGTTCCTTCATGGACTTGGAGAATTGCTCCCATACCAATACAGACCCCTGACCCAATGATGATTTTGCTGTTTGCAGCCGCTTGGAGTATCACCCCAGGTGCAAGTACCGCGCTTGGATGAATAGTCACCTCGCCACTAATATAAGAATCAAAGTTATTGCTGAGGCGCAGTGGCGGCACAGACATGGAAATTTTAACCTCGGAAGCCAGAATGGTGAATGGTAAATGGTGAATGGTGAATGGTGGATATTAAAATTCCCTACTCCCCACTCCCCACTCCCCACTCCCTACTATCTACTATGGTCGTTGAATGATCGTTTCCAATACCCGACGCTTCGCTTTGGGGTCAACACCAATTAAGCGCACATATTCCCCTGGATATTCGCCGAGGTGCTTTTCTATGGCTGCGATCGCTTCTCTTTCTGAGGAGGCTTGAATTTGACCGCTACTAGTCCAAGAGCCTGTACGGAAGCGCCGTTGGTCTACGTGTTCAATACTAATTTTAGAGCCGCCAGCCAATAATTGCCGAAGTTGGCCTACTACTTCAGTACTCAAGCGGGTACTGGTAGCTGTTGCTGTAGCAGTCGCAGAGGGTGGACTGTTAGTAGTAAATGATTTCTGACTGCCAGAGGAGGCTACTTGACCATTTGGACGTTGGATAATCGTTTCCAATACCCGCCGTTTGGCTTTGGAGTCAATACCAATTAAGCGGACATATTCCCCTGGATATTCGCCGAGGTGCTTTTCTATGGCTGCGATCGCTTCTCTTTCTGAGGAGGCTTGAATTTGACCGGTGCTAGTCCAGGAACCTGTACGGAACCGCCGTTCATCTACGTGTTCAATGCTAATTTTATATCCACTACCCAATAATTGCCGCAGCTGTTCTACTACTTCAGTACTCAAGCGGGTACTGGTAGCTGTTGCTGTTGCTGAGGTACCACTGGTAGTAAATGATTTCTGACTGCCAGAGGAAACTACTTGACCATTTGGACGTTGGATAATCGTTTCCAATACCCGCCGTTTGGCTTTGGTATCAATGCCGATTAAACGCACATACTCGCCTTGATGGCTTTCAATACATTCTTCCAAGCCGGAGATTACTTGATTTATGGAAGTTGCTTCAATTGGCTTGCAACTAGTCCAGGAACCAGTTCGGAAGCGACGTTCATCTACGTGTTCCATACCAATTTTGTAACCACTTGCCAAGAGTTGGCGGATTTGCTCTACAGTTTCACCATTGACTTTGCCACTGCTAGAGTTGTTACCATTACCATTACTGCTGCTATAACTGCCATTACCACGACTAGCCGGAGCCTTAAAGCTGGTAGCTGGTTTAACATCATCATCTGGACGTTGGATGATGGTTTCTAATACGCGCCGTCTACCTTTGTCAATGCCAAACAGCCGGACATACTGGCCGCTATGCTCTCTTACACAGCTTTCTAATGCTGCGATCGCTTCCCGGAGCGATCGCGGTTCAATTGGTTGGCAACTAGTCCAACAACCTGTGCGGAACCGTCTTTGGTCTACGTGTTCCGTACCAATTTTATATCCTTGCTCCAATAGATACCGCAACTGCTCTATTGTTTCTGCACCCAAGCTATTGCTCGACACTTCACTACTCCTTTCCAACTCTAAGACAGTAATACCATTACCTGTATAAGATTTAGCAATTTCATCCCGAATGGGTGCTATACATTTGCTATCCGCAGCACAGAGATAACCAGCTCGTAATGCCTGATTAATCCCAACCACATGATGAGCAAATTCCTTATCCTCATCTTGGACATCTGACAAGCGATCAGCTTGCTGCTGGTTGGTAATTATCGCTCCCGAAGGTACATACTTACCAGGGGGAATCTCTACGTCTTGAATTAAAGCGTGCATCATCACGATGCAACCTCCACCCACCCTGGCATTAAACACTGTCGAGCGAAAGCCAATGAAGGAATTATCCCCCACATAAGCTGGCCCGTGAATTAGAGCCATGTGGGTAATGCAAGCGTTTTTACCAATCCATACTGAGTATTTATTTTGGTCATCGCCAATTACTCGACCTTCCTCTAACCCATGAATGACAACACCATCTTGAATATTCGTGTTTTCACCAAGATAAAAAGGTGTGCCTTCATCTGCTCTAATCGTAGTCCCCGGAGCAACGATTACATTTGCACCTAACCGTACATCCCCAATCAGATTGGAAAATGAATGTACAAAGGCAGTTTCATGGATTTTGGGTTCAGCTAAATTCCTTGACCACGGGGTTGGGGGTGCCGCCGTGCTGCGAACTGCCATCGCGAGATTCCTCCTGTATTAAGTTAGGAGTTAGGAGTTATGAGTTTTCACTTTTCACTCCTCACTCTTCACTTCTCTAACTGTTGACTATCGATATTGATCTTTTTTGCTGTAAATGAGGCGATCTTCAACGTGAATGGTATCTATGATCGCCACCACTACTGCATCTAATGGACGTTGTTCATTTCCAAGAACTTGACGAGCAGCACTGCCACGACTGACAAGTACCCACTCATCTACTCCTGCTCCCACACTATCTGCTGCTACCTCATATTGTGGCAGGATGTTTCCGTCTTCATCCACTAATTGTAACAACAGTAGTTTCACACCCCTGAGACTTGGATCTTTTTGGGTGCTAACTACTGTGCCGCGAACTTTGGCAACTTGCATTACAAATTACGGTCTTCTACCGAAAGGACGAATTGCATTCACATTTTCCCGGAACTGCTCTACGTCTTCGGTATAACGAATTGGCAGGACATATTCCAAGTTCTCGTGAGGACGAGCAATGATGTGAGTAGACAGCACTTGTCCGCCGAAAACCCGCTTTACAGATTCAACACCTGCGGCCACAGAAGCTTGCACTTCCGAAACATCACCCCGGACAATCACCGTTACCCGACCACTACCGATTTTTTCATAGCCTACTAAAGTGACGCGGGCAGCTTTCACCATTGCATCAGCAGCTTCTACTACTGCTGGAAAGCCTAGCGTTTCAACCATTCCCACTGCAATTGACATTAGTTTTAATCCCTATTTCAAATTCAAAGTTTTTAGCCTTGGACAAAAGTGATGCTTAATCAGGTAAAAAGCGTTAATTACTTTGTTTAAACAGCTTTTAAGTACGGAACTGTTCCACAGCTTCTGTGTAACGTATCGGCAAGACGTATTCCAGGTTTTCGTGAGGACGAGCAATGATGTGAGTGGATAACACTTCACCACCATTAACTCTTTTCGCCGCTTCAACCCCAGCTGCTACAGAAGCTTGCACTTCCGATACATCTCCCCTAACGATCACGGTGACACGAGCGCTACCAATTTTTTCATAGCCTACTAAAGTGACACGGGCGGCTTTCACCATCGCATCAGCAGCTTCTACTACTGCTGGAAAGCCCTTCGTTTCAATCATACCAACTGCAATTGGCATCGCAGAACTCCTACAAAATGAATCTAATCAGTACTGTTGTTTGAAATTTTTGACGGGGAGAGCTTTATCTTACAGCTAAGAAAACACTTCCAAATTAAGCATAGGAAAGCTTGGCATCCCTGGCAATATAAAATACTATAATAGTTTATGATAAGAAAGTTTTAAAAAACTTAACAAAAATTTATCTGCGCTTCTGGGCAATTAAAATTGACTAATTCCTAGAACAGCCACTTATGCTTTATAATTTCTTTATTACATTTACAAAATGACATTCATAACTCAGGCTAATCCCATCTGGCGAGGGACAAGCAGAGGCTGTATGTTTTGCTGTCTCTATCTTTCCTCAAATTTGACTCCATGTACAAGGACTAGGTGAAAAATATATAATTTTTTCAAATATATCGTATAAAGTACTTTGATCAAAGTAGAAATACAAATGTAAACAGGTCGGTGATGTTAAGACAAGTAAATGCTTTTACTTATGTAAAGTTATATTTTACTTATATTTAATCGGGTAAGGTTAAGTAAAAGTACTTCCGGGAATTTAGTTGAAACAATAGTAAAAAAAACATCGGTGTTTTGGTAAATTAATTTTATTAAATAAATCATAACTGTTTGAAAGCTTTTTTTAAAATTAAGGCTGAGTCGTAAAGGGAAATTTAAATGGATCAATTTCTATTTTCAACAAGTTGGTTTGTGCCTTTTTATAGCTTATTCGGCGCGATTTTGACCTTGCCGTGGGGAATAGGGATAATTCAGCGAACAGGGCCAAGACCTGCGGCATATATCAACTTGTTGACGACTGTTTTAGCTTTTGCCCATAGCCTGTTTGTATTTAAAAATATCTGGGATAGAGAACCAGAAAAGTTACTAATTAGCTGGTTTAAAGCTGCTGATTTAGACTTATCTTTTAGCTTGGAACTCTCAGCAGTCAGTATTGGGGCAACAGTTTTAATTACGGGATTAAGCCTCTTGGCACAAGTTTACGCTCTGGGTTACATGGAAAAGGACTGGTCGTTGGCGCGTTTTTTTGCGCTGCTGGGATTTTTTGAAGCGGCGCTGAGTGGTCTAGCAATCAGTGATTCTTTGTTTTTCAGCTATGCCCTTTTGGAAGTGCTGACGCTTTCCACTTATTTGCTGGTGGGATTCTGGTATGCTCAACCTTTAGTAGTGACGGCGGCGCGGGATGCGTTTTGGACTAAACGGGTGGGAGACTTGTTGCTGTTGATGGGTGTGGTGACACTTTCCACCTTAGCCGGTAGTTTGAACTTTTCGGATTTATATGAGTGGGCGCAAACAGCTAATTTAAGCCCAATGACATCGACGTTGCTGGGGTTGGCATTAATTGCTGGGCCTGCTGGGAAATGCGCCCAATTTCCACTGCACCTGTGGTTAGATGAGGCAATGGAAGGGCCCAACCCCGCCTCGGTAATGCGAAACTCACTAGTAGTAGCTGGTGGTGCTTATCTACTGTATAAACTGCAACCATTGTTAGCACTGTCGCCAGTTGCCTTGAATGCTTTGGTAGTTATGGGCACGGTGACAGCGATTGGGGCAACATTAGTATCTATAGCTCAAATTGACATTAAGCGATCGCTGTCTCATTCTACCAGTGCATACATGGGCTTAGTGTTTTTGGCGGTGGGTTTGCAGCAAGGGGGTGTAGCGTTGATGTTGCTGTTAACTCATGCGATCGCTAAAGCATTATTATTTATGAGTTCTGGTTCAGTAATCTTGACTACCCAAAGCCAAGACTTAACCGAAATGGGCGGTCTGTGGTCACGGATGCCAGCCACCACCACTGCCTTTGTAGTCGGTTCAGCGGGGATGGTAACACTGCTACCACTGGGAAGCTTCTGGGCAATGTTAGCATGGGCTGACGGTTTTGTGAATATTAGCCCTTGGGTGATTGGGGTTTTATTATTGGTCAATGGCTTGACAGCATTGAATTTGACCAGAGTATTTAGATTAGTTTTCTGGGGGAAACCGCAACAAAAGACCCGTCGCACCCCAGAAGTTGGTTGGCAGATGGCGCTACCAATGGTGATTCTCACAGTGCTGACTCTGCTTCTACCTCTGATGTTACAGCAATGGTACTTGTTACCCGATTGGGAAAGTATTAATTGGTATGTGGCCTTAGCGTTGTTTGCTTCTACCGTAGTGGGAGTAGGTCTAGGGTGTACAGTTTATCTACACAAAGCTTGGTCAAGATCGAGAATCTTGGCGTGGAGATTTCTGCAAGACTTGTTAGGTTATGATTTTTATATTGACCGAGTTTATCGAGTGACTGTAGTGAGTGCAGTAGCATTGCTATCTAAGGTTTCATCTTGGAGCGATCGCTACTTGGTTGACGGTTTCGTAAACTTGGTTGGGTTTGCGACAATTCTCGGCGGACAAACTTTAAAGTACAGCATTTCTGGCCAATCTCAGGGCTATATGTTGACCATCCTAGCAGTTGTCAGCGTCCTGGGTTTTTTCATCAGCTGGTCATCGGGTTTACTAGATAAATTGCCTTTTTAAACGAGTTAGCAGTTATTCCTATAGTTCTGTCAGAATACCTAATTTTTTAACGAACCGCCAAGGACGCCAAGGACGCCAAGGAACAAACAGAAGAAGAAATAGGTAATCTGAAAGCGTGAAGGGAGTAGGAGTTCGGATTTATTATTCTCCCTCATCCCCCTCATCCCCCTCATCTCCCTCATCTCCCCTTACCTGAATTCTATCTATGCTTAGTGTCTTAATTCTAGTGCCATTAATCGGCGCAGCTTTAATTGGTTTCTCGCCCTCTGGCATCAATGGAAAATTCGCTCGCGGGGTGGCTTTGGTCTTTGCCATTATCGCTTTCTTGTGGACAATTCTACTAGCAATTCAGTTTCATCCAGGAGAAATCACTCAACAGTTTGCCGAGTCTCTCCCTTGGGTAGATGTTTTAGGCTTGAACTATAACCTTGGGATAGATGGTTTATCTTTGCCGTTGCTAGTTTTAAATGGATTGTTAACTTGCATTGCTATCTACAGCAGCGATGAATCCCTACAGCGTCCAAAATTTTATTACTCTTTGATACTATTATTAAGTGTTGGGGTAACAGGAGCCTTTCTGGCACAGGATTTACTGCTATTTTTCCTGTTTTACGAATTGGAACTGATTCCGCTATATCTATTAATAGCCATTTGGGGTGGCGCAAGACGGGGTTATGCTGCAACAAAATTTCTGATTTATACAGCCGTTTCGGGAATCCTGATTTTAGCAAGTTTCCTCGGCATGGTTTGGCTGAGTGGTTCCTCTAACTTTGCACTAGCAACCTTGAACGCAACGACTCTACCTTTAGCGACACAGCTTTTACTGCTAGCGGGGATTTTGGTCGGTTTTGGGATTAAAATTCCCTTAGTTCCCTTCCATACTTGGTTGCCAGATGCTCACGTTGAAGCTTCCACACCGATTTCCGTGCTATTGGCTGGGGTGCTGTTGAAGTTGGGAACTTACGGCTTACTGCGATTTGGGATGAACTTGTTACCAGAAGCTTGGGCTTATGTGGCTCCTTGGTTAGCGACTTGGGCAGTGGTAAGTGTATTGTATGGTTCATCCTGCGCGATCGCTCAAACCGATATGAAAAAAATGGTGGCGTACAGTTCCATTGGACACATGGGTTACGTGCTTTTAGCGGCGGCGGCAGCCACACCTTTAAGTGTGTTGGGTGCTGTGATGCAAATGATTAGCCACGGCTTGATTTCGGCAATGCTGTTTTTGCTGGTAGGGGTTGTGTATAAAAAAGCCGGAAGCCGCGATTTAGAAGTGATCCAAGGATTGCTAAACCCAGAACGGGGTATGCCAGTAATCGGTAGTTTGATGATTGTCGGAGTCATGGCCAGTGCTGGTATACCGGGAATGGTCGGGTTTATTTCCGAATTCGTAGTTTATCGCGGGAGTTTTCCAGTTTTTCCAGTACAAACCCTGCTGTGCATGCTTGGTACAGGTTTAACAGCCGTTTACTTCTTAATTCTCGTCAACCGCGCCTTTTTTGGACGCTTGTCTGCATCAGTTACTAACTTACCGCGTGTATATTGGAGCGATCGCGCCCCAGCTGCAATTTTAGCTGTGCTGATTGTGATTTTCGGCATTCAACCTGGTTGGTTAGTACGCTGGACTGAACCAACAATTACAGCAATGGTGAATACCCAAAACGTAGTAGCAACGGTGTCCTTGGATAAGGCAATCAGGGCTGGGGATTAGGGATTAGGGATTAGGGACTGGGAAAGAGTTTTCTTAGAGGATGTTTTAAAAGTGGTTGGCTGTGATTTTAGGCACTTATTGATCCCCCCTAACCCCCCTTAAAAAGGGGGGAACCGGAATCAAAGTCCCCCAATTTATCGGGAGATTTAGGGGGATCTAGAACTTTTTGCTACCGATAAGAGGACTTTTCAAACATCCTCTTAATGCCCAATACCCCAATTCCTATATTCTTTGGAGAACTAGCAATGGTAACTATTAAAAAGAAAGCTACTCACAATCCCTTAGCTGAGTATATTGAACGTCTGCAAAAAGGAGAGGGATTACTCCCCGATAGTCCAGAGAATGTGCTAGAAGTTGTTGGCATTCTTAAAAGCTATGGCGTAGTTTTAGATGCCTACTCAAAAAATCTTAACTATATTGCCGAGCATCAGTTTTTAGTATTTTTCCCATTTTTTAAATACTTTAATGGAGAGGTTTCTTTTCAGAAATTACTCCGTCACTGGTGGCATAACCGAATTAATTTTGAATATGCCGAATATTGCCTGAAAGCCATGATGTGGCACGGTGGCGGTGGACTAGATACGTATTTAGATACAAAGGAATTTCAAGAAAGAGCGCAAGCCGTTATCACTGCAAAATTTAAAAATAATCCTTTAATTCCAGGTATTAACCAACTGTTTCCAGATTTCTTAACAGAACACTTGCGCGTCTCTGCTTACTACACCGGTTTAGGCCAATTTTGGCGAGTAATGGCTGATATGTTCCTCAGCTTATCAGACCGCTACGACCAAGGCGAAATCAAATCGATTCCCCAAGTTGTAGACCACATTAAAGCAGGATTAGTGGCGAATGCGTCAAACCCAATTACCTACGCCGTCAAAATTCGGGATGAAGTCTATGAAATCATTCCTAAAAGCGTTGGTTTGACATTCTTAGCAGATACAGCAATACCTTATGTAGAGGCAGTATTCTTCCGAGGAACTCCTTTCCACGGTACAGTTTCATACAACGCCCAAGGATATCAAATTCCCCCAGATCAAACTCGATTTCAATATGGCGCATTGTATGCCGATCCTTTGCCCATCGGTGGCGCGGGTATTCCTCCCACCATGTTGATGCAAGATATGCGTCACTATCTTCCAGAGTATTTGCACGAAATTTATCGTCGCAGTCTCCGGGGTGAAGATGATTTGCGGGTACAAATTTGCATAAGTTTCCAAAAATCGATGTTTTGCGTGACAACAGCAACGATTTTGGGACTAATGCCTTATCCTTTGGATACTAAAGATCCAAATGAGGAAAAAGGTAATCGAGTTTATTTAGAGAAGTGGATGAGTCGGTTAGAAACTTCGCGGTTGCTGGATGTGAATAAATAACTGAATTGAATACAGGGAAATTTCAGATGCTTCTGAATCGCTATAAAAATCTTCACCTAATTCAGCGACTTGACCCAGTGCAAGATCATTGCCGGATTTATTACTTGATGAATGGCTATGAATTTGCTTGGGATATGACGCGATCGCTCGAAGTTGCTTTGATGCGAACTTATTGTGTTCCTAGTATTTCTAAATTGCTGAATCAGACAGGAGAATTTACCCATCGTCCGCAAAAACGCTACGATGATACGTCAATAATTGTTGGAGAGATGATTCAGTGGGGTTATGATAGCGATCGCGGCAAACAAGCCCTGCAACGCATGAATGCAATCCACGGACGCTTCAACATTGACAACAACGATTTCCTGTATGTACTTTCAACTTTTATTTTCGAGCCTATCCGCTGGAATGCGCGGTTTGGTTGGCGGCTGATGTGCGAACAAGAAAAATTAGCGTCTTTTTACTTCTGGCGAGAAGTAGGTAAGCAAATGCAGATTCAGAATATCCCTGAAACCTACGAAGAATTGGAGCGCTATAACCTTGACTACGAGCGCCAAAAATTTCGCTATTCAGATACAAATTGTCGAGTTGGGGAAGCTACACGCGATTTATTTTTGAGTTGGTTTCCTTCGTGGATGCGTTCTTCCATCAAACCAGGTATCTACGCTTTACTGGATGACACAATGCTCGATGCCTTTGGTTTTCCCTATCCCTCGCCATTGCTGCGATCGGCTATGGTAAGTCTACTAAAAATCCGAGCCAGATTAATCCGGTTATTCCCACCTCGGAATCACCCTAGTTTTCATATTGACTCTCCTATCCCCAGCTATCCCACTGGCTATGAAATTGCAAATGTGGGGCCAGCGGAAAATGTTAAGCAGCAAAGCTCTAACTAACTTGTTTAAGCGATTGATGTCTTGTGTCAGTAACTCTTGCCATAACCCTTCATCCAAAAATCTAGGCTTCTGGTTCGATACCTAGCGATCGCAATTGGGCAGTTAAGCGATCGGCTCTTTCCTCACCAGTCAATAACAAATTACCTTGCAAATCCCACCAGCGTAGCCAAGGTAATTCCATATTATAATATTGTCCCTGCCAAATCCCTAACTCAACTCCTAAAGGATGTATGGGATAATGTCCGCGTTCATTTGCGGTTAATAACTGATATTGTCCACCAATTAATTCATAAACTTCTACGCTGGCTTTATTCACTTCATAAATGCCGTAGAAGGGAGGACGAATCACCTGCTCATAAATCCAAAATTTCCCCTTCCAAGGAGTTTTATCTCGCTCCTCACTACCATCACCAGAAACAAATTCCAATGCAATCAATGGGGCAATAAACTCTCGCCATAATACATAAGACCTGCGCGTTTGCCCATTCAGAGTAGGTGGTACATTCCCTACATAAAACCAGTCTGGTGCTTCTGCGCCTTTTTCTGGGGGGTCAGTCATCCGCCAGTAGATACCGCTATCTTGACCAATACAGTATTGTCCATCAGGATGACGTTTTTGCAATATCGGTTTAATCGAGTCCGTTAGGAGAATGCTTTGGGGATGTTCCTGAAAGTTTTTCACGAAAGTGCCATCAGACTCAGGAAGCTGTGTATGGTCTGGAAACGGGGTTAGGGCGGTGGATGGATCGGTTGCAGAGGTCATAAGACTACCTTTGCAGGAGTAAGGGTTGTTTTTTAGTTTAGCAGTGGAAGGAAAAAGAAGTGCGGATCAGAATGTTTCTAGTCAAGTTCTATACTTTACTGTAGGAAGATGGCGACCAATATAGCCAATAATTACTATTCCGGGTTGTTCAGCAAAAAAATGGATTCGCCAGTTACAGAACCTCAATTTAACATGTCGTTCAAATAGGCGCTCTTTACCATCAGGACAACGAAAAGTTCTTTCTTTGAAATATTTATCAAGTGTTGGTTTACTTTCCCCCGATTCCTCAATAGGATACCCGTCGAGATTGAAATAGCCATTATTCCAGTTTTTACTACATTTGTGAAGCTCAAATAATATGCTCACAACAGGCTGTAATTCTAACTGTGCAGTACGGATATCTTCCAACTGCCTTCTAACAGCATCGCAGAATTCTAGGTTAGGAAATAATTCCTCTCTGCGATTCCAAACTTCTACCCCATCGCTAACATTTTGATAAATGCGCTCTTGGTTTTGTTGAATCAGACTAGCGTGTTCTTGTACATGACAGCTACGGCTAGCATGGATAATTTCTACAATTTCGCTAATTATCTCTTCATCCTCATCCAAGCATTGGAATTCCAGTTTTACACGGTTACAATCCCAGCATTCCTGAGAAAGTAAGCTGATTGCAATCGTATTAATTGTGATCGTATTAAGTACATAAGCAATACCAAGCCCAATAGCCATTTCTCCTTGATGACGAAATTCTGACAAGCTAGCATTATTTTCAATATCTTGGATTTCGGAATTTGCAATATTAGTTGAGAAAGGTGCTTTAGTTGCAAGAGTTTTGATAAAAAGTCGTTCAACTTGATCCGCGTCATTAAGCCAGTGACGAAGAGGATAGTTAGGTGCAAGGATTGTTATATGAAAATCTTCTTTAGTACGGAGGCTTACCTTTACGCCTTGAGCTTTTACTGCCTTTATGGTCTTAATTAGCTCAGACATTCTTTGCTGTGCTATTTGCTTATTTGGAGCCGGATTTCGCAGAGATAACTCATTTAATATTAAGTCAAAATCCACCTTTTACTCTCCCGCAGGCTCAAGTAAAACATCTAAACTTTTTTCCCACTCATCAAAGAATCCATCAGGCCATCGATCAATTCTGCCATTCCGATCAATATGTGGAGATACTACTTCTGTAACAGTTTGCCCTTCTTTATCTTGTCGCTGAAAATAATGTAGCTGAACATCATACGGCTTAATTTTTCCTCCATGAACAGCAAGACGAATACCATTTAAAATATGGTCACTATGAGTTTCTATTACTATTTGAATTCCACAACTAGCTGCAAGTGATAATAATTCACCCATCTTGACTTGTCCTTTAGGATGTAGATGTGCCTCTGGATTTTCAATTATAATTAGTGTACCCGGAGAAGATGATAAAACTGCTACTATAATGGGTAATGTGTAGCTAATTCCAAATCCGACATTAGTAGTACGATAGGGATTACTATCCCCATAAAAATATTGCAAACTCATTAAACCGATATCTGAATTTGAGTTAATTTTAATCCTTGTACCAGGACTAACTTCTCTCATCCATCCTTCAACCTGGCTGCTAAGAGCGTTAGATTTTGCCATCGGATGTCTTAGTTTACTTTGAAGAACATCTTTATCTTGATTAATTGCTAAAAAATGTGCAGTATATTCACCTTTACTACCTAACTGTCCTAGTCGTCGTGCTTGATAATCTGACACATCATAAGATGTTCGTGGCCCGAGACGCTCAGCCTGTAAATAGTGAAATCTTCTATTGAAAGGACTTGATTTATAGACATTCTCAATCGGTGATTTTGAATCTAAATTATTTAAAACATCTGCACCTGTCTTAATCAGGTCATAGCTAAAACGCCAAATTCCTTTTTTTCCATCATTCCAAATAATCTCGAAACCAAGATAATCCTCTTTGGCTCTTTCACAAAATGCATCTTTAGCAGTACCAATACGTACTAATTCGCCATTCAATGCTAAACCAACATTTGGCAATAATTCTTGTTGATAAGATTGGCGCAGCAAAAGTAGCGATTGTAGGACAGAAGATTTTCCCGTACTATTTAGACCAGAAAGTAAAGTTAGTGGTTTAAATTCGATTAACTGATTTTCAAACGCTTTGTAATTGGTCAATCTTAGAGAATTAATCATAATAATACTTCTTGGATAATTTTTTCAACTGTTTCAAATCTATGCTCTATTTTGTTTACTGCTTGAGATATTGATACTAGAAATTCTGTATCATTATCTACATATTTAACAAAAGTATCTATTAGTTCTTTTTTTCTCTCTTTTAATATTTCAATATTTTGAATATCGAGCTTTGCAAGATTTACAGACCAGACTTCAAATAAGGATTTATTTAGTGGGAATTTTCTTTTGTTTTTATTAGAGATTTTGCGAAAAGCATTATTATTAAAAATATCAAATGCTGCACTCATCGCCTTTTTAAAAATCGCTTCTAAGTTTTGTATTTCTTCCTGGCAAAGACTATTTATTTTCGACAGAGCTTTACTTAAAAAAGAATCTCTAGTTTCATCTTTATATTCTTTATAAGAAATTAAATAAAAAGCAATAAATCCTAGTACAAACTCTCTATCATCCATTCTCTTTTTTTTATCTGGGCTAAGATTAACAACACGTTTGAACTCTGGTAAAGAAGCTAGATTAGCCAAAAGTTTTGTAGCTTGCCCAGGATTCAAAGCATGTCGCAGTTCCTGATTGGAAAGACGTATACCTCCTGTATTAATACGTTTGAAGATATTATACTTAACTTCCAAAGGTGTACCTTTTTCAATTAAATATACTGTCACTTGAGTTTCTAAAATACGACGTTGATATCTTCGTTCTAATTCGTCATAAGTTCTATTTTTAAGCTCTTTCAGGTATTCTAATCCAACTAATTTAAGACTTTTATCAATAACAAAATGCTTGAGAGCAGACAATCTTTGTAAGCCATCTACAACTACCCATTTATCTTCATCTGTAGCATCAATATAAAAAGCAGGCAATGGAATTCTAATTAGAATAGATTCAATTAATTTACTTTTTGCTTCTAGGGTCCATATATTTGCTTGACGTTGAAATTCAGGTGCTAAATCAAGTGCTTCTTCGTCAATTCTTCTGAGTAATTGCTC
Source organism: Nostoc sp. (assembly GCF_036917755.1). Classification (GTDB taxonomy): domain Bacteria; phylum Cyanobacteriota; class Cyanobacteriia; order Cyanobacteriales; family Nostocaceae; genus Nostoc. Next base: position 74,303 of record NZ_JBALFC010000102.1, read on the forward strand.
AATAGTTGGCTCCCTTGTAGCAATATTAATTTTTTCTGGATCATATTGAAAAGTTACTTTTTCATATTGTTCTTCATCATTATCTTCTTCATCTAAAATTTCTTCATCAGCTAATTCTGCGTTATAATTATTCAAATTTACCACGGCGCTTACTCCTTATTATTAACACCCATTAATTCAGTTATTGTTGATGTTTAGTGCTACTAAATCAGCAAATATGGCTGTTTAACTGGCGTACTTCAATCCTACTATCTCCACAAATCATAAAGGCGCAAAAATTCACGCCTCTACGTACCTAGTCTATTACTTGTTTACGTTCCCCAGGCAAATCCAAAATTGGCGTGATCGCCTCTGGTAAAGTCAAAGCAATGTCTAACGATAAGCCACTTTTAACCCACAGTCCAAAAATATTAGGCTTCTGGTTCAACACCAAGCGATCAACTCTGTGCTTTTGGGGCTATTCAGTTAACCATCATTCCAGCAATTAATCACATTAAAAAACCGATGGCGCAATTGTTGAGAGTTCCTTCTTTAATTCTTGCGACAAAGATTCCAAAAACATCATGTCATTGGTGATATCTGAAACCTCATCATCATTCAAATTATCTGTCTCTAATTGCTTTTGATAAGCTTCAATCCTATATTCTAGCGCCTCAACAATAAATCGAATTGCTTTAGGAGAAAAATTCACGTTTAACAACTCCCTTAATTGACTTTGTAAAATGCCTCACTAACTAACCGCAATGCATTCTTATAGTCTTCTATTCGCATAGTGTAACTTGGTTCCCACAGCCAGTGATTGCCATAATCATTCACCAAACAGATTTCGTTGGGAATATCAGTTCCCCTATCCAACTTGCACCAATTCTTCCCAACTCCCTGAACAGCAAACGTTGAAATTCCACCTGAACCTGCTATAACCCAAATATCACCATCTTCTTCGTAAGTTTCAATGTCTTTTGAACGAATGTTATCTATTCTCGAAGAAGTCGCATTTCCCATACGGTACAAATCAACGGGGGTTTTTCTCATACCAATCAGCCAAAGACTTAGGCTTGTGGTTCAACACCGAGCGATCGCTAAAAGACTAATCTCAAAGTACACGCAGTATGCTAGGGATGCTTTCGATCGCTGATAAATTCCGAATTTCTGCTAAAGCTTGCCGAAAGTTGCCTTCCCGCACATCATGGGTAACAACCACAATCTCTGCTAGTTCCCCTTGAAAGCCAGTTTGGACAATTGACTCTAAGCTAACGCCATAGTTGCCAAAGCAAGTACCCAATTTACCGATAACTCCAGGTTGATCATTGGTGAGGAAACGGGCGTAAAACCGAGTTATCAGTTCTGCCATTGGCGCAATTTGGCAATATTCCTGATGTCCACAAGCTAATAATGGATTTGCAACTGCTGTATTGGTTTTGAGGACAGCAACTAAATTTAAAATATCCGATGTTACAGCACTGGCGGTTGCACCAGCGCCAGCACCAGGGCCAAAAAACATTACTTGCCCGATGGGTTCTCCTTCGACAAGAATGGCGTTGTAAACGCCGTTAATGCTAGCCAAAGGGTGGGCTTTAGGCACTAAAGTCGGATGAACTCTGACGGAGAGCAAAGATGAGCGAGTATCACGTTTAGCGATCGCTAACAATTTAATCACAAATCCCAATTTTTCGGCGTAAGCAATATCTGTTTTGCTCACTTGCCGAATCCCCTCAGTATAAACATCCTGTAGGTTGATGCGTCCACCAAAGCCTAATGATGCGAGGATGGCAATTTTATCGCCTGCATCTAAGCCATCGATATCAGCTGTGGGGTCAGCCTCAGCATAACCCAGACGTTGGGCATCAGCTAAAACATCACTGAAGTTGCTGCCTTCTGTTTGCATCCGCGTCAGGATGTAGTTAGTTGTACCATTAACGATGCCAGTTATAGTGTGAATGCGGTTAACGCTTAAAGACTGCTTCAGGGGTTGAATTACCGGAATACCACCACCCACAGAGGCTTCTATCATGACGTATACGCCGGCTTGATTGGCAGCTGTGAAAATTTCCGCTCCAAAGCGAGCGATCGCTGCTTTATTGGCAGTGACTACGTGTTTACCATTACTTAAAGCTTTGAGGATGAGCGATCGCGCCGGCTCCAATCCGCCCATCACCTCGACAACTATATCTACCGCCGGATCGTTGACAATAGCTTCTAAATCTGTAGTTAAGACTTCCGTAGACAATTCTACTGCACGGGGTTTATCGAGCGATCGGACTCCCACCCGATAGATTTCTATCTCTTGCAACAATGGATGACGCCCAGCCTTATCTTGCAACAACTGCACTGTGCCCGTTCCCACGGTGCCTAATCCCAGTATTCCTAGTTTCACACCCACAAATTTTGCACCCAATTTCACCAACAACAATTGTAGGTAGAGCATTTGCCCTACCTACTGATTATCCTGCTTCCTTTGTCATTTGTCCTCTCTTACAAAGTTGAGGCAGTCCGTTGGCGGGGTTCCCTCGCTTAAAGGAACTGCCGTCTGTTCGCCGTCAGCCGGCGCACCCTGCGGGAAGCCGCAGAAGCGTCTACAGACTTTGCGCTTCGTCCTTCGTCCTTCGTCCTTTGTCTAAAACTAATGACTAATGACCAATGACTAATGACTAACTTAGTATGTTTCTACGTGCCAGCGATGAGCTTTCTTGAGTTCCTTCTGGTAAACACTCCAGGTTACGCCTTCCTTAGCAGCAGCAGTAGTTAAGGCTGCATCAATACCTTCTTCCATACCTCGCAAACCGCAGATGTAGGTGTGAGTTTTTTCATTTTTAATCAACTGCCACAATTCATCAGCATGTTCCGCTACGCGGTCTTGGATGTACATTCTACCGCCTTGAGGATTTTTCTGTTCGCGGCTGATGGCAGCAGTGAGGCGGAAGTTATCAGGATATTTTTCTTGAATTTCTTCCAGTTCTTCCTTATATAAGAGGTTTGGAGTTGTCGGCACGCCAAATATTAGCCAAGAGAATCCTTTAAATTCGTATTCTGGGTTGGCTGCTCTTTCTGCATCTTTAAACTGACGCCAGAGGTAAGCCCGCATCGGGGCAATACCTGTTCCGGTTGCCAACATGATCACATTAGCATCAGGGTCATTGGGTAACAACATTTCCTTACCCACTGGCCCGGTAATTTTTATGTCTGCCCCTGGTTCGAGAAAACACAGGTGTGTAGAGCAAACACCGTAGACTGTTTCGCCAGTTTCCGGGTGCTTGTACTCCAACTGGCGGACGCACAGTGAGACTGTCTTATCATCTACATCATCGCCATGACGAGTTGAGGCGATGGAATATAGTCTGAGTTTTTCCGGCTTGCCGTTCTTGTCTAATCCTGGTGGAATAATCCCAATACTTTGACCTTCTATATACTTCAAATCCCCGGCGGAAATGTCAAATTTGAGGTGTTGAACAATACCAATACCACCTTCTTTGACTAGCGGTTCATTAGATATTACCTTGCCAATAAACGGAGCATTGGGGCGGTAAGTGTTAACAGGAACGTCACCTTGGTCTTTTTTGGCTTTCGCTTGAGTCATGGTGTTGCCTTTGTTGTCCTTGTTCTTGAGCTGTTCTTCAGCTGATGGTTTAACGAAGCCTTCGTCTTCACTATCAGCATTTACAGGTGTGGCTTTACCATTTCCTTGACTGTTAGCAGTTTCCCCAGATGTAGCTAACTCGCTGACTTCGCTTGTAGCATTCCCAAATGAGGCTTTACCATTAACTTGCTCTAGAGCAGTTACGGGCTGGATGCTAACAATTGTGCCGCCTAGACGAGTGATACGTCGCATTTCTTGATTCATGCGGTTATAAGGCACTCTGATGAACACACTGCCACTTTTACGAATTGGGTAGTTAGTTTGATCGGTTTCTTCGCCCTGACGCAAACCCACCACTTCATAGACGAAAACGCGGCTACCTAATTCTGTGTTGGCAGCACCCTCAACAGCACCTTGATTGTACATTCGTTCTACCACTCCGATAATTTACTTAACCGTTTTTCAAAAAAAAACTATTCCCCTACCTTGCCAGCTTTAGTTTACCGGATTTTCGTTTCACAAAACTGGCCTTGAAGGAAAAACGGCATCATTAAATTAATGCCTTGCTAAGTACACTCACCAAAGACATGCAGGCATAGCAAAAAACACACCTGTTCATCTTCTAAGGTAAAGGATAAGTCTTGTGGAGAATGTTAATAATGAGTCAATTTAATCTTTTTTTCGTTAACTACCACCCAGATCAGGGAGATAGCTTTTTACTTTACTACCCAAGGTTAACACAAATCTAGTCTCTTCTGTTACCATAAATGTATAAACACAGTAAAGTTTATGCCCTCCGGGTTCAATATGTGCTTTCCGATGCAAGACGACAGGAATGCACTGTTTCACCATGTACAAAGCCTTTTTACTTAGAATTTATCCGACCAATGAGCAAGAATCATACCTTGCACAATGTTTTGGCAATACTCGTTGGTTGTGGAATTATATGCTTAATGCCACAACTACTGCCTATAAAGACACGGGGAAAGGTCTTTCTAAGGCTGCAATGGACAAATTTTTGCCGGGATTGAAAAAGGAATATGAATGGTTAGGACTTGCCTACAGCCAAGTGTTGCAGCGAGTAACCTTCAATCTTTCAAGTGCGTTTGTCAACTTTTTTGAGGGACGTGCTAAATTTCCTAATTTCAAGTGCAAGCATGGTAAACAATCGATTCAATATCCCCAAAACGTTAAATTAATACCAAAAGGCTCTGTAATTAAGTTTCCTGGTAACTTGGGGATAGTTAAAGCCGTGTTTCATCGAGAGCTACCCGATGCCAAATTCACAACTGTAACAATATCAAGAAATGCTGATGGTAGATACTATGCTTCTATTCTTTTTAACCAGGATGATAAACCAGTAGTAGCAAGAAGAGATGCTATTGGTATTGACTTGGGATTAAAAAACTTTGCTATCACCTCCGAAGGGTCAAAGTATGACCTTCCCAAAAAACAATTAGCTTCTTTAGAAAAGAATAGAAAACGCAAACAAAAGAAGTTAGCTAAAAAGACCGATAAAACGTCTAATAAACGTCGCAAAGCTAAACGAATAGTAGCTAAAGTTTCTAGTAAAATAGCTAGAGTAAGAGTTGATTTTCTGCACAAGCTATCTCGCAAAATAGCATCCGAAAACCAAGTTATTTGTGTAGAAGATATGTTTGTAAAAAACATGGTTAAAAATCCTCATCTGGCAAAGGCTATATGTTACCAAGATTGGGGGATGTTTTTAACTATGCTTAAATACAAAGCTGATAAATTTGGACACACCTATCAAGAAATAGGTCGTTTCTTCCCATCATCTCAACTTTGTAGCCAGACCCTACAACCAATCCCGATGCTACAGAATGGTTATGATTCATTGGGTATAAGATTTGTAGATTGTCCCCACTGTCAGAGACAGCATGATAGAGACATTAATGCTGCGATAAATATTAGAAATGAAGGATTGCGATTATGGGCGTTAGGAACTAGCGCTTCTGCCCTTGGAGGGGATGTAAGACCAAAGTCATCAGGACGTAAAAAATCTATGACGACAGAGGCAATCCCCGGTGAATTGGGAAGCCGACAATGTACTGCAAGGTCAGTGTAGGTAGTTCACAGCCAATAATTTGACTAATGCAAGTTTTTGACTCATTCGTTGGATAGATTTTAGCTTTAAATATCTGAAGCATTGTCAAGCAGGAATTACAATTTAAGAAGGCTAAATAGTTCGCTGCCAGAATAAATTCTACCTTATAGACTTGATTATATAGAGTCACAACTAGCAGACTGACAGCCCTGCAACGCTTATGGGGATGCTGATCCCCATTTTTAAATTAACAACTAAATCAACAAAATCATTGATGAACCACGCTAATTCTTCTTGAGGGCAAATCTTGTATGGGATACCGCCTTCTGTTAAAATCAAATATACCACTAGGATTAAATACTTACCGGCATCAACATTCAGGCTAGTCCGACGAGTAGCAGCTTATTACTTTGTTGTCTACCCGTTTGGTGTCTTATAGCAGTGCTGGGTAGCAAGAACGCAGGATAAACCAAAGGGGTAAACTCCTGGCTTCAAAATCTGCTGTGTGAAAAATTATTGAGACAACTTTAGTATTGTAGAGGAGATTTATGACAAATAAGCCGGAACGGGTGGTACTGATTGGAGTAGCCGGAGACTCTGGGTGCGGGAAATCTACGTTTTTGCGTCGTTTGATAGATTTATTTGGTGAAGATTTAATGACAGTCATCTGCTTGGATGATTATCACTCGCTCGATCGCAAACAGCGCAAAGAAACTGGGATAACGGCACTAGACCCCAGAGCAAACAATTTTGACCTGATGTATGAGCAAATTAAAGCGCTCAAAAGTGGTCAAGGGATTGATAAGCCGATTTACAACCACGAAACCGGCTTGCTTGATCCGCCAGAGCGGGTGGAGCCGAATCGGATTATAGTTGTTGAAGGGCTACATCCTTTGTATGATGAGCGGGTGCGATCGCTAATCGACTTCAGTGTTTATTTTGACATTAGCGATGAAGTCAAAATTGCCTGGAAAATTCAGCGAGATATGGCTGAACGCGGTCATCGCTACGAAGATGTCTTAGCGCAAATCAATTCCCGCAAACCTGACTTTGAAAAGTTTATCGAACCCCAAAGAGAATTTGCCGATGTAGTTCTCCAGGTATTACCCACCAACTTGATCAAAAACGATACGGAGCGCCGAGTCTTAAGAGTGCGTATGCTCCAACGGGAAGATAAGGAAGGCTTTGAGCCAACCTACCTGTTTGATGAAGGCTCAACAATTAATTGGACTCCCTGTGGACGTAAGCTGACCTGTTCTTACCCTGGCATGCAACTGTACTACGGTTCAGATGTGTACTACGGTCGCTATGTCTCAGTATTAGAGGTAGATGGTCAATTTGATAACTTGGAAGAAGTAATTTATATTGAAACCCATCTCAGCAATACATCCACCAAATACCAAGGTGAATTAACTCACTTGTTACTCCAGCACCGCGAGTATCCAGGTTCCAATAATGGAACTGGTTTCTTCCAGGTGCTTACAGGTTTGAAGATGCGTGCTGCTTATGAACGGTTAACAGCTACGGAAGCAAAGTTAGCGGTTCAGGTTTAAAAGCAGCAGTGTTTGTGTCAAAGTTTGTGGGGGCGCTTCTAAGTGCCCCCATTTTTTTGTGTTATTAAATACATTTTAGCTAGAAAATAATTAACACACATTTATCTTCGTTTACAGATACTTACCTTATGATTAGTGGTTTTTATCAATATCAAGAAGATCCTAACTACTGAAGTATAAATATTGTTATGATTTCATAAATTAGGTAGTTGAAGTGACGACTCCACACGTTGACAGCAAGCTGTACAGCGTAAGCTCTCTTAAGAAATTAAGAGGTTCGTCATTAGCCTCAGCAACCTGTTATGCACTTTTGGTTCCAGCTAAATACCACATTTAGTCAGCGAAAAAAATTCAAGTCAGGAGGAATTTCCTTTGTCTCGTCGATATTTATTTACCTCCGAATCAGTCACCGAAGGTCATCCAGATAAAATCTGCGATCAGATTTCTGATACCATTCTGGATGCCCTACTGACACAAGACCCCAGCAGCCGTGTTGCTGCTGAAGTAGTAGTTAACACTGGTTTGGTGCTAATCACTGGTGAAATAACCACCAAAGCCAATGTGAACTTCGTCAATCTCGCCCGCAAGAAAATTGCCGAAATTGGCTATACCAATGCCGATAATGGCTTTTCTGCTAACAGCACCAGCGTTCTGCTGGCTATAGACGAACAATCACCCGATATTGCCCAAGGCGTTAACACCGCCCACGAAAGCCGCGAGCAAGATAGTGATGAACTATTCGACAAAATTGGTGCGGGCGACCAAGGTATAATGTTTGGCTTTGCCAGCAACGAAACACCAGAACTGATGCCCTTACCCATCAGTCTCGCTCATCGCATTGCTCGCCGATTGGCAGCAGTCCGCAAAACTGGTGAACTACCATACCTGCGTCCTGATGGCAAAACCCAAGTAACTGTGGCTTACGAAGACGGACGACCTGTAGGCATTGATACTATCCTGATTTCCACCCAACATACAGCCACTATTGGGGAAATCACAGATGAGGCGGCGGTACAAGCCAAGATTAAACAAGACCTCTGGTCAGCAGTGGTCGAACCTGTTTTTGGCGACATTGACATTAAGCCTAATCAGGAAACACGTTTTTTAGTCAACCCCACTGGCAAATTTGTCGTTGGTGGTCCTCAGGGAGACTCTGGTTTGACAGGACGGAAAATAATCGTTGACACCTACGGTGGTTATTCACGGCATGGTGGCGGCGCTTTTTCTGGCAAAGACCCCACGAAGGTAGACCGCTCTGCTGCTTATGCGGCTCGTTATGTGGCGAAAAATATTGTCGCCGCCGGGTTAGCAGACAAAGTTGAAATCCAGCTATCCTATGCGATTGGCGTAGCGCGACCAACAAGCATTCTGGTGGATACTTTTGGCACCGGCAAAGTGGATGAAGAAACCTTACTGGAATTAATCAACCAGCACTTTGAACTGCGTCCGGCGGGGATTATCCATACCTTCAACTTACGCAACTTACCAAGTGAACGAGGCGGACGTTTTTATCAGGACGTCGCGGCTTACGGTCATTTTGGGCGGACTGATTTAGACTTGCCTTGGGAACAGACCGATAAAGCCGAGTTGTTGAAGCAAGCGGTAAATGAGTCACTTTCGGCAGCAGTTGCTCAGGCAGTAACTTAGACTTATACGCTACTGCAAAAACTTAGTTTATCTATGTGAGGGTATTGGCAATTTAACAAGTTAGCTATACCCTCATTTTTTGCTAGTACAACGCGGCGTAAACAAACCTACCATTTCAAACAGGCACAAGCCTTGATACATCAATCTTTTGAATGAGTGACTTTTGAATGAGTGACTTCCGCCTTGCGGTACTAGCCACCTGAATATCAAAAAGTAAAACTACCAATAAAAATTATTATGTAATATTTAAGTATGCTATTGTAACACATAATGCCGACCACAATCACATGAATGATTCTCGTCTAGTCAAAATCAGCAAATATCTCAGTAAATATCTGCGGCACACACCAGATGCAATTGGAATTCAACTTGCTCCCGGTGGTTGGGTTGCTGTTGATGAACTACTTACCGCTTGTGCTAAAAACAAGTTTGCGATCGCCCGTCAGGAATTACAAGTGGTAGTTGAATCCAACGATAAACAACGCTTTTCTTTTGACTCTACAGGTACTCTTATTCGTGCTAACCAAGGACATAGTGTAAAAGTTGATTTACAATTGAAACCTGTTGTTCCCCCAGATGTGCTTTATCACGGTACGGGACACAAATCTGTAGAGTCAATTATGCAAACAGGACTTTGCAAAATGTCTCGAAACCATGTCCATTTATCTAGGGATATTTCTACAGCACAAACTGTAGGCGCAAGACATGGAAAACCAGTGATTTTTATTGTATATGCTGCCCCAATGCATGAGGCGGGTTATATTTTCTATTGTTCCGATAATGGTGTTTGGTTAGTGGATCATGTACCACTTAACTATCTACAAAAGATTTGAACAATAATGTTTCGCGCAGTCCATACCTAAAAATACTATAAAAATATCTACATTTTAGTTAAGAATATTCGTAGGTTGGGTTGAGCGTAAGCGTTACCCAACAAACCACGCAAAATGTTGGGTTTCGTTCCTCAAACGAACTCAGGACTTACGCACTCAAAACCTGAAACCTCGATCCCCCTAACCCCCCTTAAAAAGTGGGGATCTCAAAAGCCCCCTTTTTAAGGGGGTTGGGGGATCTCTTATGCGTAAGTCCTGCAACCTAGACATTTTTATTTTTTAGGCAAAACCTACGCAGTATTGGGGGTGTAAATATGTACGCCCCTACAAAAGATTTTTGTCAATGGTATTAGGGGACGGTGATGGCTTTTGGTTGCAAAGATACAGGTTGACCATTAACTGATAACGCTGTGGCTTCTAGAATCTGTCCGTAACGATTGCGAGTACCAAATCCTTTGGCTTGAATTTTGTCTCCCATATTCCCCATAGTGGCTAGCTGTTCGCCTACATGGGGCGGGAACTTGACAATAGTGCCATTAGAGATAATGACGCCGTTAATCTCTCCTCGATGTCCCACCAACCAATTTTGAGCAGTTCCCTCCGCAGAGAAAGTACTGTAGTTGCTTAAGGTGGGGGGTTGGGGCGCTGTTGTGGGCGGTTGTTCGACTAAAGTTTGTCCAGTTTGAGAATTGGTGATTTTTTTGGCTCTCACTTCTTGTCCGAAGCGAGTGGAAAAGCCAGGATCACCAAAAATGCTTACCTTCGTGTTTGGGGTAATCATCCCCACTAAACTGTCCGCCATGTGGGGAGGAAATTTCACCTGTAACCCGTTATTGAGTAATAGCCCATCTACCTTACCTTCAGGGTTGAGAAGATACTGTTTTACTTCTCCGGTGAAAGTGGTTCCCGTTGCGGGGGGTAATTCTGGTGGAATGTCCAGACGATTAGCATTGGGTAAATTGGGACTTGGGAGATTAGCTTCTAACGATCGCCCGCTTGGTGTAGCATTACTAGCAACAGTATTGTACGTCCAAAAACCGAAAAGTGCGATCGCTGCTCCAATGCCGCCACTAGTTAAAATTAACTTTAACTTGCGTTGGCGATCGCTAGCTCGGATTTGCTTTGCTTGAATCTGCTGTATAGCTTGCTGAATCACCTCTGGAGGAATTTGGACTTCTGCCCCAGCTTGCATAATCTCTTCTAAGGAATAATCCTGATTTTCTTGGGCATACAACTGAGCCGCTAGAGCGAAAACATCGGGAGCAATTTCTTTAGGAATGCGAATTTTGGAGTTATTCATTTGCTTCAACTGAATTTAATCGCTAACTAGAACTGTAAGAATGCAAAACTCGTGCCATAGATACAAGACACTCGCCAGTTAGTCAGGATATGTTTCAGGTGAAAAACCACATCTTTCGTAGGGGTAAAGCATGCTTTACCCCTACAGCATCGTCTATTTACGACCAAAGGATAATTAAGAAAAGCCTGAAACAACCTATTTTTGTTAACGCACATCACGATGAATTATGTAAAGTGCGTAAGTCCTAGTCAATATGGCTAGCGTTATTCTGGTAAAAAAGTTATATTTAATTTTCTGATGTGCCAAGTAAAGTTTTTGTGTAAGCGTAGCCCGTCGTAGAAATTCTGCTATTTTATAGGCTGTGTTCAGGAACCAAGCCCAATATTTGCATGTTTGTTGGATAAAGTTCGCCTTTAATACAACTTAAAGCACAGCGTTTGTCATAAACATCACGATGTTCCTCATGAACATCACGATGTTCCTCATGAACATCACGATGTTCCTCATGAACATCACGATGTTTCTCATGAACATCACGATGTTTCTCATGAACATCACGATGTTCCTCATGGATATCACGATGTTTCTCATGAACATCACGATGTTTCTCATGAACATCACGATGTTTCTCATGAACATCACGATGTTATAGCGTTTCCTAATTTAGTGAAGTACAGCTTAACCTCACCCTGGTTCTGCTACGCTTTCACCTGTCCCTCTCCTTAGTAAGGAGAGGGAAAGATTTACCCTTGGGTAATCTTGGGTGAGGTTTTGATTTGTGGGTTGAGAGTTTATAGTTTTTGCACTTCTAGAAGTTCTAAGGCTTATTCCATGCAATCTATTGTGTTAACTCAACGTTGGACACTCCGGCGACAGCTAACAATCCTCAGCATCCTTTTTTTAGGTTTAAGTGGAGCTGCTTTGTGGTTAGTAGTACAGCTATTTCAAAGTCTGGAAGGTGCTGTTGTTGCCAGAAATCAGAGAGAACTAGCTTTTGCCAACACCAGATTAATTAAGCTGTTTTGGGAATCAAATCTTGGGCAAACACCAAAGCCAGGTAAGCCGTTGGCGGAACTCTCAAATGAAGTCCTAACTGCTTTCCCAAGGGTAGAAGGGGGATTTTATCTGCTGCAACAAGATCAGCTTTTAGGCTATGCCTATCCTACCCACGGTGGCCCTGTCCCCAAAAAAGATATTCCTCCCGTTGAGCGAGATACAATTTTGCAATTGACTCGGAGAGCCACAAGCCAAGGTTTACCCCAGGAATTAGTATTGCACCCCGGTCTTGATATCTTGATAATGCGTGCTGACCCTCTACCTCTGTGGGGTGCGGTGTGGACAATGAAACGTATGCCTCATCTAGAAGATAGTAATCAAAAAGTTTTAAGTGTTTTCGTAGTTTTAGGAATTTTAGTTGTGGGAGTTTGGACTTTTTATATTGCCTTACAACTTCAGTGGGGAGTGCAGCGACTCCAGCAAAGTATTAAGGCTATGGAAGAAGATAAAGCTTCGCTGATTCCTCCCCTCCCCGCAGAAATGGGACTGTTGGGAACTGCAATTAATAGTATGCAATACCGCCGCCAAGAGTTAGAGCAGCGCCTGCACCGAGTTGAGCGCTTGGCTTCTCTGGGACAACTGGTAGCGGGGGTAGCTCATGAAGTCCGTAATCCCCTAGCTAGTATGCGCCTCAATTTGCAATATACAGAACGACAATTAAAAAAGCAGGGGATTACGACTTTACCGATCGCTAGTTTACTAGAACAAGTAGACCGTTTAGAGATGCTAGTGCGACGGTTATTGTATTTTGACCAAAATCAGCAAGAAGAAATGGTAACTACTTCTCTAGAAGCGATCGCTTCTGAATCTGTTTCTCTATTGCGTCTGAAAGCTGAAGAACAAGGAGTAACGCTTTTTTATGGCTCTGCTGCTGAACCTTTGCCCCAAGTACCACTACGCCGCCGGGAGTTAGGACAGGTAATGGTTAATTTAATCTTAAATGCCATCCAAGCAAGTCCACCAGAAAGCGAAGTTGAGGTTAGTGTAAGCCAAGAGCAAGATTACTTAGTAACTTGGGTAAAAGATACTGGCGCAGGTTTAGCAGCAGAAGAACGCGATCGCATTTTCGATCCTTTTTATTCCACAAAACCCCAAGGAACAGGTTTAGGTTTAGCGATTAGCCACGAGATTGTCACGCGACACGGAGGGCATATTGATTTGAAATCTCAACCTGGTTGCACCGTTTTTAGCGTTTATTTACCGAAGAATCAAAACGATGGCTAAGATTTTGATTATTGATGATGAAAAAGCTTTGCGTCAAGCGATGGCGCAGATTTTAAAAGATGAAGGTCACGACGTTGTAGAGGCGGGAGACGGAGAGCAAGGACTGAAGATAATTCAACAAGATAGCACATCTCGTCCTGACTTGGTGTTTCTGGATTTGAAAATGCCCAAAACTCAGGGTAGTGCTGTTTTAAAAGCTTTAGGTAGTAAAATTCTGTTTGAACTGCCGGTAATTGTGATGACAGCTTATGGGACAAGTCGTACAGCCATTGAAGCTATGCAGTTGGGAGCCTATGATTACTTAACTAAACCCTTCGATTTAGAAGATTTAGTCAACTTGGCGCAAAAAGCCTTAGCTCATTCTCAAGCATCAGCCGAGCAAATTGGTGAAGCAAATACCCAAAATCTCGGACAGCCAGAAGAACTGTTGGGGCGATCGCCTAAAATGGCAGAAGTCTTTAAACTGATTGGTAGACTTGCCCAAGGAAACACCACAGTTTTGATTGTCGGAGAATCAGGTACGGGCAAAGAGTTAGTCGCTTCCACACTGCATAATGCTAGCCCTCGCAGTCGTGGCCCTTTGGTAAAAGTTAACTGTGCAGCCCTTCCAGAACATTTGTTAGAAGCAGAATTATTTGGTCACGAAAAAGGAGCCTTCACTGGAGCTAATCACTTGCGAATTGGTCGATTTGAACAGGCCAATGGCGGCACAATTTTTCTGGATGAAGTCGGAGAATTGAGCCAAATCATTCAAGGAAAATTGTTGCGAGTATTACAGGATAAATCCTTCGAGCGCTTGGGTAGCAACCAAACCAAAACTGTAGATGTCCGCATTTTAGCTGCCACCAATCGCAACTTAGAGCAATTGGTTCGCCTGAATCAGTTTCGAGAAGACCTTTACTATCGTTTTAATGTAGTACGAATTGAACTACCACCTTTGCGCGATCGCCCCGAAGATTTAGAACAACTTACCCAACATTTTTTAAGTTATATTGCTCTGAGAAATGGAATTAAAAATTTAGCGATCGCCTCAACCGCTCTAGAAAAACTGAGAAATTACGGTTGGCCAGGGAATGTGCGAGAACTGCAAAATACTTTAGAGAGAGCAGCAGTTTTTTCTGGAGGAAGAACAATTCTTTCAGAGCATCTCATCTTTAATCAAGAATATCAGATGAACTTGAACTTAGAACAAGCGATCGCTCAGTTAGAAATCAACTTTATCCGCCATGCTTTAGTGCTTTATCCCCAAGAACCACACAAAGCATTAGGAATTTCCGCCGAAAGCTTTGAGCAAAAAAAGAAACAATGGAATTTATAGAGCAATACGCCTGGATTAAGCATTTTTCCTACTCTCTGTGTCCTCTGCGCCTCTGCGGTTCGTATCATGAATTCCTTAAACTCAGCATCTACACTAGAAACCCACCTAGAAACTCAAACTGTTATTTACCCAACTCTACGGTATTTAGTTCGCTTTTTGCCGTGGGATAGTAAACGAGTATTGAACTATTTTCGAGAAGAATCTAAACACAATCCATTTGTAATAGAAAATTCTGATTTCCAGAACAGCGAAGTACTTTTAGACGATATTCTACCTAATTGGTATAGTCCCACCGCACAGGAATTAAGTCTAAGCGAGCATCTTTTTGGACAAATATCAGCTTTATCAATACCATCCAGACAACGTGAAGCCTTAACCTATTTAACTCAATGGTTATCAAACTCTGGTTACTTAGAAGAAACTCCAGAAGCTTGGGTAAATGGTAGTATCTGGAGTCCAAAAGAACTAGAAGCTGTTGTACCTCTCCTCCAAAGTTTAGATCCACCTGGAATTGGTACGCGCTCCCTGCAAGAATGTCTGTTATTACAACTCAAAGACCAGCCTGAAACCCTAGCTTTTATACTAGTTAAAAATTATTTAGAAGACATAGCAAATTGTATTGGTAATTCTTCAGACTCAAAGCACAATTGTCAAGTACTTTTGCAAAAACTGCACCAAAATCACCAAAACATTGATATTGACATCGAGAAAATCACCGATGCTATTCATGAGATTCAAGAATTAGAACCCCGTCCCGCCAGAAACTTCGGTGGTAGCGATGCTCCCATCGTCACTCCTGATTTAAAAGTTGAGCTAATAGCTGGAAGTTGGCAAATTTCTTTAGCCTATGAAGTCAAACAACGTTTTTGTCTGAATTCCGAAGCCATTAAGCTTTTCCAGGAATCACCGAAAGCAAGGCGAGATACCCAACAACTAGAAGTATTATTACAACAAGCTAGAAGTTTACTCACAGCTTTGCAACAATGGCAGGAAAATCTGCTCAAAGTTGGTAAATTTTTAGTTGAGCGTCAGCAAGCTTTTTTGCAGAGTCGGGATAAATTAGATTTGGTGTCTACCCCTCAGCAATTAGTAGCTCAATCAGTCGGACTTAGTAACTCTACAGTCAGCCGGATTGTGCGGGGACAGTATATATTAGTTTGTAACCAACACAGTCGGATAATTCCGTTGCATTCACTATGTGTTCCTGTAGGAGTAGGCGGACGTACTCCTCAACAAATCCAACAGATGCTATTACAGTTAATTGTAGAAGAATCACCCGCCAATCCTTATACTGATGAGCAATTAGCCCAGCTTTTAAAAATCAGATTTTGTCTGCCAATCACTCGCAGAACAGTCACAAAATACCGTAAAATTGCCGGGATAAAGTCATCACATTACCGGAAGTTGACTGATAAGTAGATAGAAAACAGGAGCAAAAAGCAGAGAAGTCACTGGAAACATGGAAGTTGAGCCTTTAAGTCTGAACATTGCACCTTTAAGTCTGAACATTGCACCTTTAAGCCTGAACATTGCGCCTTTGAGCCTGAAATTTTAAGTTTGATTGTTGACCAATGACAATAGGACTTACGCAAAATATCTCTCAAACTCTAATTTCTCCGTGTCCTCTGCGCCTCTGCGGTTCGTTATTCCCTAACTCGTGCGTAAGTCCTGGACAAATGACCAATGACAAATAACTATAGGACTTACGCATTGACAAGAAAGAGTGAATATATATAACGCGAAAAACCACATTTTTCGTAGGGGTTTAGCATTGCTAAACCCCTACAGCATGGTCTATTTACGATCCAAGGATAATTAACAAAGCCTGAAACAACCTATTTTGATTGATGCACATCATGAGGAATTTGTACAGTGCGTAAGTCCTAAACTAAATCCAATAATAAGCCAGGATAAGAGTCACAACAGTTAGCGGTAGACCAAAACGTAAATGTTCCCAGAATGACAACTGATAACCAAGTTTTGCAACAGCCTCAGCAACAATTAAATTAGCAACTGAACCTAACAAAGTTAGATTACCTGCCAAAGTAGAACCTGCTGCTAATAGTAACCAGGTTTTTGTGTCTGGATGGGGAAGTAAATGTTGTAATAACAATACTGCTGGAACATTAGAAACTAAATTTGAAAGCAGAGCAGTAACTCCTAATATGCTCAGTGGACTATAAACTAAACCGCCAAATAAATTCAATATTCCTAATTTTTCCACTCCAGCAGTCACAATAAATAGTCCAGAAAACATCACCAGTAAATCCCAATCTACTTTATTTAAAACTCGTTGCGGTTTGATTCGCCTAGTAATAAACAGTAAACTAGCAGCTACAAGTGTTGCTTGGGCTGGAGGTATTCCAATTAAGAATGCAATTAATAGTCCTCCGGTTATCAATAGGCTTTTAGTAAGTAACGGTTTAAATACGCGGTAACGCACGGGGGTTACACTCGGACAAGACTTAGTTGAACGGACATCAGGATAAAGCCACCACAGTAACCCAATTTGAATCAACAAACTTACTAATGCGATGGGAGTCAATGCTTTAGCAAAATCAAGATAGCTGATACCAGAGAAGGAACCAATCAAAATATTTTGCGGATTACCACTTAAGGTAGCCACTGAACCCAGATTAGTTGCTCCCGCCAAGGCAAGTAAGTAAGGAATAGGATTGAGTTTCAAAGTTTGGGTTAAACCGAGAACCAAAGGAGTCAAAATTAGAGCGATAGTATCATTCAGAAAAAAAGCCGAGAGAATCCCACTGCCAAAAGTTAAAACAACCAGCAAACCTAAAGGACTGCGGGTAAAGTGTGTAACTGTATCAAGAGTTAGTTGGAAAAAACCAGCGTAAGCTAAGTTTGTGCTGATTACCATCATGCCAAACAGGAAAATCAGCGTTTTATAGTCTATCGCTTGCCATGCTTCTTTGAGGTCTAATACCCCGAATGCCATCAGCAAAGATGCACCAACTAAAGCAATACTGGCTCGGTTCATCCGCAAACCAGGTAGATATCCTAAACTCAAACCTATATAAGTCAGCCCAATGATGATGTATCTGAAAACAATCATGATTTCGCTAGATTCTTTTTACTCAGTAGTCATTGGTCATTGGATTTTAGTGCATACCCCGCCCCTTGTGGGCGAAAAAACTTTGTCTTTCATCGGACTAATTCAAACCACGTTCAAGAGTGGGCGTGCTTTCTCTTGGACTAATGACTAATAACTAATGACTAATGACTCCGCGAAGCGGTTTGATGTGATGCTTTTCTATTAACTCCTGTTTTTGTTTCAGGTACACAGAACCAAAAAACTCCTAAAGCCACAACTGCGATCGCTGCTAAAATCAAAAAACCAACATTATAACCAGCACTTTTAACCACGAACCCAGCTAATACATTACTCAAACCCGCACCAACACCAATGGCAGTGTTGAGCATCCCTTGGGTAACATTAAAGCGTCCTGTGCCTTTAGTCAAATCAGCTACCATCAACACTGAAAGCACACCAAAAATCCCGCCTGCAATACCATCCAGAATTTGCACAGAAACGAGAAAATAGGGATTGTCTGAAAGCGTATACAGCACTCCGCGAATCGGTAAGACGGCAAAGCCAAGCAGAAATATGGGTTTTCGGGCTGCATTTGCGAAACGCCCAGCCAAGTTGGACACTGGAATCATTACTAACTGAGCGACAATGATACAAGCAGACATATAAACTGTGTCACTTGCCCCTTTACCCTGCGCCAATTCTTGACCAACTAGCGGTAACATAGCAGCATTGGCAAAGTGAAACAGAACTACTGCAATAGTAAAAAAAAGGATTTTGCGATCGCTTAATAATTGCAATATGCCTTCATAGCGCTGTTGATGTTTTTCTTTATCCTCCTGTTCGCCCTCTTCTCCATCTCCACGCGCTAGTTCGTGGTCAATCTCTCTTTCACGAATCATTCTCACCGAAATAATACTGCCCACAGCCATAGCTGCAACCAGGAAAAATATTGCCTTGCGTGCAATAAAGTAACCTGCTAAACCAGCGAGAACAGCAGCTAGCAGATTACCTGCATGATTAAATGTTTCATTACGACCTACCCGCCGATCTAATCTCTCATGTCCTACAAGTCCCAGAGTAATCGCAGTAATCGCAGGTGGGAAAATAGCTGCTGCAATCCCGATCGTGATCTGAGAACCGATGACAACAGGCAAATTGGGGAACAAGCCGATAGCGATACAGCCGATAGAAACAAACACAGCCGCCAGTACAATCAACATCCGTTTCTGACGTAGCCTGTCAACCAATGCACCAGCTGGTGTTTGGGCAATAACTGTGGCAATTGTCGAAACTGACATCGCCATTCCAATCTGAACAGGGTTCCAATTTTCTGAAGCTTTTAGGTAAATACTCAGATATGGCCCAACACCATCGCGCACATCTGCGAGAAACACATTCAAGTAATCAAGCGATCGCAAACTCTTCTTACTTGGTCTTCGCTGTTTTTGCATAAGTCTTTAGTGATATTTTGTGAGCTATGGAACAATACGCCTAAGCATATTGGGCTGAGGTCACAATACTCTTATGCAAAAATCGTGCCAAATCTACAGGGCAGTAGTACTAAATTGTTAACTATTTCGAGAGCAAATTATACAAGAGACTCCATGATCTGCGCTCACAAGGAGCAATAAAAATTTCTTTTCCCTACTCCCCACTCCCTACTCCCCACTCCCCACTCCCCATTATCAAGATATCCTTCAAAAAGGAAGACAGCAGGAAGCACTAGCACTGATAAAATGCGAACAATTGCAGAAATTAATGAGAAAATCAGCCGCCAACGTGCGGTAGTATTGACAACTGAAGAATTAAAAGCACGAGTTGTAGAAATCGGTGTTACTAAAGCTGCTAAAGAAGTTGATGTAATTACCACTGGTACCTTTGAGCCGATGGAATCAAGTGGTGCAATTATCAATCTGGGACACACTGACCCCCCGATAAAAATTCGCCGTTGCTGGTTAGATGGCGTGCCAGCATACTCTGGTTTTGGAGCAGTAGATTTATATTTGGGTGCGAGTTCTGCTATGGAAGCGATGGACGGGGAAGAAGTCCGAGAACGCGGCGGCGGTCATGTAATCGAAGATTTGATCGCTGGTAAACCCATACACGTAAAAGCCCAAGGACAAGTAACAGATTGTTACCCCAGAGCAAATTTTGAAACTACAATTACCAGTGACACAATTAATCAGTTTTATCTATTCAATCCGCGCAATCTTTATCAAAATTTTATTGTTGGTGTAAATGGTGGCGATCGCCCCCTCTTCACCTATCTAGGCCCTTTACAACCGCGTCTGGGGAATGCCGTTTACTCTAACCCCGGTGCGATTTCCCCCTTACTCAACGACCCTGATTTGCAACTCGTTGGTATAGGGACTCGAATTTTTTTAGGCGGTGGTGTTGGCTATGTCGCCTGGGAAGGCACTCAGCACTTCCCGTTACAAAAGCGTTTAGCTAATCGTACACCAATTGGACCTTCCGCCACTTTAGCTTTAATTGGTGATGCCAAGCAAATGGATGCTCATTGGGTGCGGGGGTGTTACTTCAAAAGTTATGGCCCCTCAATGATGTTAGGCGTTGGTGTCCCACTCCCTGTATTAAATGAACAAGTAATTGAACACTGTGCCGTGCAAGATCAAGACTTAGTAGCCCCAATAGTGGATTTTTCCATTCCCCGGCGGGTCCGTCCCACCTTTGGCTTAGTGAGTTACGCCCAACTTAAATCTGGACGGATCACCATTGAGGGCAAAGCAGTACGCGTTGCCCCCTTAGCGAGTTTGTTTTTTTCTAGGCAAGTCGCCCTAGAGTTGAAAAAGTGGATCGAAGCAGGTACATTTACCCTTACAGAACCAGTTTCCCCAATTCCGATGGAGCGATCTTTTCTACCCCAAGACCGTCGGACGGATTTTTAAGAGTGGGGAGTGGGTAGAGACGCGATTAATCGCGTCTGTAGCAAGTAGGGGAGTGGGGAGAAGAATTAATAACCAATGCTCCATGCCCCATGCTCCATGCCCCATGCCCCATGCCCCATGCCTAATCTTGAGTCGGTTTTGGTCGCTTGATCGGCTTAGGAGCGGGCGTTTTTGGTATAGGTTTTGACACCACAGAGGGGTCGCCACCTGCGCCTGTTTTCTTGATAGGACGCGGGGTTTCGCCAGTGCGTCTGGGGGGGAATGGTTTTCTCCCACCAGCACCACCAGGACCGCCAGCACGAGGGCCACCTTTGAATGGTGGTTTGCGTTTTTTGGGCAAGTCAGCGATCGCCTCACCTTTTTCTACTACCAAAACGTCAGCTTCTCGCTTGGCTTGGAAGTCCCAGAACTTTCCTACTGCTTTGGTGGTCAGCACACCCCTTAATTTCAACTTAAAATACTTGGGTTTGTCAGTTGATTTCCGTGGAGCCTGCCTAATTTTGACTACCAAGCTTTTAGCGTCAAAAGACTGGTATACTACTTCACCACGAACAGAAAAACCACCATCTGCAACTTCTGATGAAGGTATTAGGGCAGTTGTACTTAATTCAGAGTTTTCGGATAAGCCATCATCGGGTGTCTCTAACTCTTGCAACTCCAAATCTGACTCGTCGTCATCTGTTGAGTTTTTAGCCAGATTTTCTGGCTCCCAAACTCCGACGATTTGGATATGCAAGGTATCATTTTCTTGCCTAGTACGTGGATATACTACCCACAAGTGTTCTTTTTCTAAGTCTAGGTGATTCTTGACTAAGCTCATAATCCGGCCTAGGAGGACGGCATTGAGTTCTACACCATCTGCGGTCAGCAGCGTACCTTGAGTAAATTGTTCACTGCTAGCATGATAGCGACCCCGGACTAACCCGATCGCTCGATATTGCATCGGCTCACTGGGAGGCGGAATCGGTTGCTGTCGATTGACCAAGTTCCCATTTGAGTCAGTCTCAATCGGGTTGACAGGCGAATTTTCAACTTCTTTAGAGGAGTGGGCTGCTATGTGAACATTAGCGGCTGCCTCTATGTTAGTTGGGCCCTGGTTAGAGGCAGAAGAATTGGAGGATTCAGGCAACGGCATCAGGTCGGAATTCATAAAAACTCCTTGCGGCGGAGACACATCCCATTGTGGGATTTTACAAAGGCAGCTGGAAAGAGCATTTGTGCGACTGATGAAAGTATATTTACTTTTCACAAAGTCACACCAGAGTACTCTAAAACAATCCTAAAGGCGCTAAATTTAGTGTTTATACACTAAATGTGTAATTTAGGGCCTCAACACTAGTTTCGGAAGCATATCATAGCTACAATTCTGACGGCTCCTCCTAAAGTCATCACTTACTTTAGCAGTGTGGATAGTTAATTGTTATAAAATTCACAGGCAATTGGCGGTATTCCGCAAAGTTTTGGAAATTTTTAACTTTACGATTTGTGTAAATGATAATGTCATTAGAGTTTAGGAGAAAGACAAAACTGTGACTCAAACACGCAATCGCTGGATAGTTCAAGTCGTCTTGGCGCTGGCAATTCTTGCTTTTGTGGGTGTTTCGGTGATTCCCATAATTGGAGCATTTAATAATACGCCACCGTCAAGCCAGAATTCCGTTAGCACCAGAGGCAGTTTGTCCTCTGCTGACCAAAAATCAAAACTCGAAGACGAAGCACGGGGTTATGAACAGGTTTTGCAAAGGGAACCAGAAAATCAGACTGCGCTTAAGGGCTTATTACGGGCGCGGCTACAATTACTGAGTCAAAAAGAAAAAAGTGAGGTTAAGCCAGCTGATATCCAAGTCGTCATTGAACCTTTAGAAAAGCTAGCGAAGCTGAATCCCGAACAGTCAGAATATTCAGTGCTACTGGCTCAAGCCAAACAGCAAATTGGCGATCGCGAAGGAGCCGCTCAAGCTTATCGTTCGATTTTGTCCACAAAACCTGGTGATTTGAAAGCTTTGCAAGGAATGGTGGCTCTGTTGATCAGTCAGCAACGCCCCGAAGCAGCCATTGGTTTGTTGCAAGAAACCCTCTCTAAAGCACCGCAAATAAATACAATTCAGCCTGGAAGTGTAGATACAGTAGGCGTGCAGGTGCTGTTAGGTTCTGTTCACGCTTCCCAGAAACGCTACGCTCAAGCTAGCTCTGCATATGACCAGGCAATTAAGAAAGATCCGAAGGATTTTCGCCCCGTTGTCGCAAAAGCGATGCTCCTGAAACAACAGGGTAAAAACGCAGATGCAAAACCTTTCTTTGATCGTGCCGCAGCTTTAGCACCTGCTGAATACAAAGACGAAATTAATAAGGCAGCAACGGTTTCCCCGATTCCTAATCCTGCTGCATCTCCCGCGCCTTCATTGGAAAGTACGCCTAAGTAATGGGGAGTGGGCATTGGGCATGGGGCATTGGGCATGGGGCATTGGGCACTTGTACTGAGCGAAGCCGAAGCATTGGGCATTGGTTATTAATTCTTCTCCCTCACTCCCCCTGCTCCCTGCTCCCCTGCCTCTTCCGCTCACGCTCCCTCAATGGCAGCAACGACACCAAAGACTAAAAACAGGCATCCGCCAATCAGGGTGAGTTGACGCTCAGAAATGCGTCCGGCAATCATTTTGCCACCGATAACTGCGATCGCAGCACAAATGGCATGTCCTAAAATTGCACCTATTGTCACTCCAATTGGATTATTACCTGCTGCTAGGGCAATGGTGGCAATTTGCGTGCGATCGCCCCACTCTGCCATAAATGTCAACGCAAAGGCTTCTATTATAATTGCTAAGGAAGTCTTTTGCTTGGGTAACTGCAAATCTGCTTTTTTCACCGCAGCTTCGGCTTCTTCTACAACTTCTGTATCACAAGCAGCAGCAGACATCTTACTAGCGTCATACAGCAGTTTGATACCAAAGGCAATAAATAAAGCTATTTCGGCGTAATGAATATAAACTTTTGGTAATAAAGATACCGCTTGTCCAAATAACACCGAAAGGATTGTCATCGCGGCTAAAGCAGCTGTCACACCTGTAAATACCAGCCGCCGTGGGTGGTGCATTGCTAGAATCACAGCAATAAAAAATGTTTTATCGCCTAGTTCTGAAACTGTAATTAGTAATAAAGCTGCGGTAAAAGCTGTTAACACTCTCTCAAGCTCCTGAAGAATCGTTTACCGATGTGAAGCTTGATGAGAACCAAAAGACCTCACCAAGTTTCACACTTTTCGGTGTGAACTTAGTGAAGGTCTCGCTTTCAAATATTGATTATTTGCCACCTGAACCAGGCTCATCGCCAGTATGTTGATTCAGATGTACTGGCTTTTTATTTTTTTAGCCAGCAGCTACTCCCCTTCTATGCAAATTCTATTATATATCATTCTTTAGGTAGAAGTCAATAGGAGGGAATGGAGATATATATCTGTAGAGAGAGTGAAGCGGCACATACAGCCCGATTCAGTGTTTAGTGAGGTAAAAACTCATCATTTGTGACTTCTGGTAGCTGGTATGGACACACCATAGGAAAGGATTCCACTGACAAACCAGTTTCAGCTTTTGCTTGCTTAACCGCTTGTGCATAACACTCACCAAAAATGCTCTCAAGATAGGATTTGAGACTAGGCGAATCATCTAGAGCTTCTTTGACACGTCTACGATGTTCAATGATGCTTCCTTCCCAACTACCGCTTCTTTTTTCCGGTTGGAATTGCCATTTGAGCAAATGCACCAGAATTACAATCAGATTACTCTTGAGACTCCGACGCTCACTCCTTCCCATGTCGGCAATTTCTTCGATGAGGTTTTCCCAGTCGACGTTTGGGTAGTCGTGACTTTGCAATTTTTCCACAGTCGTTTGTATCCATTGCAAGTAATCAGCCTCATATAGCGTTTGGGAATGCGCCTTTAGAGAAGACATGGCAGTTTCCATAAGAAATGTTTAGATAATATCTCGCATATCTTTACAATTAAGATCGGTGCGTTAACTCAGTGTAACGCACCCTACTGACTCTGGAAGAATGCGATATTACCTACTTTCTAGGAAAACCAACATATTTTAGATTTTCTGGCGACCAATTTTGATAATAACGGGTTTTAAGCAATAGTTCTGAAGCTGTTTTAATACTTTTGTCAGTTTGGATAGTCAGGTGTATGTAAGGCGCTTGTCTTGTATAAACTCCCTGAATATTAAACTTATCATCGGAATTTCCAGCAAAGGCAATCAAACCTGTAGGAGAAATAATTTTATTTAAACTTTCTGCAAATTGCTTACTCTCATCCAGTGTCATTACCTGTTTATCTGGGTGAATAATCAACATAACTTCGTAGCTTAACGACGATCTGAAATCATCGATTAACTTGAACAGATGTGAATTTAAATTAAGGTCATAATGAGATGAAAAGCGATAAACTTGGTAAAGGATATTATTTTGGAGACGTGCTTTTTCGACAAAGGGGCAAACGGGCATATTGCCAAAAACACGATGCGGCTTTTCCAGAAAGTCCTGCATGTATTCGACCATGCTATTGATGATTTCCAAATCAGAATTTATCATGCAATTTTTGCTGCTTTTGCTTACCTATAAATTAAGTTTTTGCTGCATCGGATTACGAAAAACTATAATTTGATTTTTTATATCATAAATAAAGCTATCAATAAAGTCAGAGGTGATTTAATAATCACCTCAAAAATTGTTTACCTGCACATAATGCCAATTCATTCAAAAAATTGGATCGATAAATCATGCACAAGGGTAACGCCACCTTCTGTCTGATCACGCAAGTCCAACCAACTTGGCGCTGAGTTCCCACATGCGCTCGGCTTTTTCGTCATCACGGGCTTGAGGAGAGACTTTTTGAACAAAGGACTTCCCATCTTTCTTCTGGCGATTTCCCCAACTCCAATAAGCACCAGATTGATTGTACTCAGGATCGGCAACCACCGCAGCAACCCGTTCTCCTGCCAACTCCTGAGACACGTATCCCCCAGTGATGTACTTCTGGAATAATGGGAAGATTTTCTGAAACAGAGGATAGTGGTTTCGGAATAGCGGCGTTTCTGCAACACATCCGGGATAGAGAGAATTGAAGACGATACCGGTTGACTCGTGATAGCGCTGATGCAGTTCCCGCATAGTCAGAACGTTACAAACCTTGCTGTCTTTGTAAGCTTTGACTGGTTCAAATTTCTTACCATCAATCATCGAGATTGGCTCTTTAAACCCTTCTGCAAAGCCTTTCAGTTCGCCCAAGTCGGGACGCGGCGGAATCTTCCCACCCAACTCGTCTGGATTATGCGTGACGGTTCCTAAAATGACCAGCCTTGGCTCTGAAGATGACTTTTTCAGATCCTCTAGCAAAAGGTTGCACAATAAGAAATGTCCCAGGTGATTTGTGGCAACGCTTAACTCGTAACCTTCTGGACTGCGTAACGGCTCCTTGATTAAGGGCATATAAATTGCGGCGTTGCACACCAAAGCATCTAGGGACTTGCCAGTTGCTCGGAAGTTCTTCACAAACTGTCGAACGCTTTCCAAGGAGCCAAGGTCGATATGTATGCTGGTATAACTGTTGTAGGGGATTTCCACAGCTTGGGCAGCTTTTTGTGCTTTCGCTAAATCCCGACAGGCCAACACCACATACCATCCCCTTTCAGCAAGAGCTTTTGCAGCATACAAACCCACGCCCGAAGAGGCACCCGTAATTACAACCGTTGGCTTCTGATGTTGTTCCATTCTGTTGAGCTTTTATTGACTGTCTCTAGGATCTCACACCAGTGAGTTTTACCAACTATTTTTGTCAAATTTAGTTTAAGACTTGATAATAAATAACCATCTAAATCAAGCGCACTTTGTCGCCGTTAGCTAGCTTAATCTTGTCATCAAAAGTTTCCGAAAGTTCCAAAAACCATTTACAGTGTAGCCCAAGCGATCGCTGTTAATTTTGATATTTTGTTTGTTATGAGTAATGTATCTCGGTTATCCCTAGCTTCTAACTCGCAAGCTGCAACTTTTCCTTTGCGGTTACTTGTATTAAGTAATGGTCACGGGGAAGATGTAATTGCAGTTCGGATTTTGCAAGAACTCCAACGACAACCAAACCCACCAGAAATCTTTGCTTTACCTCTGGTGGGTGAAGGACGCGCTTATCGACAGTTGGATATCCCCCTCATCGGTTCAGTCCACACTATGCCTTCTGGCGGCTTTATTTATATGGATGGCCGTCAATTAGCGCGGGATGTACGCGGTGGTTTATTGCAACTTACCCTCAGCCAGATTAAAGCTGTCCGCCATTGGGTGAGTTCTCAAAAAAAATTAGGTCATAAAAGAGCGATTTTAGCTGTGGGAGATATTGTTCCCCTGTTGTTTGCAACTTTCAGTGGCGCTAATTATGCTTTTGTGGGTACGGCCAAATCTGAATATTATGTCCGAGATGAGGCTGGACTATTACCACGAAGATCCAAAGGTGCGCGTTGGGAAAACTTTTCGGGTTCAGTTTACCATCCTTGGGAACGTTGGTTGATGAGTCGTCGCCGTTGTCAGGCGGTGTTTCCTAGAGATGCGCTGACGACGGAAACATTAAAACAATGGCCAATTCCAGCTTTTAATTTGGGTAATCCCATGATGGATGGTCTAGAACCGACCTTTTCACGCCAACAATTTTATAGTCAGGATAGCCAACAGCAAGAGACAGTTCGACCTTTAATGGTGACTCTTCTTCCTGGTTCCCGTCCGCCAGAGGCATACGCTAACTGGGAAATAATTATGATTGCCGTATCTGCTTTGATGGCAAGTTTCCAGGAGCGAGATTCGGTGTTTTACACTTCTAAAACGGTGGTATTTTTAGGTGCGATCGCTCCTGGTTTAGACTCTCATATTTTATCCCAAAGTGTGCAATCCCAAGGCTGGCGAACTGAATCAGCATTTCCTATCCAAATTTCTGATCCAAATCTCTTGACGTTTAAACAAAGAAATGCATATCTACTGCTGACACAACAAGCCTATAATGA
This sequence comes from Nostoc sp., assembly GCF_036917755.1. Taxonomy (GTDB): domain Bacteria; phylum Cyanobacteriota; class Cyanobacteriia; order Cyanobacteriales; family Nostocaceae; genus Nostoc. Next base: position 101,872 of record NZ_JBALFC010000102.1, read on the forward strand.
TTGCTTGCATTTGGGAGATTTAGCGATCGCAATGGCAGGTACAGCTACAGAACAGTTTATTGGTTTAGGGAAACCTGCGATCGCGATTCCCGGTAATGGCCCACAATATAACCCTGCCTTTGCTGAAGCTCAAAGTCGTCATTTAGGCTCATCTTTGATTTTAGTCGAGCAGCCAGCAGAAATTGCGAAGGTCGTACAGTCCCTCTTCAAAGATCCTGATATTTTGCAAATTATTGCCGAAAATGGTCTGCGGCGTATGGGTAAACCAGGAGCCGCACTACGCATTGCGGAATGTTTACAGGAACGATTTTGAATGGGCATTGGGCATTGGGCATTGGGCATTGGGCATTGCTTATCCCCCTCATCTCCCTCATCTCCCTCATCCCCACTCCCTCACGCCACCAACCCAGAACGTAGCGCCCTCACAGCCGCTTGAGTACGGTCATCGGCACACAGTTTATTGAGAATATTACGAACATGGGTCTTCACAGTACCAACTGTTATGTAGAGTTTCTCCGCAATTTGCCCATTACTACATCCAGCTACAATCAACTCTAGGATTTCCAATTCCCGTTGAGTCAGGGGGTATGTTTCCAAAACTTGCTCATATTCTGACGCTAGCGCCTCAATTTTTACAGTCTTCGGCTTATCAGAATTTTGACTCTCTCCAGGAATACCTTGCCGCATCTTCCGCAATACTACATTGGCAATTGCCGGATCAATCCAAGAGTTCCCGGCATGAGTTGCTTGGATTGCCTCCGTTAATTTACTGATGCTTGTTTCTTTCATGTAATAAGAATCAGCACCCGCCGCAAAAGCTGCAAGTACAGCATCCTCTGTATGATCCATTGTCAGAATCAGAATCTTTGTAGTCGATTGCCCAGTTTCAGCTTGGTAGCGTTTGAATTTACGGGTCAGTTCGATGCCATCCATATCAGGCAAGCCGATATCTACAACAGCTACATCTGGCTTTGCCGTTTCTAAAAGTTTTAATCCTTGGGTAGCATTTGCTGCTTCGCCAATTACTTTCAATGCACTGTGAGACTGTAATGCCGCTCGTAGCCCCATTCGCGTTAAGTCATGATCTTCAATTAAAATAATGCTAATTTCATTCATCGCTACACTCACTCTTTCGCTGTTTGCCTCTTTCAATGTATTACCTTTTGTAAGTGCTATCTCTTATTTTCCCATACCAAAGATAGATGATCTTTGCAAAAGTCTGCATCCATCGAGAGAAATAATAAATATCCGATTTTTTTATATTTCGATAGAGGACAAATCTAGCTGGAGATATATGGATACTTGCACAAAAAGTATGAAATATTGAAACGAATCCCAAATTGTTCCGCCTTGGTTAGTGTTCAGCTTTGAGTTGGTAATTTTCCAAACAGTAGAAGTCCAGTCACACAGGTCTGGCAATCGCTTACGAAAATTGTCGAAATTCCAGGAGGTAGGATTACTTGACTATTCACAAATAGGTATAGGCAGTACTTTCTTTTTCATCTGGTCTAACTAACCTGATGGTTAAAACTGCTCAAGCTTACGGTATATGATAACCGTGTGCAACTCTCACCAAGGGCTGAGGACGGTCGCTTGCTCACTCATTTATAATTGTTTTAAGCTTAGTAAAGTATTTTATTTTACTTTATATCTAGCTCTGTTTACTGTATTCCGATCAATAGTTTTGGATTTGTTAATTGCTAATTTTTTGAAAGCCATTGGTAATTTGCTAGGAGTTTAATTTCAATACTCTGGGAAATTAACTAGATTGAGGATACAACAGACTGGATTTGCCTTTGACCTTTCCTAACTTTGTGGAGATGACGACAACGCTCAACAAGTATTGGATATTGTGCAAAATGCCTTAGTCAATCAAGTTACAGATTTTAGATGTCCGAAAATCTTATATTATTTAGTTGGATAATCTGAAAAAAGAAATGTTATACATCAACCTATGTTTGGCGGCGAAAATAAAACGCGATGGAAGAGACGCTGAAAATTTTGGTTGTAGACGCTGAGGAGGTAGACCGGATAGCAGTCCGTTCTGCCTTGACTAAAGCAGGTGTTCAAATGGAACTGTTTGAAGTCAGGGATGGCAATGATGCGTTTTCTGCCTTAAGCACTACTGCCTATGATTGTGTTTTCCTCAACTATCACTTACTAGACCAGGATGCACTAACTTTGATTCAACAGCTACGTTCTTCAGAAATTAAAGTTCCTTTAGTAGTCTTAACTGCTCAAGGAGATGAACAAATTGCTGTTCAATTATTGAAAGCTGGTGCTACAGACTATCTCTCTAAGTCTAGGATATCTCCAGAAACCTTGACACAAGTTTTGCGGAGTGCGATTCGGGTTTATCGGGCTGAAATGCAGGCAGCTTTAGCAAACCAGCAGCTTAGAGAAACTCATGAACAACTCATTCGTAAGAACCAAGAATTGGAGAGACAACAGCAACATATTCAAATGCAAAACTTCAACCTATTGGAGGCATCACAGCTAAAATCAGATTTTTTGGCAACTATGTCCCACGAACTCAGAACGCCGATGAATGCGATTATTGGTTTTTCGCAAATACTATTGCGTCCCAAGTTCGCTCAACTAACGCATCAGCAAGCAGATATGATTGAGCGCATCTTGAATAATGGGAAGCATTTGCTGATGCTGCTGAATGAAGTTCTCGACTTTTCCAAGCTGGAGGCAGGACGATTAGACTTAAAGGCGGAAATATTTGATCTATCAAAGGTAATAAATCTCGCTGTTGGTGAAATGCGTTCCCTAGCTGATGCCAAAAATCTATCATTGTTAGTGCAAACGGATTTGCAAAATACTTTGATATTTAATGATCCAATTCGTGTCAAACAGATTTTAATGAATTTGCTCTCCAACGCCATTAAGTTCACCGAGTCTGGTGAGATTTGGGTTGAGGTTAAGGAACTAGCTGAAAATCGAGTAGTAATTCAGGTTGGGGATACAGGTATTGGCATAGCACCCAAAAATTTTAAACGTATTTTTGAAGCATTTTGGCAAGTCGATCAAACTATCACTCGCAAATATCCAGGTACAGGTCTGGGTTTGGCAATTATAGATTCACTGGTACGAATGATGGGCGGGAAAATTTTTCTTGAGAGTAAATTGGGGATCGGTTCAATGTTTAAAATTGAATTGCCACGTCAAATCACATTATCGACTGTAGCAGCCGATGCTCCAGCTTCACAGTTAGATGCTGACGGGGTTTTTTGCTCTGCTAAAAATCATCATCAGTCATCTTATCAAGCCAGTAAAGCATCAATCGGATATCCTAAATTTAAACTGTAAACAAGGAGTCAGAATTCAGAATACTCCACCCATAAAGGGATAGAGTATTAACTCTTGAAAAATATTTTAATTTTGTTTCGCCCACCCAACGGCCACGCTCAGGGCATCACAAGTGGCAAGGTTTTAACACCAGTATTCGTTACCCAGTCGTACAGAATTAAATTCTGAATTATGACCGGAGCTAACGGAAACGTCTTCGGCTCCGCTCCTGAGTTCTGAATTCTTCTGATAAATTAGTTCCCAAAAAAACTGATAAAAGTTGATTAATCATGTCTGAAGTTGAAGATAATAAAATTTATCGTATCCTCGCAGTTGACGATATACAAGATAATCTCATTTTGGTTCAAGCAATTTTAGAAAGTGAGGGGTATGAAATTGATTTGGCTTCAGATGGAATAAAGGCTTTACGGCAAATTGAACAATCTCCACCCGATCTGATTCTGTTAGATGTGATGATGCCGGGAATAGATGGTTATGAAGTCACACGTCGGATTCGGAAGAACCCTGCAATCTCTTATATTCCAATTCTGCTGATTACTGCCTTTCACGAATCCAGCGTTGTCCAAGGTTTGGATGTTGGTGCTGACGATTTTATTCGTAAACCATTTGATACTGATGAACTACTGGCAAGGGTGCGATCGCTGTTGCGTCTCAAGCAAAGTTTGGACGAACAACAAAAAATGGCCCGCCAACGAGAAGATTTTGTTTCCCGTCTGACTCATGATTTGCGAACTCCTCTAGTAGCCGCCGATCGCATGTTGAATTTGTTTGAGATGGAAACATTCTGCAAAATTTCGCCAGAAATGAAACAGGCGATCGCAGTTATGATTCGCAGTAATCAAAATTTGATGGACATGGTGAATACCCTCTTAGAAGTCTATCGCTTCGAGGCAGGTAAAAAAACGTTGAATTGGGAAGTATGCGATTTACGTGAGATATCTCAAGAAGTAGTCAGCGAACTAAGTCCTCTAACTAGTGAAAGAGGGTTGACTCTGGAAATAGACACCAGTGAATTAGAACCACTGAGTCAAAATGCTGGTATTATTATGGGCGATCGCTTGGAACTACGGCGGGTGCTAAACAACTTAATCGCAAATGCCATCAAATTTACAGATACAGGAGGCATCACAATCCGCATTTTGGAAACATCACCTAATCCAGGAAATCCAGATTCGGTAACAATTGAGGTACAAGATACAGGATATGGGATTGCGCCAGAAGATCAGGCAACAATTTTCGAGCGATTTCGCCAAGGTAGAAATAAACGCTCAGGTAGTGGCTTAGGATTACATCTATCCCACCGGATTGTAGAAGCCCACGCCGGAACTATTCAGGTCGCCTCTCAACTAGGTAAAGGTAGTCTGTTCACTGTGCAACTACCTAAAAACACTTAAGTCTACTTATTAGCGATCGCCACATATCATGTCCGCTTGATTACTTATTAAACCCGAAGAACCCCACCCCTTAATCCCCTCCCCGCAAACGGGGAGGGAAGACAAAGCGCAGCCTTGGCTGTTTGGGGTGCAATGACTATGAGAATCACAACTATAGCAGTTCTCCTTCGGATGCAACACATGGTAGGGGCACAGCAATGCTGTACCCCTGCGAGTGGTCTGTATTCCATGCAATTGAGAACCGCTATAATTACCCGGACATGATATAACTAGCTGATTGCAAAATAATCATCAATTTTATGCGTTGATTGCATTACTACGGATTCACTCTCGGTTCACAAATGCGATTCTAATATGAAGGAATAAAGATGGATACCCCTGGCGTTGACCAGGGGCTTTTTATTTAGCAGCTACGCCTATAAAGGTCAACACCGGACTCAACCGCGCCACAACGTCCACCATTTCTGCCTCAACCTGCACATCAATCACAGACTGAATCGGTTTGTAGGCGGCGGGTGCTTCTTCAATTCGGCGTTCTTGACGCAGGGTAATAGTGTGCGATTTTCGACTTTATCAACCCGTTGCACTTCTACAAAATGATTACCGCCGCCAATGGTTGCCAGTCCGGCATCGGGAACCAATTCTTCAGGCGCTAGTTTCCAGTCACCATCCATTGAACCATCTAAGAAGATGCGTTCGCCCTTGGCGTTGGCGGAGCCATCGCTCTCTTGGGCGAGTTGTGATAAATTACACTTGAGTACACTCCCCGTAGGCTGATCTAGCATGGCATCTAACCAACCGGGAACTCCGTACTGAAATAGCGATCGCATTGCATCAGCAGTCATCGTCACATCACGCGTACTGAAGAAGTAATTCCCCTTCATTAGTTCTACGAAAACTCAAGTGTAGACAGAAAAATAAATTCAGTATAAATCTGCTTTAATAAAGATAGAATAATCAATTATTACTTATTTGCTCTTTCTTCCTTAACCTCTGCCCGACGACGGAACAAACCGATAACTCTGAGAAAAAACGCTCGTTAGAATGGTTATTTTAGGTTTAGACACTTATGATTATTTCTATTAAATATCAACCAAGATTATTAGATGATAAAGCGAAAGAAGGTTATTTAAATTGGTCTTTAGATTTCTTTACTGACCCCAATGCCATTCAAGTTCCTTGTATTGATTTAACAATTCAACTTGAAGTAACAAATGCTTATAAAATGTATCAAAGCAATCCCCAAGAAGGAGCAACGTTCTTTAGTTTCTTAATTTGGCATTTAGTTCAAACTTTAAAAAATCATTTCTCCTTTAACCTACGATTGATTGAAAATCAGTGGTATATTCTCGATAATCCTCCAGTAATAATTCCAGTAGCAGTTGGAGGACAAGACCGTTTCTGGGAGATGTTATTAGAAAATATTAGCCAAATGAGTTACCCAGAATTTATTAGTCAATATCGTCAAAAATTAGAACGAATCAGAAAGGGAAAAGGTCAAAGAGTCGAACCAGAAATATTTTCACTGTCCTGTGGTTTGGGGAATTTACCTAACCTCCAATTTACAGGACTAACTTTAAATTGGCGAAGGGATGAAATTATTGGCCAGCCTTATTTCTATTTTGGTAAACGCTATTGGCAAAATAATCAACTTTTTATTCCTTTTGCTGCTAAATTGCATCATGCTTGTAACGATCCTTTTGTTTTTGATTTACTGATTCAAGATTTTCAGCAAAGATTTATCAATAACACTGATACATAGCCGATGCAGGGTTAATATTTATGAAATGTAAAAGTTTTAGTAATAGTTATGAAATTTGCTGTCGAACAAATTCTTAATCTTCCAGAGATGAAAGTGTTAGATTTTTAAGAAATTGGGTTCTACCGCTTCGTTTATGGCGAATTAATAGTAAAATGCCAGTTTAATAAAGCTCATAATGTAAAATTATCAAAATTACGAAAACCATATCCTAACCTTTTTATAAGCTTGAGTTTATTGTTAATACCTTCAACTACTCCATTGGTTGTACGTAGGTCGAAATAACCAACAGTCTCTCCAAAGCACTTAATAACACACACTTTCATCGGATGATAAGTGTTTTGTAGTACGTTGTATTTTTGATGGGCAACGGTTACTCAGCCAAACCAAAGTTGTAAAGAAATTTGAAGTTTAGCCAAAAACTTTTAAAAATCTCTAGACTCTCCAGCCGGCTAGAGAGTCTAGGATGAATTCATGGCGACTCTCAACCAGAAATTTCTGACGTGTGAGGGATACGTCTGGGTTATCCAGTTTGGTTTTGCTAGCTTTTCCACTTTATCCCGTAAATCTATGACTCTCCAACTCACAGTTCCCAACATGTCTTGTTCTGTTTGTGCAAGCACCATCACCAAAGCACTTCAGGCAGTCGATGCCAATGCTAGCATTCAGGCTGATCCCACAACCAAGCTTGTCAGTGTAGAAACTCAAGCATCAGAAACAGTAATTAAGGAAGCGTTGGCTGCTGCTGGCTATCCAGTTGCAAATTAATTCGTCATTCGTAATTCGTAATTCGTAATTATTGGCGAAACACCGCGCGTAATTGTCTTATCTTGGTGGTCTTGACCTGTTGGGGTCTAAATCCTCAAATAATTTAATTACGAATTACTTTAAGATCCTCCCACACCAATCACGGCGGTTCATCTAGTTATGGATACTCTCACACTCAAACTTCGAGGCATGAGTTGTGCCGCTTGCGCCACTAACATCGAAAAGGCGATTCGCTCTGTTCCTGGGGTAATTGACTGCAACGTTAACTTTGGAGCAGAACAAGCTACCATCAAGTACGATCGCTCTCTAGCCAATTTAGAGAAAATTCAAACTGCGATCGCAGCTGCGGGATACTCTTCTTACTCACTCCAGGAAGAAATACTCTCCGAAGAAGATGATGCGGAGAAAGCAAGTAGGCAAGCATTACAACGCAAACTCTCTCTCAAGGTAGTGGTGGGAGGTGTAATCAGCATTTTCCTATTTTTGGGGTCGTTGCCCATGATGACTGGGCTGAACTTACCCTTAATTCCAAGTTTTCTGCAAAATCCTTGGATACAGTTAGTGCTGACAACGCCCGTCGTATTTTGGTGTGGTGGATCTTTTTACCGAAATGGCTGGAAAACCCTCAAGCGCCATACGGCGACGATGGACACGCTGATTGCTTTGGGCACAAGTGCAGCCTATCTATATTCTTTGTTTGTCACTGTTTTCCCGAAATTTTTTATTACTCAGGGCTTGATTCCTCATGTTTATTATGAAGTTGCCGCGATCGTCATTACCTTAATTTTGTTGGGGCGGTTGTTGGAAAATCGCGCTAGGGGACAAACTTCTGAAGCCATCCGCAAACTCATTGGACTGCAAGCCAGAGATGCCAGAGTTATCCGTGATGGTAAGGAAATTGATGTTCCGATCGCTGAAGTCATAATTAACGATGTGATTTTGGTGCGTCCTGGTGAAAAGATTCCCGTAGATGGCGAAGTAATTACAGGCGCTTCGACGGTAGATGAAGCGATGGTGACAGGTGAAAGTTTGCCAGTCAAAAAGCAGCCAGGAGATGAGGTAATTGGGGCGACGATTAACGGCGCGGGTGCATTTCAGTTTCGGGTGACACGAGTCGGAAATGATACATTTTTGGCTCAAATCGTCAAACTAGTGCAACAAGCGCAAGGTTCTAAAGCACCTATTCAGCGCTTGGCAGATCAAGTGACAGGATGGTTTGTACCAGCTGTGATTGCGATCGCGATCGCCACTTTCGTCATTTGGTTTAATTTCACAGGCAACCTCACCCTAGCAACAACGACAACCGTAGGTGTACTGATTATCGCTTGTCCTTGTGCTTTGGGTTTAGCTACCCCCACATCTGTAATGGTGGGGACGGGCAAAGGTGCAGAAAATGGCATTTTGATTAAAGGTGCGGACAGCTTAGAACTAGCACACAAAATTAAAACCATCGTTCTAGATAAAACTGGCACTTTGACTCAGGGGAAACCGACAGTTACAGACTTTGTGACTGTCAACGGCACAGCTAATGGTAATGAAATCCAGCTTTTACAGTTAGCAGCAACGGTGGAACATAATTCTGAGCATCCCTTAGCGGAAGCGGTTGTAAAATACGCTCAGTCTCAAGAGGTGAGTTTAATAGAGGCAAAGAACTTTCAGGCGATGCCTTCGGCCACCCACTTCGTGGCTAACGCAGGTAGTGGTGTGCAAGCAGTTGTTTCAAATCAGCTTGTGCAAATTGGTACACAACGCTGGTTAACAGAACTTGGAATTAACACCATAACTCTCCAGCAGTATAAAGATGCATGGGAAGCGGCTGGTAAAACAGTCATTTTGATTGCTGTAGATGGCGAACTACAAGGAATAATGGGTATCGCTGATGCCCTGAAACCTTCATCAGCAGCAGTAGTGAAAGCTTTGCAGAAGTTAGGTTTAGAAGTAGTAATGTTGACTGGAGACAATCGTAAAACTGCCGAAGCGATCGCAAGACAAGTTGGCATCCAGCGAATCTTTGCCGAAGTCCGTCCAGATCAGAAGGCGGCGATTATCCAATCCCTGCAAAGAGAGATGAGGAAGCAGGGGGAGATGAGGAAGCAGGGGGAGATGAGGAAGCAAGGGGAGCAAGCAAACAATTATTATTCCCCCTCATCCCCCTCATCCCCCTCATCCCCACTCCCCACTCCCCACTCCCTTGTCGCAATGGTAGGAGATGGCATAAATGATGCACCAGCCCTAGCCCAAGCTGATGTGGGAATTGCTATTGGTACGGGAACAGATGTAGCGATCGCAGCTAGCGATATCACCCTAATTTCTGGAGATTTACAAGGAATTGTTACGGCTATTCAACTTAGTCGCGCCACCATCAATAATATCAGGCAAAATCTCTTCTTTGCCTTTATTTACAACGTTATTGGTATTCCGATTGCGGCTGGGATTCTGTTCCCCATTTTTGGTTGGTTACTCAATCCAATTATCGCCGGAGCTGCGATGGCTCTTTCTTCGCTCTCTGTTGTTAGCAATGCCCTCAGATTGCGTAACTTTCAACCAAAAACGATCTCATAATTGCAGGTTAATTTAGCAAATGTTCAGTAAAAAAATCCTTTGGGGAAGCCTTACAGCTTTAGTGCTGCTCACTGCAACATCAGGTGTAACATTAGCAGAAATGCCAGCCCACTCGTCAGAGCAAACCAGCCAATTTCAGCGCATCGAGCAACCTTTGAGCTTGAAAGTTGGTGTTGCGATCAGTGGTTTAGCCTTAATTGGACTAGAGTTGTGGTGGTTTCTTCTCTATAAAAGTTCTGAGTCCTAAATTCGTAGCGAATTGTCTGCGTCCCTCTGCGCTTAGGCATTTCACTCTCGTAAAAAGCCTTGTAAAACCTCACCCCAACCCTCTCCTTACTTAAGGAGAGGGAGCAAGAATCTTGTTTCTCATCTGGTATATTCAATTCGCCACAAGCCTACTTACACCTGACTCCTACTGAAAGTTTTATTTTGAATGATCGGACAAATTGTATCCTCACGGTGGTCGCCGATATTCTTCCAGCCGGAAAGTAATCCCATTATTTCAGAACGTAAAGTTAACAACTGATCAATTTGCTGATCAATCTGCAAGACCTTATCTTCGAGCTTCTCTTTGATTTCACCACAGGGAGTTTGTCCTTGGTCATAAACCTGAAGAATATTTCCAATTTCTTCTAGGCTAAGACCAAGATTTTGTGCCCTTTTGATGAATGCTAGACGAGTTAGCACATCCAATGAAAACTGGCGAAAGCCTCCCTCTGTTCGTCTTGACGATTTAATTAAGCCTAAACTCTCGTAATAACGAATTGTCCTGATGGGGATTCCGCTTAAATCTGTTACCTGACCAATTAAAAGCAGTTTTTTATCTTGACTTAACACGGTAGATTTTCCCAACTCTTGTAATTATTATCGAACGAGTATCAAAACCTCGTTAACGGAGTTCTGAGCTTCATTCACGAAGTTCTGAGCTTCATTCACGAAGTTCTGAGCCTCATTCACGAAGTTCTGAGCTTCATTCACGAAGTTCTGAGCTTCATTCACGAAGTTCTGAGCTTCATTCACGAAGTTCTGAGCCTCATTCACGAAGTTCTGAGACTCATTCACGAAGTTCTGAGCCTCATTCACGAAGTTCTGAGACTCATTCACGAATATCAAAGCCTCATTCACGGAGTTCTGAGCTTCATTCACGAGTATCAAAGCCTCATTCACGAGTCCTATTTCTACCAATTTTAGGACTTACGCAAAACCACACGCTGTAGGGGCAATTCATGAATTGCCCCTACCAGAAAATAAGGGTTTCGGCTATTCTTTGCGTAAGTCCTGCAATTTGTTAAATGATAGCTACTGCTCTCTGCTTTGCATCTCCCTCGCTCCCCACTCCATGAAACAAGAATTTTAAGCAATACTGGTACAAGAAGGAATATTTACACAAAATCCCAACATGACAATTCAACCTAGTGATCAGCCTTTGCTAGAGTGGGCAGGCGATAGTTTGGCAATTGGATTATTTGAAGATGCAGTAGAGTTAACCGGAGAACTGGCAACTTTAGATCAAAAGTTTTCTGGAGTCCTAAAAGAACTGATTGCTGAAGAAGAATTTAAAGGTAAAGCCAACAGTACAATCTTCACTCGTGTAAATGCTGGTAGCCCAGTGCGTAAATTGATTTTAGTAGGTTTAGGAAAACCAGAAGCACTAAAACTAGACACTTTGCGCCGCGCCGCTGCTGCTGTAGCCAGAGTAGGAAACAAGCAAAAAAGCAAAATTCTGGGATTTAGTTTTCCATTATGGAATAACGATCCAGCCGCAAGTGCCCAAGCGATCGCAGAAGGTGTCGAATTAGCACTTTACCAAGATATTCGCTTTAAATCAGAACCAGAAGAAAAAGGTTCACAAATCGAAACCGTCGATTTACTAGGTTTCGGTGGACAAGAAGCCGCCATCAACCGCGCCCATCAAATCGTTTCCGGGGTAATTTTGGCACGGCAGTTAGTAGCAGCGCCAGCTAACGCAGTCACACCAATTACTTTAGCTGAAACTGCTCAAGCGATCGCTAACGAGTACGGTTTACAACTGGAAATTTTGGAACGGGAAGACTGTGAAAAGTTGGGCATGGGTGCTTTTTTGGGAGTAGCCCAAGCTTCCGATTTGCCACCTAAATTCATTCACTTGACTTACAAGCCAGAAGGTACACCCAAAAAGAAACTGGCAATTATTGGCAAAGGTTTAACCTTCGACTCCGGCGGACTCAACATTAAAGGTGCTGGTAGCGGCATCGAAACCATGAAAATTGACATGGGTGGTGCAGCAGCAATCTTGGGTGCGGCAAAAGCCATTGCTCAAATTAAGCCAGATTCGGAAGTTCACTTTATCTCGGCGGTGACTGAAAACATGATTAGCGGTCGCGCCATGCACCCAGGAGACGTTCTCACAGCATCAAACGGCAAAACAATCGAAGTTAACAACACCGATGCTGAAGGACGTTTAACCCTAGCAGATGCCTTAGTGTATGCCGACAAATTGGGCTTGGATGCGATCGTGGATTTAGCCACCCTAACTGGTGCCAACCTCATTGCCTTGGGTGAGGATATTGCTGGTTTATATACTCCCGATGATGCTGTCGCTTCCCAGCTAGAGAAAGCTGCCCAAACTTCAGGGGAAAAAATTTGGCGGATGCCAATGGAAGAAAAATATTTTGAAGGGCTAAAGTCTGGTATTGCGGACATGAAGAATACAGGGCCGCGTCCAGGTGGTGCAATTACTGCTGCCCTTTTCCTCAAGCAATTCGTCAAACAAACCCCTTGGGCACACTTAGATATTGCAGGACCTGTGTGGACAGATAAAGAAAATGGTTACAACGGCGCAGGGGCAACCGGGTACGGCGTTCGGATACTAGTTAATTGGGTAGTGGGTAGTGGGGAGTAGGGAGTAGGGAGTAGGGAGTAGGGAGTAGGGAGTGGGGGGAGATGAGGGGGATGAGGGGGATGGGGGAGATGAGGGAGATGAGGAGACAAGGAGAATAAGTAATGCCCAATGCCCAATGCCCAATGCCCAATGCCCAATGCCCAATGCCCAATGCCCAATGCCCAATGCCCAATGCCCAATGCCCAATGCCCAATGCCCAATCCCCATTCCCCACTCCCCACTCCCTACTCCAGAACAATTCGTGCTATCTTGAGCTTGCCAGCAAAAATTGTTGCAATAGTAACAGAATTAATTTGGCGGTCAGAAAGTTAAGCTTTTTCGGCAAAGCCATCTGGTAAAATTTGTAAGGTTTCTAGAAGCTGTGAGCAATGGGATCGACTCGCGTAAGGATCGCAATTGACGCAATGGGGGGGGATCACGCACCCGGTGAAATCGTTGCTGGCGCACTGCGAGCAAGGGAAGAATTGGGTGTAGATATATTGTTGGTTGGTGATCCCCAACAAATAGAAGCTGCTTTGCCGCCAAAAACAAGTTTAGGGCAGGTGGAGATCGTGACTGCAAAGGAAGCGATCGCAATGGATGAGGAGCCTTTAAACGCAGTTAGACGCAAACCCAAGGCTTCTATCAATGTGGCCATGGATTTGGTCAAGCAGCAAAAAGCAGATGCCGTATTTTCTGCGGGTCACTCTGGAGCAGCTATGGCATCAGCTTTGCTGCGCTTAGGACGATTGCCGGGAATTGATCGCCCAGCGATCGGGACAGTTTTTCCTACGATTATTGCTGGTAAGCCAGTGCTGGTGCTTGATGTCGGCGCAAATGTAGATTGCCGTCCCAAGTTTTTAGAGCAGTTTGGTGTCATGGGATCGGCTTACAGTCAGTATGTCTTGGGTACAACTGAACCAAAGGTGGGTTTGTTGAATATCGGTGAAGAAGACTCTAAGGGCAATGATGCAGCCGTCCGCGCCCACCAAATGCTCCGCGAAAATTCCCAAATTAATTTTATTGGCAATGCCGAAGGGCGTGATGTGCTTTCCGGTCGCTTTGATGTGATTGTCTGCGATGGCTTTGTGGGTAATGTATTGTTAAAATTTGCCGAAGCAGTCGGAGAAGTGATTTTGCAAATTCTGCGGGAAGAATTACCCCAAGGATTGCACGGTCAAATCGGTTCAGCACTCTTAAAACCAAACCTGAAGCGGGTTAAGCAGCGTATGGATCACGCCGAACACGGCGGCGCTTTGCTGTTAGGCGTGGCCGGAGTCTGTTTAATTGGTCACGGTAGTTCACAAGCACCTTCAATTTTTAATGCAATTCGCATGGCTAAAGAAGCCGTTGACAATCAGGTGATCCAACGAATTCAGTCCCAATATATCCTAGAGCGCGAGAGCGGTTAGTCATTAGTCATTAGTCATTGGTCATTGGTCATTAGTCATTTGCAAAAGACAACTGACAACTGACAAAGCGCAAAGTCTGAGCGCCGGTTTCCGGCGTTGGCGCAGCCCGCCGTAGGCATCAGAACTTTGTAAGAGAGGACAAAAGACAAGGGACAAAGGACAAAAAGCTGATAGCTGGGGAGATTAGGAGTGCAAAATTTAGGCGTAGCAATTATCGGAAGTGGCTCGGCAGTACCAGCAACTTCCCTACACAACCAGACATTGACTGAAGTAGTTGAAACATCAGATGAGTGGATAACCACAAGAACGGGAATTCGTCAACGGCGATTAGCGCTGCCATCTGAGTCCTTGAGTGTACTTGCTACTGCCGCCAGTAGTCAGGCGATCGCATCTGCGGGAATTAAACCAGAAGACCTAGACCTGATTCTGCTAGCCACTTCCACCCCTGATGATTTATTTGGTAGTGCTTGTCAAGTACAAGCTCAATTGGGAGCCACCAACGCAGTAGCCTTCGACTTGACAGCTGCCTGCTCCGGCTTTGTGTTTGGTCTGGTTACAGCAGCCCAATACATTAGAACAGGTGTTTATAAGAATGTACTGTTGATCGGGGCAGACATCCTCTCTCGCTGGGTAGATTGGGAAGATCGGCGCACTTGTGTATTGTTTGGTGATGGTGCAGGGGCAGTAGTATTGCAGGCTGACAAAAGCGATCGCTTATTGGGATTTGCACTTAAAAGTGATGGCACTCAAAACCATCACCTCAACCTTGCATACACAGGCGCTTCCCAAGAACTGCTCCCCGGTGTAAATATTACTAAAGGGACTTATCAACCCATTACTATGAACGGCAAAGAAGTCTACCGCTTTGCTGTCCAAAAAGTGCCAGAAATCATTGACAAAGCCTTATTTCAAGCCAACCTCAGTATTGACCAAATAGATTGGCTGCTGTTGCATCAAGCCAATCAGCGAATTATCGATGCAGTTGCCCAACGCCTGAATGTCCCAGAACATAAAGTGATCAGTAATCTCGCCCAGTACGGTAATACCTCTGCTGCTTCCATTCCCTTAGCTTTGGATGAAGCAGTGCGGCAAGGTAAAATTAAACCCAATGACATCGTTGCTGCATCCGGCTTTGGTGCCGGTCTTACCTGGGGCGCAGCAATTTTTCAATGGGGAAGGTGAATATTTTGTCCTTTGTCATTAGTCATTTGTCCTTTGTTAATGACCAATGACCAATGACCAATGACCAATGACCAATGACTAATGACTAATGACCAATGACTAAAACTGCATGGGTGTTTCCCGGACAAGGTTCCCAAGCGCTGGGAATGGGAATTGACTTATTAGATATACCTGCCGTTAAAAACAAACTTGCCCAAGCCGAGGAAATCTTGGGCTGGTCTGTAACAGAAATCTCTCAAAACGAAGAAGAAAAGTTATCACAGACGCTATATACCCAGCCAATTCTTTATGTGGTAGAAAGCATTCTTGCTGACCTTCTCCGAGAACGAGGACACCAGCCAGATTTAGTTGCTGGTCATAGTTTGGGAGAATATACTGCCCTTTATATTGCGGGTGTCTTTGAGTGGTCGGCTGGTTTATATCTGGTGAAGCGTCGTGCGGAACTTATGGATAGTGCCGTGGGTGGGATGATGGCGGCTTTGATCAACTTTGACCGCGAACAGTTGGAAAAAGTCATTGCCCAAACGCCTGATGTTGTGTTAGCAAATGACAATAGCTCGACTCAGGTAGTAATTTCAGGTACGACTGAGGCTGTACAAGCGGTGCTGTCTCAAGTTAAAGCAAAGCGTGCTATTCCCCTAAAAGTTTCTGGAGCATTTCATTCACATTTAATCGCACCAGCAGCTGCGGAATTCCAAGACATTCTAGAATCTGTGGAATTTCAGCCAGCTATTGTACCAGTGTTGTCTAATGTCGAACCAATTCCGTCTGTTGATGCCGAGATTTTAAAGCAGCGCTTGAATAAACAAATGACTGGTTCGGTACGCTGGCGAGAAATTTGTCTGCAATTACCTGCCAACGGTATTCAGCGAGTACTAGAAATTGGCCCTGGTAAAGTTCTAACAGGCTTGATTAAACGTAGTAGCCCTGATTTAATATTAGAAAATATCCAAAGTGCTGCTAATTTGCCTGTTTAATTTTTTTAGAGCTTCATTTCAATTACAAACTCTGTACCCTCACCCAGAACAGAATTGAAACTCAATTTACCACTGTGGGTTTCTTCAACAATAGACTTGGCGATCGCTAATCCTAATCCCGTTCCTTTACCTACATCTTTTGTAGTAAATAAGTGGTCAAAAATCTTTTGTTTCACTGATTCATTCATCCCCTTACCATTATCAGCGATCGCAATTTTTACGCCTTCATTTTCCAGGGAGGTTTTAATTGTAATTCGGTTAGGATTGGCCTTAATTTCCTTAAAACTCCGTCCAGTATTTGATTCATCCAGCGCATCAATTGCATTTGCAAGAATATTCATAAATACCTGATTTAATTGCCCAGGAAAACAATCAACTTGGGGGAAATTCCCATAATCAGTTATCACTTCAATTGCTGGACGTTGTTCGTTTGCTTTCAGGCGATGTTTGAGAATTAAAATCGTACTATCGATACCTTCATGGATATTAAATGGCACTTTGTAATCTTTGTCAGCACGGGAGAAAGTGCGGAGACTGGTGCTGATATTTTTGAGGCGATCGCACGCCATCGTCATGGAATCAATTATCTTGGGTAAATCTTCTAAGCTATAATCTAAGTCAATTTCTTGGGCATGGTCGATAATTTCATCACCTGGATTGGGGAAACTTGATTGATAGAGTTTTAAGTGTTCAACAATATCCGCAAAACTTGGTTTAGCTTGTTGAAGGCTGGCAGAAATAAATCCCAAAGGATTATTCATTTCATGGGCTACCCCTGCTACTAAGTTACCCAATGCAGACATTTTCTCACTTTGGACAATTTGTAGATGTGCTTGTTGTAAGTCTTGTAGTGCTTGCCCGGCTTGTTGATACAGTCGAGCATTTTCTAGAGATATTGCGGCTTGAGAGGATAAGAGGTTAATCATGCTGAGGCGATCGCTGTTAAATACCCCTTGAGTTAAGCTATTTTCTAGGTAGAGAATTCCTACCAAATGCCCTTGATTAATAATCGGGCTACATAATACACTTTCGGGTCGATATTTCATCATATATTTCCCAATTACCCCAGGAATATCTGTTTTGCAATTGTCTATAACAACTGTTTGTTGGGTATTCTTGACGTAATTGATAATTTTTACGGGAATATCTTGACAATTATCAAGTGGTTGTTTTTCGAGAATAGTTTGTATTTGATCGTCAGCAATAAAGGTAATTGCTTGGACTTCCCAAGTATCATTTTGGGGAAGTAGCAATACAGCTTTTTTCGCGCCAGAATTTTCTAAGATAATACGGGTGAGGCTGGTAACAAGTGTATCTAATTCTAAAGAACTGGAAATCGCTTGAGCCGCTTTGAGGAGAGAGGTAAAATCTAAGATGTGGGAAATACTGGTGCTATTCTTGTTATTAGATGATAAAGTTCCATAAAAAGCAACAGTTTCTAGGGAGTTGTGGTTGATTCGTTGCGGTTGCAGGATGGGTTGGAGTAACTGAGGATAGGTTTTTTCAAGGTGATTAACTTTGGCTAATGCTCCCCAACGGGCATAGCAGTAGTAAGCTTCTTGCATATATGCTTGAGCCACTTTTTCTTTACCCCAATCGAGGTAAAATTTAGCTGCTAGTTCGTTAGCCAAAGCTTCTTCTTGAATGTATGCGTTTTCTTTGGCTCCAGCGATTGCCTGATCATATAAATCAATTGCCTCAAATCGCTGGCCTAAGACCCAATGACGCTCTGCCTCTACTAAATCAAACTTATGCTGAAAATTCATCGGTGCAACTGTGGCTCGAACTTTTAGGTGTTTCTGATTTTCGTCAACCCTCAAGAGTAATTTTGTTTGTTCAGAAGGTTCAACTTGAGAATAGAGAGATAGACGAGCCAAAGAATCATAATAATAGAAGACAGACACAGATAGCATTCCTGCACCACCTTTGAGGTAGCGCTCTCCTTTATCTGCATTGTTAACAGCCGCTAGAGCATCATCAAATAAGTAGCTAAAAATTAACTTAATTAGGTAAAATTCATGGAGTGTAAATTCATCATTCTCTTGGAGTAGAGCAGGTACAAGTTTTTCCTCATTCCAGTATTCATCAATCAACAAATCCGAATTAGCACAAGATTGTGTGAGAATTTCAATAGTTCGTCGAAGAATACTAAATCGGATTGAGAAAGATTGACTACTCGCAAAATTCAACTCGTACATTTTAATTTCTTGGAGCAATATTTCTAATTTTTCCCCACTAATTAAATAGGTATAAAAAAGCCGAAAAAATGTTGCCACAATTATATGTACAAAATCTCCAACTTCTAATCCAAAAGTATAAGATTCTTTTAATAAATTGATTGCATCTCGAACAGGCAACTTGTTAAATTGATTAAATGCAGCTACTTTGAAGTTAGTCATACTTTGAACAGATTTTGCTTCAAATTTATCTACAATTCTTAAAGCTAACTGCCCAAATTTGTAGCCTTTTTCTAATTCGTCTAATACTGCATTCAAAACAATGGCAAAGTCAGCATATCCTGGTGCTGAGAGTGGTGCATTGCCATATTTAAGCGATAAATTCACTTGTTCACAGGCAATGATCGGAAATAGGTGGGGGGCAGCCTGATGCACAGAGGGAGTGAGGCTGATCATAATTTTTAGGGCAACTAAAGCTTGAGGATCAGTCATCAAAGGTAGATCAATTAAGCTTTCAATCTGGCGCTTTCCCAATATTGACAATGTGTTTTTTATAGCTTGATGAATGTCGTAAGAGCTAACAGATTCAGATAAGAGTATTCCAAGCTGTTGGAGAGTTTGGCATCCAATCTCGATTGCTTTAAGCATCTGCCCTTGTACCTGATAAGACTGAAGCTGAATCTCATAAACCTTGACTTTATCTAATAGAGTTTTTGCTTGTTTAATAACAACTTGAATCAGCAAATCCATCTGTTCAAATTCATTATTTAGAAAGGCGGCTTCGGCGGCAGCTTGATATAAATTTAGCGTCAAATCATGAGCATTTTCCCAGCCATCACTAATCACTAATTGAATGCCCTGATTGAAATATTGGAGAGCTGCATTATAAGCGATCGCTTCTTTGGCTTTGCGACCTGCATTGAGATTTAGTTGAGCTAATTGCTGACGTTTTGTGGGCTGGGTAATCAGTGCGATTCCACAATTTAACTGACCGACAATCTCAAAAATTCGCTCTGACTGCTGGGCTTCTGATGTATTTTCTAAAAGTAATTGCCCGATTTTGAGATGGGTTAACTGTTTCTGTTCTTCTGGAATCAGGTAAGAAGCCGCTTGTTGGACGCGATCATGCAAAAATTTGTATATAGCTGTCTTTTCTCCTACCCTAAAGTCAGCCAGTTGCGTCTCTATATTGTTTGTTATCTGGTCACTGTTTTCTAATGATGAATCCTGATAAAACTTATAAACTTCACTAGTAGGTATAATTAATCCTTCTTGTAAAGCCTTCCATAAACTAGCTGCCGTTTCTATTTTTGATTGTTCTGAAACTATTGCCAAAGTTACTAAATCAAACTGATTGCCAATACAAGCAGCTAACTGCAATACTTTTTGAGTGGATTCAGGTAGTCTGCGTAATTGAGTCACCATAAAGTCTACGACATTATCTGTAACCGCTTGCTGATTCACCTGTGCAATATCACATTGCCAACAGCCTAGCTCAAAATCAAATTCAATCAACTTATCTTGATATAATGTTTTCAGAAATTGGGTAGCAAAAAATGGATTACCTTGCGTTTTCTGCGAGATCAATACAGAAAGAGGTAATGCCAAATCTTCTGTACATTTAAGTGTGTCAGCAATTAACTGATTTATTTGTCTTTGAGTTAATGGTGCTAAAGTAATCGTATTAGTTGTGGCTGCTGTTTTTTCTATTTCATTTAAAGTCACCATTAGTGGATGGGCTGGGCTGACTTCATTATCACGGTAAGCACCAATTAAAAAAAAAAGATGACCTATATCAGTCATTAATAGCTGCATTAACTTCAGCGATGCTGAATCTGCCCATTGCAAATCATCTAAGAACATCACTAAGGGATGTTCAGTACTAGGAAAAACTTGGGTAAATTTTTGAAATAATAAGTTAAATCTATTTTGTGCCGCCATTCCTGATAATTCTATGGCGGGTAGTTGTTGACCAATAATGCATTCTAATTCGGGTATGACTTCAATAATCACTTGTCCATTTTCCCCCACAGCCTCTAATATATTGCTTTTCCATCGCTGAATTTGAGCATCACTTTCGGTTAACAATTGACCCATTAAATCTCGAAAAGCTTGCACAAATGCACTGAAGGGAATATTCCGTTGAAATTGGTCAAATTTCCCTTTGATAAAATAGCCACGTTGCCGCACAATCGGTTTATGAACTTCGTTGATAACCGCAGTTTTACCAATTCCCGAAAAACCAGCTACCAGCATCATTTCTGTCGCCCCAAGGCTCACTCTTTCAAATGCTTCGAGTAGGGTTGATACTTCTGTTTCTCTTCCATAAAGTTTATCAGGGATAATAAAGCGATCGCACACATCCCTTTGGGCAATTGGGAAACTGTTAATTTCACCAGTTTCTTGAAGTTGAGTTAAACAATTTTCTAAATCAAATTTAATTCCTAATGCACTTTGATAGCGGTCTTCAGCATTTTTCGCCATCAGTTTCATTACGATGTCACAGAGAACTTGGGGAATAAGAAAAGAAACCTCACCCCAACCCTCTACTTGGTAAGGAGAGGATGCTTTATGCGGGTGAGGTGTATTCATATTTGGTGGAAGTTTTGCAATATGACAATGCACCAACTCCATCAGGTCGTTTGATTGAAACGGTAATTCTCCCGTTAATAATTCGTAGAAAGTTACACCTAAAGAATAAAAATCAGTTCGGTAGTCAATCCCCCGATTCATTCTTCCTGTTTGTTCTGGAGAAATATAAGCGAGTGTCCCTTCTAACACATTGGGACTGATCAGCGTTTGAGTTGACCGTGGTAGTAGAGATGCAATACTAAAGTCGATTAATTTAACTTGTTTGGTTTCGGGATTAATTAGAATATTCGCGGGTTTAATGTCTTTATGAATAATGCGATCGCGGTAGAGTATATCTAAGGTATCGCACAGTGCGATCGCAATTTCTAAAAACTCTATCAGAGATTCTACGCTTTCCCCCACTCCCCACTCCCCATTCCCTACTCCCCACTCCTTTAGAGAAATCCCTCCAAAGTCTTCCATCACCAACGCATAGCCATTTTGGTAAGGTTCTAGGCTGTAGGTTTGGATGATTAGGGGTGAGTTGAGATTTTTGGCAATGGTGTACTGATTGCGAAACTGCACCAGTTCGCTGAAACTGGGATAAGGATTTTTCAGTAGTTTAATCACCACTGGTAAGGAGTCAGTTTCTCGATAGCCACGATAAACTAGGGTTTTTGAACCATTGTATAGTTCTTCGCTGACTTGATATCCGGGAATAGTAACCATACTGCTAAATCCTGACGATTTCATATCTAGTATTCCCAGATATCTGAAGTTATTTACCAAAAAGGCCGGAAATTTATACCGGAATTTCAATGATAAATTCTGTACCCTCACCTAGAACAGAGTTAAAACTCAATTTACCACTGTGAGTTTCTTCAACAATTTGACGAGCGATCGCTAATCCTAATCCCGTCCCTTTACCTACAGCTTTTGTAGTAAATAAGTGGTCAAAAATCTTTTGTTTTACTGCTTCATTCATCCCCTTACCATTATCAGCGATCGCAATTTTCACCCCTTCACTTTTTAGGGAAGTTTTAATTATAATTCGGTTGGGATTGGCCTTAATTTCCTGAAAACTATGTCCTATATTGGATTCATCCAGCGCATCAATGGCATTTGCCAGAAGATTCATAAATACTTGATTTAATTGTCCAGGAAAACATTCAATTTTAGGTAAATTGCCATAATCAGTTATCATTTCAATTGCTGGACGTTGTTCGTTTGCTTTCAGGCGATGTTTGAGAATTAAAATCGTACTATCGATACCTTCATGGATATTAAACGACACCTTATAATCTTTATCAGCGCGGGAAAAAGTTCTTAAACTAGTGCTGATATTTTCCAGGCGATCGCACGCCATCACCATTGAATCAATAATCTTGGGTAAATCTTCTAAAGTTTTCTAGGATAATACGGGTGAGACTGGCGATGAGTGTGTCTAATTCTAGAGAACTGGAGATAGCTTGAGCGGCTTTGAGGACAGAGGTAAAATCTAGAACGTTGGGAATACTGCTGCTGCTAGTACTAGAAGTGCGAAAAGATGAAGAAGTGCCACTAAAGCTAATAGTTTCTAGGGAGTTGAGGTTAATTCGTTGCTGTTGCAGAATGAATTGAAGTAGTTGGGGATAGCGTTTTTCTAGGTCTTCTATTTTGGCTTTTGCACCCCAACGAGCGTAACAGTAGTATGCTTCTTGCATATATGCTTGGGCGACTGTTTCTTTACCCCAATCGAGATAAAATTTGGCTACTAGTTCGTTACTAAGTGCTTCTTCGTTAACGTATTCGTTTTCTTTGGCGAGAGAGATGGCGCGATCGTAATGTTCAAGTGCTTCTGTTTTATTGCCCAACACTTTTTGCTTTTCAGCCTCAACTAAATGCCATTTATGCAGATGATTCATGGGAGCATATTGCGCCCATTGGTACAGAGTGGTTTGATGGATTTCTACCTGGGCGAGAATTACACAAAGCTCAATTTCTGACTTGGGAAATAGTGCCAGGTGCGTCAGGGCAGCATAGAAATAGAAAATCGGCGCAAAAATCACTCCTGCTACTGCGATCAAATACTGCTGGGCTTGGTCAATGTAGTCGCTCGCAGCCTTGTAGTTACCAAAAGAATAGGCAAGTAAAAGTTTGTGGATATATATCTCAGCCATCACCGAAAGTTCATTAGCCTGGCGATGCTTGGGAATCATGATTTCATCATAGATAGTGCCACTCAAACAATCCGGCTGAATCCGGGTTTCCCTGAAGTTCTCTGCCGTCTGCCGCATAAGATTTAAATGGGTCTGAGCAGAATGTTGCTTCACCTGAGTCAAGACAGCGTTGTAATTTGCTATATCTGATTCCCAATTGCTTAGTTCAGCACCACTCCAAAAGCTGGCATAGCTGTAACAGCAAACGTTATAACCAGCGTGTAAAAAATCGCCAGTTTCCATACCAGAGGTAAAACCAAGTTTCAGTGTCGGTATCGTTGCCCTAAAGCTCTCTTGGCGATGCTGAATAAAGCCACCAAACAAAATTAGAATCATGGATTTGAATTCCCCCACATCAAACCTATCGAGCAAATTCAATGCCAATTGCCCAAAGCCATAGCCTGTTTCGATCTCTCCCAAAAATGTACACAGCACCATTCCGTGAAGCACATACCCCACCGTGGAGGCGGGTGTATTCCCAAACTGAAGCGATAGACTCACCATTTTCGAGCTAACTAGGGGCAATAAACCCGGTATTATCTGGATAATAGGTGAAAACAACATTCCTAACAATTGTATGGCTGCTTTTGCTTGGGGATCAGTCATCACTGGTAGCTCAGCCAGTTCCTCAATTCGTTTGCCTTCGAGTTGACTGGCAAGAACTTGTAGAGCTCTAGCAATCTCAGCATCGTTTGCCTCGATAGATAGCTCAACTCCCAATTCTAAGAGTGCATCTCTGCCCAGTGTAATAACTTCTAATAGTCTGCTCTGAGATGTCTGGGCAGCAATTTGAATTTCGTAAATTTTAACTTTGTCTAAAATCGTCTGGGCTGATTGCAACACCTGTACCGCTATCTGTTCCATACCTTCAAGGTCAGCATTCAAGTAAGCAGCTTCGGTAGCGGCAACATAGAGACTGAGGGTCAATTCATATTGATCTTGCCAGCAGTTGGCCGTGAGTAGCTCAATCCCGGTCTGTAAATAGACTCTGGCCGCAACATAAGCGGTAGAATTTTTGGCTTTACCTCCTGCTGCCAAGTTAAGTTGAGCCAAGGCTTCTCGTTCGCTTGATTCGGTAATTAACTCTTGTCCTAGATTCAAATGCCCGACAATATCAAACAGTTTTTCCTCTTGTTCTCTCACAGAGGAATTTTGTAGAAGTAATTGGCCAATTTTTAGATGAGTTGCTTGTTTTTGGTTATCAGGAATTAGAGAATAGGCAGCTTGTTGCACTCTGTCATGTAAAAATCTATATGAAGCTGTCCTTTGTCCTTTGTCCTTTGTCATTTGTTTGTTATTTCCTAATGACAAATCACCAATGAACAATGACGAATCTTGATAAAACTTATAAACATCAGTAAGGGTAAAATCAACCCTTCTCCTAAAGCTTTCCATAAAATCGCAGCCGTTTCAATTTCTGATGATTCCGAAACAATTGCCAAAGTTGATAAATCAAATTGATTGCCAATACAAGCCGCTAACTGCAATACCTTTTGAGTTGATTGAGGCAGTCTTTGTAATTGTAATACCATGAACTTAACAAAATCATCTGTAAGCGCTTGCTGATTTATTTGTGTGATATCACATTGCCAACATCCTAACTCCAAGTTAAATTCAATTAATCCATCTTGGTGTAATGCGTAGAGAAACTGGATAGCAAAAAATGGATTACCTTGAGTTTTTCGAGATACCAATACAGAAAGAGGTAATGCCAAATTTTCTGTACATTTAAGTGTCTCAGCAACTAATTGATTCACTTGCCCTTGACTCAGTGGTGCTAAAGTAATCGTATTAATTGTGGCTGCTGTTTTTTGGATATCATTCAAAGTCAAGATTAACGGATGTGATGGGTTGACTTCGTTATCACGATAGGCACCAATTAAGAAAAGATGCTTTGTATCAGCCATTAATAACTGCATTAACATCAGTGAGGCCGAATCAGCCCATTGCAAGTCATCTAAAAACATCACTAATGGATGTTCAATACTGGTAAAGACTTGGGTAAATTTCTGGAATAATAAATTAAATCTATTTTGTGCCGCAGTTCCTGATAATTCTGTCGCAGGTGGTTGTTGACCAATAATTCTTGATAATTCGGGGATAACTTGAATAATTACCTGTCCATTTTCTCCAATAGCTGCTAAAATTTTGCTTTTCCATTGCTGGATTTGAGCATCACTTTCTGTTAACAATTGCCACATTAAATCCCGGAAGGCTTGCACAAATGCACTGAAGGGAATATTCCGTTGAAATTGGTCATATTTACCTTTAATAAAATAACCGCGTTGTTTGACAATTGGTTTATGAACTTCGTTAACTACAACGGTTTTACCAATACCCGAAAAACCAGCTACCAGCATCATTTCTGTGGCACCAAGGCTAACTCTTTCAAATGCTTGGAGTAGGTTTTCTACTTCTGTTTCTCGTCCATAGAGTTTATCAGGGATAATAAAGCGATCGCACACATCCCTTTGGGCAATTGGAAAACTCTTAATCTCACCAGTTTCTTGAAGTTGAATTAAACAATTTTCTAAATCAAATTTCAGTCCTAATGCACTTTGATAGCGGTTTTCGGCATTTTTCGCCATCAATTTCATCACGATATCACAAAGAACTTGGGGAATAGTCAAAGCAACCTCACCCCAATCCTGTCCTTGGTAAGGAGAGGGTGCTTTATGCAGATGAGATTTATTCATATTTGGCGGAAGTTTAGCAATATGACAATGTACTAACTCCATCCCGTCCTTTGATTGAAACGGTAATTCTCCCGTTAATAATTCGTAGAAAGTTACACCTAAAGAATAAAAATCAGTCCGGTAGTCAATCCCGCGATTCATTCTTCCTGTTTGTTCTGGGGAAATATAAGCGAGTGTCCCTTCTAACACATTGGGACTGATCAGCGTTTGAGTTTCTCGTGGTAGTAAAGATGCAATACTAAAGTCAATTAATTTAACTTGTTTTGTTTCTGGATTAATTAAAATATTCACCGGTTTAATATCTTTATGAATAATGCGCTGATGATAGAGTATATCTAAGGTATCGCACAGTGCGATCGCTATCTGTAAAAACTCAGTGAGATTTACTAGACTTTCCTCTGCTGCCCATTTTTTAAGAGAAATCCCCCCAAAGTCTTCCATCACCAACGCATAACCATTTTTGTAAGGTTCTAGGCTGTAGGTTTGGATGATTAAAGGTGAGTTGAGATTTTTGGCAATGGTGTACTGATTGCGAAACTGCACCAGTTCGCTGAAACTAGGATAAGGATTTTTTAGCAGTTTAATCACTACTCTTAAGGAGTCAGTTTCTCGATACCCACGGTAAACTAGGGTTTTCAAACCATTATAAAGTTGTTCGTTAAGTTGATATCCGGGAATACTAAGCATACTGCTAAATTCTGACGATTTCCATATCTAGTATTCCCAAAGGGGGTGAAGCAATTCATAATTTAAAAAAATACAAAAAATAAAGGCTCTCCAAGAGTAGTTATGTTAAAATAACATGAATAAATAAAGCAACCATCAATAAAACTACAGAAGTTAGTGCCATAAGCCTAGTGTTTGA
>NZ_JBALFC010000103.1:0-1019 GCF_036917755.1 Nostoc sp.
AGTTTTACAGCGGTCGTGATGAAATTGAGG
Organism: Nostoc sp.; assembly: GCF_036917755.1. GTDB lineage: Bacteria > Cyanobacteriota > Cyanobacteriia > Cyanobacteriales > Nostocaceae > Nostoc. The sequence continues at coordinate 31 of NZ_JBALFC010000103.1, forward strand.
CGATCGCTACTATCCACCGTGCATTAGAACTTGGGGTAAATTTCCTCGACACTGCTGATATGTATGGCCCGTTTACCAACGAGCAATTAGTAGGCAAAGCAATTATTGATCGTCGAGACAAAGTAGTATTAGCAACCAAGTTTGGTAATGTCCGTACTGAAGACGGCGGTTGGAAAGGCGTTAGTGGCAGGCCAGAATATGTCCATCAATCTTGTGATGCTTCACTTAAACGGCTGGGGATTGAGACAATTGACCTCTATTATCAACATCGGGTCGATCCTAATGTGCCAATAGAAGATACCGTAGGAGCAATGGCAGAGTTAGTCAAACTTGGTAAAGTGCGCTATCTAGGACTTTCCGAAGCTGCTCCGGCGACAATTCGACGGGCGCAGGCAACCCACCCAATTACTGCACTTCAAACAGAGTATTCTTTGTGGAGCCGCGACCCAGAAGATGAAATTTTATCTACTGTACGAGAGCTAGGAATTGGTTTTGTGGCTTACAGTCCGCTTGGTCGTGGATTTTTATCGGGAGCCATCACCCGTCCTGAAGACCTTGCACCAGATGATGCCCGCAGAAATCATCCTCGTTTTCAAGGGGAGAATTTTTTGCTGAATCTGCAATTAGTGGAAAAAGTCAAGGAAATCGCTCAACAAAAGCAAGTCACACCTAGCCAACTTGCTCTCTTATGGCTATTAGCTCAAGGTGAAGATATTATCCCAATTCCTGGTACAAAGCGACGCACCTATTTGGAGGAAAACATTGCAGCTACTTCCATGACTCTTACTTCAGATGAACTCGCTCAAATTGAGGCAGTTGCACCAAAAGGGATTACCGCAGGCTTACGCTACCCTGATATGAGTACTGTTAATCGTTAAGTTAGTTACCGAACTGGTAAGTAAGTTTTCATTCCCAGTTCAAATAAGTTAGCTGAAACAGCAAGAAACTTCACGTCTCAACCGATAAGGGAGCATGAGATTAATTGCGCG
>NZ_JBALFC010000104.1:0-25076 GCF_036917755.1 Nostoc sp.
TGGCTTAACTAACTTTAATAGTTTTAGGAGAAGGATTTTACTAAACTGGCATTTCTGTTGTTAATTTAACATATTTAGTCTGGGAGAGCCAACTTCTCTCATAAATGAATTACCCGATGTTTTGTTAAGGATAAGGAAGAAAAACACACAGGTGCAGCGCTGTATCACCACTGGAAAAGACTCCCCCACAGACCTATATGGGCAGGGTTGTTGGTAAATTGTTTAAAGTTTTTTGGATGTGCGAGGTGGCTTCTGGGGCAGCTAATTCCTCTAATCTTAGATAAGATAGTGCAACTAATATCTGGGCTTGGTTATTGATAACTGCTTCACTTGTATATTCAGTATGAAAGCGTTGCAAATTTTCGGCGGCTGCTTTCACTAACGCCTGTAAAATCTCAAATGCTCCATCAGAAAGTGGAGGTTGACCCCGGTAGTTTTGCAGTCTGCCTCCTTCCCGGTAATTAGGAAAAGACTCCAACCCCAGAAAGTACAAGAACCAATCGGCAGGGTAATATCCTATAGCGGCTACAATACCCCTGTAGTCGGCAATTAGCTCGTCGAGTATATTGTTTCGCATCGAGCCAAACAAGCGACGTGTGAAGTAGTGAGTACATTCATGTTCCAGCCGAATTGTCAAAGATAAACGCTGCCATTGGGATTCTTCAAGCCCCAAGTTGCTCGGATAAACGTTGCTATAGAAGCCGTCACTCAAAATAATAAATGTATCTTGATAAAGCTGTTTTTGCGGTATTAACCGTTGAAACTCTGCTGTCCAGTTAGTTTCAGAGCAATTACCAGAATTTAGAGTTTCCCATTGTCGGCGATACTGACGAATTCTATCCCAGTTGTTAAACCCACTAACTATACAGGCTCCCATAGACGCAGGGATTGGCTGGGGTTCGTTTCGTTGTGTCAGGGCTTGTACTAGAGAGACAAAATCCTCTCTGTTTCTAACTAACAACACTGGGATAGTTCCAGCTAAACTTTGATGTAGTATTAATTGGAGTTGCTGAGGTTGTTGCAAGATTAAACCAGTCGCCTCTGCCATGCCATCTACTAAGACACCCTTACGAGTGGCAGTTCGATACGCTTGTGTCTGGCTTATCCCCTCTTGAATAGGAAATCTCAACTGCACCAAGCGCTTCTTGAGTACCTCAAATGCTCCGATAACTTTTGCTGCAATTGCGTATTCCTCCCAAGTTGCTATATGGGGTTCAGGATTTAAGGGAAACTTGACGGAATTAATTGAGCTGTTGCGCTTAAAAACGTTTTGGTTGTATATCAATAGTTCCTCCTTTTGAGCAGCAGTTGCTCCAAAGTAAGTCAGAACATCAGTACGAAATGATTCTTGGTCAATCATAGATAAGCCTCATTTTGAAAGAGAGGAGTAGAAGGGTAGGGGGAGGTGATTGGTGTAAACTTAACGTTAAATGGGCGGTTAGAAACCTCATCTATACAAGCCCCACCTCCGTAGGTTTCAAACCCTCAATTTCTCCTTAGTCCGCCTCCGGGGATTTCGTTTGTATAGCCGTGAATTCTATGATACTTTTGGCGAATTGGTAGGGAGTCTAACCCATCAGATCCAATCCATCTTAATTTCTTTAATTTCAGTGCGTTGAAATGCACTTTAGCTATGAGCAATCAATTTATTGCAGGGCGGGAAAGTAACGCAAAATCATGATTTTAGGGATGGCGGGTTTAACAAGAAAGTAAATTGACCAACAGTATCATTCTATTCGCCATTGCTTTTCACGGTATCTGGAAAACCTCTCTCTAAATCTCTCTCCTAAAAGGAGAGAGACTTTGAATTTTCCCCATTAGTCGGGAAAGAGGTTAGGTTTTTCGTGGGTTTTTCCACATGATGTGAAAAGTCAGAGAAACTCTTAACTCCTAACTCCTAACTCCTAACTCCCAACTCCTAACTCCTAACTAACGACTAACAACTAAACCTGTAATCTTATCTGCAATCCCTTTAATTGCCTGACTGATGGGATGCTCAGAGTAGTGCAGACTGAAAATACCTTTGCTAGCTAACTGCACCATGTCTTCTGAAAGGGGCAAAATTCCAGCTACAGGAACGTTGTAAATTTTCTCTACTTTTTCTCGCAAGTCTGCAAAATCCAAGGATGGTAACGCCTTATTGATTACCATTAGCATTTTTGGTACTTTCAGTTTACGAGCTACATCCACTGTCACGGCAGTACCTTGGAAGTCTTGATTATCTGGACGCAGGATAATTATTAGAATATTAGAGATACCGATGGAAAGTAAGGTTTCTTCATTCAGTCCAGGGTGAGTATCAATTAACAAATAGTCCAGCTTTAGAGTCCGAATGAGTTCCTGAAAACCATCGTTAAGCCGAACTACATCATACCCCTCACGTAAAACCCTGGCAATTTCACCCGCCTTAATACTAGAAGGAATCAAGTAAAGATTTCCCAAGACTTTTGTTGTATGTCTCTGTTCTGCAATTAGAGCATGGGTAACATCATAGGCTGCGTCTTGAATATTACAGCGCCCCCATAAGTAGTCATTGAGGGTATATACCATTTTGTTCTCATCAAGACCAAAAATTACATGAATTCCTGGTGATTGGATGTCAGTATCAATAATACCTACACGTTGCCCTTGAAGTGCGATAGTAGACGCTATGTTGGCAATCAAGTTTGATTTACCAGTGCCGCCACGGAATGAGTGAACTGAAATAATTTGTGCCATATATTACCTCTTAGTCATTAGTCATTAGTCATTAGTTATTAGTCATTGGTCATTTGTCATTTGTCATTGGTCATTAGTTATTCTCCCTCTGCCTCCCCTACTCCCTTTTTTAAGACAACGATCGCTCTGGAAAGGTAAACTTTAACCAGCAGCGATCGCTCACTAGAGGTAGCAAAATTCTTCCATTAGAAAGCTTCAAGTCAAATTGCATATTCTTGTTCCCATTCTGCACTTCTACAAGTGCTGGCAGAATTTGAGAATTAAGCTGTGAGTTACTTTTGTGTGCCCAAACTCTCAATTCTGTTTCCCCCATACTTGGTAACTGGAAGGTGGCATAGCGTAAGGATGAAAGTGATGGCATCTCAATAGCTGCTGTTTGATGATGTTGCTCACCTTCGGCATATCCCAGCAGTACTTCTACTATTTTTGGTTGCCCGCCAGCAGTAATAGTGAACAAAGATCGCCCTCCTTGCTGCTGATCTTCTCGCAGTTCTACCACCACACGGGAAGCGAATGCACCATAGCGTTTCATTATTAAAGTTGCCCCCAAGGACAATGCAGCAATGCCCAATGCACAGATTCGCGCCAGGGAATTTTCCCAAATGAAAAGGCCGTGAACAAGTAGGATGGCTAAAAATAAGCTGTACATACCCACGCTGAACAATGGATGATTGAGAATCTTGAAAACCACTCCTGGTATTAACTCCCCTTTGCGCCGACTAGAAACCAACAGTAAAACCGGGAAAATACCACCAACAAGGGAGTTACCAAGTACACCAGCAAAGGCAAGTACACTTGTAAAGGATTGCGTACCAGCTAGAAAAAGCCACTCGGTTAGCAAGAAGACTAGCAGTAATGGGCTAATCGATAGAAATAAATGATGTTGGTTTAGTATGTTTTTCCAGAATCCTGTCTGCTTGTGACGTTCATTAGTAAGATTGCTAACATCAGCCTTTAAATCTCCCTCATAGACTAACAACATAGGTGAAGTAACTTGCAGACAGACGTTATCTTGGTTAAAAGAGCGTACCTCTAGAGTCAGACGTGTGTCCCATTTACCTAAGTCTGGAAACTGATTTAGTAGCTCTTTAAGCTCCCAACGTTCAGTGAATGCAATGTCTATAGAGTGGAGGTTGCCATTCAACTGAATATCTAGACGAAACTTTGGTTTAGTGTCTTCCAATCCCAAATAGGTTAAACCAATATGAGGTATACGGTTAAGGTTCCCACAGGGATGGAATATTAATATTGCCTGCTGGCGAGGCAACCTTAAAATCGGTTTAGGTCGGGCGGGTAGCCACTCTTTAACTAGGTTGACCAGGAGGCTGGAACTACGCAGCCAAGCCATTCCCAAAAGCAGGGTAACTAAAACTGCTCCCAAAACTGTGACGATGGAACCTACTTGTAGTGCCAGGGCTTCCAAGGCAGTGCCTGATTGTCCAGCTAGCAATTGTGGCGAAATTGCTCCATTGACTGCTAAGACCCAAATGCAAAATAGAACAGTTAAAAAAGCTGTTCCCGCGACGCTACCCCAAATTAAGGATGTAGCACTAGAGTCACGAGGAAGTACTAGTTTACCACATTCTCCTACATATACATGACCGAAGTAGAGCATGAGGCTCACACCTAAAATCCGTTGTAGTATCTGCGGTTGGAAAGAATGACCATTAACAAAGGGCAAGTTTACATATAATAAGTTTTCTAGTTGTATATGACCCAATGCAAGCAGTGAAAGAATTAGGAGTAAACTTACGTTAATTGCTGCCAGTAATACCATTAAGGCAACGGTAAAATTTAAAGATTTGCGCGATCGCAAATACAATCCTCCACCAAACAACAACACTGCCCACAATGCTGCTGGTATGGGTGTGAAGCTTGCCATTGTCACCGATAAACCAATATAGCAAGCTAATGCAATCAGAAAAACACGGATACCAACTGCTAAAGAAAGTATAAAAGAACCTGTATTTCCTAAATAATTAGATACTAATTGTTTGATAAAAGAATTGCCATAACGGAAGTCGCTACTGCGCCCAACAGCTTCTGCCATACAAGCCATTGTCAGGATGTTGATAGTGCCAATGATCAGCAAGAAGGCAATAGTAACCAATGGCCCTACATCAGCAACAGCAATAGGTAAAGCTAAGAAGGCTTGGGGAAGACCTAGAGCAACTGTAACTATGGAAGCTAGCCAAAAGGGTGGAAGAGATTCCACACGTAAAGCGATCGCTGCTGTCATCCAGCGCCACTTTTCAATCGGGGGTAATTTAGATGCAAAGATGCTTAACAGTTGTTTTCTGTAGAAGCGCGAGTAAGCCATCTGCACTGCTTTCTCATCCAAACCCAAAGCTGTCCTGATGTGAGGCACTGTTTGATAGGTGAAAGTGTATTTCTGGCTCAGGGCATGAGCAATAGCAGCTTTTAGTCTGGGATTTTCCGGCACCAAGGATGCCCATTGACTAGCGTAACGTTCCAAGTGCTGGATTGTGGGGTGGAGTGGTGGGGCATTTCCCAAAGCAAAGGCTTCTAAAAAAGCTAAATCGCGCTCTGTTGCAGCTTGCTCGGTGAGGGAAAACTCGACTCGCGATCGCACTACTATCTGTGCCGTCCGACTCTCGATTAAAAACAGTATTGTATTCGCTCGTTTAGCAGGTAAACCTCCTAACACTTCCTCTCGTGATATCAGTTCGTCTTCGGATGACATATTTATGCCTCACTAGTTAGCGATCGCTCTTTCATCGATTGCACCTTAGTCTGCAATCTCCGGTAGTAATCAGTCTCAGTCTCACTGACAATTACTTCGTGTTCTCTAAGCTTTTGGATCTTTTGTTGTAACTGCCGAAAATGCTCGTTTTCCGTAATTTCCGCGACATTATTGGCTCTTTTAGTCTCGTCAATCTCAATGTGCAGTTCCCAGACTTGCATTTTCAGCTTCTGATGTCGTATCCTCACTTCTTCGGCCATCTGCAAGAAGACTCGCACTAATTGACCGATGTCATCTTGAGTACAAGCTAATCTTTCCAATTTATGATGCAGTTCCTGTACCTGAGAATCAAAATTGTCATGTTCTAAAGCTTGAGCTGCATCTGTAAGTGCGTGAATCGGCCGAGAAATTCTTCGCGCTAAGAGCAGCGCAATGATTGCTGTGATTCCCCCCACAACCAGGACACTACCACCGTGCAGCCAGATCAGGCGATTCAATGGAATTGCAAACTGTGCTTTCGGCTGACTGACTCCTAATACCCAAGGTTGTTGTTCTAAAGGAGCAAAGCCAACTATCCTGGGCATCTGGTGCGGTGGATAGCGGTAGGTAGCGTGACCTGCTTGTTTGGCTTTCACCATCACTTTTAATTCTGGAATGTTCAAACTTTGAATCTGCTCCAGACCATAACGCCTATCGCTCACAACCTGTTTTAAAGTATTCGGGGCGAGGGGGATAAGGCTACGGTAAAGGAGAGATTGATCGGCATGACTGATGATCACTCCTTGCTGGTCAATTAAAAAAGCATAGCTCTCATCGCTTACTTGTAAAGCATTGATAATTGACCAGATATCTGCTCCCTTAATCTTGACTACCAATACTCCGACAATTTCACCATTGGGTGATTGCACTGGGTAAGAGAAAAACATTCCTGGTCGTTTCGTTGTTTCACCCACCAAGATACTAGATACGTAAGAGTTACCCTGAATGCTAGAGCGGAAATATTCACGAAAGGCGTAGTTTTGACCAAGGAATTTGGGATCGGTTGCTGCAACACATCGACCCTCTTTATCCATTACAAAAACAGCATCAAAGTCCGGGTTAGAGTGGGAGACGTTTTGTAACGTTTGTTGTAGCTCATTGCGGAAAGCTTTTCGTTCTCCAGAGATGCTAGCAGTTAGGAAATTTACTGCATTGCGATCGCTGCTAACTTGCACAACAATACGCCTGATATCAATAATTAACTGGTCGAGACGACTAGCAGTACTAGTGGCTAACAGTTCCAGTTTGCGATATTCTCCAGCCTCCACACTATTTAAGCTCTGCCGCAGGTTGTAGTAGGCAGTAAAGCTCATCGGTATAAGTACTGCTGAAACTAATGCTGCCGAAATTTTCGCAGCGATCGGCCAGGCAAGTGGATTAAAAAACCGATGGAAGTGCTTCATTTTGAAGACGCTTAGAAGCGTTTGTTTAGGTGTAAAAATTTTTACAAGAGAATTGAATTAATAGCAAGTACTAATTTCAAATAATTCTCTAAAGTTTCTGCAATTATCAGCAACAAAAAAATACAAATTTCTTCTTTGTTATTCATACAGAAGGTTGCAAGTGAATGAACTACATTCTTTAAGCTTAAAAACTAGATATAAAGCCTTTTTTACTCTTGGATTTCTAAATCCTACTGTATCTAGCAGCTTAAAGAGAGTAGCCCGCAGTTACAATGCAGAATTTTTAGGTAAGACTGACAATTTTATAGATTTTAGACTTTAAGTTACACTTAATAAGTCGTAAATCCCTCACCCCGCCTCTTTGTGGGTCTTAAGTTGGGGAGGAGTGAGGGCATAATTTAACCAATAGCCTGTCAGCCAGTGGTTTATTATCCTACAATTGCATCCCAAACATCAGAAGCGGTGTTCTTGACCTCACGCCAAATTTGCTTAATACCACCTCCTGCAACAGCTTCTAATTCTTCCTCGTCTAGTTCATCGGACTCATTTTTTTCCACGAAAGCCTTGATATCTTCAGCAGTAAAATTGTAACCAGATTCTTGGGCAATCCTCAATAAATCATCTTTATTCGTGGTTGCTTTAACTTGCTGTTTTAAAGTTGAATCTTGTTCTACTTGAGAAAAGAAACTGTACACACTTTGATTGGACATGATTGACTCCCCTAGTATAGATTAATTGCTTTGTCCAAAAGAGATAAATCTCTTTATTGCTAAAAGTATAAAAAGATTTTAAACAGTTGTTAATGTGTTTTTTTTTATAAAAATACTCACTTATTTTTCGGTTATATTTTTTATTGATAATTCCTTTTTAATAAACAAAGTAATATCTACCATTAATGCACGCAAAAACTTTATAAGTAGTTCAACCTAAAAAAAGTAAAACGTTTGTAGCAGCGCTTGGGTGCCCAAGCGCTACTACGAGCCTGAAAGCATTTTATGTTTAATTAAATTGACTTACTTATTTATTGCTGTTCAATTCAGTACGCTGTGCTTTTCTCCAAGCTTGGGGCGTAGTCTGGTGATATTGACGAAACTGGCGGAAAAAATGACCTTCATGCTGATAGCCAATAGCTTCAGCAATTTGATTTACGCACAAATTACCTTCTAAGAGTAAACTACGTGCTGCTACCATACGGCGTTTGATAATCCAATGATTTACTGTTTGTCCAGTTTGTCGGTGTACTAAGTCCGTTAAATAAGCTGGACAGTAACCAACTGCAACAGCTACATCTTGCAAGCTAATTGGTTGATGGTAATTTGCTTCAATGTACTCAAAGACTTGGGTGAGATGAAAATCAGAAGGAAATATCGATTGAAGATTTTGCAATTTCATAGTTTCAGGTGAAGGTGAAACTTGTTCCTTCTGGGCAGTGTAATACTCTTTCACATCTGCTTGTTTTTCCAGTAGAGCAGCGATCGCTTCTAATAATTCCTCCACTGTAGAGGGTTTGGTAAAATAATCATCCGCTCTTAGATTCATCCTTTCACAAACATCAACAAGTTGTTTTTGTTGTTTGAGAGCAAAGCGAATTTCTTCTTCTGTTTGTTTCTGTTTAGTAATCTCTCGAAAGCTCCATACTGTGCCAATAATTTGTTCGCCTAACCGCAGAGGTTGACAGTATTGCTCGAAAAACTTACCATCCTTGAATTCCAGGATATCGTAGTCTCGAAAATCCAATTGACCATCTAGTTCTTGAATGCGTCCGCAAAAAATTTCTGGATCTTTAAGTTGGTCTTTATAGAAAGTTACATACTGGTTAGGGTTTTGTGACATCATCATCGAATCTGGAATCTGCCACATTTGGAAAAATTTTTGGTTACAGGTAAGAATATCTCCCTTACAACTGATAGCAATAATACCGTCAGCAGTAGAATCTAAAGTTGCCTGAAGCAAAGAAAGGGACTTTTGTAGTTCTGTCTCTATCTGCTGATCCAAAGCTTGATCACGACACAATTGGTCTTTAGCAGTACTTAATTCAGCCAAAAGCTCTTGCACTTTTGACTCTAACGCTATATTGATTTTCTGTAAATCCAAAAAACTCTGCTGGCGATGGCTTATATCATGATCCCAGTTATGCGTCGGTGTGACTTGAAAATTGCGTAGTTCTAAAATACCGTCGTTAGAAACCATACTTCCACTCCTAGCGATTATTGAATGAGGTTTTAAAGATTATTTTCCACCCTCAAACTGCTGGTAAGCTGTTATAGCTTTAATTTGCATCGATAAAATCAAATTGATGCCGAGCTTTTAAAATCTCCAGGACTTACGCAAAATAGCCATAAGTGGCGGTAATTCATGAATTACCGCTACAGAATAATAGGCTTTTCAATTATTTTTGCCTAAGTCCTAATCTCTTTCAAAGTCAAGCCTCTATTTCTACATCGCGAAAAAATTGCCTAACTATGAAAAATGCAATATTTTGAATAACTTGCCTTAAATAATCTCTCTGCTCTACTTCTGTGCGGTATCTGAGGAAGCATTTAAGTGTAATTTTAAAGTTTTCATAATTTTTTGATTACTGACTGATATAAGAGTAAGGTCAAATAAAGCGGTGCTTATAACTGTGCGGCTATCTCCTGTCTACTGTACTTTTCATTGGTTAAAGCTTTTATGGACGATCAGGATGAACGCCTGCGCCAATTGATTGCAGCAGTGTGTCAACACCCAGATGGCAGCCGGGAATGGCGAAAAGCTATGAGTCGGCTTCTAATTTTAATTCAGGGACTACCAGAATTTAGAAAATACTCAAGCATAGACTGTCCCGACCACTTTTTAGATGCCTTAAACCAAAGTTTGGAGTGGGTCAGCTACAATATTAGAAATTTTCAACCGCGTACATCTTCAGTGCGATCTGATTTAGTAAAATGGCTTAAAAGCCACCTTTACTGGCGCATCAAAGATTTAAATTCACCATCTTCCTATCGAGGAAAAAGACTTCATCTTTCTTTGGATGAAAGCATTTTGGATGCTGACGCAGAGATAACGACTTGGTTAGAACGAGTGTCAGAGCAAGGACGGCTATTAGGTACAACATCTAACCCGTATGTTCTAAGTGGGCTAGAAATTTATCTTGAACAACTACAACAGGAGTCACAACAGTGCTTAGTTGCCAATTTAGCAATTTACATTGAGCAAGACCCAGACAAGCAACTACGAAACTGTTATCCTCGAAAACATCCTGAATGCAATTGTCAAGTACTCAGTCAAAGGTTGCTGTTCATATTTAAGAATCCACCAGATAAGCTTACTGATATTGCTCGTGAGTGCCAAATCAATTACCAAACTTTAGTATCTCACTGGAAATTAAAAGCAATACCGCTCCTACAAGAAGTTGCCATTCAACTCGGATATCAATCTAATTAATAGTCATGAGTAGCACAGAAACACTTTGCTTAAAAATTACACTTGGACAAGAAGCCCATGCCATTGCCCGCCAGTTTGCTGTTGAACAAACTACGCCTCAAAAAGGGAAACAAATATATTTGAATACACTAGCAGTTTATGCTGTCTACAGTTACCTGAAATGGCTGTGGATTGATACTGCTCTAGAAGAAGGTGATAGTTGGCATCCTCTTAAACGAGCTTTATTTGATGTTGCCGATCTAGTTCTTCCCAACATTGGTAAGTTAGAGTGTCGTCCAGTTCAACCTGGTGAAACAGTAATTTCCCTACCACCTGAAGTGATGGAAAATAGAATTGGTTATGTGGCTGTCCAGTTTAGCGAGCAGTTAAATGAAGTGCAGTTGTTGGGATTTGTTAGAAGAGTTAATATTCCTTCTGATTGGGAGCAAATACCGCTATCAAGCCTCAAACCCCTTAATTTCCTCTTCGACTGTATTCCTGATGCTGTTGCTCACCCTGCACTCAGTGCTAGCCAAATACGGGTAAATTTAAACCAATGGTTCGAGAATCTGTTTGAAAATAGTTGGATGGCTCTAGAAGAAGTTTTCAGCACTATAGATGATAAAAAGTTTGCCTTAAGAAGTATTTCATCAAAGCGTGAAGGCAATGTAGCACGAGCAAAAATAATAGATTTGGGATTACAAGTTGGAAATCAATCTGTAGTGCTGCTAATAGCGATCGCACCTTATTCTGAAGATAAATTAGAAATACTAGTGCAGCTACATCCAATGGGTGAGAAAGCTTATTTGCAATCTAACCTGAGAATGAATTTACTATCAGAATCAGGAGAAAATATCCAAGAAGTTGTATCACGAAGTAATGATAATTTTATTCAATTAAAACGATTTAGAGGGTATTCTGGAGAAGGCTTTAATATACAAGTGTCTAATGGTGATTTCACAATCAAAGAGGCTTTCGTCATCTGACATTTTTTTGTCGGAATGCAATGAGTAAGTTAGTTGTTTTAAATTTGGGTAAGGGAGACCTCTACAAAGGCTTCCCCGATGTCACAGTTCAACTTGGATTGACAAATGATCATCGGGCGATGGAATTTCGTGGTAGTTTACCAGCAGCACCAGAAATTCCCCAACTTTATCGAAATTGGCAAATACTATACTCGGCTCTCTACCGCTATTATGGTTGGTCTGTACGCCTGGAAATCGAAGAGACTGATGTCACAAATTTTTCGGAAGTTGAATTTAACGATTTATGTGAGGAATTATCATTTAGAATTAATATCTGGCTCAACTCGGAGCAGTTTCGCCAAATAGAGCAAAAGTTACGCACGCAATTAAATCCAAATGAAGAAATTTGCTTTATGATTGCAAGTGATGATTATTTATTGCGGCGTATACCTTGGCATTTATGGAACTTTTTTGAAGACTATCCCAATGCAGAAGTAGCACTTAGCCCTATAGAGCTGCAACGACCAAATAAAATATATAATAAAGAAAAAGAAGTTAGAATATTAGCTATTTTTGGGAATAGCCAAGGAATTGATATTAGTAAAGATCGACAATTTTTAGAGAAATTATCAACTAAGGCTCAAATAAAATTTTTAGTAGAACCACAACGAAAGGAATTAAGTAACGAGCTTTGGAATAAAGATTGGAATATTTTATTTTTTGCGGGACATAGTTATAGTAAAGAAAGAGGAGTTCTGCAAATCAATCAAACCACAACAATTAGTCTAGATAAATTGAAGCATGGACTCAAAAAAGCAATTGAAAGCGGATTACATTTAGCAATTTTCAATTCTTGCGATGGTCTAGGTTTAGCAGAAGCATTAGAGGATTTACATATTCCTCAAGTTATTGTCATGCGTGAACCAGTTCCTGACTTAGTAGCACAGGAATTTCTAAAACATTTTTTAACAGAGTTTTCCAATGGTCAATCTTTATACTCTGCACTACGGGAGGCGCGAAAAAGGCTTGAAGGAATAGAAGATGAATATCCTTGTGCAACTTGGTTGCCAGTAATTTGCCAAAATCCTTTGTCAGCAACAATGACTTGGCAGATGCAGCGAAATATTTTCACTGCTAAGAGCCTTTTTAAAATATTGGTTACAAGCTTTTTAGTAACAAGTTTGGTTATGGGAGTACGGTATTGGGGTTATCTGCAAACCTCGGAGTTACATGCTTTTGACCATTTTATGCGATTGCGATCGCAACTTGTCACAGAAAAGCCTGACGAGCGGATTTTAATTATTACTATTGATGAAGCAGATATTCAGTACCAAATCAATAAAGGAATGCAAATGCGATGGTCGTTATCTGACCAAGCCCTTGCTCAATTATTAGATAAATTAAATAAGTACCAACCGCGAACTATCGGTTTAGATATTTACCGTGATGGGACTGTAGATCCCAAATATCCAAATTTAGCCACTCGTTTTAGCCAGGATAATCGTCTATTTTTTGTGTGCAAAGTTGCTACAACTGATGATGATGGTGATAGTGATGGGATTCCGTCACCTGATGGAGTTTCAAAGGAACGGTTAAGTTTTAGTGATTTTGTTGCAGATGATGAAATTATTGCTCGTCGTCAGCTTTTATATTTGATTCCTCCTCCAAAATCTCTATGTCCCGCAGAATACGCTTTTAATTTACAGCTAGCACTTCATTATTTAGATAAAGAAGGCAAAACATCAAGTGTAAGTCCCTGGCGAGTCTTACTGCTTTAGTACCTGGGGATGGAGGGAAATCAGTCTTGGCATTAACAGTTGCAGAAAATCCAACTTTTTGGTTTTATGTTCCTGAACTACCTGATACCGCCCGTTCCGCAGAATTTGTGTTACAGATGCAGGATGGTCAAGATGTACAGAATGTCTATCGAACACCTCTTACTCTGTCTGGAAAACGTGGTATTATTAGCATTACTCCACCACCACAACCGCAATACTCCTTAAAAGCAAATAAAAAATATCACTGGTACTTTCATATTTATTGTGGTGATGTAGGAAAAACATCTGACAATTTTTATGTAGATGGGTTTGTGCAAAGGCAGGTGCTGACTCAGGTTCTTGATAGTCAATTAAAGACAGCAAAGCCAAGGGAGTACATTGCTTATAGCGCTAATAATATTTGGTACGATGCCCTAACTAATTTAGGTCAACTGCGCCGCGCTAATCCGCAGGATGCAACTATTAATAAAGATTGGGTTGACCTATTAAATGCCATTGGCTTACAAGATATTGCTAAAGAGCCAATTGTACAGCATTACAACTTGGAAAAATAACACTAATCACACGGGAAAGTTACTGATTTATTGGAGGTGCTATGTCAGGGATAACTCAAAGCTGGAGATGCTGGTGTAGTAGTTTTGTCGCGTGTGGAATGTTAATTATTTCTTGGCAAGAGTATGTTTTTGCTCAAATTACTCCAGATAACACCTTGCCTAATAATTCTAGCGTCACAAGAGAGGGTAATATCTTCAATATTACTGAAGGAACGCAAGCAGGAAATAATTTGTTTCATAGCTTTGGTGAATTTTCTGTGCCTCCTGGCAGCACTGCTTCCTTTAATAATGCTGTAGATATTAAAAATATCATTAGTCGGGTTACGGGTGGATTAGCTTCTAATATTGATGGCTTAATTCGCACGTCAGGGACAGCTAATTTGTTTCTGATAAATCCTAACGGAATTATTTTTGGACGGGGTGCGAGGTTAGATATTGGTGGTTCGTTTGTAGGGACTACAGCTAATGCTATTGGATTTGGCGATCAAGGTTTTTTTAGTGCTTCCAATCCAGAAAGTTCTTCATCGCTGCTAACGGTCAATCCTTCAGCTTTACTATTTAATCAAATCAAAACCGCAGCGATTCAAAATAACTCAGTTGCATTCGCAGGAAGAGATCCAGCAGGCTCTAATGCATTTGGTTTACGAGTACCAGATGGTAAAAGTTTACTGCTAGTAGGTGGTAATGTCAGCATGGATGGGGGACGATTAAATGCTTTTGGTGGACGAGTTGAGTTGGGAGGGTTGGGCGAACCTGGTACTGTAGCATTTGTAAATGGTGATAATCTCAGCTTGAGATTTCCTGAGAATGTTGCGCGAACAGATGTATCCCTTACCAATCAAGCTGGGATATACGTAGAAGGGACTGGTGGCGGTAATATTGCAGTCAATGCCAGGAATCTAGAGATATTGGGAGGAAGTTTTTTAAGCAGTGGTATTGGGCAAGGTTTGGGGACACCTGAAACTGTTGCAGGAGATATTACGCTTAATGGTACCGGGGAAATCAAAGTGGCTGGTGGGAGCATAGTTTTTAATGATGTGCGTTTGGGGTCACAAGGTAATGGGGGTAATATTACTATCGATTCTAGTTCTTTCTCATTACGAGATGGCGCTCTAATTGCTGCCTCAACATTTGGACAAGGGAATGCAGGGAATGTGAGAGTGAGTGCAAAAGATGCTGTTTCCCTTGCAGATAATGCTGACATCTTCAGTACAGTGGAAGCAGGAGGTGTCGGTAAGAGTGGCAATATCGACATCAATGCTGCAACACTATCACTTACTGATGGCGCTCAACTTGCTACCTCAACATTAGGACAAGGGAATGCAGGGAATGTGAGAGTGAATGCAAAAGATGCTGTTTCCCTTGCAGATAATGCTAACATCTTCAGCACAGTGGAAGCAGGAGGTGTCGGTAAAGGTGGCAATATTGACATCAATGCTAGTTATTTTTCACTTACCAATGGCGCTCAACTAGTAACTATTACTCGTGAAGCATCTGCTACTCAGCCACCAGGACGGGGAGATGCGGGGAATGTCAATATTCATGTTACTGGCGCTGTTGACATTGCTGGACAAAAAAATGGTCTTTTTAGTTCGATTTTCAGCAACATACAAACGGGGACAGTTGGCAAGGGGGGTAACATTACTATAGATTCTGCGTCTTTTTCACTACGAGATGACGCTCAACTTACTACCTCAACATTAGGACAAGGGAATGCAGGGAATGTGAGAGTGAGTGCAAAAGAGGCTGTTTCCCTTGCAGATGCTTCCATCCTCAGCACGGTGGAACCAGGAGGTGTCGGTAAAGGTGGCAATATCGACATCAATGCTGCAACACTATCACTTACTAATGGCGCTCAACTAGTAACTATTACTCGTGGTGCATCTGCTACTCAGCCACCAGGAAAGGGGGATGCAGGGGATATCAATGTTAATGTTACTGGCGCTGTTGACATTGCTGGGAAGAAAAACGATTTCAGGAGTGCGATTTTCAGCTTCGTGGATACAGGGACAGTTGGCAATGGTGGTAATATTACTATCGATTCTGGTTTATTCTCGTTACGAAATGGCGCTAGACTTACTACCTCAACTTCTAGACAAGGGAATGCAGGAAATGTGAGAGTGAGTACAAAAAATGCTGTTTTCCTTGCAGATGCTTCCATCCTCAGCACGGTGCAAGCAGGAGGTGTCGGGAAGGGTGGCAATATCGACATCAATGCTGCAACACTATCACTTACTGATGGCGCTCAAATGGGAACCATTACTCGTGGTGCATTTGCTACCCAACCACCAGGACGGGGGGATGCGGGGAATGTCAATGTTAATGTTACTGGTGCTGTCGATATTGCTGGGGATAAAAATGGTATTGTTAGTGGGATTGCCAGCTTCGTGGAAACAGGGACAGTTGGCAATGGTGGTAATATTACTATCGATTCTGGTTCATTCTCGTTACGAAATGGCGCTAGACTTTCTGCCGAAACCCTTGGACAAGGCAATGCAGGCACAATCAAAGTTGATGCGGCTGATTTTATCACCATTTCTGGTAACAGTTCAAACTTTAGCAGTGGCTTGTTCGTTTTCTCTGAAAGTATGACGGGTAATGCTGGAGATATTATCGTCACCTCACCTAGAATTAGCCTAGATAACAGTGGCAGACTAAACGCCGAATCTGCATCGGGTAACGGTGGCGACATCAACATACAAACTGATTTACTCCTTCTCCGTCATGGCGCTCAAATTTCCACCACCGCAGGCACAGCAGAAGCTGGTGGTAATGGTGGCAACATTAATATTGATGTTCCGTCGGGCTTCATTGTTGCTGTCCCCAACGAAAATAGCGACATCACTGCTAATGCTTTTACAGGCATAGGTGGGAGAGTAGATATCCGAGCCTTTGGTATATATGGTATTGAGTTTCGTGAAAGTCCAACTCCCTTGAGTGACATCACTGCTAGTTCAGAATTTGGTACACAAGGCACTGTAGAACTTAATACACCTGGTATCGACCCCAACAGTGGTTTAGTTGAATTGCCAACAATACCAGTTGACACTCAGGTAGCCCAAGGTTGCTACAGTCCAGGTTACGCCCAAAACCGATTTGTGATTACTGGACGCGGCGGTTTACCAGCCAATCCCAAAGACATTCTCACTCCAGATGTAACCCAAATAGATTGGGTGTCTTTTAAACCCAACAATAACAACCATTCCCTACCACCTGTTACTAATAAACCAACAACCTCCACTCCTAAACGCATTGTTGAAGCCACAGGTGCAGTACTAAACGCCAAAGGACAAATAGTCCTCAGTGCTAATTCATCCACCACTACTCCTCACACTTCCAGACAAAACCCAATTCAATGTCATGGTAGCTAAAATTACTCCAACTTTTGCAGCATCCTGCTTGCTTATATTACTCAGTAGCCTGGCAACTACACCGGGTAAGGCGCAGACAGTCAATCGTGTACAACTACCCCAAAACAATTTTCCCTCGCTCCCACAACTCCCACCACCGCAGGATGTCCAACCACTTTCGCCCAGAACACCAACAACACCCTCTCCACCACTGCAACTACCTCCTCCATCCGAACTATTCCAACCTGATCAACTAGTTCCCATACCAGATGAACCACTCCCTGAAACATCACAAATCTTTACTGTTAAACAATTTGAAGTTATTGGCAGTACAGTATTCAGCCAAGAAAAATTTAATCAAATACTAGAATGCAGTCAAAAAAACCTGACATACAGGTTGAGGCAGAAAACCGAGTGTTTTACAAATCGACCAATTACATTTACAGACTTATTAGAAATTCGCTCTAAAATTACTGAACTTTATATTCAAGAGGGGTACGTTACTTCTGGAGCTTATATTCCTGAACAAATTCTTACTGATGGCGTTATTCAAATCCAAATAATTGAAGGTAAATTAGAGGATATCCAGATAACTGGAACTAGGCGACTTAACCCAAATTATATCCGTAGCCGTATAGCTTTAGGGGCATCCACTCCTTTAAATCAAAAACGCCTACTAGAATCCCTGCAATTATTGCAACTCAATCCTTTAATTCAAAACTTGTCTGCTGAATTATCTGCTGGCTCACATCCTGGCTCTAATTTGTTGGCTATCAAAGTAACAGAGGCGGATACATTTAATGTAGAAACAGTATTTGACAATGCTCGTTCCCCTAGTGTTGGTAGCTTCCGACGGCAACTGCAAGTTAACGAAGCCAACTTACTAGGATTTGGAGATAGTATCTCGTTAGCATACAGTAATACTGACGGTAGTAATACCATAGATGCCAGCTACAGCTTGCCTCTCAATCCCCGCAATGGCACTCTTACCTTCAGCTATGGCAATACATCAGCCGATATTATTGAACGTCCTTTTAATACACTAGAGATTGAATCAGCTTCCCAATATTACGAACTCACATTCCGCCAGCCGCTGGTACAAACTCCCAATCAAGAATTCGCTCTAGGAATCACGGCTTCTCGCAGAGAGACTGATATTTCCTCCTCTGTGTTTGAACAGGAGGATGCTCCCCTTTCTCTACTTTCACCGGGGGCTGATGCAGAAGGAAACACCCGTGTTTCTGCGTTGCGATTTTTTCAAGAATGGACTCTTCGTAATAGCCAAGAAGTAATTGCGGCTCGTTCTCAATTTAGTCTGGGAACTGGTGCATTTAATGCCACAATCAACAATACCGAACCTGACAGCCGCTTTTTCGCTTGGCGAGGACAAGCACAATGGGTACGTCTGTTAGCTCCTGATACTTTGTTGTTAATTCGTGGCGATGTACAACTAGCTTATACAACACTTTTAGCTTCAGAACAATTTGGTTTAGGTGGTATAAGTAGTGTGCGGGGGTATCGTCAAGATTTCCTGTTGACAGATAATGGCGCTCTTGCTTCTGTTGAGTTACGGCTACCAATTGTGCGTATACCACAATGGGATGGAGTTATGCAAGTTACCCCGTTTGTTGACGTTGGCACTGCTTGGAATAATTCGTCAAGTAGAGATGAAAATAATACTAACACTAACACCCTAGCTTCTGTTGGTTTGGGTTTGCGTTGGTCACAGGGCAATAACTTTAATGCTGGTGTTGAGTGGGGTATTCCTTTAGTTTCTGTTGATACTCAAGGTAATACATTGCAAGACAATGGGCTGTATTTTTTTGTACAATATAATCCGTTTTAACCT
Organism: Nostoc sp.; assembly: GCF_036917755.1. Lineage (GTDB taxonomy): Bacteria > Cyanobacteriota > Cyanobacteriia > Cyanobacteriales > Nostocaceae > Nostoc. The sequence continues at coordinate 18,763 of NZ_JBALFC010000104.1, forward strand.
TACACAAAGGAGCTAATACCAATTCGCAATTCGCTTTTTCGCCTATTCGCAATTAAGAAACTTAGATGCAGCAGGACTTTCCTGATCTACATCTGTTGCCTCGTTTTGGAGAATTGGTATAATGTGTTGCGTGGGGAATATCCGATTTACAACAACTATTGCCATGTTGTAGCTACAAGTTCATCCAAAGCCACACAGAGTACCACATGGTTTTTATAATTAATTACCAAAATAAATACAAAATAAATCTTGTAACTTATATGAAGCTTTTTAAATACTTACTATTATCATTTTTGACTATATTTCTTTGTGTATTTTTATCTGTTATTTTCGATTCTTCTATTTTTTTAACAGCAGCCTTTGCCAAATCTAAAGTTTTATATTTTCCTGTTGTAGCAACAAAACCTGCTGTTAACCAAACCCAAATTTTTAGTTTAGTGCAGCAAAGCCAAGCACTTTATGAAGGGGGAGAGTTTACAGAAGCAGTACAACTTCTAAAAAAAGCAGCAGACGAATTTAAAGCTACTAATAATCTATTGAATGAAGCTATAGCTTTGACTAACCTTTCCTTAGCGTATCAGCAGTTAGGACAATGGCAACAAGCGAATGAAACTATCTCACGAACTATTAAATTATTACAAAGTCTAGAAGATTCAGATTCTTCACAAGAGCGAGCCTCCGCAGGAGGAGCTGCGCTAACGCAAGTCTTTGCTCAAGCTTTAGATGTTCGAGGTGGGCTGGAGTTAGCACAGGGACAAACTGAAGTAGCCCTAAGTACTTGGCAATCAGCAGCTAAAATTTATCAGCATTTAGATGATATATCAGCGCTAACTCGCAATCACATTAATCAAGCCCAAGCAATGCAAGCTTTGGGGAATTATCTCCAAGCAGATCACACTTTAACCTCACTACGAGAAAATCTGCAAAAACAAGCAGATTCTCCTGTTAAAGCTAGAGGATTATATAGTATAGGCAATGTATTGCGGAGTTTGGGCTATTTAAGCGATTCGCACAAAACCTTAGAAGAAAGTTATTCTGTGGCTAAACGGGCAGGAGATGCGATCGCTCAAAGTGATGCTTTACTGAGTTTAGGTAATACAGCTCGCGCTCAAATCTACGCTCAACTAAATTTAGGGAACTCAAGCAGTGCTAAGGATTATGCTCAAACAGCAATCCAATACTATCAACAAGCAGTGCAGATTGGATCTGCGATACCCACTGTGCGGCTCCAGGCTCAACTGAATTTATTAAGACTATTGGTAGAGCAAGAGGAAGTTAGTACAGCAAAAGCTTTATTGCCGCAAATTCAGTCTCAGATAGACAATTTGCCTGCAAGTCGCACGGCTGTTAACTACCGGATTAATTTTGCCCAAAGTTTGAGCAAAATGAAACAAAACTCAGTTGAGCCAAAAGATGTTGCTAAAATGCTAGCGCAAGCTGTCCAAGTAGCTAAGAGTTTAAAAGATCAACGAACCGAATCTTATGCCCTTGGTATTCTTGGCGAACTGTACGAACAAACTGGACAGTTATCTGATGCCAAAGGTCTTACACAGCAAGCCTTGGTAGAAGCTGAGTCCATTGATGCCCAAGACATTGCTTATCAATGGCATTGGCAGATGGGGCGGATACTGCAAAAGCAATCCAATATCCCGGCAGCAACAGATGCTTATAGTCGAGCTTACAACGCTCTCAAGTCTCTTCGTAATGATTTAGTTGCGATTAATCCTGACGTACAATTTTCTTTCCGCGAAAGTATAGAACCTGTATATCGACAGTACGTCGATTTACTGTTGCAACTTCAAGAAAATCCAATTCAAAAGCCAGATAATCTTGTTCAAGCTCGTCAGGTAATCGAATCTCTTCAATTAGCAGAATTAGATAATTTCTTTCGTTCGCCCTGTTTGCTACCAAGAGTTGACCTTGATAAATTAGTTGAAAAAGAAAAATCCACAGCTGTTATCTATCCAATTATTTTAGATAATCGGCTAGAAATTATTACTAGGTTGCCAGGACAAGATACAATCTACCGTAAAACAACTAAAGTACCTAAAGATGTATTAGAAAAAACTGTAGAACAACTACAGAAAGATTTGCCCGTTGCTAGCCGAGAGCCTGATGTTAAACAACGCTCACAACAGTTATATGACTGGTTAATTAAACCTATTGAATCAGATTTTGCAAACAAACGTATAACTTCCTTAGTGTTTGTGCTGGATGGTTCTTTGCGGAATATACCAATGGCGATTCTTTATGATCAACAACAGCAGAAATATCTGATAGAAAAGTATGCTATCTCTTTGATGCCTGGACTACAACTCCTTGCTCCTAAATCTTTAAACAACGTGCGGCTAAACGTTTTAATTGCTGGAGTTGAGCAAGAACGCTTGATTGAAGGTAAATCTTTTTCGGAACTTTCAAATGTTACACAAGAATTAAAACAAGTTCAATCTTCAGTTAAATCAAGCAAAGAACTCTTAAATCAAGAGTTCACTAAAGCTAATCTGCAAAACCAAATTCAATCTACCCCCTTTTCAATAGTGCATCTAGCTACTCATGGGCAATTTAGTTCAGATATCGAACAAACCTATATTCTTACCTGGGATAGCCTACTAAAAGTTAGGGAGTTAGATAGTTTACTACGGGCTAGAGGCGAAAGCCGACCAGAAACAATTGAATTACTCGTACTTAGTGCTTGTAAAACTGCCACGGGAGACAAACGAGCTGCTTTGGGGTTAGCTGGAGTTGCGGTACGAGCAGGCGCACGTAGTACATTAGCTACTTTGTGGACAATAGATGATGAGTCTACTAGTGAATTTATGGGTGAACTATATCGCCAGTTGGATGCTGGAGTCACTAAAGCTCAAGCTTTGCAACGTGCTCAACTTGCAATTCTAGCGAAAGAAAATCGCCCATATTTTTGGGCACCTTATGTTCTTCTGGGTAATTGGTTGTAATTCTCTATTTCTAATTCTTCAGTATTAACCCAGCACCCTATCCCCACCGCCAATACGGTGAACCTATCCCAGTATTATAAAATTCCCTACTTATTTTCGTAAAATGTGCTGGAAAACCTTGATTTTTGGTTTTTAGTTCTCAATCAGCTTAAGCTTTGTAGCACAAATCTTATTAGTGGGATAGGTTCGTATATGTTTTTCCCTCACTTGGCGAGTAATATTTTTCTTTCCGGAATAATATGTTATCAGTTTTAAGTGAAATATCTTGAATGATTACCTCTTCTCTTCGAGACGCCCCGCGAACGTAGCTTTTGAACTGTGCATCAGATGGTAACTCACTCGATGGGTAATCAACAATGGATGTCCTGTCTACTTTTATACTCCTATTTTTGCTACTTGTAGTATGTTTTTTGGAGTATGTCGTTCTTTCTCGGATGAATGATTGCTCTGGAAACCTTTTTGTTTATTGCTTTTTATATTTGGTTTCCCCTGTTCACCCTTAAGACGATTGTTTTCGTCCCACAATTTTTGGTTTTCTTCATGTAGTTCTTTAATCTCTATTGTTGCTGCTCTATTACGTTTAGCAGAACAGTTAATGTATGCCACAATGATTCATCTGCAAACTGTGATGGGTCGATGGGGGAGCAACAATTCCTCCACTTGTTTTTCTGGTGATTGCTTTTGCGCCATGTGATATGTTTTACCACGCTCTGTGCATCTATCTACATTTTCTTTTTTGCACTACCCCAATTTATTGAGCGGATATGCTAATGCGACATACTCATGCTACACATCCACCTTTTCTGCTTGTTTGCGTGCAGTTTTCATACCTGGAAAATGCAGGAACATGATCGCACCATTGCAGAAAACTGCATAATTAACGAATATTCGCTTGTCTATCGTTTAAAGGTGCAGTTTTATTAGATACTCAAGTAATCTATATGAATGGCACTCAATGACAATCAAATACAGATTAAATAGGTGTTTGCAGTTCGGATTAGCAGGGTTTCTGATCTGCTTAAGTTTCAGTATCTTCACTAGCAAAACCCAGACACAGCAAAGTAATATCCTACCTGATAACACACTTAGCACTGAGTCCTCTCAAGTTATAGGCAACTATCAGGGACAAGCGGTTGAAGCAATTACAAATGGTGCAATTCGCCAAATCAATCTTTTTCACAGCTATGGAGAATTTAATGTCAGTGAGGGATGTGGGGCTTATTTTGTAAGCCCTAGCGCAGATATTCAGAATATTTTGGTACGAGTGACAGGTAGTAACCCAAATTTTGGGGAAACTCGGCACATCATGTGGTAGCTGGCTTTCCTTAAGAGCTTGTTGTAGTTGACTGACCTGTTTCGGCATTAAAAAGTTTTTGGTTGGTGATGGCATAGTTAATCTCAATCGGCATTTAAGCTGCATTTATATAGGACACATATTTGATTTTAAAAAAAAGAGGCAACAGGCACTCTTGTAATAGACAAGAGTGCCTGTTGCCTGACTATCGCGCTTGCGCTGCGTGCACCACGCAAATAATTTTAAAAATTAAATCGGATTGCTATATTATCCAGCTTAAATGCCGATTAGCCTACCACTTATGGAGCTACATTGATGCCGGGTTTAGTCGCAATACGGTTCAGTTAAGGCTAAAACTCTTTGTGAAAGTTAATTTTTTTTAACGAACCGCAGAGGCGCAGAGAACACAGAGAGAAGGAAGAAATGCTTAACTGAACTGTATTGCAACCAACCCCATATTTTTGGGACATTAAGCGATAAAATTGCCCAATCCTTAATTGTTGAAATTGGCTGTCAAATCCATTTGGTTTTTGTTTTTTGGCTGATTTATTTTTGGACATTGCCACACTATAAGTGTTTTTTCTCAAGCGAACGATTCAGTCACTTCTACTACTTTTTATTTTAGTCCCTTACCTAAAGCTCAGTATCTCTAAAGGACTCACACCAATTGCCTGAAACTAAATGACCAAAGTGAAGCAGATCAAACTTCTGGTTGCGTGTTTGTTGTGTGCAAGTGGTAAATTTGACGCAATTGTGAAACAGTACTTGCTGTTTCTATCCCCTCCAAGATGGTTTCTAGCAAGTTTACATCTTGGATAGATTCGATTTCGGGGAATAAATCTTGACCCGATTCTCCAAATTTGAGCTTTAATCCCAAGGCTATACCTTTCAACAAAGCTTCAAGCTTACCTTTTTCAATACCAAATCGTTCAACAGAAGTAACGTACTGCATACTTAAAGACTCCTCAAAATCACGATATTCTTGCCAAAATTCTGCCTCTAGTTGGGTTGGTAGAGTCATCATCCAGTCAATGAACCCAAATAAGTTAATAACATCTTCCCGTTTTAAGCCCTGTTCGTACAACCTACGTACTAAAACCAATTTCTGCTGCTTGCGCTCTATTCTATCATTGCGTGTCTCCATCGCCTTTAGGTGTGCCATCACCACAGTCGCCAACGGGTTTCGGCTGGCTTCTAATTCTGATTGACGTTGTTGATAGTCTAACAACTTGACAATTGGAAATGTGAATTCAACCGTACAGCCAAAAAGGTTGTAACCAAATTGATTCGGTCGCCAGTTTGAACGCTCATCACCTAAAACTGCCAAGGATGCAACAGATCGCTTGTATCTGTCATATATGCGGTAGTTGAAGGTTATGATACTCAAATACTTCGTGAACCTTTTGAAATAGAATTTTCTCGCCAAGAAATCAACTATTTTATCAGTTATTTTTATGGTTATCTTGAGGGCTGTTTTGAAAGTAGAAGACTCTTGATACTATCTGAGCAGTTTTTCAAAAAGATTGGTTCTGAGTATATCCTTTATGGCTATAAAGATGAGCATTATTTTGAGGAAAAATAACAATCTCAATCAGCATATCTTGCAGCTATTGAAAGTTTAGAGTCAATTGGTATTAGTTCCATAAGTTCACAAAATATCAATGAGATTTTGCAAACCATAACTAGCGAAATTATCGAAAATTAACTTATGGAATTACAGTAGTACTACATTATTAATGAATTAGAGCTAAATATATGAAACAAGTAGTTAGACAAATTCGAGAACGTATTAAAGTTTAACTTAAATTAAACAATATTAAATATGAGCTTTGGAGGCTAGACGATACTGAATACAGACTACTCCAACCAAATAGTATTTATATTAAAAATAATTTTACCCTTTATCAGGAGCTTTATTTATCAGAACCTGATAACAAAGCTAATCTTAATCTTTCACAATTATTTATTACTTTATAGCAAGCGCCAAAACAGTTAGGACATAGACTAGAAGTATTATCATGACCTACTCTCATTTGATTTGCTATGGCTAAACCCTATAGTTACGA
>NZ_JBALFC010000105.1:0-23836 GCF_036917755.1 Nostoc sp.
TACAAAATATGCTTCGACATTTAAATCAAATCCCAAATCATCGGCTTCTGTCTCTGCTATTTGACAGTTAACCACTATTAAGGTATCGGGGTTAACGTTTACTACCTGCTCTTGGCGCTTTAATAATTCTTGTAGCACGAAATTAGGTAATAACTGGGAACTTTCCTCAAGTAAGAGTTTTTGAGTTTCTGGAGAGTAACGAGTTTTTAATTCTTGGGTGATTAAAGTTAAAATGTCTTCAGTAGCTAAATTGACAAGTATCTTTTTATCTGCGGAATTAAGAAAAGATCCCGGACTAAGCTCAATGCGTTTTTTAATTGGCATAGTTATCTAAAATTATTTTAATTTGAGCAGAGCATTCACAAATAAAGCTCAAAGTCAGTCAGTCAGTCAATCAAGAAACATCATCTCGGTTTCAGTTATCTGTTTTTAACAGGACGTATCTAATAGCAATTGCACCATTTCAATCATAACTATAAATGACTGTGATTTGTGAGTCAAAAAAGATTCATGTGCTAATATTTAAAAATGCCACAGTGCTTGACCAATTAACGGATTGGTTGAGTAAGTAACGAGTAAATAAACTTTTAGTCCGTGGACGCATCCGAGCCGCCAGTGGTGCTTCTTCTTCGGTTATTTTTGTAAGATGCTGGTCAAATAAATCCATTAGTTAATACGTCTTTATTCACTGCCAACTCTGATTATTCAGAAAAATAAACTACTATCTCATTAATTCTGACAACATCTGCTCAAGAATATCTGACATAATTTCCTCGTCTAGGGAGTGCAGAGTTGGTGGTCCACCAAGAAATTCTTTGATAGTGATCTTCTGTTCTTTAAAGTCTTTGACAAAATCCCGAATCTGAGAAACAACGTCAATTTGATTTTCTATTGTTTCTACCATAATAGCCATAGAGTCAATGCCTTTTTTAGCAGCTTTGCGAGAATCAGAAACCATCGTTCCTTCTGGAGTATTTTTTGCTAAACGCAGTTCCCGTTTCAAATTTTCATATTGAGTGAGAAGAATTTGATTTTGCTGTTCTATAGTTCGACATTTACGAGTTAAATCATCTTCGCTATTATGATCAATAATTTCTCCCACTTGGTGAAGTAGCTCAATTTCGAGAAGTCTTGCCAAATCGCCTTCTTGGTAGGCTTGATTGATTGATTTCATGATTTCTGTATTATATGTCTGTGTCTCGCTGTCTTTTACCTTGTCAGGGTGGAAGATTTCAGCTAACCTCAGAAATGTTTCACGAATTTTTCTTTTATCTTCTGTTCTAGTTACAGACAGAGATTCTACAGATTCTTGTGCTTGCCAATGTTGATAGCGACTTTCAGCAGTTTCCCTGGAAAAATCTGATTCGGGTTCGGAGTTGTCAAACGATTCGTCTAGCTCTGTTGAAAATTCTTTGCCATTTGGTTTGAGACTAATGATTCCTGTCAACTGGAGGTTAAGATAAACTGCTTCTATGTTTTTTAGAGTTTGTTTACCAAACTTTCTAGTAGTAAAGATTTCATCAAATAGAGCATGAATATCTTGGTCTAACTCAGCCATCTTTTGAAAGCTGGGACTAGCTTGATGAAAAATTTCTGTGGCGAAAATTCGCGTCTGTTCAACAAAGTTATTCAGTTCTGTCCGTTTTCTCTTAATCTGCTTGAGTAGTGATTGGTGTGATTTTTCTAGAGACTGTAAGCGTATATGTAATTGAGAGAGAGCCAGTGGAGTTGTAACAGTCGAGTGGGATGAAGGTGGGGTTTTTCGAGGCATAGAAGATTTAAGATTATCAAGGGAAAAAACTCTAACAACAATTGACACTTCAATGATGATATAGCAATCCGATTTGATTCCTGAGAAATTACTTGCTCCCGTGAGCGAAGCGCTTGCGCGATAGCGAGGGGACAGGGAACAGGGAAGAAGAAATGAAAGTGTACGGAGTTTTGTTCAGAAATCAAATATAAGTCCTATACATGAATATCTACTGAGATTAATTTTCTCTTGACAGTGTTGCCTGTAACTGCTGCACTTGTTCCACTGTTAAACCTGTTACCCGTGTAATTACTTCAATAGCTAGACCCTCGCGCAGTAAGTTCAGTGCAATCTCTTCTTTTGCTTTTTGAGCGCCTTCTTGTTGCCAACTAGTTACAATCTCCATAATTTCCTCCTGCTCATCTAATCCATTGTACTGATTGCCACTTGAAAGACCTGTTTCTCAGTCTCGTCGAGCCGCAAATACATATCCACAAAGCCCGAAATCAATTGCATACGTGCTGGCGATAACTTTAACGTCGTCAGCAGTCGCAAACATTCTGCTTTTACCTGGGGACGTTCCTCACGGTGAATATTCGTCCATTGCGGCGCATTTGTCACCAATTGAGCAAATTTATCAGGGCAAGCGTATTCAAACTCCAGGATCACGCCGCAACGCTCATCAATCGTTGGTGTACCGAGGTAATTCCTTAACAATGTCCATACCCAAGAGATTATTACTCCAATAGTTAGAAGCAATCACAACTGCAAACCCTTAAAGTGATGCCAGAATCATTTCAAAATAGGAGTTAAAGCTTTCGACACAATAAATTATGGTAAAGATTATTTGTCATGGCGGCCTATGCAGAGGGGCTGAATATTCTTCACCACGCCAACGTGGGCAATAATCAGCACGAGATCGATGCCGAAAGCACACCATTACGAAATCCAGAGTATTATCAGTATGACTTTAATTTGGCAGATGTTCCATTGATTCTGGCGGCAGGGTAGTGTAATTGCTTCAAAGCTAATTGGATTTGACAGCGATCGCAGCAATTGACAAGCCTCAATTTAGAAGAGTTTGGTGGTCGTGTATCAGATTCTGACGAAGGATGCCCTTCGTGCGATCGCAGCAATTGACGAATCTGTGCCAACTCCGGTGAAAAGTTACCAGAAATTTGGGTCTAAAGCCCCGTCGTTCTACGACGGCTTTAAGTTTTGTGGCGCGGTCTAAATCCCCGTTACAAAACTGTACTTCCGACTTCCGACTTCCGACTTCCGACTTCCGACTTCTTTAAGCGCTATTTGCTCGTTTTAACTCGGGTGGGGAAGCAGACTTTGCCGAAAAACTTTTGTCAGCCATACGCTATCAGTTTGGCGGGCATGATGAAAAAGCTAATTCTTAAAGAGGTTAGTTATGGGAACTCCTGATTCAGACGCACTGGTATTTTTTGGGGCAACAGGTGACTTGGCCTACAAGAAAATCTTCCCCAGCCTTCAAGCAATGGTACGACGGGGCAATCTCAATGTCCCAGTGATTGGGGTTGCCGGACGATCTTGGACAACGGATCAACTTAGGGAAAGGGCACGTGATAGCTTAGAACATCATGGTGGTGTAGATCAAGACGCATTTGAGAAACTTTCTGGTCTACTCCAGTACGTTGCTGGTGACTACAACAAACCAGAAACTTACGAAAAATTACGTCAAGCGCTTGGTGATGCTACTCATCCCCTCTACTATTTGGCAATTCCACCGAGCTTGTTTGCACAAGTAGTGTCAGGATTGGGCGAATCAGGCTGTGCTAAAAATGCGCGGGTAGTAATTGAAAAACCATTTGGACGGGATTTGAAATCAGCACGGGAGTTAAATCAAATTCTGGCATCAGTTTTTCCCGAATCATCCATCTATCGCATCGACCATTACCTGGGCAAAGAACCACTGCTGAATTTACTCTATTTTCGGTTTGCCAACTCTTTTCTCGAACCCATCTGGAATCGCAACTATGTTGAAAGCATCCAGATTGTGATGGCAGAGGACTTTGGCATTCAAGGAAGGGGGCGCTTCTATGAGGAAACTGGCGCAATTCGGGATGTGGTGGAAAACCACATGCTGCAAATATTGGCTTCAGTGTGTATGGATGCTCCCGCCAGTACGGCTGCCGATTCCATCCGGGATGAAAAAGAGCGTATTCTCAAAGCTATAGGGGAAGTGCAACCCGATGAGATTATTCGCGGTCAATTTTGTAATTACCGTAACGAAGAAGGTGTTTCTTCTGACTCCCAAGTAGAAACTTTTGTTGCCGTGCGGTTATTTATTAATACGTGGCGGTGGTCAGGAGTTCCCATCTACATTCGGGCTGGGAAGAAATTGCCTGTAAAAACTACTGAGGTGATGGTCAAGTTCAAGTGTCCACCTTTAAATGTGTTCCAGGAGGGAAGACAAGAAAACGGTAATTATGTTCGTTTTTTACTAGATCCAGAGGTAATTGTGGGATTGGGCGCTCGCACTAAAATCCCTGGAGAAGATATGATCGGCTCAACGGTTGAACTCCTAGCCTTTTACGGAGGTGGCGACGAGATGGAACCCTATGAACGTCTATTGGGTGATGCCATGCGGGGCGATCCCACCTTGTTTGTACGAGAAGATACCGTAGAAGAGGAATGGCGGATTGTCCAGCCAATTCTCGATAACGTCACACCCATTTATGAGTATGAGCCAAATACATGGGGCCCACCTGAGTCAGATCAACTACTTTTGCCAAGGGATCAGTGGTACAACCCATTAGCTAGAGATGATTAATTAAAAAAGTCAATATAGCTCGCCGGATTCAAATGCAATAAGCCTCTAACTCAAATAGTGACACACGCCCAAAACGTCGACATTGGTTTTGGTATATTTTTGGAACGTCAGTTGGTTTACTCGGCTTATATGGACTGGTGAGTTATGTTGTTTTACCAGCCAGGGATCTAGGCATCACTCTGGTCGGTTAGCAGGACTATATCAGTAAACCTGTCATTCGTCTATAGTTCTTCTGTGATCGCTCGGCGCATAATTTCAGTAACTTCGGCTGCCATTCTAGCATCTAGCTCAATTGCATCCCGTTTTTTTGCGGAATCAATTTTATCAGGATCGGTTTCCTGAAATGATTTCACTCCCCGTAAAGTCATGCTGATAGTTCTTAGCACAGGTGGATGATTATGAGCCTTGGGACATTCATCCAAAAATTGTACCAGTGCGACATAAACTATTTCAGTACTTTGCCGAGAATCACTGAACCCATCACCTAATTTTGAGATAATTGTGGGAGATGTAACAACTTTTTCCAAACCCAACGCTAGGATGGCTTGATCAATGTAACGACAGGCATCTGAACCCATCGCTCTGACAAGAGCTTCTAGACTATTCCACTGCGCTCCAGGTAATCGAGATTCTGGGGATAGATGGTGATGCCAGCCTAACATGGAGATAAACCTCACCAAATCGTAGGCGGTTACAAGATTGTCTCCAATAGTAGTTTCTGGAGCAGCTTTGAGCAGGACATTTTCTGTTTTTAAATCATACAATCTTGGCTGATTAATATAAGGTAGTTCACCGTAACGTCCACGGAAAACTAAATCTTGATTTCCGGTGATTTTTTTTACCCATAATTCTAAGCCCTCCCAAGTTTCAAATCGTTTACACATAGCAGCTAAGGCGTTGGAACTAGCTATTTTGTTTTGATAACTAACTATATCATTCGCTGCGTTAAAAAAAGATACAGTTTTTTGGGGATTTTCTGAATCCACAATCGCGCAATTATCAATATCTACATCAGGAAATTTCGTATTTAATTGAGAAACAATATTCAGTAACGGGATAATTTTTGTTCCACTCCAAAATTGATTTTTATTCAGAGCGTTTCTTCCCATCCAGTGTGCCTTTATCTTACCATCGGATAAACGACCAACACAGATACAAGCCTCTCGAATATCTGGATGTATAAATTCTAACCCCTGAGATGAAATTTGAGGTAATTCTCCAAGTTGGGGATAAGGTCGAAAGAGCAATTCTGCCGGATTTTGTAGGTATTTCAGGCGAATTGGGTAATTATTAATGTCTGGTTCATAGGGCGAATTCTGCACACCTTTATACAATAATGCTGGGTTGTCAGCAGTCGCATCTGGACTATTAGCAAGTACGAGAAATTCTTGGAAAATTTGCTCTCTATTCTTGCCTGACTCTAGTTTGTCAGGAATAGAGTTACTGGTGATATTTGATGAATTCGACATAAGTGATATTTCTTGGTTGAATTTGGGTGAGTCAATACAAGAGGAAAGGGGCGATCGCCTTCAAGAGAGTTACTAACTTTGAGCCATTACAGTTTTCTCAAACCGGGAATGTTTTTCTTAGATATAGAAACAGGAAATTATTTGAATATTGATGGCGAAAAAGTATTTCCGGCAGCTGGTGTGGGTAAAGGTGGAACTATTGCTCATAAAACTGGAGATATTGGATTTTTGGTTGGGGATGCAGGAATTATTAGTTTGCCAAATGGAAAGCATTACTTGGCAGAAATTTTTGTGATTAGACCCCATGATGATGAGCGAGTTGTGAAATTTGTACGCCAAGTTTCGCGGATAGTTTATCAGTATCTAGATCAACCAAAATTATCCCAGAAATATTATTTTCATCTTACTTAGGGTTGATTGTACTTAAAGCTACACCTTGATAATAATGCCCTAAAATTTGCAGATAGTTTACTCCTCTTTTAGCTAAATTGTATGCGCCCCATTGACTCATGCCTAAAGCATGACCAAAGCCAAGTCCAAGAAGTACAAAACTACCATTTGCTGCTTTGGTAAGGATAAAGTGGGTACTTTTAATTTTGAGTACTGTACGTACTTTTTCGCCACGCAGTACAATGGTTGCTTTATCACCAACGATTTTTAAGGCTTTAACACTACCAAAAGGTGAGTAGGTTTGTGCAATCATATCTAAAACATTGCCGACACCAGAAATCCTGGCGCTAATTTCTTTTTGGGAGAAAGTTTTCACCCATTTGCACTCGCTAACATTTTGATCGTAATCTTCAACAGCACGCAGGTAAGGCTCATGGCTTCCCCAAACATCTTCAACATTTTCAGTATGTCCTCCAGAACAATCATGAAAAACTGAGAGAATAATACTGTCTTTATAAGTTAGTAAGCTAATCGGCATTTAAGCTGCATAATATAAATGCAGAGCCGATTGAAAGTAAATATGCCACCACCAGCCAAAAACTTTTTAACTTCGGAACAAGTTACTCAGTTACAGCAAGCTCTAAAAGAGAGCGAACTACCGCACGTCAGAGAAAGAATTCTAATTATTCTGCTCCAAAACAATGGCAGGACACAACAAGAAATTTCTAAATTTTTAGGTTGTTCACCTAGAACAGTAGCATATTGGTGTATGCACGGAGATCCAGATAATCTAGAAACTTTACATAATAAAAGAGAATACAAGCATTATCGAAAAGCAACTCATGAGTATATTCAACTGTTATTGAAAACAGTTGATCAAGAGCCATCAGATTTTGGGTATGAATTTGGTAGATGGACAGCAGAGAGATTAGCCACATATTTAACAGAGCAAACAGGGATTGATTTAAGTAGCTCTCAAGTTAGGAGGATATTAAAGCAAAAAAAGTATAGTTACATCTGGGCTAAGTATGACTTAGAGGATAAACAAAATCCCATAATTAGAGCAGAGTTTCAAGAAAAACTTGCCCAATATTTAGCGATAGCTAGAGTTCACCCAGAGCGAATACAGGTATGGTTTTGGGACGAGAGTGGTTTCAGTTTACGCGTAATTCGGCGCAAAAATTGGGGTAAGCGAGGACGGCGCAAAAATCTTACAGGACAACGGCGACGTGGACGGGTTAATGTCATGGGAGGAATTCGGGAAGGAGATCGGAAACGGGTATGTTTTTTTATTAAAAAAGGTGAGGGAGATATCTTTTATGAACAGTTACAGCAACTAAATAAAATAATTAAAGAAGAGTGGATAAGTCAGGGAAATCGCGCCGAAAATTTTCACGAGAGCGGACCCAAGATCATTTTAATTTTAGATAATGCTAGTTTTCATAAACGTAAAGATATTCTCGCTAAAATTGCTCAACAACTCCCTAACTTTGTATTAGAGTTTTTACCCGCATATAGTCCTGACTACAACATCCTCGAATTAGTGTGGTATTCATGTAAGGAATACATTGCTCATCGTCTATTCCAATCAGTTGATCAGTTGAAATCTTTACTCGATAAGCTATTGAATCAGGGGGAATTAGTGATTAAGTGGCATCGAAAGATAAAAAATAAAGGTAATAGTGATTATGTTGCAGTTTAAATGCCGATTAGCTTACCTGTTTATCAGTAGCATCGACGGCGGTATAAGTACTAGGAGTTTCATTGATTACTCCTTTATAATTTTGCCAGTGATCTGGACTATCACCTAAATCGTAAACAGGATTATTGCGCTGTTTTTCTCGCTCATAGAAAGCAAAAGTCCGGGCGGCAACTGCTTGTGCTTTCAAAGCTTCAGCAGGCCACTCAGTATCCATTTCGCCACCAACAACACTGTAGAGATACTCTTGGTCATCAACCCAGTTAACGGCGGTTAGTCCTTTGCCTGTTGGGATAACGAGAGTTCTGCCTCGATACCAATGTTCGCCAATGTAAACGAATCCCTTACCTGTGGGTTCAATCCAAAATAGACCAGACTGCCATTTATCTAAAGCTACACCGCCTGGAATAGCTTGGGCATAAAATGAACTCATTGCTGGTAATTTTCCCACAGTATGACCAGTACTATCTTTGACTAACGCAGTTGTAGAACTGCCAACTATTACCTGATTAACTCCCCTCTCAATTGCTATTCGCAGTATTACAGATGCTTCACTTGGGGTAGCTAAACTCATCCACAATAAGGCACTTACCCACCAATGACCTACTTTTATCTGTGAAAATAAAGCTTTTAATAACAATTGGGATTTCATGTAATGCATTTAAAAAGAGTTTTCAATTTTTATACAATGTTATCCCTAATACCGTGGTTTGCGTATATTTGATGTACTCTTCTTGGGCAATCTCATATATATTTTATTCGTCCCTCCAGATAAATCCGGTATTTGTAGCCCAATAGTAGGGTTAACATGAAATTTGACACTCGGCTAAAAACAAACTATGCCCAAGACTTGGAACATAAAGATAGATAACTATTTTCAAGCCAACCCCAATTGCATCATCGCCACCGCCCATGTAGACAGCTTCCCCACAGACCTACCCCTAGAACCTAACATCAGGGAACCAAACCGTAAAAGCGCGACCTACAGACAAGTCTTCGACTCACTGACTACTCAACCCGAAAAATTCTTCTCCCGTCACAGCGGAATCGTCCTGTCAGCCAATAAAGTTAAACCAAGTAAAACCTCACTCGAACTGGAGATATTAGAAGCCTCGGAGGGGGGCAGCGATGGCATTATCAACGGTGGACACACAGTCTTAGGGTTTGAGCAAGCTAAAAATTACAACTACAATTTAACCCAAGCCAGAGTAAAAGTTACCATCCACATCGGACTCTCGGAAGACGAGGCTAAGGATATAGCCCTGGCCTCCAACACCACAACGCCAGTAGATTCTCGCTCCAAAGTCAACGCCAGGGGTGATTACAAATTTCTCAAGCAATACTTAGTTTCCTTAGAAAGAGCAGAAGATAGAAAATTCCGCATTGCCTATTACCAGAATCAAAGCGGCGCTCCCAGAAACGCTCAGTGTAATGTCAACCATTTGGTGAAGTTGATTAACTGCCTCGATAGAAATAGATACAACCCCGACGGCAATAAACGAACCAAACACCCAGCAGGTATGAGTCCCCCATCTAACATTACAGACACGGAAAGGGAAAGATTAACTGCACTTTTGCCTCTGCTATCTCAAGCTTTGTGGATAGAGCAAAGACTATACGAAATCGTTCAAGATCATATCAGCAACCCCAGAAGAAAGGGTATGAACGACTTAGCATCAATTGATATACGTAAAACTACGTTGTTGCCTGACAGTAAGTATTCATTTGGGTTTGGTGCGCCAACTGACCTAGCATTACCAATAATTGCATCCTATCGCGTATTTCTAAACGAAGACTATAAATGGATTATTCCTTTTGACGAATTCGCTGAAGATTTTCTGCAACATCTGTGGACTAACTACTTCCGCAAATACTTGGTATCGGAGAAAACAGCAGGAAATACAGTCGGTACAAAAATCAGTCGGAATCAAGAGATTTGGGAAAGTCTGTATATTTCGGCGCAAAGTTATCTAAATCAGCACTTGATGAAAATGGTCAACTCCAGTAAGTCAGAATCAGAATCGAATTTGACACTAGGGACAAAAGGACGTCTGCAAGCAGGTAAGAAATAATAGTAGAAGGTTTCTATTGAGAGATTCGTTTTGGATGAGCGATGGCTTTTAATAGTAAACAGTTATCAGTCAAGTCGTAAAGTCCTTGGGTTTTAACTGATAACTGATAACTGTTTTAAGTGATGGACTAACTTGTGGAATCGAAAGTTTGTTTATGTTGAAATATCCTTTGATAGAAAAATGTATAGCTATCAATATATGAATTCAGAGAATAATCTAATTTTTCGTTATGACAATACTGAACATCACCGAAAATTAAATCTGACTACTTTCCCTCCTCCCATCCCCTACACGATAATCATTATTAGTAAAAACTCGAATATTAAAAGTGAAGGATAAGGGACTTCCAAGAAATAAAATATACAGTTAAGAGAAATGATAATCATTATAATGGGAGAGGACAAGGGTTGCCACCGGCAATCCAAGACTCCCCGAATACACATGATTTCAAGATATCCTTAGCCTCACCAAGTATTTGCTGTTTGCCCTGTGGCAGCATTTGATTGACTTCATGCTCTAGGACTCGCTTCTATCCTCAGTCACTGACTCATCCGAAATTTTTGAATTTGGAATTGCTGACGTCAATGGCATGAGATTTCGGGCAATTGAGCGAGTTAAAGGTTTTAATCGACCACATCAGTTCGCTTTAGGGCAGTCACCAATTCTGTCATGAATTCAACAAAGACGCGCACTTTAACTAAGAGATAGCGTTTCTGGGGATATAACACGGCGATCGGGAGTCCAACTTGAGTCGCGTAGGATTGAAGAATCGGTTGAAGGTCGCCTCGCGCGATCGCATTTGCGGCAATAAATTTAGGCAGTTGAACCACACCCGCACCTTGAATAACTGCCTCTAAAATGACTTCTGAATTATCAAATCGCAGATAACTGTCCACAGCAAGGTCAATTGCTTTGCCATCTTGTTCAAACTTCCAGGTCGGTTCTTGTCGGTTTTGCGGATAGATAAAGTTGACACAGCGATGTTGCGATAGCTCTGTGAGCGTTGTGGGCATACCCTTCTGAGCGAGATACTGCGGCGAGGCACAGGTGATATAACGTGCAGTTGCTAGGTGGTGCATGATTAAACTGCTATCGCTGTTGAGTCCAATCCGCACTGTTGCATCAATACCTTCCTCAACTAGATCAATCAAGCGATCGTTAAACGAAACATTCAGCTTGAGGTCAGGGTATTGTGCGGTAAATTGCAGGAGAGCCGGGGCGATATGCAGTTTGCCAAACGCAAAGCTCAGATCAAGCCGCAATGTTCCGATCGGCAGGGACTGCGATTGTTTAACTTCGAGTTCGGCTTCTTCTAAATCGTTCAAAATTTGCTGACAGTGTTGATAAAACCGATTGCCATCTTCGGTCAGTGTCAAACTACGTGTTGTTCGCCCAAGCAAGCGCACCCCCAAGTTATCTTCTAAGCGCAATACGGCTCGACTCACGGCTGACGGAGCCATGCCCAACTGTCTTGCTGCCTCTGAAAAGCTGCCACACTGGGCGGAGCGCATAAAAATCATCAGGCTTTTAAGCTTGTCCATTGAAGCCACCGCATCTTTGAATTTTTTGCACAAGTGTTTTGAAGTTTAACTACTTTTTCTCTTTTCTTGTACAAGTTACTGTTTAGATAGATTGAAACTTTAAATCCATAAACAACTGTGAGAAAACACGTATGGCACAGCAAACAAACCCAGAGCAACTTATTTTAGTCACCGGAGGCACGGGCAATCAGGGCGGTGCGATCGCACGTCATCTTCTCCAACGCGGAAAATTCAAGGTTCGCGCGATGGTTCGCGATCAAAATAAGCCTGCGGCTCAAGCGCTTCAACAAGCAGGTGCAGAACTCGTCCAGGGAGATTTCAACGATCGGGCTTCACTTGATCGCGCTGTGCAAGGCGTTCACGGCATTTTTTCGATGCAGGACTTCCGAGAAGGAGCGGAGGTTGAAATTCGTCATGGTCAGGCACTCGCTGACGCGGTGAAAACGGCTGGCATTGAGCATTTTGTCTACAGTTCGGTAGGAAGCGCCGACCGCAACACTGGTATTCCACATTTCAACAGCAAGTTTCAAGTCGAAGAACATGTCCGAGCGATAGGTTTGCCCTATACGATTCTGCGTCCGGTGTTCTTCTTTTACAATTACAACGGGATGCGATCAATGGTGGAAAATGGAACGCTGTTCCAGCCACTGAGTCCCGATACAAAATTGCAGCAGTTGTCCGAGGAAGATTACGGGGCAATGGTTGCCGAGGTATTCGAGCGTCCCGCAGACTTCATAAACCGCGAAATCGAAGTCGCCAGTGTGGAGATGACTATGACAGAAATTGCTGCCGCGTTTAGCCGCGTTTTAGGAAAGAACGTCGCATACCAACAAATTCCATTTGAAGCATTTGAGCAGCAAGCTGGAGAGGAAGTGACCATCATGTATCGCTGGTTTGAAAATGTCGGCTATATCGCAGATTTGGCGGGGTTGAAACGCGATTTTCCTCAACCAACCGATTTTGAATCCTACTTGCGAGATCACGGCTGGGCAAAATCCGCCGAAAGCGCATCCGATGACTAGTCAAAAGATTAGCAGAAAGTTCACAACGAGTATCAGAACAATCAGGAGAAAACGATGAAAGCATTGGTCGTAGGAGCAACAGGTAAGTACGCCAGCCTTGTCGTGCCCGAACTGAAGCAGCGCGGTGCCACAGTCCGCGCCCTAGTGCGTGACGAGAGCAAAATTGAAGCGGCGCGCCAGCAAGGCGCAGACGAGACGGCGATCGGCAACCTCCAAAACCCGGATAGTCTCCGTGCTGCTGCTGCTGGTGTGGACAGCGTTTTTCATATTAACCCTGCCTTCGCTCCCAACGAAGCGGAGTTGGGTGTGGCGATGGTCAAAGCTGCTAAAGCCTCTGGTGTGCGGAAATTTGTATTCTCTGGTGTTTATCACCCGTCGCTCTCCAAACTGAGCAATCATGCTGCCAAGCGTCCGGTGGAAGAGGCAATGTACGAGTCGGGTATGGAGTTCACCGTGCTGCAACCGTCTATGTTTATGCAGAACTTTGCGGCGGGCTGGGATACGGTGATTAAGCAAGGACGATTCTCGCTGCCCTACTCCAAGCTAGCAAAAGCTTGCTATGTGGACTACCGCGACGTGGCGGCAGTCGCAGCAAAGGCGTTAACGAGTAACGAGTTAAGCTACGGAACGTTTGAGCTATGCGCTCCGGGCATGGTCAACCGCGTAGAACTTGCGGTGATGATGGGCGAGGCGATCGGGCGCACGATTGAGGCGGGTGAATCTTCCTTCGATGAGTGGGCACAAGGCGCACATATCCCGGACGGGCTACACAATCACCTGCGGGTGATGTACCAAGACTATGATCAGTATGGTTTTCCTGGCGGGAACGCGATCGTGCTGCGAACACTGCTTGGACGAGAGCCGCGATCGCTACCGCAGTACTTTCAAGAACTTGTAAATCGCAAAGTGGCGTGACGGCTACTCAATCGAAGTTTGAGTGGCAGAGCTAATCACTGGAGTTTAACTCTTGCTGGGCTGTATATTTTATTTTCTGGAAGTCCCTTAGCGATGTCACCGCCTTCTAATTCGTTCTGCTCAAAAGAAACTCCAATTATGTCAAAAATTTTATTAGCAACATCAAGAGAAATAGATTTCGACTAAGACATCTTTACTCCAATGAATCTAAGAGTTCAGCTAAACAATTAAAATCAATCTTCAACTACTTCAACTTATTCCCCTTTTTGAACCAGCAATTTCCCAGACACCCCAGCCGTAAAACCCAACCCAATCGCCGCTACAGTAACGCTGGGCCTGATAAACAACGTTGCAATTCCAATAACTGCACCCCAAAGACAGCCATAGCAGCAAAGGATAATCAACTGATTTTTGGGTTTAGCCCTTTCGTCTGATATGGATTGATGGACTATGGCATAATCTTCGAGTTCACTAACGATTTTTGATAAAGAAGCGCCGTACTCTTTTTCCAATCTACAAATAGCCAGCCTGTCTGCCTTAACTGGACTGATAGCTAGTTTTTGTAAGGCTGTGGTTAATTTATCGCTCATTTTTAAACTTTCCATGCTTCCACATTCTAGAAAATATTTAGAAAAAATTAAATCTTGCTGAAGAGACAAAAAGCCTCTATTTATCATCCGTACTTGGAGATGTAAGAATACCGGAACTTGAGTGGAACTCGACCAGAACTCAGCAGGAACTCAACGGTAACTATGGCTTAGTTACTGGTTTACTGGTTAGCATTAATTACGCTGAAACCATCTTTTTCATTTCCGCACAATCGGTTACTGTCAATCAATTGTGACAAGGCATTCCTCAAGTAAAGAACACTCTTTTTATCTTCGCCCCACTTGCGGCTGTTTCTGATAGCGGCAAAAGAAGTTGGAGGACTAGCAGTAGCCGCAACAATTGCCACAATCTGTTCTAAATCAGCCTTAGAAATATTAATCTCTTCTACTTCCAGAAATTCCAGTTCTTGATAAGGCTTTGAAAAAATGGACTCCAGATGATTAACTGCATCTGATGGTGCAATCTTCTCTCCTCTGGGTATGACTGCCCTTTCATGCTCTTGAACTAATTCTGGAAAGAATTGAAGTAATGTTCTTGCTGGATCTGGTTGCCCATTGCCTGGGTGCAAATGGGTCTTTAGCCATTCGGGAATCATGCCCAGATTGCCACCGCTAACGGGTTCTCCAAAGTTGTTAGGGTTGGCTTTGAAATATTCTCCACTAGCAACATTCATTTTGCGTAGACCACCAGCGCTAACCGCTTGAGCTACACAGCCAATAAAGTTAACCGATTGCTTAAAGGTATCTGCCAACCCAGCCGTAGCTTTACCGACCACGCTTGTCAGGTTAGAACCATGTAAGACGATAATTAATGTACCACCAGACTTAGCGAAGCGAGAAAGTAAATATTGAATCGCCCAGGTGCGATCGCTCTCCTCTAACAATGACAGCAACCGCATGGCTTCATCAATTACTAGCAGTAAGTTTTTATGGGAGTAAGGTTCGCTTCCATCTAAACCCTTAAGAAATTTCAATAAATCACGAGCGACGAGTTGATCAGCCCCATCCGCATCAATATCCGGGTACTTAAGGGCAGAGGTTAAGTTGCAAGCGAAGGGGTAAACGTCCACTCCGGCTGTAAAGTATTGGGTGTTCAATCCGGGGTCAAGTGCTGTTGATAATGTTGCCAAGATTGCTGCTAAGGTTCCCTTGCCACCTCGTTGAGTACCAGCGATCGCTATCACTTGAGAACTCATCATATCTTCTACTTGAAAACCACTTTTCGTTAAAGCAGCGATGAGTGCGTTTGCCCTATTAATTAGAGGGAGATTAATTATAGTGTCTGGTACAAGCCCATCTGCTGATGACTGTAACTCCTCCGGTCTAGAAAGCTCCGCAGCTTGGTTCGTCTGCCCAATATCTACCTGTGGTGATTGAAATTGCTTAATATCTACGGTCGGTGGTAACTGGATTTGAGCTTGTGCGATGGCACTTATCTCCGACCGATTCAGCCGGCTGTCAATTGTCACATCCTGTAAATGGAGAGCCATGCTTTCATAAGTGGGTAACTGACGACCCTTGAGCTTGCCAAACCAGCCAAACATCCAGCGATAAGCATAAAAACGTTTTCCTGGCTCAACTTGCGTCAAATACTGGCCAATATTTTCAAACTCAGCATGAAGAAAAGCGTACTCTTCTGCTGATTGTCGCTCTAGGAATTTAACGGTATTGGCAAGATGATCCCCTTGATAATTGCTCCTAGCATCATAATCCCCAGCACGAGCTAGAGCGTCTACAAAATTGCCACGCACAAAAGGCAAGGGGGCAATCTCCTTGGTTCTGTTGGAATGTTCGACAACAAACCATAACCACGCAGCACCGCCAATTAAACCACCAACTAGTGCCAGTGGGTTGACCGCATAACAAACCGCTCCGATCCCAGAAGCTAACAAACCAAGTACACGGGTCATGTCTGCTTCGTTCTCAGATGCCCGTGCCATTTCAAATAATCCATCTTTTCTCTCTTGCAGCCATTGGGCAATATTTCCGGCTTCCAAGTGAGACAAGCTAGGATATGATTCGCGTAAATGTTCAGTTTCTTTAGTTGTAATTTTCGGGATATTGTTACTTTGCATAAATGCCTCCCTTGGGAAACGTTGCCGCCCTTTTTTACAGTTATTGGTTTCTTGGGCGGTTTCCGTTCTAATCCTTTGTCAACCGCCAGATGGCGAACCCAATTTCACCCGCCATCATTGTGCCGATGTTAAATAAGATACAGCCCAAAATCATGAATGGGGCTGTAAACTCAAATGGGTTACGAGCTGCAAAGGTGGTGATAATATCGAACACCCAAACCGCAATTACAACTAGCCCAGCGCTAGAGCGATCGCGTATACCTGCGGTTTTGTAATCCGCCCAGAGTTGGCCTACCAAGTCAATCTTGCCACTAGGCTTGGTTTCAAGCTCATAAACCATGTGGTCTTGAAGCTCCCGCCTCGCTGAATCGGGGTTTTTACCGCGTAAGGCGTGGGCTTCGATCACTTGAACACCTATAGAGATTATGAATGCCAGGTAAAAGAGAGGGTTGAACAGTGCAAACGGCACATTTAGCCAATTCCAAGTCGGCTCAAACCAAGCAAAAACAGGGGGCCCAGTAAAGATTAGTTGCCAAGTTGAATCAGCACTAATCATGGAACCGCCGATAAATAAAATCCCGCCAACTAATGCACGACCTGCACCTCCATTAGCAACAAACTGATTGACGATAGCAGCTGCGGCCCGAATGGGTAAGCCGACAATCATTACTACAGCCTTGGCACAAAAATCAATGATTTCACCAAGCGATCGCTTCTTACCTTTAGGTTTATCATCGCTATTGCCAGCGCTGTTACTTGCACCATTAGTCATTACTTCCTCCTAGTTTGTTTGATATTTTGAACGCTTTTACAAATCCCTTTAGCTTTGTGCTTCCACTTCCAAATTCCTTCTTCAATTCGTCCAATACACCTGCCCGTCGCATCAAAAACATCAATAATCTCATCATCTTGATAAAGGGTTGTGTCTGGTCTGGGATTGCGTTTAGCGCTATCAAAGTAATTGGTAATTCTCAACTTGCGACTTGTGGGCATCACTCCCGCCTCATACAAGGCATCACTGGTTTTAGCCCGTTCTTCTATGCGGGAACGTTCTAATTCTTCTGAGGCTTTTAGCCGTTGAAGCTCTGCATAAGCCCCCAACTTGGGTACTAAGGGGATGATTACAGGCAACATGCAGATGCCAACACCAGCCAAAGCTAAGTACAGTTGTTTCTTATACATGAGACTGCTGTGCTATAGCGCGTTCTTAGTACAAATTTTTGTTTCATGCTGTTTCACGAGTCTGAAACATTGATGAAACCGTTGAAATAGTTTCGTGAAACAGTGCTGTGAAACACTACCCTTCATAACGCCTTTCGAGCAAGGAATGGACTGTTGTTTCGTGTTTCATGTTTCACGTTTCACGCGGGGGAATGCTGTTTCACGCTGTTTCACGACCTGAAACATTGATGAAACCGTTGAAACTGTTTCATGAAACAGTGCTGTGAAACAGTTTGATGAAACAATCCCGCTCATAATGGCTTTCGAGCAAGGAATTGTCTGGTGTTTCATGTTTCACGTTTCATGTTTCACGCTGGGAGAATGCTGTTTCATGGTGTTTCACGCCCTGAAACATTGATGAAACCGTTGAAACGTTTCATGAAACAGTTTCGCGAAACAGTTTCGTGAAACAGTTGGATGAAACACTACTGCTCATCACTCTCAGAGGGTGTAGGGGATAGGGTGTAGGGTGTAGGAATCCACGTTTCAAACCTAATATTTTTTGAAACTGGGCAATAACCAAGAATTGACAGTTTTTTATTTCTTTTCTACACCCTACACCCTACACCCCACAACCTTTTCCTTGTCATCTTGATGCCCGTCCCAGAAAAGTCAATCCTGCACCAACAAGTAATCCCAACGGTATGAACATCCCACTGCCAATTAATCCAGTAACGACAATGCTACCAACGAGATATGCACTGCCACCTAAAGCGCCAACAACTGAAGTAGCAAACAATCCGGTACTGAGAATATCCATAACCTGATTTTTCCTTTGATGAGTTAATAGTTCTTGAAGCAATCGGATTTCGGCAACAGTAGCAACAGTTTCATTTTGGATTTGTAACAATGCCGCTACTGTTTTATAAGCTTCTAAAATCGGATCTGTGTCCCCATTGAAGAAACTCTCTCCCGCAACAAATTGAGTCGCGCTTTGAGTTGTTCTTTTTTTTGAATCGACTTCCCCAGCCTTGTTGAGGCTTCTTCTGCCAAATTAATCAAACTCTGATCTATCTCGGTAATCTGGTTATCAACTTCCAACATGGATTGTTCAGCAAAGGCATCCAACACTGTCCCTTTGGCTCCAATCAAGGATTCCATGAACAACAAAGCTCCTGTGACACCAGTCGATGCACCCAAAATCTTAGATTGCTCATTTTGAACGGCTATAGCACCAGAAATAGTCTCTTTATCAGCCGCAGTTAACTTGTATGAGGCTTGTTGAATTGCTTCGTCAGCTTTGGTGATTGTGGCTTCGGGTACATCTGCTATAGGTGATTGTTGAGACTGTAATCTCTCACTATTGGTAATATCTTGAAATCTAGCTAAAATCTCGTCTGGAACTAGTGAATCGACCGTCCATTTTTGCTCTGGATATTGACGGCGCAGCTCATCAACTATCTTTCCTGGTACTTTGTTGAGAGCTTGTGCGAATTCTTTAACAATCATCATTTACGCTCCTAAAAACTTTTCGGGGTGATTCTTTAATTCAATTGCCACCTTCTTCAAAGAACCCTTGACCAAAACGTAACTTCTAATTCTTTGAAGTACAGGTAAGTGCCAGTTTGTCAACTTCGCTCGTCCGTTTAGCCCTCCATTATCTTCGTCCCGAAAATCTTCAAATTCTGGCAAGTATAAAGAAGCTAAGTCTAAATACTTTTGGAACTGTCTAATTCCAACTGATGGCTGCAATTTTCGGGCTGCCTCCTCTCGCGTTAACAATTGTTCAACTACACAGCTTCCCTGAATTAGCAATGGTTTCGGCTCCTAGAGTTCCGACTGAGTTCCGACTGAGTTCCGATTGAATTCCGATTGAATTCCGGTTGAGTTCCGATTGAATTCCGGTACTGCTAATACTAATAATAAAAACCCTACCGGCTGGTGAGTAGGGTTTTTCTGATGACTTAGCGTCAGGCTGACGCTAAGTACCTGATAATAATTTATGGATAGCTCCAAAATGATTAAGTACGTGTGGTTTTGGCTGTTGATACCTTGTACTACTTTCGTCAGCTAACCAATGACTTATTGTTTGTTCAGGATAATCACTAAGCCTATGCATCAGGTATATAGATGCATTGTGAATTATTTTGAATTCTCTTGGATGCATTGGTTTAATACCAATGTTTTGTACCATACTGCGATCGCTCCTAGTGTAGGGTTTGCCTGTGGTGGGAATAGCCCTCTGGTGTTGAAAAATCTCTGCTTGATTTCTAGACTTTTCCTGTTTGCTGTTCGGTCAACAAGAAGGGTGTGGGGGGTAGGGTGTTGGGTGTTGGGTGTTGGGGATACAGCATTGAACGGGGCTGGTGACGATGCGGGTTGTTGGGCCTATCTCTTCTCCTGCACCCCACCACACCCTACACCCCGCCCCAACGGGGCTAGGTCATCTGCTCCACCTCATCAATTGCGCTCACTATTTCTCCTAAAACATTGAACGCATCGTTTAACACCACATCATTTGATGTAGAAAAGTACTCGGACGATTGAAGCCTGCGATAATCCTTACTATTCCCAACAAGCCGCAATGTATATTGACACCCTTGCAAGATAGTCCGAATCTCTGATGTAGTTAACTTGATTTCCATCGTTGTTTATCCCCTAAAATTTATCTCGTTGAATACTGAAACTAGCTCCGACCAAAGAACTGCCTAAGAAGACGGAAAAACTAACCAACATTGCACCCAGGCAAATATTTTTCTGTTGCTCCCAACCAGAGATGATTATGTTGGGATTAGCATTTGTCTCGATAATCTCCATTCCCCAACATCCCATTGCTCCAACTCCTAAAAACCCAGTTAAAAGCAGAGAGGCGATTGCAGTTGTTTCTATGGTGCGGTCGATAAAAATCCTGGGGTTAAATCTTTTTCGAGTCCGACGAAGAACTAATTTATTACGAGTGTTTGAAGGCAAAGATGATTGGTGAGTTACTTTATGGGTTTTCATTTCACTTCGTCCAACTCCACGAAAAATCCTGCACCTGTATTCGTAATTTTTACCAACTTTCGATCTACCAACGTTTGTATGACACCCAGACTAAAGTTTATAGTGCATAATCGAGTGCTACCACCGCAACGACGGAGGTACTGAAGGCATAGCTGAGAATGGTCTTTTGGGACTGGGTTAGCTTTTTTAGGCATGATGTCTTTCCTGTTGTGGTTTGTAGGGGGCAAAGCGATGGCTGAAAAAAAATAGCCAAGCAGTATTAATGCTTGACTAAAGTATTTTTGGATTTAAAAGGTGAATTTCAGTTATTAGAATTTATCCA
The DNA here is from genome assembly GCF_036917755.1 of Nostoc sp. Classification (GTDB taxonomy): domain Bacteria; phylum Cyanobacteriota; class Cyanobacteriia; order Cyanobacteriales; family Nostocaceae; genus Nostoc. Next base: position 20,828 of record NZ_JBALFC010000105.1, read on the forward strand.
GTTCGTCAAATTGATTTGTTGCAGAGTGCTTGTATGCTTTGGCTTTATTCATTTGATGAGTAGAAGCTTTAATTACTGGGATTGCAGCTGACTTAACTGAATCCTTTGCTTGTTGAAATAGAAATTGTGTCGTCCCTTGTGCATCTTCTTCTTTTGGGTCAATTTGTCCCCATAGTGAGCAAGTTAACTCTAAAGATTCGTAGTCGCCTAAATTGAACTTACGTGTGTAAGTTACAGCAATAGTCTTGATTTCCATAATTTAACCAAACAATATTTCAAAATGAAGTGTAGTTTTTTAGGATCTCTTACAAAGTGACGCTTCTCAAATTACAAATGCCGCCAGAAACTCTTGCTGATAGCCTTGATGCTGACAGTTTTCGGTTCAGATTTCGGCGATTCTTTGATCTGAACAGCTACAGGTTCATTCACCAGCAAAGAATTGAGTAGTTCTTGTTGATAGTCAACATCTACAACTGTTTGGTACACCCTGTAAGGATCAATCTGCATTCCCAATGGTGTTGGGACAATTTTCAAATACTCGTTAAGGGCAAGTATGTAGTTATCACCAAAGTTCCTGTTTGCAACAGCTAGGCGTATAGCGTTTAATAGTTGTATCGCTCGTCTGATATCTGAAATACTGCGATGCCGAAGGCGGGCGGAGCCATCGCCATCCATTTGTGGCTGACTTTCTCTGTAGCCCTTAGATTTTTTTTCGGCTACCAGATTGTGAAATTTAGCAACCGCTCTTTGATAACTTCCTAATGTGTGGACTTTGGTTTGTGCCTGATAACCAACACGTCCCCATTGGACTATTAAGTTGCTGCCTTCAGCTTTTGCGCTCCAGAACTTGTTGCTGTTGTTAACAGCGTCAACAAAAACAAGATATGTTTCCATAGTTTTCATGCTGGAATTAGTGAACAGGTGAATATCTAATTTTTAGATATTCACCTGTAATTAGTTATTGAATCGTCAATAATCGGGCATTACCCCAACGTAATTGATGTTGCAAAGCATCTTTTATTGTTTCAGCATCGTCAACAGTTAGTCCATTTAGCTCAGAACAGAGATTTATTAACACTTCTGGAATACCATCACACAGGAATCTCTCAAATTCTCCATCTTTCAAAGCTTCTGTAACCAAATAGTTATCAGGAGTACATATTTGTTGCATAAAAACATATTGCGACAAAGTTGTACGTAGCAAGAGTTTCGTTTTTCTGTCCAGTTGTTCTAAATATGCACCATGTTTTTCAACTAACTGGTCGATTTTTTCGGTTTGACCGTAATAAGTTACCAAGTCTGTATTTGCCATTTGATTTACCTTGAAATTAGAAATATCATTGTCAATCCAAGCCAATTCACTCTCTTTTTGGCGTAGCAATTGTCTCTTTTGAGCAATGCGATTTCTCTTGAACACAACAGGAGAAATCGCGGACTTTATCAATTCATGTTGCGAAACTTGGCAGTACGCAAAGACGCTTGTTTCGCCCCGATGACAGGACTAGAGGCAGCCCTCGCAGTCTTAGACCAAGCTTGCATTCGCTCCACTGCCTGAGCATCCTGAACAGCAAGCGGGGTAATGGTTTGACGACAATTCTCTAAATCACCCAGCGTTACCTGCTGCGGTCGTCCTTCGTCAAAAGCCAGTAGTGCCGCTTCTGCTGCTAGGGTTTCTAATTCTGCGCCGGAAAACTTCGCGGTATTAGCAGCGATCGCCTCCAAATACTCGGACTCCACTACAATGCCAAAACGCTCCAAATGAATCTTGAGGATTTGGCAACGCTCCGGTTCAGTAGGTAAGTCAACAAAGAAATTTTCATCAAATCTGCCTTTCCGTTTCAGTTCACTGGGCAATGCTGACGGGTCATTGCAGGTAGCTACAACAAATACACCTGCCGTACACTCACTCATAAATGTGAGCAGATTTCCCAGAATGCGCTGGGAAACACCCGTTGTATCGCCGCTACCGGAAAGTGCTTTTTCTATCTCATCAACCCATAAGACACAAGGTGCGATCGCTTCGGCTGTTTTCAAAGCACGGCGAACATTCCCTTCAGATTCACCAACCAGACTGCCAAGGAGAGACGCAATATCTAGTTGCAGCAGTGGTAAATTGAGAATGCTAGCAATGTTTTTGGCGCAAATCGACTTACCTGTTCCGGGCGGACCAGCCAATAATACGCCTTTGGGTTGTGGCAGATGGAGCGATCGCGCCTCTTGGGTGAATAGTCGCCGCCGCCGAGTCAACCACTCGCGCAGTAAATCCAGTCCACCGAATGGAATAGTCGCTGGTTTGCCCAACTCAATGCCCATTTGAGCCAACAGTCGGGTTTTGTACTCGACAATCATTGGTGTGACTGTGCTATCAATCAAGATACCACTGCGGCTCAGACGCTCTTTGACAGTTAGCCGCAAAAAATCGCTGACTTCCTCTAACGTCAGTCCCAGCGCTGCCCGTGCAAAGGTTTCTTTTTCTTCATAACTCAGGGACACTCGAAATGTGACATCCTGCTCAGTAGCAGATTCTTCAAGAAAAACTAGATACGACTCGAAGTGGTCTTGAATTTGGCCAATGTTCGGTAGTGGCACTTCACAGTAGGGGATGAGCCTTACCAAAGAATCGTGTAGTTCGATGTTTTGACCCAGCAGCACGATCCTTTTTTCTGTAGGTTTGAGTCGGTGGTAAAGGTTTTTCACTCTGGTCAAGATTTCCCAACTCATCTGTGGGGAATTCTTGCCAACAAAGGGGTGTATGTCTCCCAGAATAAACACGCCAGCACCATCAAAGTTATTGATGTAGTCGAAAACGAAGAGTATTGGATCAGCGTGGGGTGGTCTTTTGTATTCTGATACTGGCTTAAACAGCAGCCCACCATCAGATGCAATCAAGCATTGCTCCAGGCTGGATACTCCCAAATTCCAGAAGAATACCGGACTATTGAGTTTGTCTTTAGCTTCAGTTGTCAGCCACTGAATAATCGTCGCTTCATCGGGCGACAGGACATCAAG
>NZ_JBALFC010000106.1:0-140262 GCF_036917755.1 Nostoc sp.
CATCATGGTTTCCACCTTTGTAAATCTATAGCAATAATTCCTTTGCGCGTATTCGTCCTGGTATCAAATTGAAAAAAATCTATGTAGGCTGTACCAGAATCATTAGCTGGATAATTTGACGGAAAGATTTCACCCTTGTACTTAATTTTTTGTTCGGCACGCCGCAGCGCAAAATTAAATAAAGTAGGAGCAATAGATTCTAGGTAATTTATATCAACTCCATTGTCCTCCCAACAGGCATCGAAGTCTCCAGGTTTTTGTTTACTGGTGACGAAACTACCATCAATATAAATAGTTCTACAGCCAGCTGCTTTTAGTTGCGTCATTGCCAGTTCCAGACCGTCTATCATGCGCTGTCTAGTCAAATTTGTACCAAATATTTCTTGAAATTCTGACCATTCTGCCCAATGCACCCCTGGTGGTAAAATACCACTTTCGTCAAATTCTGGAATCATTTCTCACACCCTAACACAGCTTAATTATCGATAGGACTTACGCACGAGTTACGGAATAAGGAACCGCAGAGGCACAAAGAAGCCAGTGCGTTGCGGGGGTGGAGGAGTTTGTAGCAACTGGCGCGGCACGGAGAAATCAGAGTTTGAGAGATATTTTGCGTAAGTCCTAAAAGCCTTAGAGAATGTAGAAAAAGGTAACTTAATTTTTGTTAATTTAATTGTATTTGAACCACAAAGTTATAAAATTGAAATTGATTATTTTCACTTGTAAATACCATTAGGAGTAGTAAATTTTATTGAAGTGGAGATATTTTTTTAATTGAAGCGATCGCACTTTTTTAACTAGAGGATGGGAAGCAAAAGAAGAGAGCGATCGCAGATACAATCATAAGTAAAAAGCAATCTGGTAGAAAATGGCTGAAATTGTCACCCTTCAACTCCCTGAAACACTGGCACAAAAAGCAAAGGAAATCGCAGCTTTCACGCATCGGCGACTTGAAGATGTATTACTAGAATGGATTGACCGCGCTATTACCGAACTACCTATGGAGTCATTACCGGATGATCAGGTTTTGGCTCTATGCGATATACAGATGGAAACTCAGCAGCAAGAGGTTTTTAGTGAATTGTTAGCGCGTCACCGAGAGGGACAGCTTAATGATGCAGAAGTTCGTCAACTAGATGAACTCATGCAGGTCTACCGACGTGGCTTAGTAAGTAAAGCAAGAGCCTTAAAAGTGGCTGTTGAACGCGGCTTGAAACCAGCCCTCAATTAACAGCAATGGTCCGCTTTTATATTTCTGTAGAAATAGAACGTCGTGTCCGCACAGATGCTCAAAACCGTTGTGGCTATTGTTTAAGTCCTCAGCGTTTGGTAATGGCACGTTTGGAAATTGAACACATTATTCCCATCTCTAAAGGTGGTAGCAATGATGAATCAAACTTATGGCTAGCTTGTCCCTTGTGTAATCGCTACAAAAGTGATAAAACTACAGGGGTTGATCCAGAGACGAGCGAAACTGTAAGGCTATTTAACCCTCGTATTCAAGTCTGGTTAGAGCATTTTGGCTGGAGTGAAGATGGTCTACGTATTGTTGGCAAAACGGCGACTGGTAGAGCAACTGTTGTAGTTCTACATTTGAGTGATGATCCAGATGCACTGGAAGTTCGTAGTTATTGGGTACTTGCGGGTTGGCATCCTCCAGAAGATTGAACAAACCGCAGATCAGAGAGCAATCGCTATTTTTAATAAATTCAATTAACTAACAGCAAAATCTGTATATTTACGCACAGATGGTAACTGAAAACCTAAAACAATATCTTCTTTTGGGACACCTAATTCCACCAATTCATTAGCAATTCCTACCTCTGTTCCATCTTGCTGAATCCAGATTTTCTCGTCAATAATATCTAGATGAAGAACAGGCCCATATATGCGGTCTTGATCACGCCAACCTACATAAACTAATTGATAATGATCGTGTTCTGGATCAAAAATTGTCTGTGCTTGAATGCGATTATCCCAAACAGTGCTAGCGTGTTGTTGAAGCAAGTTCTTAATATATTGTCGATATTCATCTAGCTTTGCCATTCTGATATCGCCTCCTGTTCAATATTATAAATTAGTAAACAGAGTTGATTAATTTTAATAACAGATTGTATAAATGGAAGTATAAAAAACTCATTCTAAACAGTACTAGGAACTGCTAAATATAAAGTGCGATTTGCTTCTTGTTTTTGTAAAGCAATTCGGTAAATGATAAATTGTCCTAATGCAGCATAAAGCTCTGTGATTTTTGACGGACTCAGAAAACTTTTAATTTCAACAGCTATTTTTTGTCCTTGTTTTTCGGCGGCAATAACTTTTTCTGCTCCTAAATCAACATATAGCTCAAGGGTTCCCGCCTGGAGAGCATAAGGATCATGAGTGATTAACCACCCTTCTTTTTCAAGTGCTGTTTTGACAACTGTATGAAAAGCATCTTTAGCAGACACAGGTTTAATTCCAATTTATGGCGGTGCTTGATTTAAGAATTCCATTTCAAGAATACATTGACAACCTAGCGAAACAACCATTTGAAGTGCGCTTCTTTAATAATGAGCAAAAGTCATAAAAGAAAATATCATTCACAGCGCCGAACAATCATCTGTTTTTCCTATCTTCAATGCCCAATGACGCCAGTCGCTCATGGGGGAAACCCCCAAGACCGCGCTGGCTCCCCAATGCCCCATGCCCTAATTGCATACTTCTATGTGATGAGAAGTATCTACACCAACCCAAACAACTGTCACTAGCAGGTTAAACTAGGTCTGTTAACAGCTGCTCCACGTTCCTTATGAGGCTTTTATGGGAGCTAACCTCAAACAGATTGCCAACTATTTAGATAACCTTGGTTGGGACTACCGTTTAGATGATGAAGAAGAACGAATTATAACAGGTGTGGAGGCTGATAACCTAGAAGATTTTCTAATAGTTGTCCAACTGGATGAAGAGGGAAAATTTTTTCGGGTATTTGCCCCTCAAGTTCTGGCAGGAATCCAAGACCATCCTCACAAGGCGGCTATCCTACAGACAATGCTTGCCATTTCCTGGGAAACCAAAATGCTGCAATGGGAGTATGACCCATCAGATGGCGAAATCCGTGCCATTATTGAGTTCCCCTTGGAAGACTCGATTCTCACAGAAAGACAATTTCACCGTTGTCTGAGTGGGTTAATTCAGATTGTGGATGGCATAGCGATACCTCGCCTGAAAGAAGTGATGGACACAGGTCTTGATCCGGGGAATATAGAACTTGGGGAAAGACTGTTACTCAGCATCCAAGAAGAAGCCCCAGGATTGCTAGATTTACTGGAAAAAGCAATGGAAGCGCGAAAAAAGCGAGGAAGTTTTAAGAGCGAGTGAGCCGGATCATCACTTAAATAGCTATACTCCAAAGTGATACCCTCACTATATACACTGAAATTTTCTGGGGCTGGATATTATGACATCATATGCAACCTCCTCTGCCAAAGCGGAAATGAGTGAACTTCGGCGGTTGAAAGGCTTACTACCGCCAGAATTGCAAAGCTGGGTCACGGTTGAAGGCACAACTGAGGTCAATCCACCCCTGGTCCGCTGCGAAGAAATTGGTAAAGACCAGGTAGAAATTCAAATTGACTTGGTGAAATGGGATGCCCTCGCAATGGATCAGCGTAATCTGCTGTTCTGGCATGAAGTTGCTCGCGTTCAAAATGACACAATTCCTAAAGATGGTTGGGAAATGGCAGCACTAGCCATCGGTTTAGGTGGTGCTGTAGGCGAATTATGGGTACAAGATGGATTGCTGCTGGTGTTAGCTTTGTCGCTGTGTGGTGTGTCAGGCTGGCGACTGTACCAAAAGAATAATGGGGAAAAGCAACTAAAAGAATTGCTCAATGCTGATGAGAAAGCGATCGCTTTGGCAACTCGTTTTGGTTATAGCCTCCCCAATGCCTACAAGAGTCTTGGTAGCGCCTTGAAAACCCTGATTGACAATACTCCTGGTAAGCGCCAACGGTCGAGATACGAAGCAAGGCTCTCTGCCCTCAAACGCAGTGCGAATAAGGCAAAAGCTAAATCCAAAACCACAGATGAGGACTCACTGTAGAAACCAGAAATTAGGTTGGGTGGGTATTGCCCACCCCACAAAATACCTAAATTAGTTTTAAATAGACTTGAAACGCCGCTTTAATTAGAAGATACCCAAACCAAAAAGTATTAGTCCAGCCTTTGCCGTTGATTCTGGTACTTTTTTTGGTGGCACAAATCCCTTCAGACTTTCACCTCAAACGTTTTCCTCCTTCTCAGTCGCAGACTGGGAATGCCTACTGAGGGGGCTGCTGCCTCCCAGATTAGCAGCATCCCAATGACCTCATAAAATCTTACTTTTTTCTTGATGACATCTTTGTAAAACTGAAATTTTACAGTTGGTTCAGCATTTTATGCGTCTGGGGGATCACACGCACATGCTTGATAAACCGCTTCATTAAAGCTTGCCATGTCAAAACTTGATCGCTCGAAGGCGCAAGCACAGGGATTGGGGAAAATTGTTCAGATACTGCCAAAGGCGTAACAGGTTGTAAAAATACTGAGATATCTGGACTAACCTCTGCCACCAGCAAAGCTGAACGTTCCAACTCGGCGGGATCTGTGTTTTGAGACACAATTATCTTGACAAAAACATTTAAATATGAGTCATGACATAATTGGAGAAATTTAGCATGTTCTTGCCAATGACTTTCCCCGCTAACACTGGGCAATTTGAAGTCCATACCAACAGAGTCTAAGTAGGGGAGAATCATCGCTAGTTGTTCTGGGCGATGTCCGCCAGTTTCTAAGTATATAGGTAGATCTGTTATGGCTCTGACTTGGGGTAGAAACTGCGTTAAAAATGGGGCATGAAGAAGTGGTTCACCTCCCGTTAAGCTAATGCTATCGTGTAGACAAGGTAGATTTTGTCGTTCCACCCATTCCATTAATATTGGTAATGGGACAGGGTTAGAGTGGATTTCAAAGTCGCGCAATCCAGGCGATCGCTCTATCCGACAAGTCGCAGGTACATTCCAAGTCTGGGCACTATCACAAAAGTGACAGCGCAAATCACACAAAGCAAAACGAATAAAAATCTGACGTGTCCCTACATTCAGTCCTTCTCCTTGAATGGCAGAAAAGACCTCAATCAGGCGTGCAGTAGGTGTAACGGTAGTTTTAGCAATCATTTTGATCAAAACAACGCGATCGCGCTGCGTCGGCACAACAGCAAGGATGTTTTTTGGCTTCTTGTTCTATTGTGAATCGTCGCTAGCGATCTCCAATCTCAGCCCCGGTAAATAGCAATTAGTCCTTATTACTACTGATTCTGATATTAGATTAAGTAATTTTCGAGGACAAATAATGTTTGGCAGATTACATTATACATGGCAACGAAAGTGCAGAGCTTCATGACTAGCCAACCGACAGAGGTCGATTTTCCAGTTAATTCCCTAAACGACACGGCTATAGTGCAGATGCCGAAGCGGTTGAGCGTGCTGGAGGCTTTAGGCTTTAAGCAAACTTGTCAAGGCTTAATCCAGCCGAATTCACATCCTAAGCAAATCATCATTGACTTTCACCAAACTACTTTTATGGATAGTAGTGGTTTAGGTGCCCTGGTCAGTAATTTTAAATACGCCCAGGCGAAAGGGATTACATTCACACTGCGGAATGTAACACCTCAAGTAATGGCAGTCCTAAAACTCACCGGATTGGATCAAGTTTTTCCCCTTGAGTCTGTGGACGATGGGTCGCTAATAGAACAAGAAGACTTAGTAGATAATCGGAAGACAACTTCCCGTAGAGTAGAGCAGTTACCCACTACTCACCCTTCTGTGGCATCTTGGATGAAACGGTTATTAGACATTGTCGGGTCAGTAATTGGTTTATTAATTACAGGAGTTTTGTTTATTCCGATTGCGATCGCTATTCAAATTAATGATCCTGGTCCCATTTTCTTTAGTCAAACCCGTTGTGGTTGGATGGGGAAGCAGTTTAAGATTTGGAAATTCCGCTCCATGTGTGTGGATGCGGAAGCGAAGAAATCCGAAGTTAAAAACCAAGTGCAAGGTGCTTTTTTCAAGAATGAGAATGACCCCAGAGTTACTAAGATCGGGCGCTTTTTACGGCGAACTAGTTTCGATGAACTACCCCAATTTTGGAATGTCCTCAAAGGAGAAATGAGTTTAGTAGGCACTCGACCACCCACACCTGATGAAGTGGAACGCTACGAAGTACCGGAGTGGCAACGTTTCGATGTTAAACCGGGTATGACTGGCGAATGGCAAGTAAATGGACGTTCTACAGTCCGTAGTTTTGAAGATGTAATTCGCCTGGATTTGCAGTATCAAAAAAATTGGAGTTTGGTGTACGATTTAAAGCTAATTTTCAAAACTATAGCTATTCTATTTAATAGAAACAGTGGCGCTGTTTAGCTAATTACCCTTATTCACAATTTTTTGGTAACTCGCAATCACGATAATTATTGGATGTACCCAAGCCTAAAATAGGCTTGGGTACATTTTAGTGGCATGAATTGTAAGAAGATGTCTTTGACATAAACAATGTTAAAATCGCTGATTTCAAAATCTAAATCTAGGAAACCTGAATCACCAAAAAAGGAGAAAATACAAAGGCGATCGCGCATTCTAAATTAAAGACTGGATAATTGTTTAATATATTCAATAACTTGGTCTTTATTGATGATTCTTTCAACTGGCACACAATAAGATGGATAAATGTAATAAATTTCACCTGATATATAACTTTTACGCTGATCTTTGATGATCCCCTATCTATCAGGATAAATAAACCACTCAGTACTAGGACGTTTTGGTGTTATTGCTCCCCAAGCTACATTAGACTTTAAACAATACCAAATAATTAGGGGTTGCTGAAAAAGAAAGAGAAGCTTACAGTATATAGATTATCTGACCAAAGAAGTATATTTAGGTGCAAGACTTGAGGGTAGAATAGCCCAAAATGCTTGCATCACCGCGACCATCAGTACAAAAGTGTGCTGTTTGTAACTATGTACCGCAAACAGGGGCAAAATCCAATCTCACCAGAGAGCTTTGAACTGACTTTTGAAGGCAAGTTATCATCAGATAATCGTTGGGTAGTTCTGGCATCTTTAATACCCTGGGCAGAATTTGAAGACGAATATTCTGACGAATTCTCTATAAAGATGCGAGCGCCAGCAAAGCCATTTAGGATGGCATTAGGAGCATTAATAATTAAAGAATTAAACGTGGGATAAGCGACAGAGAAACAGTAGAACAAATTAAGGAGAACCCTTATCTACAGTATTTCATAGGGATGTCTTCTTATAGTAATGAAACTCCATTTGATCCATCAATGTTAGTTCATTTTCGTGAAAGAATCAGTGCCGAGCTAGTCAATAAATTGAATCAAACAATGGTGACGAAGATGCTAGAGTCAACCTCTTCGACTTTAGCAACTGAAAAAAAACATCAGAACCAGTAAAAGAAGGTAGTCCGCCAAAAAATCGTGGAAAATTGATATTAGATGCCACTTGTGCGCCAGGTGATATCAGCTATCCAACAGATTTAGGGCTACTAAATCAAGCCAGAAAACAGACAGAAAAAATTATAGACTTTCTGTTTGAGCTGGTGTTGGGAGAATTAAATAAAAAACCAAGAACCTATAGAGAAAAAGCGAGAAAAGACTACCTAGAAGTAGCGAATAAGCGTCGCGTATCACAACAAGAAAGAAGGAAAGCCATAAAAAAACAGCTTCAATATATTAAAAGAAACTTATCTCATATTGACCAGCTAATCAGATCAGGTGCAACTCTTTCAAGTTTAAGTAATAGGCAATATAAGATGTTGCTAGTAGTCGCAGAAGTTTCTCGTCAACAACTATGGTTGTATGAAAATAAAAAGCAGAGTATTGATGACCGTATTGTAAGTTTAAGCCAACCACATATCCGTCCAATTGTTCGAGGAAAAGCTGGTAAAGCTGTGGAATTTGGCGCAAAATTGTCGGCTAGCTGCTTTGATGGATTTGTATTTTTAGACCATATTAGTTGGGATAATTTTAATGAATCAGGAGACTTAAAAGCACAAGTAGAATCATTTAAAAGCTACACTGGTTATTATCCAGAATCCGTTCATGTTGATAAAATTTATCGCACAAGGGAGAATCGAGCTTGGTGCAAAGAACGAGGTATTAGAATTAGTGGTTCCCCTTTAGGTAGACCGCCAGCTAATATTAGTAAACAAAAAAAGAAGCAAGCTTTAGAAGATGAAAGAATTCGTAATTCTATTGAGGGAAAGTTCGGACAAGGGAAAAGAAGATTCAGCCTGGGTAGAGTGATGGCTAAACTTTCTCATACTTCTGAAACTGCAATTGCTATGACTTTTTTAGTGATGAATCTGTCTATTTATCTGTCACGCTTGTTGAGTGCTTTTTTATGTCTATTTTTGAAAAACACACCTTTTTTGCGACTTAATATTATCAAAAATTATAGTTTTGCTGCTTGCAGTCAATAAAAACTTATGTCTGCTCCTTGCTTGAATAACTAATTAATCCTTCTCTGGCTTTTTTATCACTTTTTCAGCAACCCCTACCTATCATCAAGACAGGAGTCGCAACGATTATCATATATATTTTTCAGCCTAATGCAAAGGCGCAAAGAAAAACTCTGCGCCTCTGCGTGAACTTAACCCACAACCTTACTCAACACCAACTAATTCAACCTGCTGTGCTTCTGGCAACAAACGCTTCATGCCTTGCTTAACAAACCCTTGCAGAAAAGCCATTTGCTGATTTTGCCCAAACACCTTTTGCAAGGTTTGCCGCAAATTCTCCAAATTTAAACCAGTCCCAGAATCTATTGCTATTTCCTGCTGTTGGAAATACTCAACTAGACTTAACCCTGCTACTCTAGTCAGATAAGCTGCACTTACTCCCTGCACTACCCCACCAGCAACAAAGGTAACGGCATTACTTTTCAGAACAGTACTAATCGCCTTTGTAGAAAGTTCAACTAAACCCAATTTCAGCATCAAACTTCCCATTGTTCCAGCGACAGTTTGTGCCTGTTCTAGGGAAAATTTCTGCTGATAGATATTACCCAAATCCATTACCATTTGAGCATTAATTGCCGCAGTCGCTAGAATATCAAGGGCTGGTACTGGGTTAGCAAAGGCCGCGGCAGCAGCTATCCACTGATATTGTTCAATAATTGGGGTGGCGCGATCGCATCTAGTTCCATTCAGCCAGTTTTTCGCCTCAGCTTTCAACAACCCGGCTTTCCTCATGGTAGTTACCCAAACTAGCCGTTGTCCTTGCTGTGCCAAAACTTCACCCAACTGCTGCGTCAACTGCTGGATATCCGGTGCTGGTTGTTCCATCCACTCTTGCACAGCACCATCAGCCTCATGCTTTCGGACTTTGATAGCAATGGGAGAGGCCGCAGTTGCAACTACATTTCCCTGCATTCGCTGTTTCAATGACAGCAAGACGCTGGCGCTTTCATCGGCTAAATACTGGTCTTGTTTGTTGAAAACCAGCATTGTGGCCTGATTTGCTGCCTTTAGCTGCTGTAAGGTTTGAAATTCTGAGTCCGTCAAATCACCATTTGTCAGGAATAGAACAAAATCTGATTTTGCTACTTCTGCTAAAACAGCTGCATCTGAATTCTCACTCGCTTCTCTAAACAAAGGTGCTGTCTCTTGTAAAGACACTAAATTTTGTGTCTCGACATTTGGCTTTAGGACTTGAATTAAAGTGCTTTTACCCACGGATTTACCGCCAGTCACAGCCACTTTAATTTCTTGTCTGTCTAATTCCAACAACAATTGGGCAACTTGTTCTCTGAGTGTCTCTAACGCCCGATGGTTTTCTGCTTCTTGTGCTAGTTGATTTATTACAGTTTCAGCAATAGCGATCGCACTTTCCACAGTCGCCCGATCAACGAGCATACCATCTAGCTGCTCTAAACTGTTTTTCGGGCGATTTTGTTGGAATAACCACAAACCCCCACCAACCGCTAAAGCACTCAACAAACCAAACTCACCCACCTGCACTATAGAATCGTGCCAACTGTCCAACATCCACAGGGAAAAGGACAGTCCCAATCCTCCCACTAAAATTGGTCGCTGCAACTTCACAACCATTATTCTCCGCGCTTTTTGGATGGCTATATCTTCCAGAATAGATCAAAAATCTGCTTCTCCGAATTGAACAGGCGATCGAACACAACTTTCTTTACCTAATAGATGCTTGTGAGATTAACTCCCAACCATCACAATGATCAGTAGGTCAACCTAATTCAACATAAAACGCTACAATTCTACGTAAATCTTTACTAAGCTAATATTGAGTTATCCCAAGAGTTTAAGATATACAGGAGAAATAAATATGAATATAAAACTGGTTGAATGTATAGCTGAGATTATTTTATCCTTATCTGAAGAAGAACGCCAACTTTTAGAAACAAAAATTACTGCCGCAACGCCATCTTTTAAAGTTCCTCAGTCAATTCATAAAAATATATCAGACTTAGAGAACCGCTTAAAAACATTTGAAGCACAATATAATATGTCATCAAGCAGTTTTTATCAGCAATTTAAAGCTGGTAAATTAGGAGATACAATGGACTTTTTTGAAATTCTGAATTCTGACTCCTGAGTTCTGAATTCTTGTTATAAAATAGGTCAAGATTTTCTATATAAACTAAAGCAAAATTAAAGTCTGCTGGCTTATACGCTTCTCGAAGCATTTGTCGCCGATTGGTTTTAGTGCGGCGATTATCTACAACATAATTAAGAGAAGCTTCATCAAACCAAGCATATTTGACTTGAATTTTAACTAGAGTTCCCTCAACATCAAATACTAAGTCATAAGGTAGTCTATCACCAACAGGTTTCAAAACTCCCCAACCACGCTTTAAGGCATGAAGAATAGCTGCTTGTTCTGCGATGTCTCCTCTAAGCTTTGTATCCATATGCAAAATAAAAATAATTAATTAAAACAAAACCCCGGAATCCTTTCAAATTCCGGGGTTTTGTTTTAATTTGGTGGCGGGAAGTGGATTTGAACCACTGACCTTCGGGTTATGCTTACCAACTACAACTTTCGTTGCCTGGATTAACCAGTTTGTGGTCTGGACTGTCCCTTCACCCTCGGCGTTACCGTTAGGGTGTCTGCCTTCCAGTCTCTACACCTTCTCCATTTCTGGAGCTTGGTTCGGGATTACCGCGCTATTGGCTTCCCCGAGTTTGACAGATAAACGCATATCAGTTTCTTTATATGCCGCCCATAGCAAACTTAACTAATAAGCGTCTAGTTAACTTTGCCCGTTGAGCCCGACGAGCTACCAGGCTGCTCTATCCCGCGTCGCTCTTGACTTTTATAGCATAACCTATATTCAAGAGTTTGGCAACTACAAAAATGATAATTCTCCAATTACTTCTAAACGCTTGTATTTTCCCAAGGTGACAAACTTTTCTGAGAGGCTTTGTGCGGCACTGGGACTAATCCAACCCATTTGCTGGAGTAAGTGAATAGCAACCGCATGTTTTGCCCGTTTTGCCCCATCCATGACTTTGATTGCCAATCCCATACCTTCACCGAGTCTACCAATGCACTGCACTCCTTCTGCACCAGATTTGCTGACCAGTTCTCCTGGAGCTAAACGCATCAGTTCCGTATCAAATTCTCCATCTCCTGCTACCATCGAGGGGTGATGAGTCATAGCACGGACAATGCGCTCCAGATCCAAATTTGTACTAGAGGCTAACAGCGCATACAAAGATGCCATGTGACCGAGTTGCATCAGATAAGTTGGTGCGCCACAGTCATCATGAGCGCTGATAAACTCCTCAGCTGGCATTCGCAGCAACTCTGCTACTTTGCCCAAAATTAATTGCTGTATTGGGTGCTTGCGTTCCAAGTAGTTATTCAAGGGCCAATGGCGTTGCTGACAAACAGCTAACATTCCCGCATGTTTACCAGAGCAATTGTATTCCAGAGGACTCCGCTTGCCTTCAGTAATTGGACATTGGAGTACAGTTGGGTCGAGATCAGCCCGCCAAAGGATGTTAAATACTTGTCGGACTTGCTCTATTGTTCCTTTGTGGGAACTCGTGATAATTGCTAAGTCGCGATCGCTGAGGTGATAGCGTTCTAGTGTACCTGTGGTGGTGACTGCGAGTGCCTGAAATGGTTTGAGGGCTGAACGGATAAATGCAGCAGTTTCAGAATTTCCGGCAACGGTTAGAACCCGTCCTCGTTCGTCGCATACAACAGCTTGGACTATATGCCTGGATTCAATAATACCTTCCCGCAGCAGCCGGACTTCCAGTGCTGTGGCTTGAGTTCGTTTTCCCATTGTCATGGGTTAATATTTATTACCTTTTTTAATTAATTGGTCATTGGTCATTAGTCCTTAGCTAATGACTAATGACCAATGACTCTTTAAAACAAATGCCAAACTATAGTACCAGTAACGTACATTCCCGCCAAGCCAGCAAAGGTAAATTGTAACCGCCGCAGAATGGGTTTGATTTCGTATGCAACAATTAAGCGATCGCGGTTGAGGAGTTCCTGTGGCTTCGTCCAAGTTTGACCATCATACCAGCCTGACTCTTCATAAAAGACTGTGGGACTGCAAAGGCGATCGCACACGTAGAACCAGCCTAAGTATAACCTTACCAGTGCTAGTACTACCCCAACACTCGCTCCGGCTGCACCACAGAGGATAAAATGTGCAATATACTTGTGAGGAGGAAAACTTGCCGCAGCTATCGGTGCTGCTAACAGCCAAGATAAACCCCAAATCCAAACAATTTTCGTGATATACTCGCGCCAATTTAGAGTGCTATCACGAAAAAGCCAGGAAGTTTTTAACTCTTCGTATTCATTCAGGGGTTGTTGGTCTGTAGGAACTGGGCAATTTGAAACCGAAGACCTAATCATGTTGGCTTACTTTCACCCTCATCAGATTCTGGAAGGGAAATACGCTCTGCATGAATCCAGAACGCTTCTAAATTATAAAACTCCCGTTCCTTGGGCGTCATGATGTGAACGATCACATCACCGTAGTCTTGTAGTACCCAACTCCCCTCGGCTTTTCCTTCTGTCCTTAAGGGACGCCGTTGCAACTCAGTTTCGACTTTTCCTTCAATTGCTTGAGTGATCGCCCTTACTTGTACCCTAGAATAGCCAGTCATGATCACAAAGTAATCAGCCAGGTAAGATACCTCTGCTACTTTGAGCAATACAATCTCACCCGCTTTGCGGTCTGATGCCGCTTCTGCGATCGTTGCAGCTAATTTTTCGCTCGCTTCTTCGGTTTGGGCGTAGCTCTTGACCACACTCTTCGTCAGTGGGACAGATTGTAATGGGAAATTTCCTTGGAAATAATCAGTCATTAAACCTCAGGTGCTTTCTTTTGAAACAATTGTTTACATTTACTGACAAACAACAAACAATTGATCTGAAAATGTGTCAATAGGTTTTTTTGAATACTAACAAAAAAACAGGTGTCTATGGGGCTAGTACCGCAAGGCTGAATTCAAAATTCACTCATTCAAAATTCAAACAGGTATACAGCGTAAGCATTTTATTGATTTGGAATGGGTGGTTTATTTACGCCGTGCTGTACTAATTTGATAATTGGCTGTTTAGATTTCGACATCCTCAATCAACAGTCGCAAATGTTATTGTGCAGCCATAAATCAATTAACTAATTACCCACGAATTGAATGAAGTGAAGCCGTGGGATTTTTAGTCTCAAAATCTCCTACTACCTAGATTTGACGGCATAATTGCCATTATTGTGTACGCAATTATACCTAGATTTAGGCATAGGATGTAACTCTGCTGTGGAGATTAAACTTCTTGTTTTGTAACTCTTGTGGACTGAATTGCTCCACGATTTGCCGTCAATGAGTAACACAACGACTCATACTGATTTAAAGCTTGCTCAAAAGCATAGTGTTCAACCGCATATTGGCGACTTTTATAACCCAGAGTTTTGACTTTTTCGGGGTTTTGGGACAAATCTAAAATTGCCATTGCTAAAGCTTGGGGATCTTCTGGAGGAACAACAACTCCGCCGCCACTTTGTCTGATGGCTTTTGCTGCTGTACCATTGTCAGGGACAGAGGCAACCAAAGCCCGACCACTGGCAAGTAGCACTTGAATTTTTGACGGCATATTGAAGGATACAATATTTTTCTTTTGCACTACCAAGCCAACATCGGCAGCTGCCAACATTTGTGGCAAATATTTGCGGGGTTGAAATGGCAGTAGCAAAACATTATCTGCGCCGCAGTCTAGACATTCCTGTTGCAATCGCTGTAAACCTTTTGCCTCTCCAACGATCACAAAAACAATATCTGGGATATGGCGCAACAAAGAAGCAGCTTTAACGACGCTTTCTAAGCCTTGGGTTAGGGCAATGTTACCAGAATAAAGTACTACAAATTTCCCATTGAGATTATGTGCTACGCGGAAAGGGTTATCTTTTTTAGGCAAAGGGCGGATAAAATTTACATCAACCCAGTTGGGAATTTGCACAATTTTGTCAGCTTTTACGCCCTTAGAGCGCAAATTGTCTACAAACCCATCGGCGATGACGCTAATTTTGCTGGCACTATGGTAGGCAAATTTTTCTAATAATGTAAACAACTGGATGAGCAATTTATTTTTCAATAGACCGACATGGACGGCTGCTTCTGGTAATATATCTTGTAGATTTAAGATCACAGGACAAGCACGTAACCATGCTAAAAGAGCAACTGGTACACAACTTGGCAAGGATGGCGATGTTGAGAGAATAACATCTGGACGCCAACCGATGAGGGCGGGCACAAAACTAGTGACAACAAAACTAGCATCTAGTAATACTCGATCTAATAGGTTGGGTTGTGGACGAATCCAAACGTAACTGCGTTGAATTTGAACGCCATTTTTGTATTCGTTGAGATACCACTTGCCCCGATATTCCTGGTAAATTTGACGCTCAGGGTAGTTGGGCATGGCGGTGACTACGCGGACTTCATGCCCACGCTTCACTAGTCCCTCTGCTAGTTCAGTCATCAGTGGGGCAATACCAATTGGCTCTGGATAGTAGTTGTAGGAGTAAATTAAAATTCGCATATAAATTAGTCCGAAGTACCCCGGTTTTTTATTTAATGACAAATATTTGTCTTAAACATGATTTGGAGCTTGGAAACCTCTATATCTAATTGTCGCTTCAGACTGTTTTTATGTCAGGTATTTTCCTTAAAGATTGAGTAAACTTTAATATTAGATACTTAGAGAAACTGTGAATTTTTTTGACTATTTAAGCAGCATTTCAAATGTACATTTATGATTGGTACGTAAGTAGAAACTCTAAGTCTTCCGATATTAATTAAGACTATTTGACAAGATAGCGGTTATTGATTGGATGAAAACACCAAAGTCCTTGCTGTAAAATCATTTCAGCAAAGTTTTTGTGTCTCACTCAACTGCACACCGCTATAGTAGTTATTGAATGAGCGATCGCTCTCGTATTTTCTTCTTTTTTACTGGTTCAGGATTCCTATATTTAGGTTTTAAAACCATTATGTTAATGAAATTTTTCCTCATTCATGGCATAGCTGCATACCGCTATTTACGGCAGGTTATCAATCTAGTGTTGCCAGAATACGCGTATGATGATGGAGGTATATCCCAGATAGAGAAAGAATTCTTATCATTGTTTCCGAAACAATTTTCTCAAGGATATACGAATAATAGTTGGTAATCAAAAGTTACTAACTGAGGTATATTTTCCTTGGAAAAATCATATTTTACGTGTTGCTTGATGCGAGGAAGAAAAACTAAACTGCACTTGATGCATCTGGAGAACAGGGATAAGCGTAAAAATCCGTAGGCGCAGCCCAACCTAGACATCGCACTTCTTCCCTTTGCCTACGCTCTACGACTTAGTGGTAGAGGTCGCTGTGCTAAAACTTCTTTATAAAGTTCTTCCAGCAGAGTAATATTTTTACTAAGGGTATAGCGTTCTAATACGCGCTGTCTGGCTTTTTGCCCCAGTAAGGTTGTTAACTCTGGATGGTCTTGGAACACTGGCAAGAGGGTTCTTAATTGCGATCGCGCCGTTTTGGTATTAATAACTACACCTGCGCCCTTTTCCAATACTTCTCCATCTGCACCCACATCTGTGGCCAAACAAGCCAACCCACACGCCATTGCTTCTAACAGAGATAGGGACAAACCCTCTACCAATGAAGGTAAAACAAATACATCTGCGCCCCGCAAAATTTCGATGCGTCGGTCTTCATCGGCGACAAATCCCAACCAGATAATGCCGTATTCTGAACCAAAAAACGGCTCTAAAGAAGACTTCAAAGGGCCGTCGCCAACAATCAATAACTTAGTACCAGGTTCCATTGCAGACTGCTTCCAAGCCCGGAGGAGGGCTTCGACATTTTTCTCTGGGGCTATGCGACCCTGGTAGACAAACAAGCGTTCGGCTTTAAATTCTGTTTTGACTTGAGAAAGTCCTGGAGAATACTTAGCGGTATCAACACCGTTGGGAATTACGGCAATATTTTCTTTCCTCACACCCATCCCTGCCAATAATTCTCGCTGAATCTGGGAAAATACAATCACGCGATCGTAGTTAACTAAAAAAGGTGCATAGAGCTGATATGCCAAAAGTTGTGTTCCCGATATCAGCTTTGCCCCTTTGCCAGCAAAGGGTGTGTGAAAAGTGGCAATTAGGGGCAACCTCAGTTCCTCACAGATTTCCGGTAGAAAAAAGTCTAGAGGAGATAGCGTCAAGGAAGCATGAACTATATCTGGCTTGATTTTCCGCAGCGAATCGGTTAAAACTTTGGTCGCTTTAAAAGTGGGAATTGTGTAAACCTGCGACTTGTAAATGAAAGGCAGGGAAACCTCTCGAAGATTTGGCCAGTTGTCAGGTTCAGACTCTTCTTGGGCGAAGTGAAGAAAGCTAACTTGATGTCCCCTATCTAGCAAGGCATTTGTAATTTCTCGACTGTAGGTGACATTGCCGCAAAAGGGCGATTTTTTTCCAATCCAGGCTATACGCATTCTTTATTTAGCTGTAAGAAAAGCGGGTTTGATATATTACTTGTGTATTTTTTGTGATTTTTATTTTATCTAGCTATACTTGCTGGTTTTTTTAGTTATTACAGATTCCCACCAGGATGTAGTTTAAAAAGCCTATTTAAAGCTGATTAAACCAGTGGATTTATGGATTTATTTATTCTACTTATAAGCTGTTAATTTCTGATATTTAAACAACTTATTCTGACTAATGTCAGATTGATATCCCGCAAGTATGTGATAAATTTTCACTGACGACAGTTTACCATGAACACAAAAGCTTTAAGGAAATTAGTAATTACTTCCTGGTAATGAATAATAACTAACTACTTAAGTAGGTCGGCGCAATTAAAGCTAACTGGTGAAGGCTGTCATTTGTCCTTTGTCATTGGTGAGCCACTGCGTTGGACGGGTTCCCCGGCTTAAAGCAAGTGGCGTCATTAGTAAGGGCTTTAAGCCTATTTACGTTTCGTAACATACTTGGGTTTTTTCGCGCCAACTTACTTGTGTGAGTTGTACCAGGTTAATATACCTCCTGAAAAGACGATCGCTGCTAATCCCAAAAAAACTACCTGTAATCCCAGAAAGGTTTCTGCTACACCAGCTAAGGCCAAAGGTAAGGAGAGGGCAATATTAATTACATTGTTCTGCAAGCCAAAAACTTTACCACGCATTTCTGGAGGTGTTTCTGTTTGGATTGCGGTTTGCATGGGAATTCCCACTAACGCTCCAAAGATACCTAATAGCGCCACCAGTAATAAGACTAGCCACAGTTGGGTTGTAAATACTGATAGACCAATCAGGGATGCTGCCATGCCCATAGAACCATACAGACTTAGTTGGGTATAGGAGAAGCGTTGACCAAATTGACCGAGAATTGTGGCTCCCGCAGCGATACCAACACCGCCGGCTGCTAGTAAAAAGCCGAACTGGGAGGCTTTCATGTTGGGAATTATTTCTGCCATGCGAACGGCTAGAACAGTTAATGCTGCAAAGACAGAAAACAAGATAATCAGCTGAAGCAAAGCATTGCGGATGGGATGATTTGCTTTCAGGTAGGCAAAACCATCCCGCAAGTCAGAGAATACGTGAGGGAATTCTGTATCGGGGTCGTGGTGTTTTTCCTTAGTTGCCAGGAGGAATAAAATTAGTCCAGCGATCGCATAACTGCCACCTACCAAAAGTTCCTTACCCAAACTACCATTACCACCAATGTGCAGCCAAAGTCCATCAGCGATCGCTAACAACGGTTCCCCAACGGCAAACCCAACAATCACCGATGCCATCATCGTTGTCGTGTAAAGCGAATTTGCCGAGAGTAAATGCTGTTCTTCTACGATCAAAGGAATTGCCGCCTGTTCTGCCGGGGCAAAAAACTGCGTCAGTGTGGAAACTAAAAAAGTTACGCCCAGGATGATTATAAAACCTACTGGCAGCACTCCTATGGGTTTCCAATCATGAGTTAACCACAGCAGGAAGGGAATTGATAAAACCAGGATGCCGCGCCAAACATTCGTTGCCACCAGCACAGCTTTTTTCGACCAGCGATCGACATACACGCCAGCAACGGAACCAAACAATACGGCTGGAATAGTAAAAGCCATCATCAAGACTGATACCCAACCACTAATACTCTGATTGCTTGCTTGAAACTGAGTATTAATCAAGGCAATCATCAGCACCAAATAAACTTTATCTGCTAGTTGGGAAAAAACTTGACCGCCCCAAAGAGCCAGGAAATTAGGGTTTTTTAATACAGGCAAAAACCCCAGTTGTGTTACATTCC
Organism: Nostoc sp.; assembly: GCF_036917755.1. Taxonomy (GTDB): domain Bacteria; phylum Cyanobacteriota; class Cyanobacteriia; order Cyanobacteriales; family Nostocaceae; genus Nostoc. The sequence goes on from NZ_JBALFC010000106.1 coordinate 18,890, forward strand.
CTGTAACTGCTTCTTCACCTGAACCAGACCCATCTAAGTTCGGTGGTTCTTTTTCTGGGATAGTAGCTACTGGCAAACTCTGCCCGTTGCGAGTGCCGTTGCTATCTACCTCAGCAACGGTTAATTTGTCCTCATATTGTGTTTCCGATTGACTTGGAACATCAATTTTTGGGATCTCCTCTGTCCAACTTTGATCGTTTTCAGAAACGTCTTTTGGAGACATTTCTTGGCCATTGATTTCACTAGGTGTAGACTTGGAAACGGCACTCAAGTGATTTTTAACTGTAGGATCTAATTCCCTATTCTGTTTTTTGACGAGGCTTGGTGACAAAGGCAGGATTTTTTTATCCAAATCAGACGGTTGCATCATGGTTGGCAGCAAAATAAGAGTCGATCAAAGTAGCAGAGCGAATAGGGCGACCTAATTGATATTGAGCATACTGGCGCAAAATCTGCTCAACAGATAACCAGTTATAATCTCTAGCACCATCAATTTGCATTATCTCTGGTTGTGACAGATGTTGGAGCAAAGCCAATTCCATAGCACCCAGACGACTAGAAATCACAGGTATTTCTTGCCGATGCACAACAACTGTTTGGGCATGGGGGAGCCAGTGCGTTGCGGAGGTTCCCTCCGTTGAAGCAACTGGCGTCATTGGGAATGGGGCATGGGGCATTGGAAATTTGTCTCTCGCCATCTCCCTCATCTCCCTCATCTCCCTCATCTCCCTGTCCCCCTCTGTTCGTAAACGTTTCCAAGTTTCTAAGCAAACCGTTCCACCCGCAGGGATGCTAAATCCTATTTGCCAGTTGGGGTCTGTAAAGTCTGGTTTGAGGGGACGCTCAGATAAGCAGCAAACCTGCACTTGCGGGGTCAGTCCTGCTAAAGCTAAAAGGTGAAACACCCCATGAGCCAGATGAGCTAAAACTCCAGATGGATTTGCACTAGATATCGCCTCCAACCGATGGAGATGTTCATTGAACAACTCATAAAGTTCTTCTTGGGGTTGTTCGCTCAAAGCTTGACACAGGACTATTTCTGCTAAATACTGACTGGCAGCCAATTTTCCCAAATCTTTAGCTAAACCAGGATAAGTTTTTAACGTCTGTGCTTGAGTAATTTTATCAAGCGATCGCCCTTTGGCAATCAATAGTTCATTCACAACGAACATCCCACTCCTACCGCCCAGGCTGGAGTTGTGCTTACGTGCCCCTGGAGCCACTGCTCGAATTAGACCGAATTCGCGTGTCAAAATCGTCACTATTTTATCCGATTCTCCCAACACCTGGGTTTTAAGATTAATTCCGGTTGCTTTGTAGGTTCTACTCATTAGTCATTAGTCATTGGTAGTTATTAGTCATTAGTCATTGATCAAGGGTCATTAGCTTAGGACAAATGACAAATGACTAAGGACAAATGACTATTCACCCTTCCCCAGGTTATCGCGCTGGCGGAGCAAATCGATGCCGCGAGATGTACCTAATCTAGTAGCACCCGCTACGATTAAGTCTAGGGCTTGATTGATAGTACGGATACCACCCGAAGCTTTAATTCCCACCCTTTCTTTGGCCAATTCCTGCAAAAATCGCACATCTGCCACTGTTGCACCACCATTCCAACCTGTACTAGTTTTTAAGAATGCCGCTCCCGCCTCCATAGCTATTTCAGCAGCTATTTTTTTCTCCGCATCTGTCAACAGGTTGGTTTCCAAAATTACCTTGACAGTTTGCCCAGTCTCTTCACAAATTTCGGCAATTTCTCGGTGGACTTCTTCAGTTTTACCAGCTTTCAACCAGCCCAAGTTCATTACCACGTCCAACTCAGTAGCCCCACTATCCGCCGCTTCTTGAGCCTCATATAGTTTCACTGCTGAAGTCGTCGCGCCAGATGGAAAACCAATCACCGTACAGACTTTCGGGTTCTTGCCGTGGAGGAGTTCCACTGCTTGTTTGACATAGGCGGGGTATAAGCAAACCGCCGCAAAATTGAATCTGTATGCTTCTTCACACCACTGCTCAACCTGCTCTGGAGTAGCCGTTGGCGTTAGCAGGGCATGATCGATAAATGGCGCAATATCAATGTCTGGATAGTCTGCTGCCATCGTGTCTTTTGCCGGTAATTGATTATTAAACTTTATAAAAAATCAAAACACTTCTTATATATGTATTAAACCATATTTATTACTAGTTTACCTGGAAAACAAGCTGCTGACTTCTCTTGGATGTCGGCTTTGTAGATGTCGCAAAATTACTGTAAGTATTTAAGTCCATCCATGAAGACACTTGAAAGATAAAAACATTATATAAATCCAATTACCTTGCAATGGTTACAGGAGACTATTAAATGTCTCAAAACTTTTTAAACAGCAATTAGCAGAAGTTGACTAAGAAAACTTAATAGATGAACTAGAAGATTTGGCGAAAAACGAGAAAACGCGAGTAAGAAGTCTGTGAAAACAGATGATTAGATATTTAACTCAGCAACACCATCAAATTAAGCCGCTATAATTTATCATATTCCTTTGGTTCTACATTAGGCACTTTATTCAAAATTTGCTGGAATTTTTCCCAACTACCGCTTTTGGCTTTTTCTTCCAAATAGTCTTTGGTCATCCATGCGGAAACTTGTGCAGATAAGGCAATGGTTGCAAGTTGTTCAATGGAAATATTTTCACTAGCTGCTAAAGCTTCAATTTGTTTATATAAAGATTCGGGTAGCTGTACATTTAAGTTAGTCATGGGATTTCTCCTACTATCTATTTGCAAGAATTGCTTGGGTGAAACTACCCTCAGTCCAAATATTTTGTGCGTCTTGTAAATCTTTTTGATTGTAAGTGATGATAAAGTCGGCTTGACATTCAACAGCTAAATCGATGAGAAAATCATTATCAGGGTCGCCTACTATTGACTGCCATAAATAGAAAATACTACATCTATTAGCGATTCTACAAATATCTTCATCGCTCAATCCAAGCTGCTCTTTTTCTTGTTTGAGAATTTCTTCATACTCGAATACTAAGGTGCTAGATACATTTAACTGCCAACGCCTATTATTAAGAATTGTTAACAGTTTGTAAGATCACTAGGGTTAGATCATAAACCAGTAAACAGTACATTAGTATTAAGGTGATTTCTGATTAAAAAAATACCATGTTGACGAGTTTCGAATTCGCTCAACTCTCGGCCACTCAGTTGGTTGAGCGAAGCGATGCCCTGAGCCTGTCGAAGGGTCGAAACCAACAGCTATGGTAAATTTATTACTGGAATTCACGTAAGTAGAATTTGGTACGGATTTGTTATTATTTCGCTATTAGTAGCATTTTTGCAGTAGTGACGAGCTTATAGTCTACCTATCGATCAATTCATCTTTGAGTTATCCACTAAAGACCATCCTAAACTGGTTGGCTGTTCATAAACCCGCTTTAGAGTATTCACATCTCTTGCAGAAATAGGCGATGGGTTACGAACTTGGGAAAAGTATAAAGCATCAGTTTGTAGCGGACTATGACCCCAAATTCCCAAGGCGTGACCGAATTCGTGGCGGGCTGCGGCTTGGATATACTCACCTGTTTGACTGGGACTTAGCAAGATGCTGAAGCGGTGGGATAAAACATTGTTGCTGGTGTATAACTCGTAAGTAGTTTGTGCCGATCGCGCCCGAGGTATATTACTACCAGGGGAAATTTGTAGAGGTGGCGCTTTTGGCACAATCGTAATATCAGCAATTTTTGGCTGTTCGACTACTATCAAAGGCAAATAAGTACTCCACTCCTGTACACCATGCAAGACACCGTTAACCCATGCTTGAGCTTGTTTTTCGCTGACAGCTTTTGGTGATTCTACGTAAACTCGAACCGGAAATTGCGACCAGACTAAATAACCAACTGGGGTTGTTCTGACTTGGGAAAAGTAGTCACCACTGTTGGTACTATCTCGCCAGCGTGCAAGTGTGGGCGGTAAGGGATGGGGTTTTGGCGAAGATGAAGTGGGGAGAGAAATTATTAAGTCTGAATATACATCTTTTGGTATTTTTGTCAAACCATAACTCGACTGGAGATTAGTAAGAATGATTAACAGCCCTGTGCCAATAAATAAGGCAAGGGCTGTAATTAACCGCCGTGAAGTTAAATTTATTAAGGTGTTAAGTATTGGGTGTTCGGTTCTTCTCCCCATTTACCTATCCTTATTTAGGGAGCCAACCAGCACTTAAAACTACTGTTAAACCGAGAAAAATTACTGTCAATGCCCAAGTAATTCGGTTTAAGGTATTTTCTGCACTTTTGGCGCTGCTAAATAGCTGGGCTTGTCCGCCAATGGCCCCAATGCCATCACCTTTGGGACTATGCAGTAAAACTAAGATTATCAAACCAGTAGCGGAAAATGCCCAAATGCCTTGCACGATATTAGTAGCTGTCATGGTAGGAATCTCTATAACAAGTTTTAAAAAACAGAATTCAGGAGTCAGAATTCAGAATTCAGAATTCAGAAGTTAGGAGTTTACTAAAAACTCCTAACTCAGCACTCGGTATTCTTTTACAGTCCTATTTGCACGGGGGTGCGAGTGCGTTGCAGATCATATTCTGCTGTTTTCAGCAGCGATCGCCCTGTCATTTCTGGCGGCTGAGGCAGCTGTAAAATCTCTAGAATTGTGGGGGCGATGTCGGATAGCTTGCCATCGCTTCGCAGCTCGACATTTGTACCATATCCAGGGATTTTGACTTTCTCTCCTTCCACCAAGATCAAGGGGACTGGGTTAGTGGTGTGGGCTGTCCAGGGATTACCGCCATGATCTAGCATATACTCAGCGTTGCCGTGATCAGCAGTAATAATTGTTGTACCGCCGGCTTTGATCACGCTCTCTAACAAGCGTCCCAAACAGCGATCAACTGTTTCAACTGCTGTAATGGTAGCGTCGATTTGACCAGTATGCCCTACCATGTCTGGGTTAGCATAGTTAATCACAACTAGGGAATACGTACCCTTTTGAATCGCAGCGATCGCTACATCTGTAACTGCTACTGCTGACATCGCTGGGGCGTGATCGTAAGTCGCTACCATCGGGCTACTTACCAGTTCCCGATCTTCTCCAGGAAAAGGTTCCTCCAGACCCCCATTGAAGAAATAGGTGACGTGGGCGTATTTTTCTGTTTCGGCGGTGCGAAACTGATTCAGATTGTGATTAGCTATGACTTCTCCCAGAATGTTACTGAGATTCTGAGGTTCAAAGGCTACAGCCACGGGTAAATCTGAATCATACTGTGTAAAGGTAACAAAAGATAGCGGTGTGATTTGCTGTCTTTCAAAACCGTTAAATTTGGGACTGACCAAAGCTTGAGTCAGTTGTCTGGAGCGATCGGGGCGGAAGTTGAAAAATATCACCCCATCCCCTGGTTCGATTGCGCCGGGAGCAATTCTGATTGGGTTGACAAATTCATCTTTTACCCCTTCGGCGTAAGATGCTTGTAAGATTTCCACAGCATTGCGATCGTCACCCACACCATCTTGGGTCATCACATCGTAGGCGCGTTTGACCCGATCCCAGCGGTGATCGCGATCCATCGCGTAGTAGCGACCGCTGAGGGTGACTATGCGCCCAATTCCGGTGCGGTCTATATAATCTTGCAGCAGTGTGATTGCTTTTACACCCTCTGTTGGGGCGGTGTCACGACCATCAGTGATGGCGTGGATACAAACTTCTGGAATTCGCTGGTCTTTGGCTAAGTCAAGTAGTCCGAATAGATGGGTGATATGCGAATGTACCCCTCCCTCAGAACAAAGCCCGACTAGATGCAGCTTGCTATTCCGAGAACGAACTTCCTGGCAAATTTTGACAAGTGCTGGGTTGAAGGCTATAGAACCGTCTTCGACTGCATCAGAGATGCGTACAAGTTCTTGCGGTACAACTCGCCCAGCACCAATATTCAAATGACCAACTTCCGAGTTGCCCATTTGACCCTCTGGCAACCCTACGGCTTTTCCTGATGTGTGGATAAGGGTATGCGGGTAAGCTGCCCATAAACTGTCCACGATAGGAGTTTTAGCAGCAATAATAGCGTTTCCTCGCTTTTCCTCACAGTAGCCCCATCCGTCTAAAATGACTAGCACCACAGGAGCAACAGGTGCTTTGGTCATAGTAAAATTGCCCTTTACTGTTTGTAATACCCGAATGATACCACTGCTAATCCCCGCCGCAAGTGAATTTTTGCTTATTAACTTCTTTTATGAAGGACTTACAGTTTTTTGAAATACTTTTAAATTTTAGCAATTTTCCTGTGATGTTTTTGAAAGCTAATCAGGAGTGATTACTTAGTAGTAGCACTTCCGCACTACTACTAAGCCGGTATCCAACCCCTCATTTCCTTTTTGTGGCAGCTTTAGCAGCTTTCTTAGCAGCTTTTTCGGCTTCTATTGCAGCTAACTTTGCTTGTTCTTTTTCTTCGGCAATTTTCTGGAGATAGTAATGATAATCTCCTAAGTAAACGCGGAATTCACCATCACGAATTTCGACGATTTTGTTAGCTACCTCAGAAATAAAGTAGCGATCGTGGGAAACTACAATTGCCGTACCATCATAATTTTTGAGCGCTTCTTCCAGCATTTCTTTAGCTGGAATATCTAGGTGGTTTGTCGGCTCATCTAAAATTAGTAAGTTCGCGGGACGTAAGAGCATTTTTGCCAACGCCAGACGAGCTTTTTCTCCTCCACTTAATGCCCCGACTGCCTTAAATACAGTGTCACCACTGAATAAAAATCGTCCCAAAAGTGTTCGGACTTCTTGATTATCCCAATCGGGAACTTCATCATGGATAGTTTCCATGACAGTTTTCTTCAAATCCAAGGCTTCAGCTTGATTTTGCTCAAAGTAGCCAGGAAGAACGTTGTGATCGCCTAATTTAACAATACCTTCTGTGGGTGGTTCCATACCCATAATTACGCGCAGAAGGGTAGATTTTCCAGCACCGTTAGGGCCAAGAAATGCAATGCGATCGCCCCTTTCAATCAGGAGATTTGCTGCCAAAAACAGGATTTTATCACCATAAAGATGAGTTAAATCTTTAATTTCCACTACCTCGCGTCCACTGCGGGGTGCAGGGGGAAAACGGAAGTGTAGAGTTCTCATACCACCAACGGGTGCTTCAATGCGCTCGATTTTGTCGAGTTGCTTTTCCCGGCTTTTTGCCTGGGTACTGCGGGTAGCACTAGCGCGAAATCTATCAACAAAGGTTTGCTGTTTCTCTAATTCTTTCTGCTGGCGTTCGTAGGCGCTAAGTTGTGCTGATTGATTTTCGGCTTTTTGTAACAAATATGCCGAGTAGTTACCAAGGTAGGTTGCGGAAACGCCACGTTCAGTTTCCACAACTTGGGTGCAGAGGCGGTCAAGGAACTCCCGGTCATGGGAGACTATTACCATTGGCGTAACTAGCCCTTTAAGGTAATTTTCCAACCACTCAATGGTTTCTAAATCCAGGTGGTTAGTCGGTTCATCCAGCAGCAACAAGTCGGGTTTTTGCAGAAGAATTTTACCTAAACTCATCCGCATTTGCCAACCACCACTGAAGGCGCTGACGAGGCGATCGCCATCTTCTAGCCCAAACCCCATCTCTGGTAAGATTTTCCCGATGCGTGCATCTAAGTTGTAACCATCCAAGGCTTCAAATTTGCGCTGCAAGCGATCTAACTTGTCGATCAGTCGATCCAGTTCCTCTGGGGTAGCTGTTTCCATCTCTTGTGGCACATGCGCCAGAGATAACTGTACTTCGTTAGCTTCTTTGAAGACAGTCCAAAATTCTTCTCTAACGGTGCGGGTGGGGTCTACTTCAAATTCTTGGTTGAGGTAGGCTATGTGTAAGCTATTAGGACGAATGATTTCGCCAGCAGTGGGTTCAATTTCCCCTGAGATGATTTTGAGTTGGGTGGATTTTCCAGCACCGTTGACACCGACTAAGCCAATGCGATCGCCTGGTTTAACTTCCCAGTTGATATCTTTGAGAACTTCGCCTGTGGGATAAATTTTACTTATATGTTCTAATCGCAGCATTAAGTTTCTCTCAGGTAGGGAGTGGGTGGTTGAAGACGAAGTACTAACACCGCTTCTAATATTAACAAAAATTAACTATAAATTCGTCGTGATCAAGGTGGGGAGCAGCAAACTAAATTTGGCTTGAGTCACGCAGAAAAATTACCACATCCCTCTCAAGGGTGACTTTGTGTTACTTGTCTGACTTCTTCGACACTGAAATCAAATGCCTCAGCCACTTTTTCCACTGTCACCCCTAATTTCAATAAGGTGGGTATTAATTTTAATTTGGCTCTATGCTCCCCTTTTTGCATGGCATCATAATATATTTTTGCCTTTTGAACTTGGTTTATGGTAAGATGTAGCTCCTCCGCAACTTGCTCAATAGTTAACCCTAAATCAAATAGGTGAGGTACTGTTTGGACTAAACGTAAACCTTCCAAACGCCCTTCTTCAAATGCTTCTTGATAAACTTTTGTATCTTTGAAACTCATAGTTCCTATTGTTGTAGTCCACCAATTCCTCTACTCCTTGATTCAGAAGAATCCTACTGCACGGCTTGTCTGACTTCTTCAACACTCAAATCTAACGCCTGTGCTACTTGTTCTACAGTCAACCCTGCTGCCTACATTGCTGGTACTGCTTTTAGTTTCCCTTGAACCTTACCTTGTTCAATGCCTTGAACCTTACCCTGTTCAACACCTTCCTGAAAGGCTTCCTGATAAAATCTGGTTTGCTTTAACTCACTTAAGCTAAAGATTTGCTCGATCTCCTCCCTACTCATTGTGGGAAACTTGTAAGCCAAAATAGTCTCTATAAATTGTAATAATTGCTGCTGTTTTTGTGGTGAGCTTATCTCTGACTGTTTGAGTCGATGGCGGGTATTATCCCGCGCACCTCTCAGTTAAATCTGGGCGTGCGACTTTCACCGCACCCAGCTTCCGATGTTCTCAGCTTGCGCTTTTGCTCATGTGTTTGTAACCGTGGCAACTCTCATGAATTGCTTCCAGATTATTTTTCTTCCAGTTGGCGTGATTTTCATCGATGTGATGCAGATGAATCCGTTCTTCATCGATGAATTTTAAGCCGCAGGAAGCACATCTATGGTTTTGCTTTTTAAGAGCAATAGAAGTTTCGCCGTTGTAGAGCTTACTATTACGTTCACTCCAGTAGGCTGTATCTCCGTCGTAAGGTGATTTAGTTCCCTTGACAGAAGTGTGTTTGTTTTCGGAGTAAGGAACCTTTGGGAATGCTTTGTCTAGTAATTTCTTGCTAGAGTCGCGGTTTTGCTTGGTTTCCTTGTTGAATACCGTGTAAGCTCTTTTTTGGATGTGGTATAACGAGTTTCTAGACCCGTCCATCTTGCAGAACTTATGGTAATTTCTCCAACCTCTAACTACCGGGGCTAATTTCTCAGCTTTTGTGGTAGCACCATAATTCGAGTTGTTGACGATGTGTTTTACTTTCTTACGGAATGCTTTGAAGTTGTCCACTGAGGGAGTACTTCTGAACTTTCCATTGCTCTGCACTTTAAAGTGCCAGCCGAGGAAATCAAACCCGTCTGTCGCGGCGGTGACTTTGGTTTTCTTTTGGCTTACATTCATTCCGCGTTTGCGGAGAAACTCGCTGATTCTTTCAAGTATCTCTGTCGCATCATCTTCGGGTCGGAGTATAATAACCATGTCATCCGCGTATCGGATTGATGGCTCGACAATTTTTTCTGCCGATGTTTTAGGTGTAATCCTTTTACCCTCACAATATTGAGAGTGGTATCTGTAAATACTTTCGATTCCGTTGAGCGCGATGTTAGCTAGTAAGGGGCTGACCACTCCTCCTTGAGGTGTTCCCTGTTCAGGGAACTCTGGATTTACACCTGCCTTGAGGCATCGGAAAATACCGAGTTTTAAGCCTTTGGGGGCGATGAGTTCGTCCATTATTGCTGAGTGATTAATCCTGTCGAAACATTTCTCGATATCGAGTTCTATAACTCGTTTTTCTATTCCGTTGCAGGTAGAACGGAGGTTATTAGAGATGTATTTTTGTGCATCGTGAGCAGAGCGCCCAGTTCTAAACCCGTAACTCCTAGCGTGGAAAGTGGCTTCGTGTGCTGGTTCGAGTGCATATTTTGCGAGGCATTGCCAAGCTCTGTCCGCGATGGTTGGTATCTTAAGCATTCTGGTAGTCCCATCCTTTTTGGGTATAGGGATTTCCCGTAATCCTTGATGCTTCCAATTTCCACTATTCATTTTCAGTAATTCTTCAAGGTTGAAGCGTTCTTCAAATGAGAGGGATTTTTTACCATCGATACCAGCCGTCTTTTTACCAGCGTTTAGCTGAGATACTTGTCTTATTGCAAGAAATCGAGCCGAGGTGGATTTTAGAATAAGCTTTTGGAGTGACCTAGCTTTCCGCTTGTCTCTAACTTGAACCGCTTTATACACGCGCTTTTGAAGGCGGAAAAGGTTTCGGCGGAATTTCTTCCACGGTAGTACTTTCCAAGATTCACTGGTTTTGTAACTGTGTCTAATCATTTTCTCTTCTAGAGTGAGTGTATTCTGAACACCTCAGACCAATTACGGTCTGTCCTACCCGAATTGTGGGGATTCCTCCGCTCGTCTGGGCTACTTGGGGTTCGACCGTCCCTAGACCCACAACTCGTTTTTATTCGTTCCCTCGGAGAGATTGATTGTTCCGTTAGGTGTGGTCAATTCAACCACTGGATTCCCAGGACTCTTGCCGCTTATGAGCCAAACGGTGCGGCGGGAATTGATTCTCCAGTGAAGTCAGGGTTTTTAGTGTTACGCCCTGCTTAAGACTAGGTTGCTTTTATAGACCCGGTTTCACCGTAGGAACTCCCTGTTAGCGCCAGTGTCAACCCGTAACGGTCATCTGATTGCGCCCTGTTCCCAGCTTCACTCTACAAGAACCGAGCTTGTTCGGTGTGGGCAGGTAAGGAGTCAATTCTGAGTCTGAATGGCAGGACTTGCACCTGCATCTGACCGAGAGTTCAGCCTTTAATGACAGTAATCTGCTGTCGGGCTGGCTTAGTTATGTACGGACTGATTACCGTGATTCACTAAACAACGAATCGCACTGGTTCTGTCTATCTACTCCCTTGCTTGTGCGATCGCTATATCGTCGGTTGCAATTACTAATTTAGCAGTTGCAATGCCAATTGGAAGCGATGCAGCCTCACCTAATTCATCCAAATAAATGCGCCTGACGCGCCCACTTGTGAAAAACTCACGGTAATGTTTGATATCTCCTGTATCTACATTCCTGTTTGGGTATAAAACCACAGCACCCCAGTCATTTAATGGTTGATTCTGACGCAGGTATAAACATATTTCTGCAATTAGCCGTGAATAAATTTCCCCATCGGCTTGAAATTGCACTTCAACAAAGTAAATCTGGTTCTCGCTTCCTTGTGTAGGCAGAAACACACCATCGATTCGGAAGGCTGTTTGTTTGATTTCAACTGATGAAAATTGATAAAGGCTAGCTGATTCTGGAGGATTACCAATAAGTTCAAAGAAGATATCAGGGAATTCTTGAAACAGCCGATAAAAGATGATGTCTGTTTTCACAATTTTATATCAACTGAAAATTTTGATTTGCTGCTTATATGTTACTTGATTCTTCAGAACCATCCCGCACTTCCAGCAACCGCTCTTTTGCAATCCCTAATATACGTGATATGGGCGCTAATAAACTATCATCAAATGCTTCTCCAGCATAAATATTATTCAGTTCAGTAGGGGATAATTTAAAGCTATCGCAGAATTTAGTAACCTCCTGGTTACTCAAGTCAAGTTCTTTTTGTCGATCAGCAAGTAGAATAGCGAACGCTCTAGTTCCATGCTTCGGACGCTCACTATTTATTATATATTTACCCATTAAATAATTGACTTTATTCGTATCGCCGCCCATTTTTTTAATTAAATCAGTACAAGCCATTTTTAATGCTTTCTTTAAAACTTCTTGCTCATTTAGAAATTTAATAACTTCACTGGCATAATCTGGTTTAAAAAATCCCACTAAATCACCTTGATGATAAACTGGTATATAAGGATCATTTGATTCAACTTGCCAATCTAAAGGCTCATTGCGTAGCGACATAACTGCACCCATAAATATTTTCAGATTTCACCATTTTCAAACTAATTACTCACTACCCGCTAGGGGTTATATTGGAAGCATCTCACTTTTGTAAAAATACCATAGGCGATTAGAAATCGCAGCTACACAGACAAAACCCACCTTCGTGGGTTTCAACTTGCTGAAGTCAGCGCATCTGTTATGTATTTCTACCAGAACCTCTAACTCAACCAAAATTAGCGATCGCCTTGCTCATAACCAAGTAACTGAAGGGTTCCCAGAGAGGTGTTTGGTGGTGTTATCTGTTGTTAGAAAGATAGCCCCAGCCTAGTCTCTGTAGACAATTGACAATTAAGTAAAGTAGTATTCAGATACAAATCTAGATTGAAGTATTTAATAACATGAATCTAATGTCAAATGTTCGACGGACTAGTGTTTTTGCTAGTATAGTACTGAGTAGTCTTTTGATATACAGTTTTCCAGCGCAATCGCAACAACGAGTTTGTGTCATTACCGACGAAGGTGCGACTGTGTGCGGTAAACCCACAAAACAACCTAAGAACACTAACTCACATTCTGAGCAACGAAAACTGATTAATGGATATGTCTTTTTATTAAAAGGCTGTAGAAGGTCGGATACAACTATAAAATGTAATCTTTTAATCACAAGAGAAAGCACAGAAGATAATTTTGGAATAGACGCATCTAAATTAACAATCGTTGATTCTGTCGGAAAATCTTATAATGGATCTGCCGTAGAAATGGGTGGTAAAAGCGGAAACTCCGTCTCCCTAAGAATATCCCCAGGAATTAATTATGTAACAGATATCACCTTTGAGAATATACCAGAAAACATAACACAAGCTCCAGTTTTAAAGCTTCCAGTATTTGCTAATAATGGGGCTAACAATATTGAGTTTCGCAATGTTCCTTTCTTAAACTGAGGAAGTTTAACTAAGTAGGTGTGTGCAGTTAAATTTTAGTAGCTTGTCAGTCACTACAACGGTTTCATGTCAATCTATTTATATATTTAATTCAGCCCACTTACTTACAAATATTGGGCATCATCTCTTAGATTCAAGCGATAACGTGTCTCCAAATCACAAATGAGCGTCAGAAAAATGGCAGGAATTATCCTTCCCAGTCTTGATGAGTATCGCACAGAAAATTGTCTGCGATCGCATCATCAAATAAATAGGGGCAATGCTCTGGAAAAGTTCGTAATGGTAAGTTAGTTTCTCGTAGCGCCAAATCCACTCCCGCTTCAAAGCCATCTAACAAGGCTTCTTCAATTCGAGACTTTAAGCTAGGGTTCTGTCGCAAATGTCTGTGGATGGCGCGACGCTGTTCTCGAATTGTTAAAAACCAACTGCGAGAGCGTTGTTCGGGTAGATACTCCCAGTTCAAGAGATGACCGAGTAATACACTCAGACGACTCACGAGTTCCCGATACTCCTGTCTGCCCAAAGCTTGAATTTCCTCTTGCAGGTGTTGCCAGTCTAGTTCCATAACTAGCCTCTGCTCTAACGCTTTAGCCTGCTGCTGTGTCCAGCCATAGAAGTCTTCGTCATACAAAAAAGGTTTGTCTATATCCATAGAGTTGAATCTTGACAGCAAGAAACCACGAGCTAGTTTGATGATTTAAATTCAATCCTGAACAAATATTCAACTTGCTTTTGCTTCATCCTCGGATGCTTCAGCCACAGCCGCCAATCTATCTGCCGCAGCTTGGACGATTTGAGCCACTTGGGACAGAGGCATGTGCTGGATTTGTCTGAGAATTAGACTCAAATCTGAGGTTTCTTGTATTGGCTTACCATCCAGGCAACTGAGTAACTCTTGGAGTGTGTAACCCGCTCTCGCTGCGATTTTTGCTAAATATTCGGTATCTGGCACATTCACACCCTTTTCCCACAACTGAACAGCAGTAGCAGAAACTCCCAAAAGCTTGCCAAACCCTCGCTGGCTCATTGAACCACGAGCTAGTTTGATGATTTCAATCAGTTTTTCTCTGCTTTCGATGTTCACTGCTTATATAGCTAGCCAACTGTATTTACAAGTTTAGTGAACAAACCCTCAAACTTTACTTTTATGTTGACAAGGTTCATTGTTAATGATAATCTAAAATGATTGTTGCAATACTGCAATTAAACTTGCAGTATTGATATAGCAATTTTAATCAGGTTATCGGTAGTAATGCCGATAAGATAAAGGGTGCATCATGTTTCACAAGCCACGCAAAAGTAATCAATATCGCCGCAAAGGTAAAAACCTAATAGCCACTAATAAAATTAAACCAGAACAGTGGCACATTTCGGAGGCTGAAGCGAAAGAAGCTTTAAAACTTAAAGGCTACGATGTTAAGCAAATCAAAAAAATCCACCATCTAAAGCATCAAGTGTGTATTTCCTACTGGGATGCAAAAGGTAACGTGTGCAGCAGCTTTTTTAGCTACCGGATTTTTGCGCGTTGGCAAGAAGAAGCGGAAAAGTTAATTTATACCTGTCAAACCCTGAAGGAATGGGCGAAGCTAAATTACGTCATGAAGTACGAATTTGCCTATTACCATTATCCCAGTGAAATAGAAGATACACTCCACGCGATATTAGAAAACCACCTGTGTGTGTTAAAAGCAACAAAACAACAAGTGGTTTTACAGAGTTTTTAACCGTAAAAATTAGTTAGCGGCAGAAGTCGCTAACTCCGCGAGACGTTCTTGCTGGTCTAGAGATATACAAGATTGGATAAGCGTCTCTAAATCACCTTCCAAAACAGGGTTAAGGGAATAATTCTGACCTAACCGGTGATCAGTAGCGCGGTTATCTTTATAATTGTAAGTGCGAATTTTTTCCGATCGCGATCCTGTACCAACCTGCGATCGCCGCATGGAAGTTACAGCTTCTTGTTGTTCGCGTAACTTCATCTCATACAACTTCGCCCGCAGAATTTGCATCGCCCGTTCTTTATTTTGCAACTGGCTGCGTTCTTCTGTACAGAAAATCCGAATTCCTGTCGGTTTGTGCATCAAGTCGGCGGCTGTTTCCACCTTGTTGACGTTTTGCCCACCAGCACCACCAGAACGGGCTGTAGTCATTTCAATATCTTTCGGGTCAATGTGAATTTCCACATCATCCACCTCTGGCATAATCGCCACCGTAGCTGTGGAAGTATGAACCCGTCCCCCAGATTCAGTTGCCGGCACGCGCTGCACACGATGTACTCCAGCTTCAAACTTTAACTGGCTGTAAACGTCATTACCTTTAATTTCTAGAATGACCTCTTTCCAGCCACCCATTTCTCCTCGAGATTCGCTCACTAGAGAAACTTTCCAACCTTGAGTCTGGGCATAGCGGGTGTACATCTGCATCAAATCGCCAGCCCAAATACTTGCTTCATCGCCACCAGTACCAGCGCGAATTTCCAACATGATATTCTTTTCATCATTGGGGTCGCGTGGTAGCAGTAAGACTTTCAAGCGAGTCTCTAAATATTCTATTTTTTGTTCAAGTTCCTTTACTTCCAGTGCTGCCATTTCTTGCAACTCTGGGTCACTTGCAGATTCCTTATAAACCTGACGCGCTCCGATCAAGTCTTCTTGGGCTGCTTTCCAAATTTCATAGGTATTAACTACCTCTTCCAAAGAAGAACGAGACTTAGCGATTTCTTGATACTCATCAGGGTTGCTAGCGGTATCAGGGTCGCCAAGACGACGTGTTAATTCATTAAAGGTTTGTTCAACAGATTTGAGTTTATCCAGTAAGTATGATTCAGCCATGACGAGTGCGATCGCTCCTTAAAAAAATAACAAATTGGCTCGAGCATATAAATGACAATCGACCCCGAAGAATGCAGGGCCGTCGTTAACAGCAGAGCCAACTCGCTACTTTTTGTTTTGGTCGTCGCCAGATGCTTGAGTGCTGCTCATACCGTACTTACGGAGGAAGCGCTCTACTCGACCCTCAGTGTCAATAATCTTCTGAGTACCGGTGTAAAATGGGTGATTTCCAGACCAAACATCTACGTGCAATTCTGGCTTGGTAGAGCCAATGGTCATAACAACTTGACCGTTGCAGTAAACTTTAGCGTCTGGATACCACTTGGGGTGAATATCAGATTTAGCCATTGTTCCTTTTGTGGTGAATCTATATCAATTATAACTTTCAGCGTTCAATTGAAGCTAGGGATTGGAGAGTGGGAGAGATGCCCCATGCCCAATGCCCCATGCCCCATGCCCTAACGTTTAGAGTACTGAGGCGCTTTCCGGGCTTTATGTAAACCATATTTCTTACGCTCTTTTGCCCTGGGATCGCGAGTCAAATAACCTTCGGTTTTCAAAGGTGGGCGGTTGTCTGGGTCTAGTTGGCACAAAGCACGAGCAACTCCCAAGCGAACAGAATCAGCCTGTCCGGTCAAGCCGCCACCTTCTGCTTTCACCAAAATGTCATATTCGTTTTCTAGTCCCAGAGTTTCCAAGGGTGCTTTGATGACTCCCAGGTAGTTGGCGTTAAATTGGAAATACAAATTTCCATCTTTACCGTTCACAGTCAGTTGACCAGTGCCTGGAACCAGGCGTACCCGCGCTACTGAGGTCTTACGACGACCAGTACCCCAGTATACGGCGCGACCGCTATTGGCGTCTGCTACTACCATTAATTTTCTTCTCCAGGAATTGTACTAATTTGTAGTTCTTTAGGTCTTTGAGCATCATGGGGATGCGTCGGACCCGCGTAGACTTTCAGCTTGGTGAACAACTGCTTACCCAGGCTATTTTTAGGTAGCATACCTTTAACAGCCTGTTCTAAAATCCGCTCTGGTATGCGCTGTTGCAGTTTAGCGAAAGTTTCCGTTTTCATCCCACCGGGACGACCAGAATGGCGACGGTACAGCTTTTGAGTGCGCTTTTTGCCTGTGACTGCGACTTTCTCGGCATTGATGACGATTACGAAGTCACCTGTATCTAGGTGGGGTGTATATTCGGGTTTCTTTTTGCCTCTCAAAATCTGGGCGATTTCGCTGGCGAGGCGACCGAGGCGTTGATCGGTGGCATCTACTATGTACCACTCACGCTCAAGGGATGCTTGAGAAGGAAGGTATGTTTTACTCGTTGTCATTTGTCATTTATCCTTTGTCATTTTTAATTTGTCATTAGTCATTTGTTATTTGTCCTTTGTCATTTGTTATTCACTAATGACCATTGTACAGACGCGATTAACCGCGTCTCTACTAACCAATGACTAATGACTCTTGACTAGTGACGAACTTTGGCAAGGTGTCGTACCAAATCTCTTTGGGAAAAGGAAAATCTGGATAGCCGACTCGCAACAAGCACAAGCCTTGGGGCGGTGCGGCGTATTTTACTTCTTCCCGGCGTTCTTCTTTCCAGAGTTCGGTGAAGCTAGAAAGTGTGCGTTGTCCAGAACCTACTTGTACCAACATCCCTACCAACAGCCGTACCATGCCATACAAAAATCCATCTGCCTGTATTTCAATATGGATAAATGGCCCACTGCGACGACACTCTACTGCTTGCACCTCTACCCAGGAATGCGATCGCTTCGAGCCTGCACGGTGAAAAGCAGCTAAGTGATGCTTTCCCAACAGAGGTTTCAAGGCAGCTTGGATTAAAGATTCATCCAGGGGTGCATAATAATAATGCCAACTGAAGGGTCTTACAAACAAGTTAAGTCGATCTTCAGTATATATTGTGTAGCGATACCGTCGATAGGCTGCACTAAAGCGAGCGTGCCAACGGTTATCTACACTAGCTGAAGCCCTGATTAATATATCTGACGGCAGATAGCTGTTGAGGATTGTTGCCCACTTGTGAGGCGGAATTAAACCTGTTGTTTCAAAATGGGCGACTTGAGCAGCAGCGTGAACTCCAGAATCAGTTCGCCCGGCACCGTGTAATGTTACATGATGCCCAAGAATAGTAGCGATCGCAATTTCGATCTCTTCTTGAACTGTCCTCTGTTGTTTTTGCCGTTGCCAGCCATGAAAATGAGTGCCCAGGTATTGGATTACCAAGGCTACTCGATGAATTTGTCTAGGCTGGTGGCTTTCTAACATACAGATTTTGTCCTTTGTCATTTGTCCTTTGTTATTCACTAATGACCAATGACTAATGACTAATGACTAAATGACTTAAACCAATTCAATTATGGCCATTTTTGCATTATCACCCCGACGCGGTACGGTATGCAGGATGCGGGTATAACCGCCCTGGCGATCGCCATATCGAGTTGGAGCTTGCTCAAATAGAGCGTGAACCAGTTGTTTGTCGAAGATATAGCCAAGGGCTTCCCGGCGTGCTGCCAAGGAGCCGTTTTTGGCTAGGGTAATCATTTTTTCCACTTTACTTCGCAGAACTTTCGCTCTAATTAAAGTGGTGGTGATCTTACCATGACGGATCAGCTCGGTGGCGAGCGATCGCAGTAAAGCACGGCGTTGATCGGCGGGTTTACTGAGTTTTTTGACGCGACAACGGTGACGCATAATTATGCACTATGAATTATGAACGGTTTTTCTTAAGGGTGTTTAGAGCCTCTTTCCATTGGCAGGGTGATGCCCAAGCGTCGCTGCAAAGCTTCCACGACTTCTTCTGCTGACTTCTGCCCAAAGTTCTTAATTTCTAAGAGGTCTTCTTGGGTATAATCCAACAAATCTGCCACAGAGTTAACTTGTGCCCGTTTGAGACAGTTATATGCCCGCACAGAAAGTTGCAACTCTTCGATAGGTATCTGGGCAGTTGGATCGTCTGGAATGTCCGAACCTGTGTCTGTTGGTTCCAGGGAGATGTCTTTCAACGGGTTGAATAAATCTACCAAGATCCCAGCAGCCGAAGATAGTGCTTCTTGGGGGGAAATACTACCATTTGTCCAAACTTCCAACAGTAGTCGGTCTTTTGGAATCAAGCCTTCCCCACGAGATTCTTCAACACTGTAGTTGACTTTTCGCACCGGCATAAATATTGAGTCGATTTGGAGAAAATCCAACGATGTGGCTTCCTCACGTCCTCGCTCTACGGTGCGATAGCCTTTGCCTCTCTCGATCCGAAATTCCATTTCCAGTTTTCCACCCTCAGCGACGGTGGCTACATACTGGGTCGGATCGATGACTTCTACTTCACTGGGCAAGTCAAAATGTGCCGCAGTGATTGTTGCTGGACCGTTAACCAATAATCTACCAATCTGGGGTTGCGAAGAATAGTTTTTCAGGATAACTTCCTTCATTTTCATGAGGATTTCCAGCACATCTTCCCGCACGCCCGGAACTGTGGCGAACTCATGTGAGACTTTTTCAATCCTCACTGCTGTAACTGCCGTACCCTCTAGATTAGACAGTAAAACCCGCCGCAGTGCGTTGCCAACAGTTATTCCTTGACCGCGTTCTAGAGGTTCCAAAACAAATTTACTGTAATGGTTCCGACTTTCTTCGGTATTCGACTCTACACATTCAATTTGAAACTGCGCCACGGATGAGCCTCCCTTTTTCTAAGGTGCTGCTAGCAGACAAATCAATTGCCTCCTGAATTGACTACCAATTTTCGATTTTGGATTTTGGATTTTGGATTGTGCTTCTTTGGTTCATGCTCCGCTTCTTGTAAGCGCAACAAATCTTAAATCATCAACTTAAAATCCACGAAGCCCAGCACTCTTGTAGTCGGCTTCAATCTAAAATCGCCAATCTAAAATCCAAAATTGATTAATAATATTTTGGGTAGCCGGAAGTTTAACAGCTTTCCCGGCAGGAAAATCTGACACGCTTCTGGTCGCCCAAGCTTTGACTCAATGACAGTTTGCACGTTAGACGCTCAAGCGGTCATTGCTGGCTGTAACTTTTGTCCTCACTGCCCAAGTCTTGGTGTTTAAACTCGACGGCGCTTGGGTGGACGACAACCATTGTGAGGAATGGGGGTAATATCCCGAATCAGTGTAATTTCCAGTCCTGCTCCTTGAAGTGCCCGGATAGCGGTTTCTCTACCTGCTCCTGGCCCACTGACCATTACCTCAATTTGGCGCATTCCTTGATCAATGGCTCGACGGGCTGCACTTTCAGCAGCAGTTTGCGCTGCAAAGGGAGTTCCCTTTTTTGCTCCCTTAAAACCGCTAGAACCAGCACTAGCCCAGGAGATGACATCTCCATTTTGATCGGTAATGGTGACAATGCTATTGTTGAAAGTAGACTGGATGTAGGCCATCCCACTGGGTACATTCCGTTTCTGCTTCTTGCTCCCGGATTTTTTAGTTGGTTGTCTCGCCATACTTGTTTAGGTGATTTAAGGTAAAACTTGCTCGGATTAGCAAGCGGTGCAAAATTATTTCCCTGGAGCCTTCTTCTTACCAGCCACTGTCTGCCTTCTGCCTCGACGGGTTCTGGCATTTGTGCGAGTTCTTTGGCCTCTGACTGGTAAGCCCATACGATGACGACGCCCTCTGTAGGTACCAATATCAACTAAGCGCTTGATGTTCAAAGATTCCCAGCGCCTCAAGTCCCCTTCAACTTGATAGTTGCTTTCTATTTCCCCTCGCAGGACTGTCACATCGGCATCACTTAAGTCCTTAACGCGGGTGTCTGGGTTCACACCAGTAGCCGCTATAATTTCTTGAGAGCGCGATAATCCAATTCCGTAGATGTAAGTTAGACCGATCTCGACGCGCTTATCGCGTGGAAGGTCTACTCCGGCAATACGTGCCACAATGAACTCTCCCTATTGTTCTCGCAATTACTGTTGGTTGGAAAAACGTGATTAATCGCGTCTTTTCGTTTTAATGATGATATGCGTGTTACAACTGGCTCTGTTGGTAAGAGCGTTATCCTTGACGTTGTTTGTGCTTGGGGTTCACGCAGATCACCATAACGCGACCACGACGTTTGATCACGTTACACTTTTCACAGATTTTCTTGACTGAGGCTCTAACTTTCATGCCTTTTATTCTTTGACTCCAAATATAAAATTATAGCATTTCTAGGGAAATTAATCCAGTTAATTGACTAGTAAACAGCCAAAAAAATGGTTTTATGGTAAAATCGTCTACATATAGTTACTTCTTTCGTAGTCGATAGGTAATTCTGCCTTTGGTCAAGTCGTAAGGAGTTAGCTCTACCTTGACGCGATCGCCGGGCAAAATCTTGATATAATTTCGGCGAATCTTACCGGAAATATGTGCCAGCACGTTAAAGCCATTGTCCAAGTCAACGCGAAACATCGCATTGGGCAAGGACTCTGTAACCGTGCCTTCCATCTCAATTAAATCTTGTTTAGACAATTTGTTTTTTCCTCAACTCAACAATTTCGTGTTCAGTTGCAGCGCTTCATCTGCAAAGAAACACATTTTAAGAAATATATCAACAGTTTATTAATATATCTTAGCTAAAATTGATCTTCTTCTTGGTCGGGGGAGTGGTGAGTGATAAGTGTTGAATTCCCTACTCCCTACTCCCCACTCCCTATTCCCCTACTTTTCAAGAAGCGATTACCTTTTGGAGTTCACCAGTGACATCTTCTTGGGACTGATTGCCATTGACTGTTAAAAGTTTTTGGCGATCGCCATAATAATCAATTAAAGGTGCAGTTTCAGCGCGGTACACTTCTAACCGACGACGAATCACCTCTTCGGTATCATCTTTTCGTCCTCTAGCTAGCAAACGTGCGATCACAACTTCATCTGGTGCATCTAGATTGACTACCCTTTCGCCACTCTGATGTATTTTTTCCAGCAATTCTTCTAGAAAAGCCGCTTGTGTCACTTTCCGGGGAAAACCATCCAGAATCCAACCATTTTTTGCATCTGGTTGACTGAGGCGCTCTTGTACCAAGTCCTGCACTAGCTGATCGGGTACTAACTCACCGCTATTTACATAGTTTTGAGCCTTGATTCCCAAAAGAGTTTGCTCTTTCATGGCTTGTCTTAATATTTCACCTGTAGAAACATGGCGAATATTCAAGTGTTCAGCCAACGTTTGAGCTTGTGTTCCTTTGCCAGCTCCAGGTGGTCCCAAGAAGATTAGTCGCGTCACTATTGTTTCACCATTCCTTCATAGCGCTGAGAGATCACGTAAGTTTGGATTTGTCTTGCCGTATCAATCGCCACACCAACTAGAATTAACAAAGAGGTAGCACCCAGTCCTTTAAAGGTGGGTACTCCTAAAGCACTTTCCACACCGGTTGGGATAATAGCAACCAGTCCCAAAAAGATCGCACCCAAAAAAGTTAGTCGGTTTGACACACGCTCAATATACTCGCTGGTTGCCTTACCCGGACGAATGCCAGGAATACTAGAACCCATTTTCTTCAAGTTCTGCGCCACATCTACCGGGTTGAGAATCAACGAAGAATAGAAGTAGCTGAAGAAAATGATGGAAATCATGTAGACCAAGGCATAGACCCAGGAGCTAGAACCGCTTGGACTGAGATAAGTGTTAACTATATTTGCCAATTCGGCATTCTTGGCGAAATTGGCGATCAGCAGTGGCAAACTGAGGATGGCAGCAGCAAAAATAATTGGCATTACGCCGCCTTGATTTAGCCGCAAGGGTAGGAAGCTACGTTGCTCTGCCAAAACTCGACGACCTACTTGGCGACGAGCCGAAATAATCGGGATGCGGCGCATTCCTTCCTGCACAATCACAATACCAACAATGGTTGCCAGGAAAACTAAGATCAGTACGATCACGCGACCCACTGTTTCCCGACCGCCGACTTGCACCAAATCGATAGTATCGCCTAAAGCTTTTGGTAATGACGCGACAATGTTGACAAAAATCAACAATGATGCTCCATTTCCAATCCCACGTTCTGTAATTAGTTCTGATGTCCACATGACGAACATGGAACCAGCAGTCAGAGCGATCGCAGTTTCAGCTACAAAGATGGGACCTGGCTTTAAGGCGAATTGCTGGAGGAATAATGCCGAAAAAGCTGTACTTTGAAGAATCGCCCAACATACAGTTACATAGCGGGTAATTTGGGATATTTTCCGCCGCCCCGCTTCGCCTTCATTTTTCTGTAAATTTTCTAAAGATGGAATCGCAGCGGTGAGCAATTGGATGATAATAGACGCATTAATGAAGGGTAAAATCCCTAAAGCAAAGACGCCCAAAGTTGAAAGTCCGCGTCCTGAAAATATATCCAATAAACCGAATACGGAATTACTTCCCGATATGGCTTCATGAAATCGTTGTCGATCAATTCCTGGTATGGGCAAGAAGATGCCCAGGCGAACTAAAATTAAAATACCGACAGTGACAAGCAGCCTACCTCTCAGCCCGGCTGCTTGTGCCATCTGCATAAAAGTTTCTTGAGCCGTTGGGGCTTTATCTCGACTGATCATAGAGTGCTACCTTTATAGTGAACCAGGCGCTGACAGCGAGTTGGCTTGCATTTAAGTGCGCTGTTCCGGCTCACTCATAAGACTTCACAACTACCACCAGCTGCCTCAATTTTGCTACGAGCTGTACCTGTGAAAGCTGCCGCTTGTACCTTGAGCGGAGTGTTCAATTCCCCATTACCTAAAATTTTCAATGGTCCCTTGACAGCAGTCAGAATACCTGCTGCTTTTAAGGAGGTCAAAGTTACTTCCGTATTAGCGGGAAGGGAGGCTAGCTTCTCTACATTAATCGTAGTGTAAATCTTCTGATTCACAATCGGAAAGCCCTTCAGTTTAGGCAAGCGGCGGTACAATGGCTGTTGACCACCTTCAAAACCTGGTCTAGTACCACTACCAGAACGAGATTTTTGACCCCGCATACCTAGACCAGCACTGGCACCTTGACCGGCAGAAATACCTCTGGCTACACGCTTCTTACGTTTCTTTGAGCCTTTTTGCGGCTTAACATCATGGAGTCTCATAAGTTATCAAGTTCTCATTTGTCGTTTGTCATTTGTCGTCTGTTACAAAGTTCCAATGGTCGGAAACCGACCCTCAGACTTTGCGCTTTGTCATTTGTCATTTGTCCTTTGTTATTCACTAATGACTAATGACCAATGACTAATGACTAAATTAGATGTAGAGATTT
Organism: Nostoc sp.; assembly: GCF_036917755.1. Classification (GTDB taxonomy): domain Bacteria; phylum Cyanobacteriota; class Cyanobacteriia; order Cyanobacteriales; family Nostocaceae; genus Nostoc. Next base: position 43,023 of record NZ_JBALFC010000106.1, read on the forward strand.
TGAATAGGAATACCGCGATCTTCGGCGACCTCAGAAAGGGTACGCAGTGTAGATAAGGCGTTAACTGCGGCTCTAGCATTATTGAGCGGATTGTTGGAGCCAAGTTGCTTGGCTAGGACGTTACGAACTCCTGCCAATTCCAACACAGTTCGCACGGCACCACCAGCAATTACCCCAGTACCAGGTGAGGCTGGACGCATAATTACTTTTGCACCGCCACCGACACCATCAATGGGATGGGGAATGGAGTTGGATTTAGTGATTGGGATATCAATCAGGTGTTTTTTGCCGTCGGCTACGCCTTTTTTGACCGCGCCAATTACATCTGAGGCTTTACCTACTCCGACACCAACTTGACCGCGTTCGTTACCGACGACCACGATCGCGCGGAAGCTGAGTTTTTTACCACCTTTGACCACTTTACTCACGCGTCGGATTTGAATAACCCGCTCTTGCCAAGTGGTTTCTTCTTTTTTGGCACGCTTTGTTCTACTTTTACGCTCTGTTGCCATAATTTATGCTCTTTTAACGTCATTTGTCAGTTGTCATTTGTCAGTTGTCATTTGTCTTTTGTCATTTGTCCAATAACTAATGACCAATGACTAATGACCAATGACTTTAGAAATCTAAACCAGCTTCGCGTGCTGCATCAGCTAATGCTTTGACACGACCATGATATAAGTTACCACCGCGATCAAAGACTACTTTGGTGATGCCTTTTTCTAGCGATCGCACTGCGATCAACTTACCAACTTGCACCGATGCGTCGCGGTTTGCACATGACGCTAAACTAGATTTCAACTCTGGTTCTACAGTCGATGCTGCCACTATGGTTTGATGCTGAGTATCATCAATTAATTGGGCATAAATATGCTCATTAGAACGAAACACCGCTAAACGCGGACGTTCTGGGGAGCCAATAACTTTGCCCCGAACGCGTCGATGACGACGGTTTTTTGATTCTCTACGAGTAAGTTTCATTTTTACTTCTTACCACCCTTACCAGTCTTACCAGCTTTCCGTCTGACCACTTCACCGGCATAGCGAATGCCTTTACCTTTGTAAGGTTCTGGTGGACGAACGGCACGAATTTTTGCGGCTGTATTACCTACGATTTCTTTGTCATAGCCACTGACAATGACGTTAGTAGTACCTTCTACGGCAAACTGAATTCCATCTGGGGGAACAATTTGCACCTGATGGCTGTAACCCATATTTAAAACTAGGTTACGCCCTTGAAGTTGTGCCCTGTAACCAACACCTTGAATTTCCAGACGGCGCTGAAAACCTTGGGAAACTCCCTCGACCATGTTGGCAACTAAAGTGCGGCTTAAGCCGTGCAGTTGCTTTGAGGTACGAGTTTCATCCCGACGGGTTACGTGTAATATTTCTCCCTCTTGAGAGACTGAGACATTAGCTGTGAGAGTGCGAGAAAGTTCTCCTTTCGGGCCTTTCACCACAACATTCGCACCATCGATCGCCACTTGGACTTTGGCGGGAATGGTAATTGGACGTTTACCAATACGAGACATGACTTTTTGTCCTTTGTTATTTGTCCTTTGTCCTTTGTCTTTCACTAATGACAAATGACTAATGACCAATGACTACCAAACGTAACAAAGCACTTCCCCACCCAAGTTCTGACGCCGCGCTTCGCGGTCAGTCATAATGCCACTGGATGTAGAAATAATGGCAATGCCAATGCCGCCTAGTACTCTTGGTAATTCTTTTCGATTGGAGTAAACACGCAAGCCAGGCTTACTCACTCGCTTTAAGGCGGTGATCAGTGGCTGACGATTTTTACCCTTATATTTCAGGGAAATCACCAGATTGTGTTTTACCCCTTCTTCTGCTTCTTCTATTTCAGCAATAAAGCCTTCCTCCCGTAGTACTTTGGCAATACTCCGGGTCATTTTTGTAGCTGGCACTTGTGTAGTTTGATGCCGCGCCAGGTTGGCATTGCGGATGCGCGTCAGCATATCTGCAATTGTGTCGTTAGCCGCCATCGTTCCCTCTATTGATGAACTTATTGATCGCGAAAGGGCATTCCTAATTCTTTAAGTAAGGCGCGACCCTCTTCGTCGTTTTTTGCTGTGGTGATGATGGAAATATCCATCCCACGCACTTGATCAACGCTGTCGTACTCGACTTCTGGAAAAATTAGCTGTTCTCTTACACCCAAAGTATAATTCCCGCGTCCGTCAAAGCTTTTAGGGCTAACGCCACGAAAATCTCGAATTCTGGGTAGTGACAAGCTAACTAGTCGGTCGAAAAAGGCATACATCCGTTCGGCTCTGAGAGTAACCATGATCCCCACAGGCATACCTTGACGAATCTTAAAGCCTGCGATCGCCTTTTTCGCCCGTGTCACCACTGGTTTTTGACCTGTTACCAAGGCAATTTCGTTGATCGATGCCTCTAGTGACTTCGCATTTTGAGCTGCTTCACCCAAACCTCGGTTAATCGTAACCTTTACCAACTTCGGTACTTGATGAACGTTGGTATATTGAAACTGATTGATCAGTTTGGGGACGATTGTCTCTTGATATAAGCTTTTGAGTCTTGTTGTCGGCATAGTTTTTTGTCCTGATATCCCTGGGCTTGGTCAGGGAACCTTTAATTTTGGATTTTAGATTTTGGATTTTGGATTAAAATTAAAATCTAAAATCTCAAGTTGGCTAATTCTTATTTATCCAGAATCTCGCCAGTTTTCTTGAGTTTTCTGACTTTTTTGCCTTCTGAGGTAAAGGTATAACAAACACGACTGGCAACGTTTTGCTTGGTGGAATAAAGCATCACGTTGGAGCTATGAATCGGGAATTCTTGGGTGACAATCCGCCCTGATTCACCTTCTTGCTGGGGTTTGACGTGCTTGGTTTTAATGTTGACACCTTTGACGATAACTTTACTCAGCTGGGGAAGTGCCTGAGTAATTTCGCCGACTTTTCCTTTGTCTTTGCCAGCAATCACTTGTACGGTGTCGCCAGTTTTGACGTGCATTTTGTGGAATACTTTGGGCGTACCCTGTTTGGTTGCCATTAAAGCACCTCCGGAGCCAGAGAAACAATTTTGGTAAAGTTTTTATCGCGCAGTTCCCGTGCAACTGGGCCAAAAACCCGTGTGCCTCTGGGATTACCGTCTTTGTTGATGATCACAGCAGCGTTATCATCAAAGCGAATACTCATGCCGCTATCACGACTTACAGCTTTACGAGTTCGGACAATTACTGCTTCCACGACATCAGACTTTTTTACAGCCATGTTGGGTGTAGCATCTTTGACAACTGCGATAATTTTATCGCCGATAAAACCATAACGGCGGTTGCCTCCACCTAAGATGCGGATGCACATTAGTTTGCGGGCGCCGCTATTATCTGCGACATTCAGGTAAGTCTGGGGTTGAATCACAATTATTCTCCCTTGTAATGTTGTTAGAAACTAACAACGATGAGGTTTAAGTGGGTTTGACGTTCAGGACTTCTGTGATTTTCCAGCGCTTGGTTTTACTCAGGGGTCTAGTTTCCTGAATGCGAACGCGATCGCCTACTTTACACTTATTTTCTTCGTCGTGAACTTTATATCGTTGGGTGTTAACTACAATCTTGCCGTACTTGGGGTGAGGAGCGCGGTTTTCTATGGCTACTACCACAGTTTTTTGCATTTTATCGCTCACTACCAAGCCAACTCGTTCTTTGACTGCCATAATCTCCTACTTTTCTTCTTGAGCCGATTGACTTGCTGCCCGTTTGCGTTCTGTTTCTACCGTCAGCAATTGGGCTAGGCGGTGTCGGATCTGTCGGAACTGGTGGGGCTTTTCTAGTTGTCTTGTAGCTTTTTGCAAGCGCAACTGAAATAGTTGTCTTTTGATCGCGACAATTTCATCAGAGAGTTTCTCGTCACTTAATTCTCTCGCTTCTGAAATCTTGGGAAGAGGCATAAGCTACTCCTGCTCCTGTGGTTGAGAGCGCACAATAAACTTGGTTTTTATAGGCAGTTTAAATGAAGCCAAGCGCATAGCTTCACGGGCGATTTCTTCAGAAACCCCGCCGATTTCAAACAAAATTCGCCCTGGTTTGACTACCGCTACCCAAAACTCTGGATTACCTTTACCGGAACCCATCCGGGTTTCAGCAGGACGCATGGTTACAGGTTTATCAGGGAAAATCCGAATCCAGATTTGTCCACCCCGACGAATATAACGGGTCATTGCCCGACGAGAAGCCTCGATTTGACGCGAGGTAATCCAAGCAGGTTCTTGCGCTTGCAGTGCAAAATCACCGAAGTTGAGGGTGCTACCACGGGTGGCTAGTCCCTCCATTCGTCCGCGCTGTTGTTTGCGGAATTTAGTTCTTCTAGGGCTTAACATGGTTTGTCACTTGTCGTTTGTCATTTGTCATTTGTCATTTGTCATTTACTAATGACTAATGACTAATGACGATTTATCCTTCATTTGAGCGGTCTTCAAATTGCTGGCGACGACGTTGTTGTTGACGACGACGGGGTTCACGATCGCGATCGCCGCGATCGCGGGGATCACGGGTTGCGGGTGGTAGCGGAGTTTCTTCCTGTCCAGGAATAATTTCTCCCTTAAACACCCATACTTTGATACCCAGAATGCCGTAAACAGTTTTTGCCGTGCAATAAGAGTAGTCAATGTCAGCCCGTAAGGTATGTAAAGGCACTCTACCTTCACGAGTCCACTCTGTCCGGGCAATTTCCGCACCGTTGAGCCGACCGCTGACTTGGATTTTAATGCCTTGGACGCCAGCACGTTGGGCACGCTGAATCGATTGCCGCACTACCCGCCGAAAGGAAACCCGGCGTTCCAATTGTTGAGCAATGTATTCGGCAATCAGATAGGCATCAGCATCAACTCGTTGGACTTCAACTACGTTAATGCGAATTTGGCGATTACTACCCAACAGTCCTTGGAGTCCGGTACGCAAAGATTCAATGCCTTGCCCACCACGACCTACTACTACACCTGGTCTAGCTGTGCGTACTTCTAAGTCGATTTGGTCAGCTTTGCGCTCAATCCGCACCTCGGAAATTCCGGCGTTGTTTTGAGCGAGTCTACCCAGTTTTTGTTCTATGTATTGACGCAGTTTGTAGTCTTCTTGTAAAAGTTCTGGATAGCGATGAGGAACAGCAAACCAACGGGATTGATGTTCATGTGTAATACCCAGGCGAAAACCAACTGGATGAATCTTCTGTCCCACGAATACTTCCTCTAAAATTTCTTACTTTACGCAATTTATTCGTGTAAAAAAGCTTATTTTTCTGGGGCGGCTGCAACAGCCACAGTAATATGACACGTCGGCTTGCGAATTTGGTAAGCTCGACCTTGCGCCCTTGGCTGGAACCGCTTCAACGGCGGTCCTTGATCAGCATAAGCCTGAGTAATCACTAGTTGAGTCCGATCTAACCCAGCGTTGTGTTCGGCATTAGCAGCAGCGCTTCTGAGAACCTTCAATATGGGTTCAGTGGCGCGATAGGGCATGAATTCTAGGATGATTAGCGCTTCTCGGTACGATCGCCCCCGGATTTGATCGAGTACCCGACGCACTTTGTAGGCCGAGATGCGGATAAAACGAGCGATCGCTTTTACTTCAGTAGTATCAGTAGCCATAATTTTCTCCAATTTTGTCATTTGTCACTCATCATTTGTCACTTGTCTTTAGCTAATGACTAATGACTTCATGACTAATAACTACCTACCTGCTTTTTTGTCGCTTTTTCCATGACCCCTGTAGGTGCGTGTTGGGGCAAATTCACCCAACTTGTGTCCTACCATCTGCTCATTTACAAAAACTGGAACGTGTTGGCGTCCGTTGTGAACAGCTATGGTATGACCTACCATTAGGGGCAAAATTGTCGAAGCTCGTGACCAAGTTTTAATAACTTCTTTTCTGTTGTTGTCGTTGAGCTTTTCAATTTTCTTTAGTAGATGATCCGCAACGAAAGGACCTTTTTTTAGAGAACGACCCATAGTTCAATTTTGGATTTAGGATTTTGGATTTAGGATTTAGAATTTCCGATTTTGGATAATTAGGTGTCTGAATCAAGTTTCACAAATTTTCAATGTTCACAAGTAGACCCCAATCTAAAATCCAAAATCGTTCGACTGAGCGCTCACGCCGAAGTCTAAAATCTAAAATTCTATGATTCACGACCACCGCGACCGCGTTTGGAAGACTTACGGCGACGACGTATAATCAATTTGCTGCTGAGTTTCTTGCGATTGCGTGTCTTCGCACCCAATGTGGGTTTACCCCAAGGTGTTACAGGCCCTGATCTACCGATAGGTGCCCTACCTTCACCACCACCATGTGGGTGATCCACTGGGTTCATGACGCTACCTCTAACCTTAGGACGGCGACCTTTCCAGCGATTTCGTCCGGCTTTACCTGCACTCAGGTTTCTCGCATCGGTGTTGCCTACTTGCCCAATGGTGGCGTAGGACTCGCGTCGAATCAAGCGGACTTCTCCTGAAGGCAACTTGAGAGTTACATAATTACCTTCTTTTGCCACGACTTGGGCGCTAGCACCAGCAGCACGAACAATTTGACCACCTTTACCAGGAGTCAATTCTACGTTGTGAACACTAGTACCTAAGGGAATCTTCCAGAGCGGTAAGGCATTACCATCTTCAAAGGGAGACTCAGGGCCAGAAATAATTATTGTTCCAACTTTCAACCCGTTGGGGTGGAGGATGTACCTTTTTTCGCCGTCTTGGTAATACAAAAGGGCAATTCGGGCATTCCGGTTAGGATCGTATTCAATCGCTGCGACTTTGGCAGGAATATTATGTTTATCCCTTTTAAAATCGATGATCCGGTAAAGCTGTTTGTGTCCGCCACCCCGACGACGACTAGTAATCCGCCCGTGATTATTCCGACCTTTGGCGCGATGCTTCGAGGTTGTTAGGGATTTCTCTGGCTCGGTTTTGGTAATTTCCGCAAAGTCAGAGATTGTAACTTGGCGAGTGCTGGGGGTATAAGGGCGATAAGAACGAGTACCCATAATCTATTTTGGATTTTGGATTTTGGATTTTGGATTTACTTAATTTTGGATTTTGGATTTTGGATTTAATGAGTGTTTAACTAATTGCGACCATTTTTGGTACTTATTCAGTAAACTCCTCAATCTCAAACCTAAAATCGTTCGACTGAGCGTAGTCGAAGTCTAAAATCTAAAATTCCTAGACTTCTGGGAATAGAACTTGTCTAATCTTGTCTTCATCCCCAGGTGCGACGGTAACAATGGCTCGCTTATATTGGGGCTTATAACCAATAAATTTACCAACGCGCCGTTTTTTACGTGGTGGTAGGATGGTGTTGACTTTTACAACCTTGACCTGAAACAAGTCTTCGATCGCAGCCTTGATTTCTGGCTTAGATGCCTTTGGAATTACTTCAAAGGTATACTTGTTCTGCTCCATCAAAATGGTCGCTTTCTCGGTGACAATTGGGCGACGTACTAAGTCGGCAAGGTCGCGGGGGTCAAAGCTAGGCACTGTAGACCTCCTGAATTTTTTCTAGGGCTGATGCCGTAACTACAATTTTGTCAGCGTGCAGTAAATCAAAAACATTTAGCTGGTCGGCTGCAATTAGTTTTAAATTTTCAATGTTGCGGGCTGACAAATAAACGTTATCTGTATCCGCAATCTCAGACAAAATTAACAGTGACTTGCTTTCTGGTACTACTCCCCAACGGGCAAGGGCTGCCACTAATTCTTTAGTCTTGGGGCGAGATAGCTCGGTGCTAAATTCTTCTACCACAATCAAATCGTCAATGCGACCGACAAATGCTGTTCGCAGTGCTAAACGTCGCTCTTTGCGGTTCAACTTCAGGTTGAAGTCTCTAGGCTTTGGCCCAAAGATCACACCACCACCACGCCATAGTGGTGAACGAATCGACCCGGCACGAGCGCGACCGGTACCTTTTTGTCGCCAAGGTTTACGGCCACCACCTCTGACTTCAGCGCGAGTTTTTGTACTGGCGTTTCCTTGACGAGCATTGGTCAATTGCCGTACTAAGGCGCGATGCACAATATGAGACGCTGTTTCTTCCTTGGCAACGCGCAACTCGAAGGTCGTCTCACCGACCTGTTCTCCTTGCCAATTTTTAACTACGCTTTCAACCATCTTTGTTATTTGTCCTTTGTCATTTGTCATTTGTCATTGGTCTTTTGCCATTTGTCCTTAGCCAATGACTACTGACTAATGACTTTTGACTAATGACTTTTGACTATCCCACTATTTTTGCAGGCACAACACTTACTAGAGCGCCTGGTTTACCAGGAATGGCTCCCTTAATTAGTAATAAGTTGCGTTCTGGGTCAACTCGCACTATGGTCAGCTTGCGGATTGTGATGCGTTTACCACCTAAACGCCCTGCCATCCGCTTACCTGGATAGACACGACCTGGTGTTGTCCCAGCACCAATAGAACCGGGCGCTCTGTGGTTTTTGGAACCGTGTGACATCGGACCACGAGCAAAGTTGTTGCGCTTCTGGTTTCCCGCAAAGCCGCGACCGATGCTTGTGCCGACTACATCGACAATTTGACCTGCACTAAAAATATCTGCTTTAATCTGTTGACCTAAAGCATAATCACTAGAGCTATCAGTGTGATATTCATTTAGGTGACGCAATGCTGGGGCAGATGATTTAGCCAAATGACCCAGTAGTGGTCTGTTCAGTGCCTTTGGTTTAACTTCGCCATAACCAACTTGAATGGCAAAGTAACCGTCGGTTTGTTTCGTTTTAACTTGTGTAACGGTGCATGGACCTGCTTGAATGACAGTCACAGGAATAGCTACTCCTGCTTCGTCAAATATTTGGGTCATGCCCAGCTTGGTGCCGAGAATACCTACAGACACAGTAACTGGTTCTCCTTTCTACTTGCTGACCTTGGAATTGGACTCTAGAGGACACGTTTTGTACGCATCAGTTTAGGCTGGGTTAGCCTGGGAAATTTGGAATGGCTGAAAATAAACCGCTCCAAATGCTTTGGGACACAACAAACCGTGTCCGTACTGCTTGGTGAATCTGTTTAGCTTCACTCACTAGATCACCAGAACAGCCACAAGTATCCTCCCATTGGGAAGAGTAACTTCTGGAATCAATGCAAGGCGCTACAGCTTTAGGCTGTGTGCAGCAATGCTTTCGTCCAAGCAATTGCTCTGGCACTTTCTGGAGGCAGCTCTGTCGGCGGGTTTTCCGATTTATACACGCCCATAAGACGGATTCCCGGAGGTTGGCTACTGCCTTGTTGCAGTTGGACTTAAGCGGTTTTTACCGCCCAGTATCCATTAACTGAGACTAACGTAATGCCATAAACCAACATTGCTGCTCAGTTTTTACTTCCTTAAACACCTTAAACTATTGTTTAAGATTTTGCCTGCTTTTTCAGAGGCACAGGAGTAAATGTACTCTGGAGCTTAGGATTAGCTTTGGTTGTTCCTCCATAAGCTCCAATTTTGACCGGAAAGCTTTCTTAGTTTACCAGTCTATGATCAATCTAAGTTAGATTATTCTATTTAGATTAAGTCATCAGCTTTTGATGCTAACACTACCTCAGAATGACAGTAAGAAGGCTGCCTAATTTGCGCGATTGGTCACAATCTAATAATATAAATTATTTATTTATATTTGTCCAGTAATTTATAGAGTTATTTTTAGAAGGTAGGGAGTGGGGAGTGGGGAGTGGGGGATGAGGGAGATGGGGGAGATGGGGGGGATGGGGGAGATGAGGGAGACAAAGAGAATAACCAATGCCCAATGCCCAATGCCCAATGCCCAATGCCCAATGCCCAATGCCCAATGCCCAAAAAAATGCTTTAATCTATCGGTTCAAGGTAAATAATAGAGATATCTAAGTGGGATAAGACGAAAATCTATGGCACTAATTACCACTGGCAACGGTTTAATCCGCGATTTGGAAAAATTTGGCGCTCTTGGGGTGTATGTACCTCTGGAAGGGGGTTATGAAGGTCGATATCAGCGCCGACTACGCGCTGCTGGCTATACCACCCTCCACATTACGGCTAAAGGACTAGGCGACGTAGCTGCATATCTCACAAGAGTTCATGGAATCAGACCTCCTCATCTTGGTAAAAAAAGTACTGGTAGTGGTGCAGCAGTAGGTTATATATACTATGTGCCACCAATTATCGGTTCTCATTTAGAACAGCTACCACCAAAGTCAAAGGGGCTGGTCTTGTGGATTATTGAAGGGCATATTCTTTCCAATGAGGAACTTGAGTATTTAGCGAATTTGCCTCAGCTAGAACCACGAGTCAGAGTAATTATTGAGAGAGGTGGCGATCGCGCTTTCCGTTGGACTTCTCTAGAAAAGACTCTGTTAGCTAGTTAGTCCTTTGTCATTAGTCATTAGTCATTAGTCATTTGCTCATAACTAATGACTAATGACTCAATTCAATCAGCATTTCAATAACGCTGAGTCGAAAACCACAAGATGCAAATAACTGCCGTGAAGCCTCGTTAGCAACTGCTGTATCTAGACGAATTTGCTTGAGGTTATGTCTAACTGGATGTCTGAAATGGTTATAAGATTTAGAGACTATGGCAAACGGCTTTCTGATTTTGAGGAAGAAATTTTAGTTCGTTGTCCACAATGCGATGCCTACGGCGGGCTGCGCCTACGCACTGCCAAAATATTGACTGTAAACCCTGAGCAATCAAGTCTGGGTTCAATCAAAAGAATTACCTGTCAGCACTGTAGCTATACAAAACAACAGTCAAATGCTGCCAAAGCAAAACCTGCACTGTTATTGTGGCAAAACAATTACATAGCTCAAAGAAGTTCCAACTATGGAATATTAGATCATTTTTTTGGCTTGCCTCTGTGGTTACAAACCTCTTGTTGCGGTCAAGTGCTTTGGGCGTATAATGAAACACATTTAAACTTCCTAGAAACCTATGTTCAATCAAGGTTGCGAGAACGCTTGCCAGATGACACATTAGGTTGGCACAATGGCAGTCTTGCCAGTCGCCTGCCCCGATGGTTCAAGCTGACCCAGCATCGCGAAAAAGTTTTACAGAAAATTCAACAGTTAAAGCACAGGTTGTAATGAAGGCTTTAACTAATTACGAATTACGAATTACTTTAATCTTGTTGGTGAGCGAATTTATAACCACCCCACAGAGAAAGAGCGATCGCGATCACTAGCAAAATCGGTATGCTATACCAAGGAAACTGGGACAAGGGTAAATGGGCAGATGCACGTAATCCAATGCTGGCATAGGTCAACGGTAACAGGTAAACTACGACTTTCAGGGCAACTGGTAATGTACCAGGGTCAAAGAAGGTCGCTCCTAAGAATGACATGGGGATAATTATAAAATTGTTGTAGAGTCCGACTGATTCGAGCGATCGCACACTCAACCCCACAATCACCCCTAACCCAGCAAATACTGAACAGTTCAGCACCACCACCAGTAGAAATAGTGGGTTGAGAAAATTCCAGTTTCCAGTCAACAGCAGCGCTACCAAAATCACAGAACCGGATGTCATCAACCCCCGCACGACTCCCGCCAGCATTTTACCGATGTGCAACGCTAAGGGGTGTATGGGAGTTAACAACAATTCCTCGAAGGTTTTGGTAAATAATCTGTCTCCACAAATTGAAAATGTCGTTCCACCAAAGCTAATCGTCATCGACGATAGCGCCACCATCCCCGGTAATATGAATTCTAAATAGTTGTTATAGTTACCACTAATTCCTGAGCATTGGTTAGTCAGCAAATAAATAAAAAATACTCACCAATATATTCTAGATATAAACAATAAGCGACTCGTAGGGCTTGGCATAAATTCAGCTATCATTTCAATTAGCCAGACAAGTTGCTTAGAGCAACTGGTTAAATGTAGGCAAACTTTCCCCACAGCGTACTATGTTGAAATTCTGTCCAGATATCTAGATAAGTTCCTATTTTTCTTATTTAACAAGAATATCGCCCAGAAACTCACAGGCAATTACAGTCAAGAATAGGCATACTGAAAGAGGGAGACAACTTTAGACTACTCCCTCCCAAATCGGCGTGAAGGTGATTAAGCAACAATGAGACGTAAACCCACTGGTAAATCGGCAACTACTTCTAAACCCTCTATTTTCCAATCCCCGATGTTTAACCTCTTCACCATCGCAATTATGGGAGGGGTGTTGATTTTGGGAATTGGGATTGGTATTGCTTTTAGTTCTACAACCACATTGGCTCCATCAAATGTGGCTTCGCGTGAATTTATTGACACCAAAGCACCAAACCCGGAAATTTGTGTGCAGTATGGAGCCAGTGCGATGGTGATGGACGCTAGACTGTTCGTCACTCTCAACCCCTTCAATGTCTATGTTGCCCAGCCCAGTATGCGTCCTGGATGTGTGATCCGACAAAATAACTGGGCGCTTTTAGAGCAACGTAAGTTGGTGACATCTGATCAGGTAAATGAGTGCAAAAATCGCCTGAACACCTTTGGTTTCACTGGTAACTTGGACAGTGACAAACCTGATATTAGGTGCATATATCAGAATGAAGCGGCTCAAAACTTCTTCACGGCTCAACCAGGAGCAGTTGGAACACCTCAAGAAACGGACAGATTTTAGATTTGGGCATGGGGCATTGGGCATTGGGCATTGGGCATTGGAGAAATTCTTTCCTTGTGTCCCCAGTCCCCAGCGATCGCATCTGCCAAATAGATCATTCGTACTCATCACGTATAATCGTCAAACCTAAAGCTTTGTAGGCACTCAGCATATTATTAGATACTATAGGTGCAGTTACTAGGTAAGTCAGGGCACGAATGGACTCCACTAGATAAGGAGCAGCCGTGTCCAATTTTTCTGCTGTTACTAATCCTACTACCTCAGCCGAGCCAGCAATCATGGCTCGTTTGACGTGGGCTTCGTCTAGGTTAGGTACACTAATCCCAATCTCTGGATGCAAACTGCAAACCCCCAACATGCACAAATCTGCACGAATCATCCGTAATGTCTCAATCGTGACAGTACCCACGTTTACCAAGGCTTTTTTGTAGAGTTGTCCACCTAACATCACAACCTCTATATGGGGATGTTCTGCTAAGGCAAGAGCGATTGGCGGACTATTTGTAATGACTGTTGCTTGCAAATCTAGGGGCAAATGACGGGTTACTTGGAGAGTTGTCGTACCTCCATCTAAAATCACCACCTGTCCTGTACAAACTAATTTTGCTGCTGTCCGAGCGATCGCTTCCTTTTCTTTTGGCGCTTGCTTTTGGCGATCGGCATAACTGGCGGTGGCTGGAGATTTAAGGAGCGCTCCTCCATGAACGCGTTGCAATAGTCCAGTTTCTGCTAGTTCTCGCAAGTCCCGGCGAATCGTATCCTCAGAAACCTTGAGAACAGCACTAAGTTCTGTTGAAAGTACCTTTTTATCACGACGCAGGATTTCTAAGATGAATTGTCGTCGTTCAGCAGTTAGCATAATTAATTTTCCTGAAAATGCGTTTTTGAACTTGAAATTGCACGTTTGTGAGTTTATACTTATTTATATGCAGGTCTTTGTACGGTAATCCGTACTTCAATTGAATTCAAGCACTGTTGAATGTGTTGATTTTGTCCACTGAAGCCAGATGGTTCCACAATGGTTCCTAGTGTTGACTTTAGATTGGGAAACGGTTGGATAATTGTTGCCCAATCTGGGTTTTCACAGTTTTTTTGTAGTGCGATCATGCGTCCCGTCTGTTCAAATTGCTTTTTATTCAATAAATAAGCCATGACTATTATTAATACCCAATTTCCAATTGATCTCGGTGCTTACAAACCTTTAGCGCTGAATCCAGCAAATTCGAGCCTCACAGCTGAACAGCGAGAGACTCTAAAAGCGAATATTCAACTCTGCCGAGATGCGATCGTCTTTTTTACAGCGACTGGCGCTGCTAGTGGAGTGGGTGGTCATACTGGTGGGCCATACGATACAGTACCAGAGGTGATGATTCTGGATGCCTTTTTCCGGGGGGCATCGGAGCAATTTGTGCCGATTTTCTTTGATGAAGCAGGACATCGAGTAGCCACCCAATATCTGATGGCCACGTTGCATGGTGACTTACCTGCCGAGCAACTTTTACGTTATCGCCAAGCACATTCCCATTTGCCAGGACACCCCGAACTAGGACTAACTCCTGGTGTGAAATTTAGTTCTGGGCGGCTGGGGCATGTTTGGCCTTACATTAATGGTGTGGCGATCGCAAATCCAGGCAAGGTTGTTTTCTGTCTCGGTTCTGATGGCTCTCAGCAAGAAGGTAACGATGCAGAAGCTGCTCGCTTGGCTGTTGCTCAACATCTCAACGTCAAGCTGATCATTGATGACAATGATGTAACGATCGCTGGACATCCTTCTAAATATTTACCTGGTTTCAGTGTCGCCAAAACCTTAGAAGGTCACGGTTTGAAGGTACTTCAAGGAGACGGGGAAGACTTAGACGATTTATACCATCGGATAAGCGAAGCTGTGAATACTCCCGGAGCGATCGCCGTCATCAATAAACGCCCGATGTGTCCTGGTATTGAAGGTTTAGAAGGCTCCACTCATGGTCATGATGTAATTCCTGTAGATTTAGCAGTTAAGTATCTAGAATCTCGTGGACAAACTGCCGCGATCGAATACCTTAAAAGTATTGAGAAACCCAAGCAAACCTATACATTTCTGGGTTCCAGTGACAAATGGGGCGCGAACCGCAATGTGTTTGGTGAAGCAGTGGTGGCTGTCCTGGGTCGGATGAGTGAGGCAGAGCGTAAAGAAAAAGTTAAGGTCATTGATAGTGACCTTGAAGGCTCCTGCGGTTTAAAGAAAATTCACGATACATACCCGGAAATATTTATTTCCTCTGGCATCATGGAACGGAGCAACTTCTCTGCTGCTGCTGGATTTGGGATGGAGAAGGGCAAGCAAGGTATTTTTGCGACTTTCAGTGCCTTCTTAGAAATGTGTATCTCAGAAATCACGATGGCACGGCTGAACTATTCCAATGTTCTGTGCCACTTTTCCCATGCGGGTATAGATGACATGGCAGATAACACCTGTCACTTCGGTTTAAACAATATGTTTGCCGACAATGGCTTGGATGATGGCTACGAAACACAGTTGTATTTCCCGGCAGATGTTAATCAAATGACAGCTTGTGTAGAAGCTGTCTTCTTTCAGCCTGGACTACGGTTTATTTTCTCCACCCGTTCCAAAGTGCCCAATATTAAGGACAGCAACGGCAATGAATTGTTTGGAAGTGGCTACAAATTTGTTCCCGGTAAAGATGAGGTTGTACGAGAGGGGACGCAAGGCTACATTGTTACTTTTGGCGATGCTTTGTACCGTGCAGTTGATGCCGTTGAGCGTCTTCAGCAAGAAGGGATAGACGTTGGTTTGATTAACAAACCAACTTTGAACGTCATTGATGAAGAAATGATTACCAAAATTGGTAACGCTCCTTTTGTCCTTGTAGTAGAAGCCTTCAACCGTCGAACAGGCTTAGGCAGCCGTTTCGGTTCCTGGCTGCTAGAGCGGGGGTTGACTCCCAAATATGCTCATCTTGGAACTCATAAAGAAGGTTGCGGTGGTTTATGGGAACAGTACCCATATCAAGGTATCGATCCAGTGAGCATCATCAACAAGGTGAAGGAGTTAGTTGGAAGCAAGTAATATCATTTTGCTTTCATCAAGCTACATATAGCGGTTCTCAGTTGAGTCGAATACAGACCTAACTCCCAGCCCCTTCCCTTGTAGGGCAGGGCTGATTCATTCCCCAAAGAGCTTTAAAAATCAAGGGTTCACAATTCCCCATAGCGATCGCACCAAACCCCAAAAGCAAACCCCCGTGCTACGATTTTGGGTGCGATCGCATTCAACCATAAAAAAAACACCCATTAACCTAGTTTTTGTTTTGGGTGTTTATATTTATTTATCTTGACAGAAGCAGGTATTAAAGAAGCGGAGACTGAAAATGATGAAATATAAAGGATATGAGGCAATTGTAGAATTTGATGCTGAGGCATAAATTTTGCACGGTGAGGTAATTAATATTCGGGACGTGATTACTTTTCAAGGTAGTAGTGTAGCCGAACTAAAGCAAGCTTTTGCTGATTCAGTGGAAGATTATTTAGATTTTTGTAGAGAACGTGGGGAGGAGCCTGATAAGCCATTCCAGAGGATGTCTGAGAAGTTTCTGATAGGTGATTTTGATCACGCAAGTTGCTTGAGCATTAAACGAATCATGGCAATATAAATGAATGTTTCTGTCGTCTCAGGTAAGGTTTCATAATCTTTACTTAATCGTCGGCACCAATTAAACCAACCAAAAGTTCTCTCAACAAGCCAACGTTTAGGTAAAACTACAAAACCTTTCTGTTCCTCATGGCGTGTCACAACACTCCAGAGCCAGCGATAAACATCAATCACCCAGTGCGTAAAATCCTTTCCACGATATCCCCCATCGACCCAAATTTTAATCAACCGATTCATGCGATGCCTACGGCGGGCTACGCCTACGCGTACTTGATTAAGTTTAAACAAAACTTGTTTCGCGCCTGCTTGTTCACTTACATTTGCGGCAGTGATTACGACAACTATAAGCAAGCCCAAGGTATCAATAAGTATGTGCCGCTTACGTCCCTTGATCTTCTTCCCTGAGTCATAGCCGACTTCCTTGGACACCATTGTTGCCGTTTCGACCGAAAGACTCGTGCCATAATTACTTCAGATGGTGATGGTTCTCGGTTTTGGCTAACACGTACCCATAAACGTAAGCGTTCATGAATTTGTTGCCATGTGCCGTCTTTGCGCCACTGCCGGAAATAATGGTAAACGGTTTTCCAGTTTGGGAAGTCGTGGGGGAGCATACGCCACGCACAACCTGCACACAAGATGTAAAAGATTGCATTCACTACTGCTTCCATATCAACACTGCGTTTTCTACCGCCTTTTTTCGCTGCTGGAATTAGCCCTGATAGCAGTTTCCACTGCTCCGAAGTCAAGTTACTTGGGTAGGATGGACTCATGGCTCTCGTAACGCTGTCATACTTAAGTATTTTTTCTAATGACAGGATACCGCTACGTGGGCTTTCTTACTTTTCAGACATCCTCTCAGGTAAATTCATGGTAAGAATCAACCCTGATTTGCACAAAAAAATTGTATTTATTGCAAAGAAAGAGGGACAAAGCCTTAATTCGTTAGTTGAAAAAAGCTTGTGCTTGTATGCTAAGTAAACTGCCCCACCCAGCATAAAGCTGAGGGTGGGTGGCAGACTACTAGAGGCACAACATTATGAGGATATGGCGCATAGCGGATGGGGCATTGGTTCGATTTTCCATGCCCAATCCCCAATGCCCCATGCCCTATTTGAATTTGGTTTTGGGTAAAGGTTGACCAAACTCTATCACCTGGGGATTGGGAACATTCGGGATTGTTGGAACTGGAAATTCCGACATCCCAAAAGAAGGAATGCTATTTAAATTACCGGGTTGATTTGGGAAAGAAGGAGGAGGAAGAATCAAAGCAGGTTGTTGAGAGGATGTATTCGGAGTTAGGGGAGGTACAGAGACAAAAGGCTGCTCTGAGTTAGTAGTAATTGTTGAAGGCAGTTGATTGGATGGAGGCCCAACTGTGAGTAAGGGCGGTTGTGGATTAGTAGTTACGGGTAGGTTACTAGGCGGCTGTGATTTATAGGGTGTTTGAGGTTGTTTATTGGCTGAAGGTGGGGAGTTTCCTGGTTTCACGGCAGTAGTTTTACCAGAAATAACCGGACGTAATACCCAGCGAGTGGGGTTTTTTCGGGAAACGGGGTGCAGTTGTACCTGTTTGGGATTTAAAAGAGTCCCTGGTGCTAAATCTAGGACAATGCGTGTGGCGTTTGCGTTCAGTTGAGAAACGCGAATGCTTTTGATTGATCCAGAATAATTTTGTTGCGTGGTAACTTTGCCCAACTTAGTATTCGGTATATCTACCACAAGACGAGGGGGTTGTGCCAGGTAGAAATAACGGGGGGTTGTTCCTACCGAGAGAGTGATTTCGAGTTGCTGTGTTTTGGGGGAAAAACGCCAATTATCTAGCTTTGCTACTGGTGTAGCGGCAGTGCTGCAAGTTTCGAGGGCGATCGCTGCATAAAAGCCAAGTAAGCTTAAGCTAAATAGCTGCTTGCACCGTGCGAACAATTGCCTAGTCTCTAGTCTTTGATTCATTCTTTTTACTGCTCCATAAAACCCATCAATGCTGAACATTGCTGTTTAATTGGCGCTTTCAATTGCTATCCCCACTCCCCAGTACAGACGTGATTAATCGCGTCTCTCTCCACTTCCCACTCTCCAAATCAATGATTATTGGACTTCTGAGATTTTTCCTGAACTTTTTGTGGCACAGCCGTAAATTTTAGAGTTTGTGGAATGCCAATAACGCTTAATTGCCCTGTCATACTACCTTTGTCCACAAGTTGCATTTGAATTGTGACTGAGTTTAGAGGATCATTTTGGGGGCGAGGAATATTACAAAGGATTGATCTGCCAACTTTTCCAGATAAATTTAATTGTTGATTTCTCAAGATGCCTGTGAGCGAGTGCCTTTCGTCAATATCGGCGTCGGCCATCGCTGGTAATACAGAGGCATTTAAGTAAATACCCGATTGTTCAATGTTTAAGGTTAGGGTATCCGATTTTTCACAGTTCGGCAAATTCTCCGCTAGAGTTAGACGATACCGGCCGTTAACTGGTGGAGGAGCCTTGAGACTGTTTTCGCCATAAATGCTGACAGTTTTAAACAACAGTAGCACTGAAATTATTGCTACTCCGTAAAAAGCTAAAGATTTGAAGTTGAAATGATTCATGATCTCAACTCCTCAATGTTGGCTTTTGACTACTAACCTCAGTAAGTACAGAAGCCAGATGAGCGGTGACTTGACTGTAGCGGCGGGTAATCAGCAGGGAGGAGCAACATTGGATGGCTAGTTGATCTGTATATCTTCCCAAGGTTTGACGCTCGATCCCCCAAGTGCGGCTGGTGCCAGCAATTGTCAGGTCTACATTTTTTGAGGCTTCGACTACAGCTTGGATTGGCTCTGGAGCTTGGACAATTTTGATTTCGATGCGATCGCGTACACTACTCGGTAATTGCTCTATCATCATGTTCAACTCATAACTCAATTCATCCTTGTGGCGATTTTCTGGTAATACGTGTAAAATCTGCAACATACAAGTTTCATGATTGATTAGCAGTCTCAGCGCCAGTATCAGTGCCAAATCATCATGGATATTTGCAGAATAAGGTACTAACAAGCTTTCTAAGCGATCGCTTCCCCGATCTACAAATACTGCAACATCAACTGGCGCAGTGCTGAGAAGTTGACCGACTCTTCCACCTAAGCGATTGCTACTAAAAGCTGGGCGATGCCATCCCACGAGAATTAAATCAACTTGGTCTAGTACGGCAATCTGTGCTGTTTCCCGTGCGACATTACTGGATATGCGAACGATGGGATGCACACAAGAGCGTGTTTCTAGGGGTTCGAGAGTTTTAATCAATTCTTCTAGCTGCTGGCGGCGCTGGGCGATTAATCGGTCTGCTTCAACTGGCGTACTTTCAAAGGCATAATCTTCTTCAAATTCAATCAGGCTAAGAGGGTTAACAACGGCGGGATGTCGGTAGTTGAGAGCGATGCTTACTGCCAACTGTACCAAACCTTTTTGGGTACTCGGATTAGCCACTGGCACTAAAATTCGGTAGGGGCGAATGTAAGTTTCACTTGCAGCAGTGGCAGTTTCTGTTTCCGACTCCGGTTCCACGACATCTAACCTAATCAGCCGCTTCGGATATGTCCATTCCAGCAGTGGCGAAGTCATGAATGTAGTTACCAATGCCATAATTACCAGCATGGTAAATATTAAGGGGGAAATTACCCCTAACTCTAAACCAATGTTTAGCACTATCAATTCGGTCAAGCCGCGAGTATTCATTAACCAACCGAGTGCCGAGGCTTCCCGTTTATTAATGCCACTAACACGGGCTGCTACATAGGTGCCAATATATTTACCTGCGATCGCCACTCCTAAAACCAACGCACACAAAAGCCACAATTCTGGACGGTTGAGTAAGCCAATCTCCGTCCGTAAACCACTGTAGGCAAAAAATATTGGCAGCAAGAAAATCAGCACAAAATCTTCGGTTTTTACTGCCAATTCCCGCACTAAATCTTCATTTTTGGGCATGGCTGCACCCAGTAAAAATGCCCCAAAAATTAAGTGAATACCAATTAGTTCGGTGATTAGTGCTGACGCAACTACTGCCATATAAATCCCAGCTAGTAGCAATTGGCTGAGGCGTCCTGCCCGCAGGTAGTGTTTGGCAAGGCGTTGCAGGAACCAACGTCCCGCCGTCAACATCAAGCCGATGTAAACTATGCTGGCAATAATTGTGGGTATGGCATCAGCAAAGTCGCCAGTTCGAGCGACTGCGATCGCAACTGCCAAGAGACACCAAGCTGTCACATCATCCACTGCGGCACAAGTTAACGCCAACGTTCCTAAACGCGTTCCTTGTAAATTGTTTTCAGTAATGATTCGCGCCAACACTGGAAAGGCAGTAATCGACATCGCCGCCCCCAAAAACAAGGCGAAGGCAGTGAAGGATACACTTGCATTGGAAACTAGGGGATAAAGTAGCACCGCTAGCAATGTTCCTAAGGAAAACGGTACCAAAATGCTGACATGAGAAGTTAAAACTGCTACTTCTAATTGTCCGCTCAGATATTTGGGATTTAGTTCTAGCCCAATCAGAAACATGAAAAATATTAGTCCCACCTGAGACAAAACATTTAGAAAAGGAAAAGTTTCTGGGGGAAACAAGGTAACTGCTAGATGGGGAGCAACTAAACCAAATAAAGATGGGCCGAGCATAATCCCGGCGACAATCTCACCAATTACCAGAGGTTGCTTAATGGAACGGAATCCTAGACCTACTAGCCTTGAAAGTCCAATAACAATCAGCACCTCAACCAGAACGAGAATAACTATGTGCATGGTTTCCTCAAAATTAACTATCTGGTTTCTCTAAGATGATTCTTTAAAAGACTGGGGAATGTCAAGCTTGTTAAATATACCCAAGAGTAATTTGTGCTTCGTTGTTATGTCAATTGCTGTTATGATGCAGTTGCAGCCGTGAAACATGAATTCTGATGATTTTCGGAGCTAAATCTAGAAGAACTTACGAATTAACAATAGCAATAAAAACAGGTAATAGGTAGTCAGTTTGTAATAGCGCTTAAAAGCCACTACAAATAAATTAGTGGTTCTAACCAGAGTAAAGCCAGATAATTTTACCCAATTACTAGGTAATTAGTTTTATATTTAAATTTTATTAAGTGGAAGATTTATCATACCTTGTACCTTGCAATATAAAGGCAAGCAGTGGTGATGCCATGAGTGTAGTAATGACTGCTATAATAATTATTATATAGGACTAGTATTTGATTTTTGAAATGCACGTAGTAGACCCTCTTGGCTAAAATAGTGCATTAGACGTGAACCTATCCCACTATTATAAAAATCCCTACTTATTTTCGTAAAATGTGCTGGAAAACCTTGATTTTTCGTTTTTAGTTATCAATCAGCTTAAGCTTTGTAGCACAAATCTTATTAGTGGGATAGGTTCGTAGACGTAGTAGACGTAGGTTGGGTGGAGCGGAGCGCAACCCAACATATATTATCAGGATGTTGGGTTACGCAAGCCTCCACCCAACCTACAATTTTTTTGCAACATTTTAGCCAAGAGGGTTTACTACAAGACTTAAGTTAAGTGTAAAAAATTTCAGGTTTCGAGAATTTCAGGTCTTACAACCACTCGCCACCCCGGAAACGCCAACGGATAAAGATAATTCGCATTAAGCTTTGTGAACTAATAAAAACTGCTAGCCATACGACACTATAGTGCAATAGAAAAGCTGCTGGCGAAAGTTCCTCTTTCGGTAAAGGTATTGGTAAGAAGCCAAACAGTTTGACTCCACAAAACACAAACACCAATTCCCATATGCCAGCTAATAGTTGATAAAGTGCAGGCCAATCTCTATCCCATCGGTATTTTTGCAGATAGTCATAAAGCACATCCCAGCCTAAGCCAAAGATGGCGATATAACCAAGTATCCAAAAATAAACTGAGTTAGCACTAAAACCAATCCAACCAATTGCAAATGGCAAAGATACGAGTACGCCGACAGTTGCAAGTAATAATAATCGAGTTTGCCAACGACCTAATAAAGTTGGTGTCATAAGAGTTCGGAGAGACGCGATTAATCGCGTCTGTACAGGAGTTAGGAGTAATGAACAAGAGAAAAATTAGAGTTTTTATAGATGGATTTTGAAATGGATGTTACACCTGACTTTCATTGAAAATTCGGTAAGATTATGGTGCTTTTTGTGAGGATGGCAAATACAAGAATATCGGCTAACCTCAAAGCACCAACACATCTATAGGACTCCTATTTGATTTTTGAATAAATTAAGTACTAATCGAAAAGGCTTATTCCCTGCCTACGCAAGCCAGTTCAATAATCAAAGCGGATTAGTATATATTATTAGGATGGTTTAAGGTGATAATCAAAGTTAGAATGGTAAGCTGTGTTGGCAAAGCCCACTGAATGTATCGCATTCCAATTGATTACATCTTCTAACAAAGCTTGATAACCTAGTGTATTGGGATGAAGACCATCTTCACTCAAGCGTTTGAGCCGCCAACTTTCATCGCGTTCCATCCATTGCTCAAAAATATCCAAATAAGGAATCTGCCGTTTATTACAAGCAATTCGAGTTGCTTCTTTGTAGCGGTACTGATCGGTATGATTATAGTAAAAGCAATCTAGAAAAGGCATCTTGGCTTCATCCACTGGCACCATGCCCACAAATAACACAGGACATAGTTGCTGTGCTAAATCTAGCAGAGAAGCAATTTCTTTTTCAAACAATGTAAAATCTGTATAACTTCGGCCATCGGGACGCGCCAACCGCGCTGAGTCATTCACGCCTACTGATAAAATAATCAAGTCGGGAACACGATTTCGCAGTTCACCCCGGTGGCGAAATTCAACTTCTAGCCTTTGTGCTACTTGTTGCGTGCGATCGCCTCTTACCCCTAAATTATAAAGAACATGACCGGCACTATCCGGCAACATCCACCATCGCCGTAGTTGCTCAATCCAGCCTCCTTTTTCTGGATCGCCGAATCCATAAATTAAGCTGTCCCCCAGTGCGACAATCTTCATAGGCTGAAAGTGATTTGGTGGTACAGACACCTGCATTGAGGAAGAAGCTAAAAATGTGTGCATTTAACAACTATATTTTATATTTTTACAAGAATCTATACATTTCTATACCATAGATGGCTATCTTTAGTGTCCAAGCATCTATAGAGTTTCTACTTGTTGAGATGCTTGCAAGGTGAATATTGCCGCAATTGAGCGTCTGAGGGTGAATGTTGAGCTAATAACTCGGTAAATGCCGCCGTCACTCCCAATGGACAGCAGGTGATTTCCGCATCCGATGACAAGACCCTCAAAGTCTGGAATCTGGCGGCTGGGGAGGTCATTACCACTTTTACGGGGCAAAGTTACATCTCTTGCTGCGCCGTTGCACGCGATCGCGTGACAATTGTGGCAGGGTAGAAATCAGGTAGAGTGCATTTTTTGCGTCTTGATGAGATTAGCAAAGAAGTAATTTTATTTGCCAAAGATTTCGTTGACTCTAATATTTACGTCGGGGAAGGCTTGAATTGATAAAGTTTGACCGCTAGTGAACTTTTGCATTAGCTGATATCCTGCGGCTGTTGGTTGTTGATAAACTTCGACAATTTGCTCGTTAATATCTACTAACCAAACTTCAATTATGTTTGCTGCTGCATATAAAGGAATTTTCTCTTCCCTGTCATACATGACAGTCGAATCTGATACTTCAATTAGTAACAAAATATCTTGTGGTTCGGGGTGTGCAGTGGCGTAGAAATCATCACGGGGTTTAAGTAATGCTACATCTGGCTGAGGTTCTGAGTTATTGTTCAATGCAACTGGATTTTGAGCAGCAAGGATGATGCGTTTTCCCAACAGTAGAATCAACAGATTAAGTAGTCGATTTACGCAAGCAGCGTGTTTTGTCCTAATAGGCGACATTTCAATAATCTCTCCTCGTATCAGTTGCACCCGGTCATCCTCTGTGAGAATCCCCGACTCAACCATTTTGTGATACTGTTCAACTGTAAATTTTCGTCTTAGCAATTGTACAGACATCGCTACCTCCACTGTTGCCTCATCTTTTTATTATTCTCCAAAATAGAGAGTAGGAATAAATATTTTCGTGAACGGTGGTGAGATTTTTTCCTTTTGACTGTCTTCTACTTCTCTGCTAATTGAACATACTTAGACAAATAAGTAACTAAGTTATTATCAGCCACCTATGCCAGCAAAAAATTATCTTTTTCAAGAGTAGACGTAGCGTTTACTAAAAACGCTAAAAGAGCATAAAAATCCATCTGTAAAAGAAAAAGTTCTGATTTTATTATTTCTTCATCGCTATTAACAACTTTCTCCACTACCATAACCAGGGTTACTTCACCATCATTGACGCACCTGGTAGAGTCTCTATCATTCCAACTTTCGAGACTGGCTAGGTAGATAGCAAATAAAACCCTCTAAAAAATTTCCCTAACCCTCTCCGTTAATGGAGAGGGTTAAGGTTTTAAGAATGGAGCTAAGCGGATTCGAACCGCTGACCCCCTCAATGCCATTGAGGTGCGCTACCAACTGCGCTATAACCCCTTGAAATCCATTATATATAATCCCTTAATTATGAGTACTTTGTCAACCTTTTTATCGAAACTAAATTTTAAATATCTCCTCTAGCACTCAGCACTCTCTATGACACTCGCAATAAATAGGTCATACAGTGCCCCATCAAAAAATAAACTACCAGCATGGCAGCAGCAGCCAGAGCAACCAATGTACCAGCCAACATGAGAGAAAATTCTTTACTCTCATAGGCTCTTTCCATTAAGTGTAGCGACCACGCCACCAAGGCTACATCAAAAAGTAAAATAGGAATCAACATATTTCTTAATATTAGTTAATACTTGTAAAATAATATTAACACCCTTTTAAGGAAGTGTGTCTAACCTCAGATGGATGTCATTAACTGGTAAATAGGGGTTTAAGAGATCAAACGTACTGGGACGTTGCGATCGCGCAAATAATTTTTGATTTCTGCTACGCTTAGTTGTCCGTAATGTAACAGAGATGCGAGTAATGCGGCTTCAGCTTTGCCTTCAGTTAGGGCTGTGTAGATATGTTCACAATTACCTGCACCACCAGAAGCAATGACTGGAATTTCGACAGCAGCGGCAATTGCCCGTGTAATCTCGATGTCATACCCGGCTTGGGTTCCATCAGCATCCATACTTGTGACTAGCAGTTCTCCGGCCCCCCGTTTTTCAACTTCTTGTGCCCAAAGTAGGGCATCTAAGCCTGTATTTTCCCTGCCACCTCGCACATACACATCCCAACCTGGATTCTCCGGGTTATTTCTGCGTCTGGCATCAATTGCAACAACTATGCACTGATTACCAAAGCGATCGCTAGCCCGATTAATCAAGTCTGGATCACGTACCGCCGCAGAATTAATACTAACCTTATCTGCGCCGGCTCGTAACAAATCTTTAACATTTTCTAAGGATTGAATGCCACCACCCACAGTCAATGGAATGAAGACCTGTTCAGCAGTTCGGTAGACCACATCTAAAATAGTAGCTCGGTCTTCATGAGTAGCTGTAATATCCAGAAATA
The DNA here is from genome assembly GCF_036917755.1 of Nostoc sp. Lineage (GTDB taxonomy): Bacteria > Cyanobacteriota > Cyanobacteriia > Cyanobacteriales > Nostocaceae > Nostoc. Next base: position 68,879 of record NZ_JBALFC010000106.1, read on the forward strand.
CTAACTCATCAGCACCGGCTTCATTGTAAACCTTTGCCAGTTCTACCGGATCGCCTGCATCTTGGAGATTGACAAAGTTAACTCCTTTTACAACCCGTCCCGCCTTCACATCTAAGCACGGTAAGATTCTTTTAGATAACATAATAACTTTTGCACTTCTGGGTAATTGACCGGAATTTAAATTTTAAATTGGCGCGGGTATTCTCAAACGAAAATTTTCACCGGCATTATTCATGGGCATTGGGCATGGGGCATTGGGCATTGGGCATTGGGCATGGGTTATTCTCCTTGTCTCCCTCATCTCCCTCATCTCTCTCATCTCCCTCATCTCCCTCATCTCCCCCTGCCTCCCCCTGCCTCCCCCACTCCCCACTCCCCATTCCCCACTCCCTAGTCCCTTAAAAGATAGCTGAATTATGGCGATAATCTCCTCGAAAAAACAGCCTCCAGAACCCAACGGAGAACCAAAGCAGCGTCGAGAGTCGGCGAAAGCACCATCCACAGACAACATTTTGCAACCTGAAGCTGCTATTGATGAACAAGATAAGCAGGAAGAGGGTATTCGACCGCAACGATTTGCGGATTACATTGGGCAAAAGGATTTAAAGGATGTGCTAGATATTGCCATCAAAGCAGCCAAGTCTCGTGGTGAGGTGTTGGATCACTTGCTGCTGTATGGGCCGCCGGGATTAGGCAAAACCACAATGGCTATGATTTTAGCATCGGAAATGGGGGTAAATTACAAAATTACCAGTGCGCCAGCCCTAGAACGTCCACGAGACATTGTCGGGCTACTGGTGAACCTCAAGCCAGGTGATATTTTATTTGTGGATGAAATTCATCGCCTCTCGCGGATGACGGAGGAAATTCTCTATCCGGCTATGGAAGATTATCGCTTAGATATTACCATTGGTAAGGGTTCCAGCGCTCGGATTAGAAGTTTGCCGCTATCAAAGTTTACCCTAGTGGGAGCTACAACCCGTGTAGGTGCTTTAACTTCACCACTGCGCGATCGCTTTGGTTTGATTCAAAAACTCCGATTTTATGAAGTTGACGAACTGACTAAAATTGTACTGCGAACCGCTCAATTACTCAAAACCCCCGTTACAGAAGATGGTGCCACAGAAATTGCCCGTCGTTCACGCGGAACGCCACGTATTGCTAACAGATTACTCAAACGAGTACGTGATTACGCGGAAGTAAAATTATCTGGCGAGATTAATGAAAGCATTGCATCGGAGGCATTGCAACTATTCCAAGTAGATCCTTGCGGTTTGGATTGGACAGACCGCCAAATGTTGAGTGTAATAATTGAACAATTTAACGGCGGCCCAGTTGGTTTGGAAACAATGGCAGCAACGACGGGTGAAGATACCCAAACCATTGAAGAAGTGTACGAACCTTACCTGATGCAGATTGGGTATTTAACTCGGACTCATCGCGGAAGAATGGCGACTAAAGCAGCATACAAGCATTTGGGATTCACGCCGCCTAATGAACAGTTGTCATTATTGTAATTATGGGAAATTGGGCATTGGGCATTGGGCATTGGGCATTGGGCATGGGGCATGGGGCATAGGGCATGGGGCATTGGTTATTCTCCTTGTCCCCCTCATCTCCCCCTACTCCCCACTCCCTACTCCCCACTCCCATCTTCAGCATAGACAGGTAAACCTAGATGATTAAGTTGATTGGTATTTTTCTTAGTCTGTTACTTATATTTGGCTGGGGTACTCCAGTCATGGCACAATCTCAACCGCTCATTACTCAAGAACAATTAAAACAAGGTGATGAGTGGGCAAATCAAGCGTTTACAGCGACGAATCAAGGTGATTTTGCTACGGCTGAAACTTACTGGACAAAGATTATTGAGCAATTTCCTACTAATGCGGGGGCGTGGAGTAACCGAGGAAATTCACGGGTGAGTCAGAACAAATTGGCAGAGGCGTTGAAAGATTATAACAAAGCTATAGAACTAGCGCCGAATGTCACCGATCCATATTTGAATCGAGGTGCGGCGTTGGAAGGGTTAGGAAAATGGGACGATGCGATCGCAGATTATAATCATGTCTTAGAACTCGATCCTAATGATGCGATGGCATATAATAATCGCGGTAATGCCACAGCTGGTTTAGGGAAATGGTCAGATGCGATCGCAGATTACAAAAAATCTAATGAGATAGCCCCGAATTTTGCCTTCGCCCGTGCTAACTACGCCCTCGCTCTTTATGAAACTGGTCAAAAAGAGCAAGCAATCCGTGAAATGCGAAATATTGTCCGTAAATACCCCCAATTTGCTGATGTGCGTGCTGCCCTTACAGCAGCCTACTGGGTAAATGGAGAACAAGGGGAAGCTGAAAGTAACTGGGTAGCAGCTTATGGACTCGATAGCCGTTATAAGGACATCAACTGGGTAACAAATATCCGCCGTTGGCCGCCCAGCCTAGTTACAGCTTTAGATAAGTTCTTGAAAATCAAGTAAGTACATCTGCAAATTTTTCCTATAGCTGTAGGACAGGTGTTTCACCTGTCTGTTTCAACTCTCGGCAGCAAGCATCCACAATATAGGAAATAGCATTGTTTGCCAGTTCTTCTACAAGAACTTCTTGCCATTGCTCCTTGTAAAGATTATTAACAACACGTAGAGGAAGTTTGCTCGATCCCATTTCAAAGCGAAGATTATCCAATGTACCAATAATACGAGAATTCAGACGTGGGTGATGATACTGGATTAAATCGATAGCTTGTCTGAGAATTTCTTCATTAAGAGGACCGATAATCCGACTAATTGTCGCTATATTGAAAGAGTTAGCACTCTGATTTAAGATTTCCAACGCTTGTTCAATAGGAACAAGTTTTCTATTTCCTGTCATAAGTAACTCTGATTGCCTTTGCTATTGATCTAGTTCCACAGAGTACCATGTTCTAAGATGTATTAATTAAAATGTTGATTATTAAGTAAATAAAAATATTTTTCTTTAGACATCCAAGTTTTACCTTAGCTCAGGCTTGAATAGGTAACTTCTGAAGTCAGCAATGGATAAGGCTCCTACAAGTAATAAAATGCTATTAACTTAGCTTTCGCCCAGGGCTATTTCATTTTCATCTAGCCCGCCTCAGAATAAATTCTGAGTCTAATAACGAAAGTCGTCTAAAGACGACTGAGAAAAGGCTAAAGTCTGTTAAAACGAATTTTAGCTATAAGAGAGGAACTTTAGTTCTGGGCGGTTTATGTATAGAACGAAATAGCCCTCGCTTTCGCCCAAAGAGCGAAAGCGCCAAATGATCGTAATTTTGGCAACTATTTCCTGGGAACGGCTAGGCATTTTATTTTTTAGATTTCCCTAATTGCAGTCAACCCATTAGCTGATCAAAAATTTCATCACTCAAGTTTTACTATTTTAACTGTAATAGTTCCTGTATTTTAACTGGACTTAACTGCTCGACATTACGCAAAACTACTGCTGCTCCTGCTGCTATTAGTGTCTCACTGTATGCATCACCACGCGCTGCTGTTTCCTGGACATGCGGCGGTAAAACCCCTACACTAATCCAAGTGCGAGAAGAATCCAGACCCCGCGCTTTCTCGACGGTATACATATCTGCTACCGTATCTCCTACGTATACGATCGCTAATCTTTGCTCAATTCCATTTTCTAACTCACGAACTGTAGCGAAAAGTCCAGTGGGGTCAGGTTTTCCTGGCGCATCCTCCATCGCAATCAACACCGGAGATTCCAAACCCAAGCGTTTTTCTAATACATAGTTAGCGGAAGCACGAGTTGCACCGCTAAAAAATCCCCAAGCAATCCCCGCTTGGGTAAGTTGCTCTAAATAGCTAGGTTGTAATAATAAAGGTTCATTACAGATATACCCAGTAAAATTTTTTGGGTCTGAGCCTCGGTAACGAGATTGAAAAAAAGCAACGATCGCATCATAATCTAGTTGCAGTTGTGCGCGGCTCTGTCCTTGGGTTTCAAAGTAGCGATAAATTAATTCTTGGGATGCTTCCCAATCGTTATTCCATACACCTTCAGACTTAAGTTGGTCAATATCTAGTGGGGTTGGCCGATATGTTTGGGTAGTAAAATATTCTACGGTATCTGCGATCGCACGGCGATAGGAACCGCTAACATCGCGCACAACGCCATCAATATCGAAAACAACAATCGCTTTTGCAGAAGTTTCTTGAGTCATGGGGTAGAGAGCAAAAGAGTTTTACCTGATCATAAGGGGTACAATCATCACTCAGGTAAAAAATCAGAGTCGAGGACTTGCTCTAGTGTAAAAGGAGATTGTTCAGGGAAGGTAGCGATGTCTAATCCAGTTTCAATTACAGCCAGTCGCCTAGCCGTTTGATAGCTTTCGTGAAAAACCTGATCAAAGTGAGGCTTCAAGCTTGGACTTTCCTTGAGTGCTTTTTGGACTCGCCTACGGTGTTCTAAAATTGTATATTGCCAACTTTTTGAGCGCCTTTCAGTTTGAATTTGGTATTTGAGCAGATGCATCAGCAACACTTCCAGATTGCTCTCCAATGCCCGCTTTTCACTTCTGCCCATCGTTTCAATTTCTTCAATCAAATTCTCTAAGTCCAGTTCTGTGAGCCGACCTTGTTTGAGCAGTTCTGCCGTGGTTTGAATCCACAGGTAAAAGTCTTGCTCATACAAATCTGAACTAGATGTTGTTTGAGATTGGGGCAGTTGAGCAGTCACGTCGCTTCGCTCCGAATTCAAAATTAACAGCAAAATCTTTTAGCGAAGGTGAGATTATGACTCAGGTAAGAAATCAGGGTTGAGGGCTTGCTCTGGCGTGAAAGGGGACTGTTCTGGGAAGATAGCCAGATGCAATTCAGTTTCATCAGCAGCCAAGAGTCTAGCATCGTTATAACACTGGCCGAAAACCTCACAAAAATAAGGTTTGAGGCTAGGACTTTCTTCTAGAGCCTGTCTGAGGCGTTTACGATGCTCCCGAATTGTGGCTCGCCAGCTACCAGAGCGCTTCTCGGCTTGATATTTATACTTTAATAGGTGCATTAGCACCACTTCCAAATTGCTTCTGAGCGCTTTCTTTTCACTCCTGCCCATCGTTTCAATTTCATCAATCAAATTCTCTAAGTCCAGTTCTGTGAGCCGACCTTGTTTGAGCAGTTCTGCCGTGGTTTGAATCCACAGGTAAAAATCTTGCTCATACAAAGAAGAACCAGATGTTGTTTGAGATTGGGGCAGTTGGGCAGTCATAAGCATCTGTAGTTAGCGCCGACTACACCTTATCCTAGCCCAATCCAATTACTGTTTGGTCATTTGATAAGGTATTGCGTTAAAATAAGCGATCGCTATCCTAGTTAAGTAATGCCCGGAAATTCCCGGAGGTGTGATTGACCAAGTTTATTTTGAAAATTTTGTGGTTAGACGAAAACGTTGCTCTAGCAGTCGATCAAATTGTCGGCAAAGGCACCAGTCCTTTGACTAAGTACTTTTTCTGGCCTAGAAATGATGCCTGGGAAGAGTTAAAAAAGGAACTAGAATCCAAACATTGGATTACTGACCTAGATCGTGTCGAGTTGCTTAACAAAGCGACAGAAGTGATTAACTACTGGCAAGAGGAAGGCAGAAACCGTCCAATGGCAGAAGCTCAGTTGAAATTTCCAGAAGTTGCCTTCACAGGTAGCGCCTGATATTATCAAAATTAGCGATTGTGCTATTCTACAAGCTGCCACAGTTTGATAGTCTTGTCTCGGCTGCCACTTGCAATTAATTGTGTAACTTTGCTCATAGCTACAGCAGATACTGAGTCTACATGACCAGAGAGAGTAACAATCTCTTCTGCTGTGCTTACCCTCCAAAGTTTAACTGTTTTGTCGCAACTTGCACTTAGGAGCGTTTCGCCATCGGCACTAAAAGCCACAGCCACCACAGACCAGGAATGGCCTACTAGTGTGCAAATTAGCTGACCAGTGTTTACCTCCCACAATTTAATGGTGTTATCATCACTACCCGTCGCCAAAATTTGACCATCGGGACTAAAAGCGACTGTCAAAACCGCCCATGCATGACCCGAAAGGGTGCTTAACAAGCTATAGCATGGGCGGTTTTGAAGTTCTCTCTGGGAACTTTCTAATGCAGATATCTGCCACAAGCGAATTGTTCGGTCATAACTAGCGCTGGCTAAAAGCTGTCCTTGGGGACTAAATGCTACTGAATTTACCTGTAATTGGTGTCCAGTCATCGAGCAAATTTCTCTGCCAGTATTTATATCCCAGAGTTTGATAGTCTTATCCCAGCTACCACTAGCGAGAATTTGCCCATCTGGACTGAAAGCAACTGATTTTACAGCGTGTGAGTGTCCCAATAAAGTGCAGATTTCCTCTAATGTCTCAACCTGCCACAATTTGATCGTTTTATCATCGCTAGCAGTTGCCAGAATTTGACCATCAGGACTGAAGGTAACTGATTTTACAGCTTGGGAATGTCCTGATAAGCTAGCTAGGACTTTTTGGGTATTTAAATCCCACAATTTAATAATTTTGTCATCACTACCACTGGCTAAAGTGTAGCCGTCAGGACTGATAGCAAGGGCATTCACACTACTCAATGTCCCAGAATGCCCAGTTAGGGTATGCAAGCATCGCCAAGGAGGATTTTGAATTGAATTTTGGATTTTGGATTTTGGGTCGCACCTTTGGTGCGCTTTCAGCGCAACTTGGATTTTGGATTCCATGCCCATTGCTTGCATAACTTCATCGGCTGATTGAAAGCGACGGTTAATAGCATTTTGCAGCAGCTTATCGAGAATTTGCGCCAAGCGATCGCTTATCCTACTAGTAAGATAATCTCGCCAAACCCAACAATCGTTAGCAATATCAAATAAATCAAAGGGAGGAATCTGAGTAAGTAGGTAAATACAAGTTACACCCAAGCTATATAAGTCACTAGCAAAAACCGCTTTTCCCCTCGCTTGTTCTGGTGCAGCGTATTCTGGACTGCCGATACTGGTTTCAGATGTTAGCCGATCAATTTCTGTAACGATTTTCGCAGTGGTAAAATCGACTATGACTAAATTCCCCGTGTTGGTAATTGGGGATCTACGGATGATATTTTGGGGTTTAATATCGCGGTGGATGATGTTGCGATCGCTAATTAACTGCAAGACTGGCAACACATCTTCTAAAAGTTGCCAAATCTGAGTTTCATTAAAAGTGCCTTCCTCTTCAATCACCTGAGCTAAATTAGTGCCTGCAATAAACTCCTGCACTAAATAAAAATGCCCCTTCTGCTGGAAATAAGCCAACAAAGCCGGAATTTGGGGATGCTTTCCTAATTCTTCTAGCTGTTGCGCCTTTTGCTTAAAAGTAATAGAAGTTTCGGATTCTGGCGAGAATTCTTGAACGACGCAAGGAATTGGAGGAAACTGACCCTCATCTACAGCGAGGAAGGTTTTAGAGAATCCCCCTTGATCAATCTGCTTGAGTAAACGATAACGTTCTTCTAAAAGCAAAATTTTTTGCCTACAGCGCATCCACAATCAAATATAGCTGTTTTTAGTTACTCAGAACTTCAGTTTCATATCCGGTTGAAAACTGATCATTACGACTGACGCGGCGACGCGGAGAGATTTTAATAAATTTGGCAGATGGACGACAGAAAGATTATCAACATATTTAAACAAAGAAAGAAAGAAAGAAAGAAAGAAAGAAAGAAAGAAAGAAAGAAAGAAAGAAAAAAACAGGACTAATAAGTAGTTATCAAGTGAGGATAATCTTAAAAATCAAAAAGTATGCACAGACATTGTATATCTAAGAGCTATAGCTTATATTAAATCGCTAGGGGGAATCTCCTATTTAGACCTTTGATAGATATTGTATCTTTATAAAAGAGTATGCAACTATCAATAGTCATAAACATACTTTAAACTCCTGATTGTGTAAAAAAATATCAAATCTGAATGCAACTTTTTAACTAATGTTATTATGTAATAACCTCATGAGATATTGTCATTAAGATCAATTATGAAATTAGCCACACAACCCACGGTAAAAACTCTAGGGGACTACGCCTACCAAGCGATTGAAAAACACTTTAAGAAAACCTTGAAGTGGGAAAAATCAGTGAAGAAAGATGAAGATCCAGAAGCGTTGCACCAAATGCGAGTGGGAATGCGACGCTTACGCACGGCTGTAACTCGGTTTGGGCAAGCGGTGGATGTGTCGAAACCAGTCAGCGATAAAAACATCGGTAAAATAGCCCGTCGTCTTGGTAATCTGCGAGATTTAGACGTACTCAAAGAAAGTTTGGAAAACGATTATAAACCAAAGTTACCCCGCAAAGAGCAGGAATCTTTGCAAACAGCTTTCACAGCTTTGGCTAAACAGCGTGAAGATGTACTATCGAGTGTACAGAAAACGTTAAAGCATAAATCTTACAAGTCTCTAAAACATTCATTGGATAAATGGTTAGATAAACCCAGTTATGAACCTTCGGCATCTTTAAGCATTCAGCAGGTGTTACCAGACTTACTTTTACCAGAAGTGAGTAACTTGTTATTGCATCCGGGTTGGCTAGTTGGCACCCAATTTGTGGATTCAGAAGTGAAAACCCAGAAAAATTGGAAACCAGAAAAGATAGAGAAACAATTGACAATAGAAGGTGAAATTCTTCATAGTTTGCGAAAAGAAGCTAAACGTGTACGCTACCAGATGGAATTATTTAGTGATTTATATGGTGAGTCTTACGCAGCTTATCTTGCAGAAGTGAAAAGTATCCAAGAAATTTTAGGTACGATGCAAGATAGTGCGGTCTTGAGTGACTGGCTTGCAGATGTCTTCAAGTCAGAAATTCAGACTGAGTTGCCCACCCTTGCTACTTTGTTAACTAAAAATCGTTACCAGTCGTGGCAGCAGTGGCAACCCTTGCAAGAACGGTATCTGAAAGCTGAAACCAGGCATAGTTTTCATTTAACAATACTGCACCCGCTTTCAGGAGTAATAAGTTAAAGCAGGACTTATATAGCGTTTACTAATCATATGAGGTACATCATAGCCCCCTCCTCGCTTGCTTTTAGAGAGTTGGGGTTTTTGTACCTCACAAAGGCTGAGAACCGCTATATCATGTCCGCTTGATTACTTATTAAACCCGAAGAACCCCACCCCGCCTGCGGGGAGGGGATTAAGGGGAGCATCTGGCGTGTGGGGTGCAATGACTATGGAATCATAACTAAGGAATAAGAATTAAATAACATACAATTTATGCCCTGGCTTACCTCACCCTCAATCCCTCTCCTTGTAAAGGAGAGGGAGGCTAGAGACAAGATGAAGTTTTGCATTTTCATTTTATTTAATCCACGTTCCTAATTACTCGGACATGATATAAAACCTCGTTTCCAGCCAGAGGCTGGAAATGCACATCGTTGCGGCTCTGCCGCAAGTCTTGAGGCGGCAGCCCTCTCGGAATGCATTCCCAGCCGGAGACTGGGAACGAGACAATCTCTAAAAGCTGGTTTTAGACTGGCTTTTACCTGAAGTTGACACCAATGAGCAATGTTCCCTACCAACGTCTTTGTATCATTATTAAAGTGAAACGGTATTAGTGATCGCATAATGCAGCATTTTAATCTGATGCAATGCCAATGCATCCCCCTACAATGCCAATGCATCCCGATGCAATGTTAATGCGTCCCCTTGCAATGCCAATGCATCCCAATGCAATGTTAATGCGTTCCCCTGCAATGTCAATGCATCCCCCTGCAATGCCAATGCATCCCGATACAATGTTAATGCGTTCCTCTACATTAAAAACGCTACACTTTTACGCAAAACTGTACTAAGTGACCATGCCAGCCGATAATTTGGAGATTAATGAAACAACTGCGGCACAATTTGCTCAATTAGTGCTGGATTGTATCGGGCGGGAGTATCCCAACAGTAATCTGTATTGGGCTGATAGCGACGAGGATATAAAACCACCGCGTGAATTGACTCCTGCTTTTTATGGCTGCTTAGATTGGCATTCAGCCGTACATGGCCACTGGTTGCTGGTACGTCTGGTGCGTCACTTTCCTGAAGCCTCTTTCAATGCAGCGTCAAAGCAAGCACTTGATCAAAGCCTAACACCTGAGAAGATTCAAGGAGAGATTGCCCATTTTCAACGGCTACCCTTTTATGAATTTCCTTATGGGGTGGCATGGCTTCTGCAACTGGCTGCGGAACTTCACGAGTGGAATCATCCTCAAGCGAAAGAATGGCGGATTGTATTGGAACCGTTGGAAAAGTTGATTGCAGCTAACTTACACCGTTGGATTGATGCATTAAAACTTCCAAATCGCACAGGGATGCATAGCCAAACAGCTTTTGCACTTGGTTTGATGCTGGATTGGGCACGGATTACCGAAAATGCTGACTTCACTCAGGTAGTGGAGAACAAAGCACGACAATTCTATTTTAGCGATCGCAACTATTCCTTACAATTCGAGCCGCTTGGCTACGATTTTCTCTCTCCTGGCCTTGCTGAAGCAGACCTGATGCGGCGAGTCCTTTCAACAACAGCTTTCACTGACTGGCTGACCAATTTTCTTCCCCAAATACCGATTGAGAATTCAGCAAATTGGTTAGAACCTGCCAGAGTAGATAATCCTAAAGATTATATGCAATCTCACTTCTGGGGTCTTAATCTCAGTCGCGCTTGGATGCTTGAGGGCATCATCTCTAGATTAGCAAATAGCGATCGCCGCATAGAAACACTTCGCTCTGCTGCCATTCGCCATCGTCAGCATGGACTAGCAAATGTTGTAATTGAACATTATGCAGCTAGTCACTGGCTAGGAACTTTTGCTGTTTACCTCTTAACAAATCGTGGGTTGCAAGGGCAAATTATTTAAACAGTCTGGGCGAACTATAGCAATCCTATTTGATTTGTGAAAATTGCAAGCCATAGATCCCCGACCTGGTAAAAGTTGTTGGGGATCTTGTTTCTCAGGAATGATTCAGGATTGTTATAACAATGTATCAAAACTGTTTACAGCTATTTTCAGGTAAATAGACCACGCGGTAGGGGCACAGCAATGCTGTGCCCCTACGACAGATGTGGTTCAAATACATGGAAACTGCTGTAACTCGGGGTTTTCCCAATGCCCAATGCCCAATGCCTAATGCCCAATGCCCCAATTCTTAAAACATGCCAAGTAAATATGTATTAGCTGACTGAGACTGTCAGGATCAAAGAGTAAAGAGTAAAAGGCAATCTATTTTGACTTTTAACTTTCTCCTTTTGTTCAACTTTCCACAACGGGAGGTTTAATCTTGACTAAATTAAAAGTTGGTATTAATGGCTTCGGTCGAATCGGGCGACTTGTGCTTCGCGCTGGCATCGATAACCCCAACATTGAGTTTGTCGGCATTAACGACCTAGTACCACCAGATAACCTCGCTTATCTATTAAAGTACGATTCAACCCACGGTAAATTAAAGCTCAAGGTTGAAGCCAAGGAAGATGGCATCCTCGTTGACGGGCGCTTCATTCCTTGTGTATCTGTGAGGAATCCAGCAGAGTTACCTTGGGGACAATTAGGTACAGATTATGTCGTGGAATCTACGGGACTCTTCACTGGCTATGAAGGGGCGGCAAACCACCTGAAAGCAGGTGCAAAGCGAGTGATAATTTCCGCTCCCACCAAAGACCCAGATACAGTTCCTACCCTACTAATGGGTGTAAATCATCACTTATTTGACCCCAGCAAAGATATAATTGTCTCCAATGCTAGCTGCACTACAAACTGTCTAGCTCCGATCGCTAAGGTGATCAATGACAATTTTGGATTGAGCGAAGGGTTGATGACCACAGTTCATGCCATGACTGCCACTCAGCCAACTGTAGACGGTCCCAGCAAGAAAGACTGGCGGGGTGGTCGAGGTGCAACTCAGAATATTATTCCCTCCTCTACAGGCGCAGCTAAAGCCGTAGCACTGGTTTTACCAGAATTGAAGGGTAGGTTAACTGGTATGGCATTACGAGTTCCGACTCCCGATGTCTCTGTAGTTGATTTAACTTTCAAAACTGCCAAAGCTACTAGTTATAAGGAAATCTGTGCTGCCATGAAGGAAGCAGCCGCAGGTTCACTAGCGGGTATTCTGGGCTACACAGATGAAGAAGTAGTTTCCACAGATTTTCAAGGCGATACCCATTCCAGTATCTTCGACGCCGGTGCTGGGATTGAGTTGAATTCCAACTTTTTTAAGGTAATTGCCTGGTATGACAACGAGTGGGGCTACTCGAATCGCGTGATTGACTTGATGTTGTCTATGTCACAGAAGGAAAAACTCGCACCGACAGCAGCTGTGGTTTGATTGGTCATTGGTCATTAGTCATTAGTCATTGGTCATTAGCTTTTGACTTTTGACTAAGGACTTTTGGGATTTGGGATGGTAAATACCCTGAGAAAAAGACTAAGTGAAGTAACTTTTTTAGCAAACCACTGATATGAAGCACATGTGGATTTGGATGCTTTGCGCGATGTCTACGACGGGCTACGCCTACGCACAAAGCATCCAAATTTGCAGGTTATTCCTCAACCCCCAATCCCTATGCGTCGAACCAAAATCATTTGTACTGTTGGGCCGGCTTCATCTGCACCTGAAAAGCTACAAGCCTTAGTAGAAGCTGGAATGAATGTGGCGCGGCTGAATTTCTCCCACGGAGCCTATGAATTCCACGCCCAAACAGCTCAGTATCTCAGGCAGATTAGTACTGAGCAGCAAAAGCCGATCGCAATTATGCAAGACCTGTGTGGCCCGAAGATTCGCTTGGGAGTTTTACCACCAGAAGGGTTAAATCTGGAAGCTGGTAGTGAAGTTACCTTTGTTTTGCAACAAAAGGGTGAGAGTATTGACGAACTGCCTCTACCATTGCCAACTTTATTTGCGATGGTGCGACCAGGCGAACCGATTTTGATTAATGATGGTCGCGTCAAGTTAATTGTTACCGATCGCGATGCCGATCGCATTCGCGCACAAGTGAAAATTGGCGGGCTAATTTCCACACACAAAGGAGTAAACCTGCCACAAACTCCTTTACCTGTCAGTTCGATCACCGAAAAAGACTTACTGGATCTGCGCTTTGGGATTCAGTTGGGTGTAGACTGGGTAGCGGTATCCTTCGTGCGATCGCCACAAGACTTAGAACCCGCCCAAAGGATGATTGAAGCAGCTGGCGCTTCCATCCGTTTAATTGCCAAAATCGAAAGAGCAGAGGCAATAGAGAATTTTGATTCCATTCTGAAGATTGCCGACGCGATTATGATTGCCCGTGGCGATTTAGGGGTGGAAGTGCCAATTCACGAAGTACCCCTAATTCAAAAAGATATTATTCGCCGTTGCAATCGTGCTGGCAAGCCGGTGATTACAGCCACCCAAATGCTAGAGTCGATGATTAGCGCTCCCGACCCCACCCGCGCCGAAGCAACCGATGTTGCTAACTCGATTTTGGATGGAACAGACGCGGTAATGCTTTCTGGTGAAACAGCTGTCGGACAATATCCCATCGCCGCCGTCGAGATGATGCACAATATCGCCGTGCGGACAGAACAAGCTTTAGATGAGGGTAGCAAACATTCCTGGTGTCATGAGGCAGGCAGTCTCAGCGTCACCGAATCCGTAGCAGAATCGGTGTGTCGCATCGCCTATGAAACAGGCTCACGGGCAATTCTTTGTAACACTTCTTCAGGGAGTACCGCGAGAATGGTGTCTAAATATCGGCCAACTTCTCCGATTATTGCCCTCACCCCTGACGTGACTGTTTATCGCCAACTAGCGCTTTCTTGGGGTGTGGAAGCTTTGCTGATTCCACCAGTCCACAATGCCGAAGAGATGTTTACCAATGTGGTGAACACAGTTGTAGACATGGGTTTAGCGAATAAGGGCGATAAGGTGGTAATTACCTCTGGTGTTCCAATTGGTAAATCGGGAACAACTAGTCTAATCAAAGTGCATTCCATTGGACAGCCAATTTCGGCATAACCCACTTAGAATAGGGCTGTGGCTGTGGATAGTAAGCAAACTTGGGCAATGATTCCGAAAAATTGCCAGAATCAGAATTGAAGGAACAGTAAAGAGTGTAAAGAACTGGGGAATTAAGTAAATCCTAAACAAACATCACGGAGTATTTTATGTCTCAGAATTTACTGGAACAATTGCGGAAAATGACTGTTGTGGTCTCAGATACAGGGGATATTCAGGCAATTGAAAAGTTCAAACCCCAAGACGCCACCACCAATCCTTCTTTGATTACTGCTGCGGCGCAGATGCCGGAATATCAGGGAATTGTCGATCAAACTTTACTCCAAGCCAAGAAAGATGCTGGAACTGGAGCTACCCAAGCACAGATAGTTTCTCTAGCTTTTGACCGTTTGGCAGTTGCCTTTGGATTAAAGATTTTACAAATTATTCCCGGTCGCGTGTCTACAGAAGTGGATGCTCGGTTGTCCTACGATACCGAAGCTACCCTGACTAAGGCACGGGAATTAATTGCCCAGTATAAAGCCGCCGGAATTGGCCGCGATCGCGTTTTGATTAAAATTGCCTCCACCTGGGAAGGCATTCGCGCTGCGGAAATTCTCGAAAAAGAAGGTATTCACTGTAACCTTACCTTGTTGTTTGGTCTTCACCAAGCGATCGCCTGTGCAGAAGCTGGTGTCACCTTAATTTCTCCCTTCGTCGGTCGGATTCTCGACTGGCACAAAAAAGATACCGGACGCGATAGTTACCCAGCAGCCGAAGACCCAGGAGTTTTGTCTGTCACCAAAATCTACAACTACTACAAGAAATTCGGCTATAAAACCGAAATTATGGGAGCTAGTTTCCGCAATATTGGTGAAATTACTGAACTAGCAGGTAGTGATTTGTTGACAATTTCCCCGGCACTTTTGGGTGAATTGCACGCAACTATTGGAGAACTGCCACGCAAACTCGACCCTGCCAAGGTAGCAAACTTGGAAATTGAAAAGATATCCATTGACAAAGCTACCTATGACAAATTACACGCGGCTGACCGCATGGCAACTGACAAACTAGACGAGGGCATCAAAGGTTTTACCAAGGCATTAGAAGACCTTGAGAAACTTTTGGCAGACCGACTAGTTCGCCTGGAAACAGAGGTAGTAGCAAGCCATTAGGCATTGGTATCAACTTCAGGTGAAAACCAGTCTAGAACCAGCTTTTAGGAGATTATCTCACGATCTCGTTCCCAGTCTCCGACTGGGAATGCCCCTCATTCAGGCTCCGCCTCCGTAACTCGCGGCAGAGCCACCAGTAACTTCATTTCCAGCAAGAGGCTGGAAACGAGATTTTAAAGGAGTTTTGGCATTCCCTGACAACATAACGATCGATAGTTAATGGTTAGTGGTTAATAGAACGACCACTAACCATTAACCATTAGTTAGTTGTCATCAATACCGTCGTCGGATAATCTGGCGTTGTCTTAACGGCTGCCGTCGTCGGATAATCTGGCGCTGTCTTAACTGCTGTCGTCGTTGGATAATCTGCCGTCCTCTTAATGGTCGCCGTCGTTGGATAATCTGTCGTCGTCTTATTAACCGCCGTTGAGCAATTAAAAGCTCTCCGGTTTTATCTCCAACTAGGTTAGCCTCTGGCGCAGCACTTTGTTCATTGCGAACATTATTTAGAGAAATATCCTTCGCTTCAGCTAATGAGGGCGGATACACAAAGGCACATAGCAACATTGCTATTGAGGATAGCTTCTTGAAACCTTTCATGTTTTTGCTTCTACTAGACTTTTGGCAATAACTTTATTAAACACTCTAAAGTCGGCAAATTATCGCTCACACACTTTTTTTTTAACTTAATTTAGTATGAAATTCTGGATTGCAATTTCACCCTTATGGATAATTGTAAATGAGATTAAATTGTGCAAATAAACAATCAATGTCCAGCAAAATGTAATTTTTCCTAATTGAAGATAAAGGCGGATAATTGCTAGCTATCTTAGTTTGAGAGAGCTTTGTTTTGCTATTGACATTCCATACTTCTCAGTACATTGAGTAGGGATAACCAAAGTATCGCAAGATTACCAAAAACAGAAACTAATCCAGAAAATATAGGCTCTCCTAGACTTCGTTTGATAAATTAATACTAAAAAACCCCTAAAATACCTGATATAACTAGGTTTCGCTAAAATAGAATCAAAGATTTAATAAAAATATGCTTTTTGATTCTTGAATCCCCTACCATGTAAGGACTTAACCTGATATCAAGTATTAATTTTCTATAACTAGTCTAGGAGAGCCAAAATATATTATTGGTAATCCCTATTTGAACAATACTAAAAGTTAGATAAGCAAGACTACCAGCTTTGATATCTAATTTTATGGATAGCGAAAATTAATTACTCGTGTCAAAGCATAGTTAAAGAGGAGAATTGATTCTACATTTGACTGAAGAAGAAAAGGATACAGAGCAACTAAATTTATTTATGGATAACGTAGAAACAATTGTGCCGCGATGCATAAGCACAAGGCACTCTAAGTCCTAGTTTCAGAGCAAATAAATTTATTTATGGGGATTTGAATGCAAGAATTTTGAATTCCCCGTTCGCGTAGCGTCTCCAAGAGTTGGGGTTGACATTGTTTACTAAGAAAAAGGGTTTTAAGCAAAGATTCTCTTTTAGTGAAACCAGTACTCAGTAGCAATTGTTAATAAACTACTAGGACTTACGCACTGTACAAATTCATCATGATGTGTACTAACGATGCATAGGTTGTTTCAGGCTTTGATTAATTATCCTTGGATCGTAAATAGACCATATTGTAGGGGTTTAGCAATGCTAAACCCTTACGGAAGATGCGGCTTTTCACCTTATATATATTTACTGTTTCTTGTCAATGTGTAAGCCCTAACTACTTAAGAAAAATTATTATAATTTCAACTTGATATAAGTATTTTTACATAACTAAATATTTTGATTAAAAAAGTTAATACGATCTATACGTATGTATTATGTAATATCATCAAATTCAGTTGTAGTCTAAATTGAAATTCACTTTTCATAGGAGAAAGATTATGTCTGAGATCAAACCAGAAGATTTGAATTCACAAGCAGTACCATTCTTCGCCCGATTCCTAGAAGGGCAAAACGGTGAAGACCTTTCTGATCAACAATCAGAAGCAATTAGCGGCGGACAGACAGCCATGACTCAGAAGTTCCCTTCTGATAGTGAAGACGGCGTTGTAGAAACAAAGAAGTACCCTTCTGATAGTGATGAACAGGCTGTTACTCAGAAGTGCCATTCTGATCATGAACATGGGGGTGCAGTAACTTTGAAGTACCCATCAGACGGCGATGACGCTTTGCCCACACGATAACTGTACTGTCTATTTTCGAGTACACCAGAAATGCGGTTTTGAAAATTAGCAAAAACAAAATGCGATCTCTGCTCTGGACTTTTGAAGAATATCGAGAAATATAACAAAATAGGCAATCAGGGGCAGCCAACGGCTACCCCTGATTGCTCCTGATAGTGATTAATCATTATTTGTTAGGGAATATTTTATAAGAAGAATTCAGAATTCAGGAGTCAGAATTCAGTATGAATAAAGCTTTTATCGAACAGAATAAAGCCGTCAGTCGTCAGAATTAAGTTGGGTATTTTGACCGAAAAAGCGGATGAATAACCTCTTTTTAGACCCCCACCAAATCGTAGATTTGGTGGTAACAGAGCAGCGCCGAAGTGTGGTCAACTTTCGTAGTGGCGGGTCCCAATCCCCGACTGATGGTTACGTAGCTCTGCCGAAGTATTGATTCTGAATTCTGAATTCTGCATTCTGCATTCTTCTTCAATCTCTGTTCTTTCTTATTTGTCCCATGCCCCATTCTCAATTTAAAAATCTACCCCTCGTTTGAGTTCTACACCTTGATTAGCATAGTGTTTATGGCAGTAAACCTCTGAGTGGACGCTAGCCAAGTCGAAGTAGGCGGGTGGATTTTGGCAGCGGCCAGTGATAATAATTTCGGTGTCGCGGGGTTTGCGGAGTAAAGCTTGGACAATGGGTTCAACGGGGAGTAGTTCTAAGTCAACGGTGGGATTAAGTTCATCGAGAATAATAGTTTTATACAGACCAGAGGCGATCGCAACTTTTGCAATTTCCCAACCCCGTTCGGCTTCTACGTAGTCTAATTCTTGCCGGGAATTTCGCCAGACGATCGCATCTCCACCGCAGCGCTGATGATCCACCACTTCTGGATATGATTGCTGCAAGGCGGCGATCGCTGCGTCTTCTGTGTAGCCACTACCACCTTTAAGCCACTGCATAATCAACACACGGGTAGACCCTGGATGATTGATTCCCCTACCAATGGCCTGTAAAGCTTTGCCCAAGGCACTAGTAGACTTGCCTTTACCAGCACCAGTATAAATTTCAATCCCTTCAAGTAACAGGGCTTTGGCTGTTGGGTGGTGATGAGGTTTCATTTCTGAGTGCAAATCTGCAATATCAAGCAACTTTTGCGGTGCGGCGCGTCCGGTAGCGATGATTTCCAACTCCTGGGGTTTGGATTTTAATGTCTGCACAACTTCATCCACTGGTAGCAAACCTAAATCCAGAACGGGGTTAAGTTCATCCAAGACCACAACTGAATATAAACCACTAGCGATCGCACCTTTGGCTACATCCCAACCCCGTTCCGCCTCCTCTCGGTCAAAGGCGGTAATTTCTTCTGGGCCAAAAAATTCGGCTCTCCCAGTGCGAACTTGGTCAATTAAATGGGGAAAACCGCGCTGTAAAGCTGCGATCGCGCCATCTTCGTCATAATCACGTCCCGGTCCTTTTAAAAACCGCAACAGTAAAACGCGGTTAGAATTGCTAGGCATATTTATCCCCAAACCAATGGAGCGCAAAACCACCCCTAAAGCCGCTTGGGACTTACCTTTACCCACGCCATCGTAGATGTGAATTTGACCAATGAGCCGTTCTGAGCGCACTTGCGCCGTGCGAATACCGATACCGTTCCTTGTCATCTCTCGAAAAGCTATAACGTGGCAGTCTTTAATCTTACCTAACGTCTTGTACTCTCATCTGAGAAACTGCCCCTCTAGCGCCTCCGTACAAGTATTAAAATAATTCGTAATTCGTAACTCGTAATAGAGCCTCCGGCACGCACTCGCGTTCGTAATTAAGTTTTGTAATGGGGATTTTACCCCAACACAAAACTTACCGGTTATAGAACCGGGGGACTTAAACCCACGGAACTAGTTAAACAAGAACAATGGATAATTTCCCCCATCATCCTCACTATCCCAGTTATACTCTCTACAGTTAACCCTTACCGTTGACCATTTATGCCCGAAAATTGGATGCTTCCCAGGATTTTTCCCATTGGTGGAATTCTGTTTGACTTTTTATTTGTACTAATTGCCATCCCCATCGAAGCATATGTTTTGCACTCTCGACTAAAATTTGACAAAAAAACCAGTACTTTTTATGCCATTTCTATTAATCTGTTTTCTAGCGTGATTGGCTGGTTTATCTTTTTTGTATCAGAACCCATGTTGCCGATACAAGTAAAATCAGAATTAATTAACTATATGTTTTTTAATAATTTTAAATACCCGAAATCCCAGACTTTAATTATATTAACTGCCTTTATAATTTTCTTTGCTACTTTTTTGCTGAAATTTTTCATTCTCAGGGTATTACTACTATCGTTGAATGAATCATTTGCTAAAAAAGAAGAGGAGCCTCAAACATCTCAACGGCGGCGATGGCGTAGTTTTAGCAATCTTAAATTACAAAGTACTAGTTTAGCTACGACTATATTAATAGCGAATTCTCTGAGTTATAGTGTGATCACAATTATTTTATTATTTCGCTCAAAATAGCAAGAACTGAATTGTTGAATTCAGAGGAAAAATAGTGATTAATTAATCAGGTGAAGTGAAGAATATGAATACGCTATTTAAAGATGTATTTGGGGCTTTTAAATTTGTTGAAGGGCTTTATGCGGGAATTAGAAAGGTATTAGTTCCACCCAAAGCTTATTCTTGGCAGACATTTATTTATTTGAGTGTTTTTTCTTGGATACTTTCATATTTTGCTATCGGCTATATCAAAGATATAATTGCCTTTTTTGGCTGGTTATTTTTAATTGCGGGCACAGCTTGGTATACAACTGAAGATCCTTTGAGGGTTCCTGGTACTTTTATGCCAGTCGGGGCAGTGATTACTGGATTCTTAGTGAGTGTTTTTGCATTTGGAAGTCAAGAGGAGGTAATTACACCAAGAATAATAGTTTTTTGGCCGACAATTTCAGCACTAATTACGGCAATACCAGAATTTATTGAAGGAAATGACACTGACGCTAAAGCTCGCATTCCTAAGCCAGAAGACCGCCAAAGAATCATAATTTTAGTTGCTAGTAGTATGCTGCTAAGTTGCTGGATTATGTTTTACTTTGTGATGGATAATTGGTTACGAGAATATCCTAGTTTGCAGGCAGATAGTTTTAAACGTAGTACCTTTGTTGTCAGAACAATAGAACCAGTAAAAATCCCCCAAAACGGCGTTATAATTCTAGAGAAACTTCAACCAATAGTAATAGAACAAATAGCTGAAAGACCTTGGTCAGAAGTAGAGAAATGGTTGCTAGATGCGAAACAGCGTGTAGGAACTTTGGGTAGGGAAGTAATTAAAATCAACCTAGATCAATATGAAGAGAAGGAACTATGGCGGGTTGAACCGCGTGTAGCTAATACTAAGTCTGGATATATATTAGACTTATTAAGTATTTGGATAGGCCCGAGTTCTAACCCACGGGGCTATTACTTGAAAAAATCTTGTCGCATTGAACCAGTTGCAGCAACCAACAATTCCGAGAATAAGATTACAGTAGCAGAAATTGAATGCGATCGCGCCAGTAAATTAATTCCTGGATCACCGCCTCCGCAGCAGTGAAGAATGGGGAGTGGGGAGTAGGGAGTGGGGTAGGGGAAGCAGAAACAATGCCCAATGCCCAATGCCCAATGCCCAATGCCCAATGCCCAATGCCCAATGCCCAATGCCCAATGCCCAATGCCCAATGCCCAAAGAAAAATGACTATTAACAGAATTTTTGTATTGGCAAAGAATGTGTTTCAGGAAGTGGTACGCGATCGCATCCTATATATTATTGGTTTTTATGCGCTAATACTCGCCACCGCCTTCCGCGTCCTTCCTGAATTTGCAGCTACGACTGAAGACAAAATGTTTTTAGACTTTGGCTTGGCGGCGATGAATGCCATCGGGCTAATTGTGACAATATTTGTTGGTACGGGACTGGTTAATAAAGAAATTGAAAAACGCACCATCTTAATGTTAATTGCTAAACCTGTCAGTCGCACCGAAATTATCGTCGGCAAATACTTGGGTTTATCCGCAGTCCTAGCTGTACTTGTCGCCACGATGACAGTAATTTATCTAGTATTTCTGCAATTTAGTAACATTCCTCATCCAACGGTCAGCATTCTAATTGCGGCAATTTTCTTATTTTTGCAGTTGTCATTAATCACCGCCGTGGCTATTACCTTCGGTGTTTTTACGGCTTCTCTCCTAGCGACTATTTTAACCTTTGCGGTATATTTAATCGGAAATATTACTCCAGATTTAGTACAACTTGGGCGTCTTACCCGCAACCCTGGTATGGAACATCTAACTCAAGGTTTGTTTCTCATCTTGCCAGATTTATCTCGATTAGATTTGAAAAATGATGCCGTTTACGGTCTGCAAGCACTACCTGACACAACTGCACTGATTACAAATGCTGGCTATGGCTTACTTTATAGTGTGATGTTGTTAGCGATCGCTAGTCTTGTTTTTTCACAACGCGAATTTTAGTTCTCCCCCCATTCCCCACTCCCGACTCCCCACTCCCTACTAATAAATCATTATCTGAGGTTGCTCAATTGTGCCATCAGGCATGATAGTATCCCGAAACTTAGCATAAATCAGGTTTGTCTTCCAAAGGTTTGCCTTATTCAAGTTTGCCTTAGTTAAATTTGCCCATGTCAGGTCTGCACCAGTTAAGTTAGCCTCAGTCAAATTAGCTTCTAATAATTTTGCTCCACATAGCTTTGCTCCTGCGAGATTTGCAAAACTTAAGTTAGCTTCAATCAGCGATGCTTCAATTAATTTAGCTTCACTTAAGTCTGCTTCTCTCAAATCCACATCACACAAAGAAGCACCCCAAAGATTACTACCTGTGAGCTTCACCCGCCATAAGAAACTTCCGCACAAATTTGCTCGTGTTAAATCAGCATTAATCAAATTGGCTTCACACAAAGATGCTTCATACAAATTAGCTTCAGACAAATTAGCTTGGATCAAATTTGCCCCACTTAAATTAGCACGAGTCAGAACACAGCCAGACAAATTCGCACCACGCAAATCCGCTCCGATGAAGTTAACACCACTTAAATCAATTCCTTTTAGGTCAATTCCCCTCAAGTCATATCCACTGAAATCTCGGCACTGAAAATATTTATTTGTGATTTGATTTAATATAAATTCCTGCTGATCAGCATAATTTTTCATGGTATTCACCTCTGGGTGTAATTTATCTCAAAGGTCGAGCGTGATAGTTACCGTATATTGAGAGTACACCCCAAAAAGAGATAAGCTCAGTAAATAATCAAAAATTAATTTCGGAAAAATCGTCAATCACCTAAAACTACGCTTTTTTAGTGATCTTTAAAACAATAAATGCTGACATAGGTCAGGAAATGTTGATACAACA
The DNA here is from genome assembly GCF_036917755.1 of Nostoc sp. Taxonomy (GTDB): domain Bacteria; phylum Cyanobacteriota; class Cyanobacteriia; order Cyanobacteriales; family Nostocaceae; genus Nostoc. Next base: position 91,642 of record NZ_JBALFC010000106.1, read on the forward strand.
GGAGTTGGGAGTCAGTTTTATTAAAACTGAATTGGTATTCTAGACCAGAAACGGCTGAGTTTTGATAGAAGGCGAATATAGCTGGGAATTCTCATGGAAACAAAAACTGCCAAACTCCTTGACGGTAAAGCGATAGCTGCAAAAATTCAGCAAGAACTTTCTGTTGCCATTACACAATTACAACCAAAAATTGGACGACCTCCTGGTTTAGCAGTGCTGATGGTTGGCGATAATCCAGCGTCAGCCGCTTATGTACGTAATAAAGAAAAAGCCTGCGCTAAAGTTGGTATCGCCTCTTTTGGTAAGCATTTTTCCGCCCAAACTACCCTTGAGGAGTTAGAAGAGGCGATCGCTGCACTCAACCACGATGAACGGGTGGATGGCATTCTTGTGCAGCTGCCCTTACCTAACCACTTGGATGCTGTAGCTTTGCTACATCAAATTGATCCCGATAAAGATGCTGATGGATTGCACCCAGTTAACTTGGGGCGACTAGTACGGGGAGAAACCGGTTTACGCAGCTGTACCCCGGCGGGTGTGATGCGACTTTTCCAAGAGTATGAGATTCCCTTGCAGGGAAAACAGGCAGTAGTGGTGGGACGCAGTATTTTAGTGGGTAAACCAATGGCGCTGATGCTACTAGAAGCTGATGCCACAGTCACGATCGCTCACTCGCGATCGCATGACCTCAAAACCATCACCCAAAATGCTGATATTCTAATTGCAGCAGTAGGTCGTCCCGGACTGATCACTGCTGACATGGTGAAACCGGGCGCTGTTGTGGTAGATGTAGGGATGAATCGCGTCACCGATGCTAGTGGTAAGAGTCGCTTAATTGGCGATGTCCACTTTGAATCAACCGCCGATGTCGCAGGATTTATCACCCCCGTTCCTGGTGGTGTTGGCCCGATGACTGTCGCCATATTGTTGCAAAATACATTTGCCAGTTATTCCAAGGCGGCAAGAGAAGAAAGAGAGTGAGGAGCGATCAGTTAAAAGTTAAGAATTATTAATCCTAACTCCCAACTCCTAACTCCTAACTCTTCATTTTTTCAGCCCCACAGCATCTTAAAATTGTGACGTATAAGACAAAAATCCCAAAATGTCAGGAATTAAAGAATGGTAGCAACTGATAACGTTCAAAAGACACCACCAGAGGAAGCCACGTTTAACTTAGCAGTCTATCTGAAAGAGCGACAAAAGCTTTGTGATACTGCTTTAGATCAGGCTATCCCGATCATTTATCCAGAAAAGATTTATGAGGCGATGCGCTACTCGTTATTAGCTGGAGGCAAGCGTGTACGTCCGATTCTTTGCCTTGCTACCTGTGAAATGATGGGTGGAACTATCGAAATGGCCATGCCAACGGCTTGTGCTGTGGAGATGATCCACACAATGTCGTTGATTCATGACGACCTGCCAGCAATGGATAATGACGATTACCGTCGTGGAAAGCTGACGAATCATAAAGTCTATGGCGAAGATGTGGCGATTTTAGCTGGGGATGGCTTGTTGGCTCTCGCTTTTGAGTTTGTTGCCATTCAAACCCCCGAAAGCGTTAAGAGAGAGCTAGTCTTGCAGGTAATTGCCCGTCTTGGTCGGGCGCTAGGGGCAGCTGGTTTGGTCGGCGGTCAAGTTGTCGATTTAGAATCTGAAGGTAAATCCGATATTTCCCTAGAAACGCTAAATTTCATTCATAAACACAAAACAGCCGCTCTTTTGGAAGCTTGCGTAGTTTGTGGCGGGATCATAACTGGGGCATCACCTGAAGATGTGCAGCGACTGACCCGTTATGCTCAAAATATTGGGCTAGCATTCCAAATTATCGATGATATTCTGGATATCACTGCTACTCAAGAGGAATTAGGCAAAACAGCTGGTAAAGACCAAAAAGCGAAGAAAGTGACCTATCCCAGCCTTTGGGGGCTTGAGGAATCGCGCTCAAAAGCCCAAGAGCTAGTTAAAGCAGCTTGTGTGGAATTAGAACCATTTGGAGACAGAGCCAAACCACTCCAAGCGATCGCTCATTTTATTACCAGCCGCAATAACTAGTATCGCTTTGCGGAATTCGTCAATCGTAATTCCTATACCGCAAGCGTTTCATTGATTTGGAATGGGTGGTTTATTGACGCTATGCTGTACTACTACCACCCAGAGGAATTCACTCATTCAAAATTCAAAAAGCTTATCAAGTAAGCTTTTTAGCTGTTTGAATAATTGATCTGTTTCCGCCGTGGTGTACTAAGTTAATTTTGGATTTTGGGTTGAATCTAAATGTTTCCTCAACCAACAACTGCTGCTAATATTTACTAACCGAACCAAAATACCATGCAGGACATAGGCAACATTTTAGACAACCGGGTGCTGCTGGTTGCTCTGCTAGCTTGTTTAATTGCTCAAGCACTAAAGCTCGTAATCGAGATCATCAAAAATCGCAAACTGAATGTGCGTGTTTTGGTGACAACCGGAGGGATGCCCAGTGCCCATTCAGCTTTAGTTACAGCTCTAGCGGCTGGTGTCGGGGAAAAACTTGGTTGGGCATCTCCTGATTTTGCCGTGGCGATTATTTTTGCGATCATCGTCATGTATGATGCAGCCGGAGTTCGCCAAGCAGCTGGTAAGCAAGCTCGTATCCTGAATCAAATGATTGATGAATTATTTGATGAAAAACCAGACTTTAGCCAAGACCGTCTGAAGGAATTACTCGGACATACACCAGTTCAGGTAATAGCTGGGTCGGCTTTGGGTATAACTATCTATTGGTTAGCTAGGTCTGCTTATTAAGCTAGGGCAATAAATCTTTGTTTGAGCGGCTATTGATAATTACTATAGCAACGGACAGGTAGCTTAGGACAGCAATAAAATCACAAAGTACGCTGTTGAAGGCGCGTTTCCCGCCAACTGTCCTAATGGCTTTGGCGACTGCTATAACTGGTAATTTGTCAACAAATTTGGGATTTTGGATTTTAGATTTACCCGATGAATAAATTCAGGGGTTTGAGGATTTTAGATTTATTCCCCAAAGAAATATGTTCGCTTGAAACCTTTTGAAATTTGGAATTTAAAATCCAAAATTTAAAAGCGTTCGACTGAGCGCTCACGCCGAAGTCTAAAATTCGCTGAGTTGACAAATTACCACCCTGATAGATCGCATCAGTATTCCAGAAAACTTAATATCACTATAAGCGCACAGTTGAGCGCAGCAGAATCACTTTACGACTATCTACTATGCTGGCAATAAAACCGCGATCGTTCAACTTCTGCAAGGTGTTGTATGCTTCCGTTTGGTTGGTGGTATAAACTGCCAATAAGTAAGGGCGTTGTCCATAAGAAACAAAACCTACCTTACCTCCCACTAATTGCTGCACACTATTTACTAGTTCTGGACGGTTGTAATAATCTACCAGCACTGCATAACCCTCTCCTAAAGCTTGAGGATTATAACTGACTGTCTGCTGAGGTGGTCGTGGCTGTGGCTGCACATCTGGGGTTGTTGGTCTAGTGGTAATTATGGCAGACAACCCAACAATATTGCTGACATACCTCGCCCAACGATTGGCATCGTCAATTTTGTTAAAGCCCCCGACTCGCGTCACAGTTTCGTTGAGATATTTGCAGGTGATGGTCTTAAGTTCAGACGGTAAGGCACTACGCAACTGCTTTTGATTATTTGCTGTGGGACTGACTACTAATAAAAGATACTCACCTACATTTGGTGGTTGACAAACGGGAATGGCTTGTTGGGCAAAGACAGAACTCATCCCACCAATCAAAAGAGCGTAAGCGAAGCTCGTCGTAGATATCGCTAATCCTAAAACACTTGGTAAAGTCTGAAATCTATGCACAAAAGTTAGATTATGTAAATCAAGGTGTCCTAGAAGATTTTATAAGAAAAAAGCTAAAAACCTAGCTAGTTCAGTATAGGGATTAAAGGAGTGTTAAAAAATATATTTAAGAAGTTAATCGGGTAAGTAGGTAGACTTCAGAAGGCAGAAGGCAGAAGGCAGAAGGGAACCCACGTTTTTAAACGTGGGATTGAAGTAAGGACGCCTTATGTCTCGTGGCACTTTCCGCTCGACACAAATTTTTTTATACTAGTGGGCAATAACCCACAACTAAAGTTTTTATTAGTACTTCTTTCCTTCTCCCTTCTGCCCTCTGCCCTCTGCCTTTCTTTGTAAATATTTGTCGTTGAGATCAAAATATTGACTCTTGACTTTTAACTATTATTGTGCTTCTGTTTGATGTCGTGGCGTTTTTCTCACAGTAAATCCATAATGTTTATTTTCTAATGACTTAATAAAACTGGGGACAAAGCAAACAATGATGCAAAAATTTGCTCAATCGGTGGCTTTCATAGAACAAACGAGAAATTTGTCCCTTTCGTTCTTGTACGGACACAGCATTATTCTCTACCGCCTGGGGTTGATTTTTTTCTTGGTGGTGGGACTTTGTAGTTGTGGTAGTTTGTCTTCGTCTGGCTTGAATGGAGCTAACTTAAAAATTGGCACCAATGTCACCCCAATTGGAGAAATTAAACCAAAACAAGACAATCAGGCTATAGTTTATATCCAAGGTCAGGTAGAAAAGCAAGCTCCTCTGATGAAGCAGTGGGCTTATCAAATTAATGACTCGACGGGCAAAATTTGGGTTGTCACCCATCAAAAGAATCTGGCCGAGGGAGCGCAAGTGGTGATTAAGGGTAAAGTTCGCTACCGAAGTATCCCCTTAGCTGGTAAAGAATTGGGGGAAGTTTATCTAGAAGAAGAATAATTAGCAATTAAAAATCAACATATGAAAATGAATATATGAACAATCAACCAGTGCATGTAGCGATCGCAATTCTCTACCAAAAAAACAAGTTTCTCATGCAACTGCGCGACAACATCCCCGGTATTCTCTACCCTGGTTATTGGGCGCTATTTGGCGGTCATATCGAACCTGATGAGACACCAGAGGTAGCAGTGAAGCGAGAAATTTTAGAAGAAATCGGCTATATACTACCACCTTTTGTTGAATTTGGCTATTATCCCGGCGAAAGAGTTGTCCGTCATGTCTTTCATGCACCGCTTTTGATGGAATTAAATCAACTGGTTTTGAATGAAGGCTGGGATATGGGGTTATTGACCCCAGAAGATATTCGCCAAGGTAACTGTTATTCGCAAAAGGCTGGCGAAGTACGACCTTTAGGGAGTGTGCATCAGCGAATTATGTTGGATTTTATCGAAACAAATCAACAAGGCTAATCAAAGAGAATCACTGTTTGCTAAACGGGTATTAGTTGCCCAATTTAAAGTAAGTAATTGGGCAGGAATAAATTAAACTATGTTACGCAATGTAAAATTAATTAAATTGGCTCGTAGTAAGGGCTTCAGTCTGGAAGATCGGGCTGAAGCCTTTACTACAAACCTTTATCGTAAATTAAAGGGTTTAAATCCCCGTCTGAAAATGTTTTGAATTTTGAATTGTTATAACTCTTGTGGAGTCACCACTAATGGAATCAGCAAACAAACTGCCGCGATGGTTAACTATAGGATTGGCATTTCCCATTGCCATTCTCAACGGCTGGCTATTGCTCCAAGTTGTACAGTATTTTCAACCGTTGGTGAATATTATTGCCGCCGCCATCTTACTGGCTTTTGTCTTGAACTATCCAATCCAGTTTCTCCAGGAACAAAGGGTAAAACGCAACCTAGCGATCGCTGGAGTGTTACTTTTGACTGTGGTAGTTTTAGGAGCTTTAGGCATCACCTTGGTTCCCCTGATTATCCAACAGCTCGTAGAGCTAGCTAATATTTTGCCCAGTTGGATTGATTCTGGTACTGTGCAGCTGCAAGCTTTCCAGGATTGGGCGTTAAGTCAACAACAGCTTCCGATTAATTTAAGTGGTTTATTTACCCAAGTTCTGGAACGATTATCTAACCAACTTCAGTCTTTCACTGGTAGAATTCTTGGTTTTGCTGTTGATACCATTGGTATTGTCCTCAACGTGCTGCTGACGGTAGTACTGACTATTTATTTAATATTAAACGGCGAACGTCTTTGGGACGGAATTTTTCTGTGGTTTCCCCCTAACATTGGGTTAAAAGTGCGGGAATTATTGCGAGAGGATTTCCACAATTACTTCATCGGTCAAGCAACATTGGGTGCTGTGTTAGGAGTAACAATTACACTGGCGTTTTTGGCGCTGCAAGTTCCCTTGGCTTTACTTTTTGGCATCGGTATTGGTTTGTTTTCTCTCTTCCCCTTTGGTACAGGAGTAGGTATCGCCATAGTAAGTTTATTGGTGGCATTGCAAAACTTTTGGTTAGGAGTTGAAGTCTTAGGTGTAGCTGTTGCGATCGACCAAGTTAATTCTAATTTTATTGCACCTCGAATTCTTGGTAATTTGACTGGTCTAAATCCCGTCTGGGTAGTGATTTCTTTGCTGTTGGGGGCAAAGTTAGGAGGAGTGCTGGGTTTGTTAATTGCGATCCCAATTGCCAGTTTTATCAAGGATATAACAGATAGCTGGCGGGCTGGAGAGTTTAAGAAGCTAGATGATATCGAGTCAGAACCTGTTACGGTAAAAAGTGAGCCAGCACGAACTTATACTTAAAGTTGAATATGTAAGTGAACTTTAACTAACAGTGTTGACTATTTATTTTTGAATTTTGAATTGTTATTGGCTTGGTTTTTCTGGACTTGTTCAGAATTAAGTGTAACTGGAATTTTAATCATAAACTCAGTTCCTTCGCCAACAGCCGATATACATTGTAGTTGACCACCGTGTTTTTCCACAACAATTTGATGGCTAATAGATAGACCTAATCCAGTTCCTTTGCCAACGGGTTTAGTAGTGAAAAATGGATCAAACAACTGCTTTTGCAAACTCTCTGGAATTCCTGGGCCATTATCGGAAATGCGAATAATTACTTGCTTGTCATCAGTAAGTTCAGTATGAATGCAAATTTGTCCTTTATCCCTTAATAATGACGGATGACTAATGACCCTTACGGCTGATGCCTCCGGCACGCCAAGGCGAACGCCCCTCACGTCATGGGGGAAACCCCCAAGACCGTGCTGGCTCACTAATGAATCTTGTATAGCATCAATAGCATTCGCCAAAATATTCATAAATACCTGATTGAGTAAGCCAGCGTAGCACTGAATTTTGGGAAGATCACCATATTCCTTAACTATCTTTATAGTCCCATTGGTTTCGTGATTTTTGAGACGACTTTGTAAAATTACCAAAGTGCTATCAATACCTTCATGGATATCAACTGATTTATTCTCCGATTCATCAAGACGAGAAAAATTTCGTAAGGAAAGAATGATTTGCTCAATTCGCTTAGTACCAACCTGCATAGAGGTGAGAAGATTGGGGAGATCGGTACTTAAAAAATCTAGTTCAATTTCTGCGATCGCAGTTTGAATTTCCGCTTCTGGTTTAGGATAACATTGTTGGTACAATCTAATCAGATCGAGTAAATTTTGACTGTATTTGATGGCGTGGACAAGGTTGCCAGCAATAAAGTTGATGGGGTTATTGATTTCATGGGCAATACCAGCAACCAGTTGTCCCAATGCAGCCATTTTTTCATTCTGAACTAATCGCGTATAGTTATGTTGAAGATCATTAAAGCCTGCTTTAGCGACTCTAGATTGTTCCTCTACCTGCTGTAGATCAATAAGTGTTAAAACATGAATTTTGGAGTAGGCTAAGAGTAATTGATGAAAATCAACCAGCTTATATTTTCCAGACATAGTTTTAACTAAAATCGGCTCATAAGCAACTTCAGGCGATCGTTCCAAAGTTGCCTGAGTCGCATTTACAATGAGCGTATCCTCAGAAAATGCTAATATCTTTGGCTCAAAAAACTTGTAAAGAATTTTAATCGGTCTTTTAGAAAATAGTGCCAAACTATAAGGGTGGGTCATCTGCTCAAAAAATTTCCGCCGCGAAATCATCCCCACGTACTGTTGATGATTATTTAGGATAATTCCCGGTAGTAAAGGCTCTTGGTTAAAGAGTATAGCTAAATCATTACTCGGACACTCTACTTCGATGTCAACCTGCCAAAATGGTAATTCTTGTAAAGTTGACTTTAATCGCAGGTTGGATTCATTACCATTTGTCATGTCATCCATAGTCAGCAGACTCTCAAGCCTTGGGTGCTGAGATAATATTTCTGGTAACATCTTGGATATCCGTCCCGATAATTTCAAAGTTTATCAATCGTTATAAACTTATCTTTCCCAGATTGCTACCCAAAATTCACAGTGTGGATGTGGGAATATAGAGTACTTCAGCGAATCTAATCTTTTAATATTTTATTAACCGTTAGATAACTTACTCTTTACTTATCGTTCTAACAGAATGTGTTAAACACTTATCCTGTAACACTTCTTTAGTTTGCGATTATTTAGTATGGAATCTAATCACTCATTGAAGCTAAACCGCCGCCAGTTTTTGATGCGTTCAACGATCGCAGCAGGTGGAATTATTGCCACAAATATTGTATCCAAATCACAAGTTTTTGCTCAAGCACCTGGAATTATCACCTCTGATAAAATGCGTCCTGGTATACCTTATGGTGTAGCTAGCGGAGATATCTGCAATGATAGCATTGTCATTTGGAGTCGGAGCGATCGCCCGGCCAAAATGATCGTAGAATATTCTACCAGCGAATCTTTTAAAAATGTGCAGCGAGTTGTGGGGCCTAATGCTTTAAAAAATAGCGACTTTACAGCCCGACTTTATCTGAAGAACCTGCCACCAGACCAAAAATTATTTTATCGGGTAATCTTCCAAGATTTAGATTATCAAGGCACCTACAGCGCTCCTGTTCATGGCACTTTCCGAACTCCCTCCAAATCTGGGCGAGATGTATTCTTTGTTTGGGGTGGAGACACTGCTGGTCAGGGATGGGGGATTAATCCTGATTTCGGTGGGATGAAAATTTACGAAAGTATGCGTAAACTTAATCCCGACTTTTTCATCCATTCCGGCGATAATATTTATGCCGATGGACCCATTCAAGCAGAAGTAACTTTAGACGACGGCACTATTTGGAAAAACATCACCACACCAGAAAAATCCAAAGTAGCAGAGACTCTCACAGAATTTCGTGGCAACTATATTTACAATTTGCTGGATGAAAACATCAAGCGTTTCAACGCTGAAGTTCCCATATTGGCACAGTGGGACGACCACGAAACAAGGAACAATTGGTATCCTGGGCAAATTATCCTCAACGATGACCGTTATACAGTTAAGGATGTTAACTTGCTAGCCGAAAGGTCAAGACAAGCGTTTTTAGAATATCTGCCTATTGGATATACAACCGAGAATCCAGACAAAACGAAAATTTATCGCTCCTTTAAGCATGGGCCATTACTAGACATTTTCATGCTGGATGAACGCACCTATCGGGGGCCAAATAGCCCGAATAATCAGCCAGTACCAAGTAAAAAAACAGATTTTTTGAGCAAAGAACAAGTGCAATGGTTGAAAAAGCAATTGCTATCATCAAAAGCAACATGGAAAGTGATTGCTAGTGATATGCCTTTGGGATTGATAGTTACAGACGGTACTACGGACTTTGAAGCTTGGGCTAACGGAAATGGCCCAACTTTAGGAAGAGAACTAGAACTTGCCGATTTGCTACGATTTATCAAAAACAAGAACATCAAGAATGTTGTTTGGTTAACTGCTGACGTACATTACGCAGCAGCGCATTATTACGACCCCGCAAAAGCGCAGTTTACTGACTTTAAGCCTTTTTGGGAATTCGTCGCTGGGCCTCTTAACTCTGGCACATTTGGGCCAAACGAGTTGGATAATACCTTTGGGCCACAATTAATATTTCAAAGTCTTCCTCCAGGTACAAAAGCAAATCGACCCCCAAGTGAAGGTTTGCAATTCTTTGGAGGAATCAAGATTGATGCTGATACAAAGGTGATGACGGTAACACTGCGTAACTTAGTAGGGAAAACTCTTTACAGTGTAGATTTGCCACCAGAAGCATAAATCTCTAAAAGCGCAGCGAAATTTAGCCAGTTAGATAGAGTAATTACGCAATTTTTTACTCTGTCTGCTGGCTTTGTTGTTTTTACTGAGATTTTGAAGGATGAAAAACCTTGTGCGATGCCCTTCGGCGCAGGCTCAGGGTAAGACCTGCGGTGGGCTTTGCCTACGCCACTGGTAGGAGCTAAATTTAGATAGGTACTGGATTTTTTAATTGCTATGCTGGCAAGCTACATTGACCAAGCAATGGAACTAGCGGTTTATGAGATCATTGAAGATGATCAAACTTATTGGGGTGAAATTCCAAGTTTACAAGGAGTCTGGGCAAATCATCAAACGCTGGAAGGATGTAGGCGGGAATTAAGAGAAGCTTTAAGTGATTGGCTGGCGCTACGGTTACATTTGGGGTTAACGATTCCTGTAATTGCTGGTATCAACCTCAATGAACTGACCAAACCTGTATAAAAATGTCTAGATTAACCCCTGTTTCTTGGCATGATTTAGTAAAACGTCTGCAAGAGTTGGGTTTTGAAGGCCCCTATGCGGGAGGAAAGCACCCACAAATGCGGCGAGGTGATGTTACTGTAATTATTACCAATCCTCATGAGGGTGATATTAGTGGGGGTCTATTATCGCGGCTATTACGACAAGCTGGAGTTTCTCGTGAAGAATGGTTGGGTGAGTGAAGTTTTAAAGGTGTATTAAACTCTGTGATTTGCACCCTAAATTATTATCAAGAGTATTAGTAAAAATAGAATTTTAGCATTTTTGAAGTTGATCATGCTTAAGCAACTCATCTTAGAAAACTGGAAAAGTTTCCGTTATGCCGAGCTTCCACTTGACCCGTTGACGGTTCTGATTGGGACAAATGCTAGTGGTAAGTCTAATGTAGTTGAAGCTTTGGAATTTTTACAAATAACTTTTACAAGGCAGGATGTTAAACCAGCTTTAGTAGGTGATTCAATACTCCCTTCAATTCGAGGAGGTGTAGAATGGGCTGCATTTAAACCTGGAAAAAAATTTACATTAAAGGCTGTTATACAAGGTCAAGATATTAATACTGATTATATTTACGCTATCACAGTAAAGACAAAACCTTCCCTTCAAGTTTTAGAAGAATCTATAATTTGTCAAGAAGCTCAAAATGATTATAATGAAAAGCCTATCCAGATAGACAATATAAGAGCTTCGTTTTTAAATGAAAACGAAACATATATTCATACTAAAAACGAAACATATATTCTTCAAAATGATTTATTGCCTACTCAACCAAAACTTGCCAATGCTCTATCTGTTGACAGTGACTCAACTTCTAAGATGACGAGATATGAAAATATATATACTTTTTATGAATATCTTAAAAATATTTTTATTTTAAACCCCATTCCCTCTAAAATGCGGTCTTACTCACCAATTGGGGAAAAGCTAGAAACTGATGCCTCAAATATAGCTGGTATACTAGCCGGACTATCTAAGAAACGGAAAGCAGAAGTTGAAGCAGCTCTATCCAACTACATTAAAGAGCTACCAGAAGGTGATATACAAAAAGTCTGGGCGCAAAAAGTAGGTAGATTTCGTACTGATGCCATGCTCTACTCTCAAGAAGAATGGAAACCTGGTCACATTACAGAAATAGATGCTAGAAGTATGTCAGATGGAACTTTACGCTTTCTAGCAATTATCACAGCACTACTTACTCGGCCAGAAGGTAGTCAAATAGTAATTGAAGAAATAGATAACGGGCTTCATCCCTCGCGTGCAGGATTGCTGGTAAGAATACTACGAGAGATTGGCAGCAAAAGAAAAATCGATATTTTACTAACTACCCATAACCCAGCTTTACTCGATGCTTTAGGCCCAGAGATAGTTCCTTTTGTAGTTGTTGCACACCGCGATTCTGAAACCGGAGAAAGCAAACTTACACTTTTAGAAGATATTGATAATTTTTCTAAGTTATTCGCATCATATTCTTTGGGTGATATGACAACTAAGGGTGCAATTGAAAGAAGTCTTTCTCATAATGAATAGTTACTAATATGAGAAAGGTGCTACTCATCGATACATCGCTTTTATGCGTTTGGTTACAAGTTCCAGGTAGAGAAACTGCTGGTAATAATCAATGGAATTTTGAGCGTGTAAATCAGAAAATTCAAGCAGAAATCGCCAAATCAACAACCCTAGTACTTCCTTTAGCTAGTGTTATTGAAACAGGTAATCACATTGCACAAGCTAAAACAACAAATTCAGAAAGTAAACGTATAACCGCTCAAAAATTTGCCGAAATCATAACTTATGCAGCCGATGAAACAACACCTTGGGCTAAGTTTCGTGAGCAAATTTTTCTTTGGGATGCGGAAGCATTGAAAGATTTAGCGGCTAAATTCCCCAATCAAGCTGTAGAAAAAACTTCTATGGGTGATGCTAGTATTGTAATCTTGGGTTGGCACTACCAGCAAAAGGGTTTCCATGTGGAGTTTCTGACTGATGATGACAAGCTAAAATCACAAGAACCACCTCCGCCACAGCCACCTAAACGCCGAAGCGATCGCACCAAGTAAAATATCCTTAACCAACGTTTAACTCTTCCGTAAATCAGTTGTTGCTGATTGCGTTATTTCCTTAATTGCCCCTAAATCAGGTGGTAGTGTTTCACTTTCCATTCCCAACCACAAAAGATATTCAATATTCCCCGCAGGGCCAGTGATTGGCGACCAAGTTAAGCCTTTGTATTTCCATCCTAATTCGTGGGCTGCTTGCAACACCTGGAAAATTGCATCAGCTTGGTCATTTGGATCGCGCACAACGCCTTTTTTACCCACACGCGATCTACCGACTTCAAACTGTGGCTTGACTAACAACACAGCTTCCCGATTAGCTTGAGTTAATTGCCACAAGGCTGGCAGAATCTTCGTTAAAGAAATAAACGATACATCGACCACCGCCAAATCAGGAATCGCATCATTCTCGCTATATAACTCATCTGGTCGTAGTTGCCGTAAATTGGTGCGTTCCCGCAAAATCACCCGCGAATCATTTCGCAACCGCCAGTCAACTTGCCCGTAACCGACATCAATACCGTAAACTTGTTTGGCTCCAGCTTGCAAGAGACAATCAGTAAAACCACCAGTAGAAATCCCACCATCTAAACAAATGCGCTCTGCTACGGGAATGGCAAATACTGACAAAGCTTTCGAGAGTTTTTCACCGCCTCTAGAAACAAAAGGCGATCGCACCTTAATATTTATTTGAGCCGAAATATCAACTTCTGTACCAGCCTTATCAACTAACTGCTGATTAACAGTAACTTCCCCCGCCTGAATTAGCCGTTGTGCCAAGGCGCGAGAAGAACATAAATTTAACTCTACTAATAGTGTGTCGAGTCGCTGTTTAGCCAATTAACTAGACTCTCCTGGTAAGATTAAAGTCAAAGCACGATTGATGATTTCTTCTCGGTTAACCAGCTTTTCTAATTCTTCTGGCTCATAACGACCTTCTTCTACTTCTAGGGAAGCTTCATTACTGGCATTTAAATAGGCTTCTGCTAAGATTTCTAACAATTCTTCTGGCACGAGATAATAGCCTCCAGCTTTACGCCGCTTATTTTCCCGCTGAATTTCCAGAACCGAATTCCGAATTGAGACTTCCCAAGAGCGAGTCGTGCGATTTTCAGCTTGTTGTTTAATCAGATGCAACAGCAAAATCACTGCATAGCTACGAATCGTCTTGATTATGTCATTTCGGCTCATTTCTGTTAATTCTTCAACTATAATCAATGCTCCTTGAACATCGCCTTTAACAAGCAAGTCTTTCAAACTTAATAATTCTTCCATAATCAGCGCCTCAAACATCGGCAACTTCTATTGTGGCTCTATAAGATAAGCTAATGCGTTTCATCTATGAGCGATCGCATTCCTTAGCCAGTCTAATTCAACTGTCCAGCTTACAATAAACGCTAGAGGAGTTTTTCTTTCCTTACCAGTGGTTTAAGACTACGAAAGATTTATTATGCCATTACGACAACCTCGTTACAGCAAAGAAGAATTTGCTCGTCGCGGTGATGAGATATATGACTCTCAAGTGCGTCCACAAGTCGAAGCAAATAATTATGGCAAAATTGTTGCAATCGACATCGAGACAGGTGGCTGGGAAATGGATACTGATGAAATCAATGCCTCGAAGCGTCTTGAGACTCGCTACCCAGATGCACAAATCTGGTTTGTGCGTGTTGGCGATCGCTATGTCCGTCGGTTCGGGGCTGGGCGCATCCCCAAAACAAAATGATTATTGGAAGTGTGAATGCTGACTACGAGCCAATTATCATTCTACGTATTTGTGGTGCTGACGCTAAAGTACATGAGCAAACCGCCATTGTTGATACAGGTTTTAACGGTTGGTTATCCTTACCGCCAGATTTCATTGCTGCATTAGAGCTACCCTGGAAAAGGCGAGGACGAGCAATTCTAGGAGATGGTAGTGAATGTGTATTTGATGTGTATGAAGCTATTGTTGTCTGGGATGAGCAATTACTAACCATTCCGATTGATGAAGCTGAGTCAGATCCACTTGTCGGTATGTCACTGATGGAAGGTTACAGATTAACGGTAGAGGCAATCGAAAGCGGTGTTGTAAAACTTGAGAAATTATGAGCATTATAATGAGCAAATAAGCGATTGGGAGCGATATCTACGATGGGCTACGCCTACGCAATTACAGAGGCGCGATGTTGCCCTTTGGCGGCGAAAACTTGGATAAAGCCCTTCTGTAGGGTTCATAAAAAAGCGATCGCTCTATAAAATCAAAGTGCGATCGCTATATTTTATACTTGTTGTTGAATGACTAAATATCCTGTTCGCTCAACTCGCGTGTGATGTGATCAAACGGTTCATCCACAAAAGCAGCATTAACCACACCTGCGCCTGCTACTTGTTCCTTAATCAGATCCTTGAGAATCTGGATACCGCGAACCGTCGGACCAATAGGCACTCCTAGAGAATTGTAGGTTTCCCGTAGCCCTTGTAGCACACGCTCATCCAACACATTCGTGTTCCCAGCAACCAGCGCATAGGTGGCGTAGCGCAAGTAGTAGTCTAAATCCCGAAGACAAGCCGCATAACGACGAGTCGTATAGGAATTTCCACCAGGACGAATCAATTCTGGTAGTTCTTCATATAACTTCAAACCAGCTTGCTTGACAAGGGCAGCCGCATTAGAATTTATCGCCGCCGCCGCTTGGACTCTTGCTGTACCACTGTCAAAGTAAGATTTCAGGCTATCGATCGCATTCCGATCAAAATACCGGCCAGCTAAGTCATAATTCTTAATTAAACTTGTTACCGCATCGCGCATTCCTTTTTCTCCCAATCCTTGCTATTTATGGTTTGATATTTATTTGGCTGCACTTATGCACCAGTAAATTTTTGTGCTATTTAAAATAGATTTGGCACAAAAACAATTTATCCGCTATTTAAGGATTTTATGCCAAAGTTGACCCCTAGATGATGAACTTTCCAGTTTTGTATAGATGATCGCTGAAAGGTTAATATAACCTGTAATCCAGATATCTGTAACATAGGCTACAAAATCCGCCAATGTCTAGTATTTAAGATATTTCAGGTGTGTCACGGCTTGATTGAGATCAGCAGGGTTAGGATGCTTTGGAAGGTTCTGGTATTACTTTAGGAAATTGGTAGAGAAGGAGTAACAATGACAACACCACAAGAAGTCTTGAAGAGAATTCAAGATGAAAAAATTCAGCTGATTGATCTCAAATTCATCGATACAGTAGGGACTTGGCAGCACCTGACACTGTACCAAAATCAAATCGATGAGACTGCATTCACTGATGGCGTACCTTTTGACGGTTCCAGCATCCGAGGTTGGAAAGCGATCAACGAATCGGACATGACGATGGTACTCGACCCCAACACTGCTTGGATCGACCCATTCATGGAAGTCCCAACGCTAAGTATAATTTGTAGCATCAAAGAACCCCGCACAGGCGAATGGTACAACCGTTGCCCACGGGTTATTGCCCAAAAAGCAGTAGACTACTTAGTTTCCACTGGTCTTGGTGATACAGCCTTCTTTGGCCCGGAAGCTGAGTTCTTTATCTTTGACAGTGCTAGATTTGCCCAAACTGCCAACGAAGGCTACTACTTCTTAGACTCCGAAGAAGGTGCTTGGAATTCCGGTAAAGCTGGTACAGATAACAAACCCAACTTGGGTTACAAACCACGCTTCAAAGAAGGTTACTTCCCAGTTTCACCGACGGATTCTTTCCAAGATATCCGCACAGAAATGCTATTGACGATGGCGCAATTAGGCGTACCCATTGAAAAGCATCACCACGAAGTTGCTACTGGTGGTCAGTGCGAACTGGGTTTCAAGTTTGGGAAGTTGATCGAAGCGGCTGACTGGTTGATGATTTATAAATATGTCATCAAGAACGTTGCCAAGAAATATGGCAAAACCGTCACCTTCATGCCAAAACCGATTTTTGGCGATAACGGTTCTGGAATGCACTGTCACCAGTCCATCTGGAAAGGTGGCCAACCTCTGTTCGCAGGTGATAAGTATGCTGATTTAAGTGAAATGGCGTTGTACTACATTGGTGGTCTTCTCAAACACGCACCAGCGCTATTGGCAATTACCAACCCCAGTACAAACTCATACAAGCGCCTAGTACCTGGTTATGAAGCACCTGTTAACTTGGCTTACTCCCAAGGGAACCGTTCTGCTTCTATCCGTATTCCTCTATCTGGCACAAACCCCAAAGCCAAGCGTTTAGAATTCCGTTGTCCAGATGCTACTTCTAACCCTTACTTGGCATTTGCTGCAATGCTTTGTGCTGGTATCGATGGCATTAAGAACAAAATCCATCCTGGTGAACCCTTAGATAAAAACATCTATGAACTCTCTCCAGAAGAACTGGCGAAGGTTCCTTCAACTCCAGGTTCTTTAGAACTGGCGTTGCAAGCACTGGAAAAAGATCACGCCTTCTTGACAGAATCAGGCGTCTTCACGGAAGACTTTATCGAAAATTGGATTGATTACAAGCTAAGTAACGAAGTTAAGCAGTTACAGCTACGCCCTCATCCCTACGAGTTTTACCTCTACTACGATGCTTAATTAAGTACCGTATCTAACTCAAAGTCATAAGTCTTGCCACCCTAGAGTAGAGGGTGGCTTTTTTTTTCTAGAGTTATCAGTTGAGACATGCACTCAAAAATCAACCTTAAAACTATTGAAACTTAGCTCATGGAAGCATGGCTTGGCCCATAAATCATCCGAGCGCCAGCATCTACCTTCCCTTGAATCGGGTTCCAGTAGTAGGATGCTTCTTCAGGAAGACCAAGTTCTTGTGCAGCCCGCATCAGCATTGATTGTTGACGATTCTTGACTTGCTGATGTTCACGCACCATTAACGCACGAGATTTATCTGCAATAGACATAACCATAGCCTCTCTATTTTCTGAATATATAATTTTTGGTTTTCTTACAAACAAATATAGCAAAAATTCTGTAACAATAGCTACTTTTTACAAAAATTTATATTTGCTCCAGAGTCCAAAGATTTTTGACAGAAGCCCCTGACTTGATTGCTCTTTTCAATCTAAAATCCTTGGATTGTGTGACCTCGGAGCCTGTAGCTTTGCCAACTTTCATGCTGTAACATCTGTTTTTCTCTTTCATGAGTTACCAGCGATCGCACGTCAAAGTATCATTGAGCAATGCTTCCGGGTGACAAAACCAGGAGGAGTCTTTATTATCTGTGACTCAATTCAGTTGAGTGATTCACCTGAGTTCGAGCATATGATCGATTCTTTCCCCGAAACTTACCATGAACCCTACTACAGGCATTACACCACTGATGACTTAGTAGAACGCTTGCACAGAGCCGGCTTTGAGAATATTAAGACGCAAGTCCATTTTATGAGCAAGTATTTCATTGCTCATAAGCCAGCTTGAGATGCCCCATTTCCTTTTCTTTAACTAAAATTCATCTAAAAAGACCAGATGCAAAATGGGAGCATCTGGTCTTGGGTGTACAATCATTAAAAATGACTAAGATGATCTAGCAGATCCTTCTTAATATTTATTTCGTCGGGAGCCATCTGCGAGGAGAACGAACCAGGGTGCAAGAGTAAGTCAGAAGTGGAATAAACCTATACTACTTGTGCGAATCCATGCCCTAGATCAGCTCAGATGAAACGAAAGGGATTTTATGCTTCGGCAAAGGACGCTAAACAGGTGTCGCAGTGAAGATCAATTAGTTGCTGATGTAGATAACCAGCTACTCAATCTATGAGAACAAAACCTATTGGGGAATAAAGTGAAGTTGCCTGAAGACTGTTTCCTCAACAAGCAAAATGTCTGAATTAGATGTGCTTTAGATTAACTGATAGCCTAATTTACATCTATTTCTAGAGCAGTTGAGGATTGAGACGCAGAGCTTCCCAGCAATATAAGCAACAGTTGTGTAGCTTTTGAGGAGTTGGGGATGCTGTTGATCAAGGCACTTAATTTGATTTGCGTTTTGATCGCCAGGATTGACGCCAACTATATATACAAAGCTTGCAGTTGAAATACCAAGCGATCGCTGAAGATTTTCGGGTGTCAACTGTATATATCTTTACCAGAAAAGCTGTGTAAAAGATGTTAGCACAACAGCCGGTTTTCTGATACTTTGGTTCTTTTGGGAAAAGAGGCATTACCCGAAGGTAATTAAACCACAGCATAGATATTTCCGAATTTTTACGTTATTTCTCTACGCCCACTACCGCGATGACGTGGCGCATCATCTGGATTTTGTTCAGATGCTGCCGACAGCCACTGTTCCGAAGCAGGCGTGGAAGGCAGCCCATAGGATGAGTGATTGACCATTGCTTGGCAGTTATAAGCTAAGGGGCCGAACACCAGACTCGATACTAAAAGTGAAATGGCAGCACGCATAGAAGATGTCTATTTTGGAACTCTCCACTTCACTGATACTTAGCTTTTTAATGAATATCCGGACAAATCATCAAAAAGTATTCTGTTTTACTGAAAATAAACTCTTCTTATCCTTCGTTTAAATGTTCGACTAATAACCAATTAGCAAAGTGATTCTGACGACCCCACAATGTGACTAATTGTTCATGGTGATAAGCGCCTAATTGCTGGTCGATATGCGATCGCAAAGTCACAAGCTGCCAATTTTGCCCTTGATATGCGGCTGGTGCTGTGACAGTGAATCTGTATTCCTGCTGTGACAAGCGGTAAAAAATGCCTTTGAAACAGTTACTTTCCCGAATTAATGCCTTGGAGTCAGGGTACTCATTCCCCGATGGTAAAGCGCAATCGCCACTAACTGGATAGGCTTGTGGGTTATTTAAGTAATACAGTTGCCAGTGCCGCCAATCCGAATGATTGGGTGGAAGATTAAACAAAGGAATAATTAGCGCTTTTGAGCGATTATCTTCTAATAAAGCCGTTTGCAGCGCCCTGACAGGTAAATCCCTCGGCTGGCAGTTTAACTCAACACACATCGCTGCTGCCATCCCTGCTGCTTGACCAATGCCCATAACCACAGGTTGTAATCTGGTGGCGCCATTGGCAATGTGGGAGACAGAAATATTCTTTTCACAGACTAAAAAACCATCTGTTGTGGCTGGAATGAGACAACTGTATGGAATTGTAAAGGGAGTCCCAGTCCAACGTCCTCCCCAGCGAATAGATTTAGGTTGCAGTGGGAATTGAACACCAGGATAATGATGGTCATTGGCGTAGTTACCAACTGCGATCGCTTCCCGAACACAAAAACTCGCATCATTAAATATAGATGCAACTCTACCTCCAGCGATCGGCAAAATATCCTGTTCTCGGACAGTAGTTAGCCCCACTAAGCGGCGGCTTTCCCGGTAATAGGGATGCAGTGCAAAAGCTGTAGGGGTGTGAGGAAATACTTTTTTTGCTAAACCATAACGACGACCAAGCTGTTTTTGGATAAAATGGGCAAAATTTTGGCTGTGCCAGCGAGATTCCTGGATGAATTCACCTCTGGATACATCTGACTCTATCAGTCGCCCTACTCCTTCGGCGTAGTCATTGCCACAGATTGGCCAATTAATCATAAATAGACCACCAGGCAAGCGTCCGTAATTCAAAAATGTCTCTGCTCCATAGCCATCCCAAGCACCTGTAAACTGGGATGGATTATAGTTAGGGGCAGCCGGAATTTCTGGGGCAACGGCTTCACCAAAGTCCTGCATAATCACTACCGAAGTGGGCGCTTGCACAGGATATCTCTGGGTTAAAGAGTTAAAAGTGACTGGGGCGCTGGGTTCTCCCCACTCAGATTGCAATTCCCAGCCCCATCGGTAAGGTATGTCAGCTAAAGCCAATAAATCTCCTAATTCTGTGCCATCGAGAATAATTTTGGCTGTGACAGCAAAATCAGCAAAGCGGACATCAGTAATAGAATCACCCTGCCGGAACACTTCTAAAGGCACTTCCCCTGTAATCCAGTGCAGATTAGGCAATTCCTGCACCAAATCTGCAAAAATCTCTGCTCCAATCCGAGGATCGTAACTAAAAAAGCTTACCCAGCTGTTATCTAACCCTCCGGGCTGTCGCTGTCGCAATTCCTGCAAAAACGCACCCCATAACCCCGTTTGAAAGGCTTCTAATTCGTTGCCATCGGGTACAGATACTCCAGCCGAAGTTAGCATCCCCCCCAACCAAGGAAATTCACTCACCAGAATGGTTTTGGCTCCCCGTCGCGCCGCTTGGATAGCAGCCGCAGTGCCTCCGGTTCCCCCACCGACAACTAAGACATCAGCTGTGTATGTCTGATTAACCATTGCTTCACCTCACTGGAGTTTGGACATATTCTCTCCAGATAGCTTGGCATCAGACAAGATAATTTATTTTATTTTTCGGAGACTTGATAGATATAGGGTTATATGTAATTTCAGAATGACTTGTATTATTTCGTCTGGTTCATGAGAAATTTTTCTAAGTAGACATGAATTAGTACAACTTGTATATACACCTAAAGATAGAGGTTGTAACTAAATATTTGTATTTAAACTTAACATAAATCTAAACTCTATGGATTACTACTATTTAAGTAATATCAAAGTCTTATGTTGATTAATTGTTTGAAAAAGAATGATGAATTAAGTGTAAAGAAGGCTAGCCATGTCTCAAATGTTGAGATAGCACTCTTTATAGATAAAATCAAAAGTAATATCTGGCAATTTGGTATTCTATCTTGGCTTTTTGGAATAACCGATAGAAGCATAGCTGCATTTGCTGATGGTTATCTATCTGCTATAGAAATATCTCAGTTATTTACAGCCTCTTTCCTTTTTGTGAGTTGGCTATATCTCAAGCCGGAGGAAAGCTTCAATAGCAATGATTTAGTCCCCAGCCAATATCAAGAATATCTTGATCGTACTCAAGCTAACAAGCTTCAATTAAAAAAGCTGCACATGATTAGCCAGGAGTACATTTTACCGTTTCCTTATCTTTGCCAAATCTATCATCTATTGAACTTAAAACATTTGGAAACAGTTCATAGTTTTAGCCTTAATAATCTTAAAATTATTAATATTAGCCACTTTCAGACCACAAGCATCGGTGGGATAATCAAATTTCAAACAATATTAGATTCACCAGCTAATCCTCTGAGAATTTGGCGACAGCCGACTGTGGAAGTGGATTTAATATTGCATACCCCCTACACTATTGAACTGAGTATTCCAGTCTACAATCAGAAAAGAATAATTGTTATATTTTATGCTTTTCCCTTAAGTGACTCAGAACATCACCTATTTATAGATATTTATAGTGACCTAGAGTGGCCAAAGCCATTATTACAAATAATATTGCATTTTGCTTCTTGTTTGACACTCTTTGAAGATTTGCCCTATCTGAGAGCTTTAGATGAGAAAAATATAGGGCGTTTATTCAACTTAAGTAGGACTTCAAATCACGAGAGTTCGTTGTTGTTTAAAAGATTCGTTGAGCTATATGGTTCCAGTGGAGAAACAACTAAATTACTTGAGGGAAGGGAAGAGGAAGAGAGTTAGGAGTTAGGAGTTTGGAGAGACGCGATTAATCGCGTCTGTACAGGAGTTAGGAGTTATACCAATTCTGTATGAAGATGCGCTAAACCATATTTAAGTACAAGAAAGAAAAACGAACCGCAAAGGAGAGGCAGCGCGGTCTTGGGGGTCTCCCCCATGAGCGACTGCCGTCGCAAAGGACACAAAGAAAGAAAGAAAGAAGTTAAAAGGGTTTGGCGCAGCCTCACAAAGAAATGGTATTAGGAGTTAGGAATTTTAAATTCATAACTCTTGATTTTATTTAGTTAGGCGCGTGCTAGTAAGGGAGCAGCAGCTAGTAAGGTTTTGGTATAAGGGTGCTGAGGATTAGCAAAAATAGTTTTTGTCAGACCGAGTTCGACAATTTTACCGCCATTCATTACGGCAATGCGATCGCACAAAAATCTCGCTAACCAAAGGTCATGAGTGATGAATAGATAAGTTAACTCAAACTCTTCCTTTAATTGCAACATCAAATCTAGCACTTGCGACTGCACGCTGGCGTCTAACATACTCACGGGTTCATCGCAAATGAGAAGTTTAGGGTGAGTAATCAAAGCACGAGCGATCGCAACTCGTTGCTGTTGTCCCCCAGACAAATCTGATGGATAACGCTCATAATACACTTCTGCCGGTGTTAACCCAACTTTCTCTAGCATCCACAAAACCTGCTCTTTTGCCTTAGCAGGATTGGCAAGATTGTGGATAAATAAAGGATCAGCGATACTTTCTCCCACTGTCATCGCTGGATTGAGACAAGCATGAGGGTCTTGAAAAACCATTTGTATTTGCCGCCGTGAGGAGCGAATTTCTTGACGCGACAGTTTAGTTAAATCCTGTCCTAAAAACTCAACTTTGCCACTAGTGGGACGAATTAGTTGCAAGATTGTTCGTGATAGCGTACTTTTACCACAACCTGATTCGCCAACTAAGCCGAGAATTTCTCCTGGATAAAGATCCAAGTTGATACCATCTACTGCTTTAATTGTCTGCGCTTGTGTGTTAAATAGTCGTTCGATAAAATTAGGTTCTATGGTGTAGTATTGCTTGAGTTCTGTAACACTCAAAATTGGGGATTGCTGATTAATAATCGGTAATTGCTTTTCTGCGTCATTGACAATTATTAATTCTCCATTATCTTTTACTGCTTGAATGTGTAAAGCTGCTTTTAAGAGCGATCGCGTGTATTCATGTTGAGGTTGTCTAAATACGGTTTCTGTAGAACCCATTTCGACTATCTTGCCGTTGTACATAACCCCAATGCGATCGCAATACTCAGCTACCATTGCTAAATCGTGAGAAATCAGCAGCAATCCCATGTTTTCTTCACCACACAGGCGAGTTAATTCTTGCAATATCTGTGCGGATACTGTGACATCTAAACTGGTAGTGGGTTCATCAGCAACAATCAACTTGGGGTTGAGGAGTAAAGCTAAAGCGATCGCTACCCGTTGGCGCATTCCACCGCTAAACTCATGAGGATACTGATTCCAGCGACTAGCTGGAATATTCACCTTTGCCAAGGTAGCAAGTGCTTTTTCTTTGGCTTTGCGCGTTGATAATTCTGGTGAGTGTGCCTGAAGGGTTTCGATACAATGCTTACCAATCGTCATCAGTGGATCGAGGCGTGTCATCGGATCTTGAAAAATTAACGCGATCGCCTCTCCTCGAAACTTCTGCAACTGCTTAGGCATCAAGTCAAACACCGACTGTCCTTGAAATGTTACCCGTCCCTCAATACGACTAGAGGCTGGTAGCAAACGCATTACTGCCCGTCCGATAGTTGACTTACCACAACCCGACTCTCCCACCAATCCCATTCTTTCACCTGGTTGTAAGGTGAAAGATACATCATCAACCGCCCAGCTTGCCTCTTCTCCACTCCTCTGAGGATAGGCAACTTGCAGATTTTCGATACAGAATAAGGCTTCACTCATATTTAGTTATCAGCCCTGAGCTACCAGCTTTTATAATTTCAAATTTAAGATAGTCTATCAGATTAGTATTAAACCTCCGTTGTGCGAACATCTTATTGTCTTAGCGTAGGGGCACAGAAAAAGCTCATGCGTGTCAACTTAACGTGAAAGTTAGTCTAGAAGCAGCATTTAGAGATTATCTCGTTAAGAGTCTCCGACTAGGAATGCCCGTCGTTGAGGCTCCGCCTCAAGACTTGCGGCAGAGCCGCAATTGAAGAGCATTTCCAGCAAGAGGCTGGAAACGAGATTTTAAAAGGGTTTTGGCTTAAGTTGACACCTATAGGACTCCTATTTGATTTTTGAACAAATTCAGTACTAATCGAAAAGGCTTATTCCCTACTCCCTATTCCCTACTCCCAGCCTACGTAAGTCAGTTCAATAATCAAAGCGGATTACTATATGAGCATTGCTGTGCCCCTACCATCTGTTGCGTCAGAACGAGAACTGCTATATCCGTTCATATCATCGGTTTTATATTTAATAAAGATTTAGCTGATTAATTCACCCATTTGTGCGAGGTAATTAGCAAGCGAATAAGTATATTTTACTTATTATCAGATCAACACAAGATGGTTGGAAGCAGCATTCACACAACAGATATATCAATTATGTTAAACCTGATATTCACCGGATGTATAAAAATAAAACCCTTGGTGGTTTCAACAGCTTTTTTCCTGGCTGTACAGACTTCTGCCAATGCTCAACAAGCCTTTCCTAGTTTAACTCCAGCACAAGCTCAAGATTTATCCCGTGACTTAGTTCCATATAATTCTCAAGATTTTTTTAGGCAAGGAAAAGATTCTATTCAGAGAGAAATTCAAATTCTTAGGCAAAGCAAACTGCGCTCAATTAAACCTGTTCTTAAGATTGATTCAGTACCGCAGATCAAAAGACCAGATACCCAGCAAAAACTCTAACATCTTATTATCTAAGTAAGAATCATCATCCTTCTATGACACCTTAGATCGCTACTTATTATACTGTTATAACTAGGACTTACGCAAAGGTAACGGAAAACGAACCACAGAGGACGCAGAGGTCACGGAGGAACGAGAGTTTGAGAGGGTTTTTGCGTAAGTCCTAATAACGTTTACTAATCATACAAGGTACATCATAGCCCCCTCCTCGCTTGCTCTTAGCAGGGTGGTTTCATACAAGCAGAGAAAAACTAAAACTGGGTTTCAAAGCCTCTTTCCGCTTGCCTGACGGCAGGCTGACGCCAACGGGGAGAGGTTTGGAGAGGGGTAAAAAGCCATGCCGTAAAACGAGAAATCAAGACTTAATGTATTTTTCTTTTTTCGTATGAAACCACCCTGCCCTCCTCGCTTGCTCTTAGGGGGTTGGGGGTTGGGGTTCAGTACCTATTCAACCGAGAACCGCTATAATTCTTGAGCTATAGCACCTAAAGCACACCCACAGGCATCAGAAAAACTCTGCTTCCTAGTAGCAGAGTTTTTGTGTTTTTAATAAACTTTGCAACACAAATTTACAATGTTAATCGTCTAGCAAACTCATCAACGCCTGAATTTCAACGTCTTGCGGCTCTGACAATTGACCTTGTAACTTTAATAATTGATTCTGTAATGCTTCTGCTACATAGAGCATATTAGATTCTTGGGCAATTTTTAGCTGATTTTCTTTAATTTTGATTTGTTTAAGCAAGTTGTTTTCAACATGAATTGAATTGTAATGTTGAGCAATCATAGCTTTACATTTCTTATCAATCTATAGAGTGCAATTAAATTTACCACCTACGTATTATTCCACACTTCTCTGATTTTTTAAATATCTGGTGATTTAATCTTCATGACTAGTAGTGTTTACGGGTATGGCGTTTCTTCTTGCCAGAATAGTATAGTTTCTGTTTTTCGGGGTCTTTTAGGCTTTGAACCGGACGCTTAATGCCATCCATTTTGCTCTATTTTCACAAGCAGGAGACTTTTAACGATAAATCCTCAAATAACAAAACTGCATAGTTTTTGCCACAGTTCAATTCTCAATAGTTTGGGAATATTGCCTTAATACACTATGTCCATATTTTTATCGGCTTTTACAAAAATTAAAATCATGATATAAGATTGGTTGACTTAGTGTTAATTTTTAGATGACACACATTAACTTGTTTGTTATTTCACCGAGTCTTTTAGATAGTGTTAAACATTTTTTTGTGAACAATATGAACTTAAAGTTTCTAAAGAGAAACATTTTTACATTTGTAAAAATTCTATCTACAATGCTTATAACAAGCGCAATTGGATTAGAATCGTGGAATATTTATGCAGTAATAACTAATAGTAATCTACCAAGCAGTCTTAATCCAATTTTTTGGATTGAGCGTTTTGCCATGACGATCCATTTTATCGAAAGCATTATAGCAGCTTTTTATGCAACTTCAAGAAAAAAGACACCAATAAAATATGCTACTTATACTTTTTTTGTAGGCACAATTGGGTTGTTAGAATTGTTCTCTCAAGAGAATGACTATTAAGGCTTCTCCGCAAGAGTACGCGCACATCTCGCAGAGAATAATTCTTTATTAAGTAATTAGTCCCTGATTACAATCCAAGTTCAGCAAACACCTCTGGAGAGAACATATCCCACAATACCTGGAAATATGGCATTAAAGTTTCTGCTTCTTGAGAAGTCAAGCTAATGTCTATTTCTTGTCTCAGCAAATGTAGCATTTGACGAACTACTTCCCACTGCACTTTTAATCTGGGATAAAGCATTACACATAAGGGAAATAACTCTTGTTGGATAGCTTCACAGCTTGTTTCTAAAGCACATACCCACAGGTATATTTGAAACATCTCTACATCCCGAATACTAGAGGTCTTAACTATTGGATTACTTAATGCACCAGACATTGAGTTGTAATTTGGATAAAATTCAATTACTCTTTGGGAAATCCTCTTAGCAATTTGTGTACTAATTGGTAGTAACTTTTGCACTGCGGATAATGCTACAGAATTAGAATCATGGTTAGCTGCTGCTTCATAAGCACGTTGCAGTGGCATATACAAATGGTCGTCAATCACTTTAAAGTATGTACTAATAAGTGATTGTTCTATTGGCTCAAGTGATTGCATGAGCATTTGACTTGTGTAATGAAACTGCATACTTACAAAGCCAATAACTCTAGGATCATGACTTGTATATTTCTTTCTGAGCTTTCCTATATCCGCACCAATTACTGTAGCCAGCTTGCTAGGAGCCACTTGTTCTGTATAAACATCTAATGCCTGTTGATAAAGTGGATTCTCTGAGTCAACCAGGTTCCTTACCAAAGAAAGAGGTTGTGATGTTGTTTGTTGAATATATACATTCAAAGCTTTTTGGTAAATGTTAAAAGAATCTCCGGCGATTTCCCACGGATTAATTAGGTTTAAGTCTATGCCATGTTGTTTAATTTCTTTTGATAATAATTCCTCAGTTTTATTCCAGGCTCTAGCACTAACACTTCGCAAAGACTCTAATACTTTTTGAGCAGTTCTCTTTCGTCCCTCTGGTGATACTATCTCTGATAAATTAGGGATTTCTATTTTTTCTGTCATATCAGTATCAACCTTAAGATTCCCTATATATTTTTTAGCCCATTGTTGTGCTAAAGATTCAACGACCGTCTTATTTCCTTGACTAGAAACTGATCTTAAATGATTTACTGGAAACTCTTTCACAATAGCCATTAACTTAATATATATAAAGATCCTCGTGTTACAAATATAACACTAATTTAATTTAATGAAGATATTTTTTATACAAAAATTAGTCTTGTAATTTTATGTATGACGGTTAGAAAGTGTTTTAGTATTAATGTATATATCTGGCGTATTAGATAAGGAAATCTTTTATAAATAAGTATTATTACTGGTAAAATAGTCAACAAATATAAGTAGATAGGTACGAAAACACCAAACTATGTAAAGATAAATAAATAGAGAAAATGATAAAACTAAAAATAGTCTTATTAACAAAAGGTCATCAAGGCGATCGCACCCTACGTAAACAACTTGTCTGTTATGAAATCTACGCTACTAAGTAAAAATCAGTTACGGGGGTTTCCCGATGTCGGTTACAGGTAAATCTGACAGGCAGAAGGGAGTATAGTTTGTATAGTTAGCTTTTTACGGAAATTTTAGTTTGACACTAAGGAATTAAAAAATGTCCACAGATACTGACATAGTTGCTTACGTTCAAGAAAATGAATTTGATATTGTTTTAAATGGAAGTGAAGAGAAAGTCGTTGTTGTTGACTTTACTGCTACTTGGTGTGGCCCCTGTCGCCTGATCAGTCCGTTAATGGAGCAACTCGCCCAGGAATATAAAGGTCGTGCTAAAGTCGTTAAGGTAGACGTTGACAGCAACAAGCCGATCTTCAAAAAATTCGGTCTTCGCAGTATTCCGGCGGTTTTAATTTTCAAAGATGGTATTTTAGCAGAAACCATCGTGGGAGTTTCTCCTTACGAGCAGTTTAGCGACGCTGTTCAGAAGCTTCTTTAGCTAAAAAACCAGGTTCATTACCGTCAAGTTGGGCAGTATTGTAGGTGATATTGGCGCTATGAGGTACGCGTGGCGCGGTAAAAAGTCACGTTCCTGGTAAATTTCGCAAACGCTCATCCAAATGAGTCCGGTCTGCCAAAACCTTTAACAGCGGCCCATGTGAACTAAATTCTACAATACTGACCGAAGCAACAGGGCATCCCAAGCGAAAACGGAAGCGTCCCACATCAATTCCTAGCAAACTAGACAGAATAATTCTGATAGTTGCCTTGTGGGAAACCACTAACACATTGCCACTGCTGTAGAAACGCTTGATTTCTTCAATTACCTGCATAGCGCGAGAAGCAATTGTAACTGCTATTTCTCCATCAGTTGGCCCATTCCAAGCTGGATCGGCTAACCAGCGAATATAATCATCGTGATATTCACGGCTAATTACTTCTGGCGTTTTTCCTTCCCACTGCCCATAGTTAATTTCCTTTAAACCATCTCTGAGTTGTGGTTCCATCTCTATTGCTGCACATAAGGGTTTTGCTGTCAATATAGTTCGCTGCATTGGACTAGAAAATATTGCTGTCCAAGGTGTAGAACTATATGCGTCTGCAAAAGCCTTTGCCATTTCCAATCCTTCTGGGGTAAGTTCTGAGTCTATGGAACCGCAAAAGGAATTATTGCGACTGCATTCTGTCTGTCCGTGACGGAGGAAATAAATAGTTAGGCTCACGGTATATCTTGTAGATTTTAAATTTCAGAGCTATAACAATCAAATCTAGTTGAAGATAGTTAATGCCCGTGCCATAATACTACAATTTTATGATATTTTAAATAATTTTCAGATTGGGTAAAGTTGCGTCACCGATAGGGTTAGCGACGTAGGAGCGTCACAGTTCCTCGTAGATATCGCCACTCAAAGAGTAGACATTGGCGCAGCGCCAGATATTAATTGAAGAAGAATGCAGAATTCAGAATTCTGAATTCATAATCAATCAATGGGGGATTCACACCCGCCACTGATTGAAAACCACCAAATTTTAAAGTTGGTAGGGGTTTTAAACCCGATTCTTCATCCGCCACTCGTACAGAATACCCAACTGAATTCTGACTCCTGACTCCTGACTCCTGAATTCTGTTCGATAAATTTTACAATTTTAAAGGCGATCGCCTTTTGTTAATTTGTGCGATCGCCTTTTGTAATTCTGGCTTCATTTTTTTTTAAGTTTTGAAAATTGTAGAGACGTGAACTAATTACGTCTCTACAAAAACTCTACAAATCAAGCGATCTTCTATTCTCTAATCCTTGCTCAGATAATCTGAAAAGACTTGAGCTTGGCTCTCGAACACTTATATTTTTTTGCAAAAATCGAAGAAACCCAATTTATCTGTCTAGAGTTTCTGCAAAAAAGTATGAATGATTAGTCCAGCTTTTTCTTCACATTATCTTTTACGTCTTCAATACCGTGACGTACTTCGCTTTCAGCTTGCTTCGCTTTACCTTCCGCTTTATCTTTTGGATCTCCAGTAATTTCTGATGCTGCTTCTTGGGCTTTACCTTCAATATTTTTAGCAGTTGCTTTAGCCCGTTCTTCTAAGCTCATTTTGGTACTCCTTATTTTGTGTATCAAAAGCTCATTTCAAAGCCATAAATTAACTTTGAAATCTTTTGTTCTTACATTTACACAGTAGCTCAAGGTTTTTGTTAAAGCCTTCCACCACAAGGCAGATTAAATAATTCGGAATTCGGAATTCGGAATTCGGAATTAAGAAAGGTAGTTGTAATAAGCGTTCTGGCTGTTGCTTGAATACAAAATAAAATAACTACAGCTTAGTTATCTATGCTAAAAGACATAGAACAAATGCAAATATCGTAATCTCTACTTTTGACTGTTTAACTAAAAAAAACCAGTTCCGTACAGAAACTGGGTTAATAAAGTTATGGGGATATTTTTTTGTCTAATCTAGAAAACCCATCAGGCTTTCAGAATTGTCAACCTCATTTGATGCTATCGGACGGTTCCCAAATGTGGAATAGCTTTCAGAAATTACCAATGAACTTGAGGCAATCGGACGAATCCCAGAGAGATTAATACTTTCAACGACTTCAAATGTATTAGCGCCAATTGGACGAATACCCATTGAGTTATAAGTTTCAACTACTTCTAACGTACTGGTGCTAATGGGACGCACCCCAGCAATTGAAAGTTTTTCAGCAACTTCTAAGTCGCTAGGACCTATGGGACGAACTCCAGCAATGGCGAGTGGCCCAGAAGATCCCGACACTGGCTGTTCACTAACTTGCTCGACTTTATCTGCATTCAAGCTCTGGTCTAGTTGATTTTCTACTTCCTCTGTAGTTTCCCCTGGAGACTTGGCATTGTTTTGCCGAGAACTGGTTGCTTTGCCAGCGTTGCTAATAGTCATAAACGAATACCTCTGGTTTGTTAATTGAATTTTACAATAATTAAGGAAAGGTGAAATTTTTTCCCATATATCTTAGAGTTTAACCTTAAAAAACCTCATATAGATATAAGTATCTTTCAAACTGATACATAAGTAAAATTAAATTATTAAGTTTTGTAAAAAATTATTACTATTTATTTGGTATAACTCAGCCAGCTACAATAAATATAGGGTGAAATCGTCACCATCAGATCGGGTATTTCCAGCAAAACTGTATGACAGAATTTTGTCTTCAAGCTCCCTTTAGTCCTACAGGCGATCAACCAGAAGCGATCGCTAAACTTTCTGCTAGTATCCAATCAGGCAACCGTTACCAAACTTTACTAGGTGCCACTGGAACTGGCAAGACATTTTCGGTGGCAGCAGTTATTGAGAAAATTGGCAAGCCTACTTTAGTTCTGGCGCATAACAAAACCCTGGCTGCACAGCTTTGTAACGAGTTGCGGGATTTCTTTCCCAACAATGCAGTTGAGTATTTTGTCAGCTACTACGATTATTATCAGCCAGAAGCGTATATTCCCGTTACCGATACTTATATTGAAAAAACGGCGGCGATTAATGATGAAATAGATATGTTGCGACATTCAGCGACGCGATCGCTTTTTGAACGTCGTGATGTGATTGTCGTTGCATCCATCAGCTGCATCTACGGTTTGGGAATGCCAGCAGAATATCTGAAAGCTGCCATCCCCCTTCAGATAGGTATGGAAGTAAATCAACGCCAAATTTTACGAGATTTAGCAAATGTTCAATATAGCCGCAACGACATAGAAATGGGTCGGGGAAAATTTCGCGTCCGTGGTGATGTCTTAGAAATTGGTCCAGCTTATGAAGATCGGATTATTCGTGTCGAATTCTTTGGTGATGAAATTGACGCGATTCGCTACATTGACCCGGTGACAGGTGAAATTATCAAAAGTTTAGAAGCGGTGAATATCTACCCTGCACGTCACTTTGTTACCCCAGAAGAACGTCTAGAAGTAGCTTGTCATGACATTGCAGCCGAGTTAAAACAGCAAAAACTAGACTTAGAACAAGCTGGGAAATTATTAGAAGCGCAACGCATAGATCAACGCACACGCTATGATTTGGAAATGCTGCGCGAGGTAGGTTACTGCAACGGCGTTGAAAACTATTCGCGTCACTTAGCAGGAAGGCAAGCTGGAGATCCGCCAGAATGTTTAATTGATTATTTTCCTAAAGATTGGCTATTAGTTATCGATGAATCTCACGTTAGTGTGCCCCAAATTCGCGGTATGTATAACGGCGATCAAGCTAGAAAAAAAGTTTTAATTGAACATGGATTTCGTCTTCCTAGTGCTGCTGATAATCGTCCTTTGAAAGCAGAGGAATTCTGGGAAAAGGTGAATCAGTGCATTTTTGTTTCAGCAACTCCAGGGAATTGGGAGTTAGAAATTTCTGAAGATCATATAGTTGAGCAAGTAATTAGACCAACTGGCGTAATTGATCCAGAAATCTCCGTGCGTCCTACAGAAGGACAAATTGATGATTTGTTGGGAGAAATTAAAGATAGAGCCGACCTCCATGAACGAGTGTTAATTACCACATTAACTAAGCGGATGGCGGAAGATTTAACCGAGTATCTGCAAGACCATAGTATTCGGGTGCGGTATTTACATTCGGAGATTAATTCAATTGAGCGCATTGAGATTTTGCAGAACTTGCGCGAAGGTACATTTGATGTATTGGTTGGTGTGAATTTGCTGCGGGAAGGGTTAGATTTACCGGAAGTTTCCTTAGTAGCAATTATGGACGCGGATAAAGAAGGTTTTTTGCGAACCGAACGTTCCTTAATTCAAACTATTGGTAGAGCCGCGCGTCACATCCGGGGACAAGCGATTATGTATGCTGATAATTTGACAGGCAGCATGATTAAAGCCATTGATGAAACAGACAGGCGACGTGGTATTCAAACGGCACATAATCGACTGCATGGAATTACACCGCAACCGATTGTGAAAAAATCGAGTAACGCAATTTTGTCTTTTTTAGATGTGTCTCGGCGGTTGAATGCAACTGACTTGAAAGTAGTAGATGAACATTTAGATGAACTGCCATTAGAACAGATTCCCCAATTGATTAGTCTGTTGGAAACTCAGATGAAAGAAGCGGCGAAGAAACTGGAATTTGAAGAGGCGGCAAAATTGCGCGATCGCATTAAACATCTGCGGGATAAAATGTTGGGACGTTAACAAAAAAGAGTACTTGTGCTTGATGAGGCTTTAATTCAACTGTGTTAACTGACCAACATATTGCTGAAGCGTTAAGCCGCGCCTATGTCCGTGCGATCGCCGGACGTGCCGGACTCAACTTAGCTATTCGGGAATATGACTATGGCGTAGATGGTAGCTTTGATGAAATAATTGTGCGTCAAAATCGCCGAGTGGAGTCTGGCTTTTCCCTCAGTTTTCAACTCAAAGCCTCAACTCAATGGCAACTCGACTCGACCTATGTCATCTATGATCTAGAAGCGAAAACTTACAATGACTTGATTCTCAGGCGCAGCATGAGAGCCGCAATACCCTGTATCCTAATTCTTTTAGCGCTACCCTCTGATTCTGTTCAATGGCTCATTTGCGAAGAATCAGAACTCAGGTTGCAAGGAACTTGCTACTGGGAATACCTCACTGGCAACCTCAGTGAAAATCGCCAGTCTGTCAGAATCCGAATTGCCCGATCGCAACGCCTCACCCCAGAATCTCTGCTAACCTTAATGGAGAATGTCAAAACAGGAGAGTGGTCATGACCCCTGAAGTCTTGTCAAATTACGCCCAAGTTCAGGAGCTTCGTGTCGCTAAAGTGGTCAACTATCTCCAGCAAAATCACTGGATAGCAATCAGCCATCCCAATCCACGTTTAATCGTGTTTGAAAAGGGTGTGGACGATCAAGGCAAACCGATTCAAATTGTTTTGCCCAGTCAAGATCACTACGAAGACACGCCCTATTTATTGACTAAAGCGGTGAACCTTTTATCTGTTCTGCAATCCGTTTCTTTCCAAAACATTGTGAATGCAATTAATGCAGATGTACATGCTAGCTAAACCTGAGCGATGTGGCGATCGCCTAAGCAGCCTAACCGTTAGCTTATTCCAGGCGCGACGCCGAATAGCCCGTCGTAGACATCGCATTAAACATCTGCGGGATAAAATGTTAGGACGTTAACGTGAATCTACTGAGTCTTCAATTGGAGTGTGATTGAGGGGAAACTGATGACCGATTGTTAATTGTAAATATCACGGCGATGCCCAACTCGATGAATTGTAATGAGTTGTGCTTCAGTATCAAAGGAATAAATAATCCGGTAGTCCCCAATTCTGAGTTTGAACAAACCGCTTAAATCAGCACTCAAAGGTTGAGGGGTTAAGTCCTCGAAGTTCTCAGACAACCAGCGAATTTTACGCAGAATGCGCTCTTGAATAGTTGAGGTGAGAGTTTCAAACCCGATAGTCGCCTCTGATTTAAATTCGATATCGTAGCTCATTACCAGGACAATCCCAGGTTTTTTGCTACTTCCTCAGCAGGGATTCCACGTTCTCCAGATTGAGTACGTTGTAGGGAGTCGAGTAGTTGCTGTTTCACTTCTGGCTTTATTTGTTTGCCTTCATCAGGATCAACCAATAGAGATTGAATCGTTTCGGCAACAGTTTCTTGAATCAAAAGCTTGAGTTCTTCGATGGTCATATCTTTGACTTGCATAGGGCATCATGGGTAGTGAGAAATACTCTTACTGTTTTACCTGCTATTGTGGCATATTGCGGCGATCGCGGCGGCATAACAAACCGCTTGCACATCGCTAGAAAGCATCTGCCAGATAAATTATTGGGACGTTAGAGGTCTAATATATTTTAACTTCATGAAAGCTTCAGTTCCTTCATGATAGCTTTAATGTTAAGGCTTAATGTTGTAACCTTAAGCCTTAATGTCGTAACCTTAAGCCTCATTTCTCCGCTCTTTTGCTCCAAGTACTGCGAAAATACTTGATGTTTTAATTGCAACTGCACTCGATTTGATTAATCCTGTGCATTTAAAAAACTGGTTTACAAACTGCTGTTACTGTACCTCATAAACCTGCAATACGCTGTATTTATCACAACAGAGATAACAGCCAACTATATCGAGTTTTTACGTATGATCAAGTCGCTCGTTACGGATTCGACAGACCGTATTTTCTACCACCTTAATGATGCTTTAAAGGGTAATGTTCAGTTCGAGTATCTAACAATTCAAATACAGAGGACGGACGAAAGCCGCTCGTGCTAAGTTCCTGGCTACTTGCGCGATCGCATTAAACATCTGCGGGATAAAATGTTAGGACATTAACGTGAATCTTATGCTCACCAATATTCGCCTAAATTGAAATAGCTGATTCCAATCTCAAGTATGATCGAAAAGTAAAAGCGATGGCTTCTCTACGAGAGGCTCCGCCAACGCCAACGCCTGCCGTAGGATGCCCGTTCGCGTAGCGTCTCTTTTAGGAGAAGGGCTGTAGGGCGATCGCCGATGCTAAATACTTTTGTTCCTAGAGTTCTTGTCTTGAAAGAATTCTCAGCAAATATAGTCATTTAACCAACTAACTAAAGGAGAACCATCATGGCTGTATATTTAATCGCAGACGTTAAAGTTACCGATGATGCCTGGATTTCGGACTACGCAGCAAATGTTCACGAGATCGTACGTAATCATGGGGGGAAATACCTTTCCCGCAGTGGCAATATTACGACTATTGAAGGCGAGGGACTAGCAACAACGCTGATTGCCTTGATGGAATTTCCTTCTATAGAGGCAGTGCAAGCGTTTGCTAACGATCCAGCCTATGCAAAATATCGTCAAGCTCGCCAGAGTGGTAGTATCAGCAGCTTGAATGTAATCGACGACACTGATGTTGCAGGAACCATACCCTATTTACCAAAAGGTTAATATCGTCGATTGTCCGATTTGATCCAAAGTATGCATCCTGATACAGCAGATTTCAAGGAAACAGTGTGCCGCAGCTACGCCCGTCGTAGACATCGCCAGAAAGCATCTGCGGGATAAAATGCTGGGACATTAAAGTGAATCTTATGCTCACCAGTATTCACCTAATTAGTGTTCAACTTGCTAGCAAGAAGCGATAATAGATAAGATGCTATTTACGTTTTAAGAGTGTGGTAGCCATGACTGAGTTACTTGAGCGTGCGATCGCCCAACTGAAAACTCTACCTGTTGATGAGCAGGATGCGATCGCTACTCGTCTCCTTGCCGAGATGGAGGATGAGCGGGCATGGAAGGCTCAGTTTGAATCTACAACAGATGTTCAATGGGATCGTCTAGCTGATATGGTACGGCAGGAAATTGCTGCTGGCGACATCACTCCTCTAGCTGATGTTTTCCCCTCTGAGCAATGAAGTCAAGTGTTACGAAGGTATTTCGCAAGAAACTTGATGGGCTGACTGCATCAGTTCAAGAGCAAGCTGCCAAATCCTATGCTCTTTGGCGTTCAGACCATTACCACAATAGTCTTCAGTTCAAACGAGTTAGCCAGCGCCAACCAATCTATTCGGCTCGTATTACTTTAGACTACCGCGTTCTTGGCTTGTTGCAGGATGATCACATTTACTGGTTCTGGATTGGCGGACATGCAGAGTATGACGAGTTGCTTCAGAGGTTGTAACGCCAGCAGCCTAACCATTAGCTTCTCCATGCGTGCTCGCATTAAACATCTGCGGGATAAAATGCTAGGACGTTAACTCACATCTTGCGCCTGGAAATAAGGTATAAGGCAATTCTTTGATTGCCAGAGCTATGATAGGTGCAGTTAAAGAGCTTTCGTTTAGAATAACTGGTATGACAAACAAGTCTCCTACACCTAATTATCTTGAAACCTTTGAATTGTTGCAACAACATATAAGAGGTCAACTTGAAGGGTTAACAACTACGGAAAAAGGAAAAAGGTTTGCACGGTTTGTACAACGTCTGGTTCCCCAAGCAGATGCTGGTGCCGGTTTCGAAATGCCAGAGTTAAATAACAAGTTATCAAATGACGGGGGCGTTGATTTAATTGGGCAGGATAAAAAAAATGACAGAACTTTGTATATTCAATCTAAACTCTATGTTGATCGTGCAGATTCAATAGATTCTGTTTTAAGTAAATTTCAGGCGTTTAAGGCAAGGGATAAGACTAAGAGGAAGATATCTTTGAACTTTTGTTTCTGTTACAAGGTATTTCTCAAGAGAGCCTTACTGAATCTAAGTCTATTTTTTCAAATCCCTCTTATTCTAATTTCTTTGAGAGGCTTTATAGGGAAGATTCACTATCTTATAGGTCATTTCTTAGTATTTTGTCTCTATGCGGAACTATTAACACTAATATTGTTGATAGAGATACAGATATAGGAAAAGAAATAGCGCGAGTGAAAAGGTTTATTGAAAGCGCTGGTATAGCTCTTAAAAATGAACAAGAGAAATTCAAACAATTTCATAAACTCTCAGTTAAGCTATGGATGCAAAATTTATTGGATGAAGAAGATGATGAAGCAAAAGTGCGAAGAGATATGTATTTAAGCTCCAAAAGGATGAATTTTAACAGTATGTTTAGAAAGCTTTGTGTCGAAGTAGATTTAGACCAGTCATTACAACGGAATATCTGAAACCTAACCCAAGCTAATAATATGCCCTGAGCCGAACGAGTAGTGCGATCGCTGATCTTGTAGATTGGTTTGACCCAAGGAAACCCAACGTGTTTTTCCACTTACAATCTTAACTACTTCCACCAATGCAGTGCGATGTCTACGACGGGCTACGCAGCGTAACTATATCCTTGAAGGGGACGGGCGGTAATTCAGGTTAAAATGGGGTGTACATCAATTGAAAAGCACACATCACTTCTAAGGATTTGTGTAAAAATAACCTGAACAATTTTTGTGTGAAAGCTAGATTTAGCAAGCTATTCCAGATAAATTTTGTACAACTTATTTTTACATGATGCCTAACA
Organism: Nostoc sp.; assembly: GCF_036917755.1. Lineage (GTDB taxonomy): Bacteria > Cyanobacteriota > Cyanobacteriia > Cyanobacteriales > Nostocaceae > Nostoc. Next base: position 129,668 of record NZ_JBALFC010000106.1, read on the forward strand.
AGCATAATCGCCTACAATAGCGATTCTGACACAGTGCGCGTAGGCGTAGCCCGTCGTAGACATCGCCAGAAAGCATCTGCCGGATAAAATACTGGGACATTAGTGCTTGGTCAGGGTAGCAATAAAAATAAGCCCTTTTTCGCTATCCTAGATAAAGTGAATCATTAAGAGATCGCCCCAATGGTTGCTTTACCCGACAACACTTTGATGAGTGCAGAAGAATATCTGGTTTGGGAACCCACTCAAGAGGAACGCTACGAGTATTGGGATGGCGAAGTTGTGATGATGAGCGGTGGTACACGCAACCATAATCGGATTTCTGGAAACTTCTTTAAGCTCTTAGATGATACCCTAGCCGATCGAACCTGCGAAGTATACATTGTAGATGTGAAGGTGCAGATAGAACCGGGGCAAAAGTATTTTTATCCAGATGTGGTGGTAACTTGTGATGAACGCGATGACGATCCACAATTGATACAATTTCCCTGCTTAATTATCGAAGTGCTATCACCCTCAACGGAAGCAGTCGATAGGGGAAAAAAGTTTGCCAAATATCGCCAATCTCCAACTTTGCAAGAATATGTCTTAGTACAAGTAGCTCAACCGAGTGTGGAAGTGTTTCGGCGCAACGAACAAGGAAAATGGGTGCTGTCGGAGTATAATTTGGACGAGAGATTGCGACTGGAATCGGTGGATGTGGAAATAGCGATTACTCATTTGTACCGACAAGTGCAGTTTGAAACCGAAGCCACCGAAAATTGAATAGATGAGCGATAAGGATGCGTAGACGCGTAACCGCTTGTATACAGCGTCTACTCATGATTAGATTGGCTTCAGCTTTAGTGTGCTTGCAAAAGTTTTCGGTCTACTGACTGTGGCGTTGAAAAAAGTTCCAAATCGTTTCACTGGCGTTCAGCCCCAGTTTAGCATTGAATTTATTTAGGCTCTCGTCAGTTGAAGAACCACCAGGCCAAAAATGTCCACCATTTACTACCGCTAGCTGCCAAACTTCTGAGTTACCACTACAACCTTTGTAAAGAGAGCTTTTTACTTGAACTTTAGAAAACTGCGGAGATTCATTTGATGAGGTACATTGATCGTGCGATCGCCAAAAATCTACCATGTCTGAGATAGAAACCAGCGCTCCTCGTTGAGTGTGGTCATCACCTTCATAAAGTACATCGTGATCGTTTGTACCATTGATCATTAACATCGATATGGGAGTTTGAGGCTGGCAATTAGGTTTGAGTCTAGCTGGGAGCGAACCAGCTACTGATGCAAAACCAGCAATTTTATCAGGTAACTTACAGGCCAATGCTTGGGTAAGTATTCCACCTCTAGAAAAACCGGTAGCATAAACTTTATGACTATCAATATTGATTTGCTGCTGAAGATGATCAATCAAAGCACTGACAAACAAAACATCATCTACCCTTCCTTGAGCGTTACCTCTAAGGCTCCATTTTTGGTCAATTCCATCTGGATAAACAACAATAAATCCTTTTTGATCTGCTAATTCATTGAAGCGAGTCACATTACTTATAGACCGACCACTACCATCATCCCCATGAAACACTAAAACTAACGGCATCGGGCGATCTGGATTATAAGATTTTGGAGTATAAAAATAGTAAGTACGTAACTTTCCTTGGTCATATAGCTCTCCATAATTATCACCATTCACGATTTGTTCTTTAGATATATTTCTTTCTTCAGCCTGAATGGAATTGGAGGCCGTTACTAAAGTAACTGTAAGTAGAAATATAAGAATCTTTGTAATAAATCGAGAATTATGATATATATTCATGGTAATTAAATTGAATCGATTAAGATACTTTCGTTCACTTGAAAAGTCTTATTTACCAGCAAAGTTATACTAAATAGAGAGTAAAAACCCTACTTGGGTTGTTACTCTCTATTATAAATATTAAGCTCTTACAGTTATATAATGAGCAGGAACTCGAACTCTAACCAACTTATGACCGCGTCGTACTGTTTCGTAATGTGCAGGAATTAACTTCCGGTGAACTCGAGCAACAATAACAGGTTTATGGACACTGGGTCTGGCAATGATTTCTGCTGCCGATGCCTGTGAGGGTAAGGAGGAAATTACAAATGGTAGTGCAAGTAATGTACCTAATAGAATACGTTTCATGTTCAAATCTCCATCAATTAATTTGCTTGAGTTTTCTAGAGCATTCCTCAATAATTTGTGAACATATATTCTTACCTAATCTTTAGGATTATAGGAAGTTTTGCCTGTTACACGCCTTGATTGGTTTGCTCTATAGCTCTCAGTATAAAATACTAAATAAAAAGACACAGTGGAATAAAGTCATAATTTCAGTATGACTTTAGTCATATTTTGGACTTGGGACAAAAAAGAGGTGTTAGCGCGTAATATTTTACCCTATCCCACCAAGAATAGTTGAGTATTTCTACCTGATTATTTTCCCCGTCTATACCCACCGAATTATTATCTTCACCTTTCTCAAGAGTTACAGCAAGTTTAACTGAGTCTGTGCAGCGCGATCGCTAACGAGGGGTTTTGAGAGCGGTGTGAGTTTACTTTCTGCCCTTAATCAAAAGACCACTAAGAAGAATGGCACTAAGTTAAGATACACCCCTTGCCCTGACTGGTTAAGAGCCTGGAGGCTGGGAACCCATGCTGGGAGGGCTGCCGCCTCCTCTTTCTTGACCAGAGGTAGAACCTCTCGGAATACATTCCCAGCCTCCAGGCTGGGAACGAGGCGACACAAGCTTTTGGACTTTTCTTAGTACAGAACACCACAAAAAGGGTATGGAATTTAATTATTCGTAGGTTGGGTAGAACTTTAGTGTTACCCAACATCAAGTCTGAATATTTGCGAACCCCTTTTACGGTGAGGTGTACTTAGTGCCATTCACCTCTAAGAGGTTTTACTATGCAAAACTGTCCCTCTCCGAGTCGGAGAGGACAGACTTGAATTTTAGTTCAAGGCAGGGAGAGGTTCGTCGAACTCACTTGATGAGAGTGCGATTGTTGGTCAGTCTAATCTTGAGTCTTTTGTTGATAAATTTGCGGTGCAAGAATGACTTGAATTTGCTTTTCCTGGCATTTTTGAGAAAAAGCACGAATTTGAGCTTCCTCATCTCCCTCAATTGACAAAGATTTCAAAAATCCCTGAAATCCTAAAAAAGCTAATTCATAGATAGCTTTTTGACTAAAAGCACCTTGAAAATAGCCAGTGTGGGTATCAACACCTTGAGGATCTCTATTATTAATAGACTTCCGAATAAATGCCAAAGTTAGTAAAATATAATTGCCAAAATTTATCGCTGGCTTTTCTAAGGCAGAACTAACAATTCCTATCTGGGCACTCCGATCATCTTTATAATCTGTACAGTCAAAATATGTAAATAAATCTGCGGGCTGAACCTCATTTTCGGAAATTTCAGTTATCTCTTCAAGTTTTCTATGTTCGCTATTAGAAGAGCGAATTTCTAAATAGTTATAAGGTTTATCGAGTGTATAATCTTTATCATAGTCTTGTTTGTGTAAATTAACAACTCCATATCTGGGTGTGTGACCAACTGTATCATTTTTGTTGTTGAAATGCTTAACTGTTATATTACCAAGCCTGTAGCCACTAATACGAGTTCGTGCGGGGAAACTAAAGTAATTTGCAGCAGTGGAGGTAAGTCGTAATGCTAAGTCTCCCTCATTACAAAAGATATAAGCTTCTTCGCACCGACGTAAAGAAGAACGAAGAAAATTAGCTCGTCCTGGCAAGATAGTTTCTACAGGAACATCAGGTGCAACTAGCACAAGTCTGCCTAAGCGAAATACATTGCCAATATCTGAATCAGGTTCTTTATTAATAGATTTAACGTCAAAAATATCAGAGAGGATACGAATTACATCTGTAACGACAAAACAACCCATACTATGACTAATAAATGACAATTTAATGCGTTTATTAGCGGGTAACTTTACTGTAACATCAAGCTGTCTGATCAATTCAACTAAGTCTGTGACACCATAATTAATCGCTCTATAAGTATCACGAAAGTAAGTAGATATTCTGAGGATAATTAATGTAAAAATAATTGAAGATACAATGCCAGATAAAATTAACAACACCGTGAAAAAGTGGACAGCGCTATTACTCAAAATATCTAGGAACAACAAAACTATGGTAGACCATATACTAATTGTTAGTCCCACAACTAAATTGATAGCTAGTAAAGTTGGTAGAGAATACAGTGCGTTGATTAGCTTTTGCCCAAAGGAACCAGACTCATCTGTTTTTATAGGATTTTCAGAAGGCCATCTATATCCGATAAAAATATACTTATTTGGTTGCTGAATATGTGTATTAACATATTCATAAATTTTTTTGCAGCCTTTCTCTGTATCCGATGGTGTAGAACTATATCCATGAATATTTATAATAATTTCTGGTTCTGGGCTTGATTGTAAACTTTCAGCAATTTTATCAATCATCTCTTTGGCTGAAGGTTCAGCTTGTCTATCATTGATATTAAAAAAGTTTTGATTAACAACTGTTGATAAATAGTTGTTAGAATTATTTTCTTCTGTCTCAACATTGAGTTTGGCAGTACTAACTACGAAATAACCAGAAATTTTTTCTTGGTTATTTTTGTTAAATTCGTAAATTTGATACGGTTGATTGTCTGCCAGATTCTTCTTATCAGGAGAGTTCGTCATGTCTATTTTCCTTTACAACTTGGGTTAAGTATAAGCAATAGTGCTTAAAACTTTGCTGAAAATCGTGGTCGTAAACACAATTTTTGTCAGGATTATTACTTAAGTTTTTTACCTAACAAACTGGCTATTACTAATATTACTAGATGCGTTGTCTTTTGAGTTTGTTGCAATCACTAAACACTCATTTGGAACTCTAGGAAGCATATCGTTAAAAGCAGGAGTATAACGACCATCTTCATCAACAACCCTACGGAGAGTATACTCACCAGCCCGAGAAAGTCCGCCGAACCAAAGGTTTTTTCTGTGCCAAATATCTCCATTGAGAGAATTTTTGTCCTGGAACATTGTAAAATTTACAATGGATGTTGAAATTGGTATTCCCAGCAAAATAGGTATGATTTGAGCTTGCTGCAAAGTTTCATCTTCAAACTGAATTTTGTAAATTACCTCAAACCATTGAATTAAACGTAGTAATATCCAGCCAGCAATCGAGTTATGAAAAGTCCACTGCAACGGTGCAAAGACTGGTAAAAGCAAAGTTCTGTTCTGTGTATCCCATTCTAAATTGTACATAGTGATGCAAGTATCTGGCAGTGGATTGCCATCCAGAAAAAACACACCCTTAAGTACAGATGGTAAGTTTGTTTTTTTGATTGGAATCATCCAGGTTGCAATATTATTGAGTTGTTTTCTCTCGATTAATTCAGTCATACTAATTTGTAATTCGTAACTAAGATAAACTCAAAAAACCTTGAAGAAGAATTCAGAATTCAGGAGTCAGAATCAAGACGCTCTCTGAACTTCGGTGACTCACTACTCACAGTCGTTGAGCAAAACCTTGTAGCACTAAATTATTAGGAGTAACGGCAGTCACTTTTTCAAAATCCCATTTGACTTCTGTAATTGAGTCCCATTGATAGTTTTTGAACAGATGTAAACAGAAAATCTTGATAAAGCCAATTGATAAGGATCTACCAGGACAAGCTCGTTCATGCCCTTCGCCGTTCCAAGATAAGATATCGGAAAAATTTCGTGTTACGTCAAAATCATCTGGATTTTGGTATCTGTTGGTATCCCGATTAGCTGTAAAAATAGAACCAAGCAGTCGAGTACCTTTTTGGAATGGACATTTTTGTTCTCCAATCTCAACTTCACCCGCTTCAGTGGTGAGTTGGCTAACAAATCGCACAGGTGGATAGAGACGAGCCGTTTCCAGAATTACTTGACTGAGAAGTGTTGACTGTTCTAGAGCGTCTGGGTTTAAACTTTCCTTGCCATTCCAAACTGCATTGATTTCTGACACTACATTATTTCTGAGGGCATTATCCAAGCATAAAACACCAATAACAGATCCCAAAAGCCCACTTGTGCCAGCAGTACCGGCAATATGAATCATATCGAAAAGGCTATTAGCGATTTGGTGTTCGTTCAACTGATACTGAGCGCCTGTTTCAAAGTAAGATGCCCATTTGCTAGATTGTTGATATTTCTTGGTTAAATACTGACGATGCCGAATTTTTGGCGCTGTTAATATTGCTAGCAGATACTTACTAATGAAATTTGGCAAGGATGCGAGAACCAAACCTTTAATGTAACCACTCGATGCTGTGATTTCTTCCTCAGATAAAGATATCTGAAAAACCAGTTGGTGTAAAATTGACAGCATGATCTTTGGCAAATCGTTGCCAATGTGTAATTTGCTCTGTCTAGCAGCCTCTAACAGGCTTTGCTCTACTAGATACCCTAAAAAGTCTATCTGCTCTGACGGTTCCGGTAAGGCTTGTAAGAATACAGCACGTAGTCCTGTGTGTTCGTTACCGTTTGTTCCCAAGCTCAGAGGATTATCAAGTAGGTAGCTAGGAGCTAATATTCTGATGATGCCTAAATCATTTCCCCGCAGTTGTGGTTGGGTTTGCATTAGTTCCCTCACCTGGGCGTGAGAGGAATGCATAATTGCTTGGTCTACTGCAAAATACTTGTCTCCAATATTGTCCTTACGGATGTAGAGAAAATCCCGCCATGCGTTGAGCATGATTGATGCATCCATGTAATAAAAAATCAAGCGTAGAAGCTTGCCGATCGCAGTGTTATAACCTACTTTGGCTAGTATAGGTGCAAGCCAAAGCTGGCGATCGTGACCTTTGAGAACTTTATCTTTAAGTGTCATAATATTTACTTTGGTGTTTTAGTGGGCATTGGGCATTGGGCATTGGGCATTGGGCATTGGGCATTGGGCATTGGGCATTGGGCATTGGGCATTGGGCATTGGTTACTAATTCTTCTCCCTCATTCTCCCTCACCCCCCTCATCCCCCTCATCTCCCTCATCCCCAATTCAGATATTGATGCTCTGAGGAATTTTAGAAGGAAGCAGATACTCATAACTTGGACGGTGCAAATTACGTTGCTTGATAGTATCTTCTACCTGCTGAAGATTACTGTGGAATGCCTGTAACAATGGTTTTACTTTCTGGTCTGTAAAGTATCCTTGCTGATATTCGCCCAGCTTGTTGTAATATACAGACCCCAACAAGGTGAGTAGGTTGTATTGCCGTTGCGCCTGATCTAAAGGGGGGAGCAAATTGAGGTAGTCTTGCTCAGTAACTTCTCTTTTGAGAGTTGAGGCTGGTAAATAACCTGCCGTTGGTATGGCTGCGGCATAACTCATCAAATCTTTTTGCGGAAAGTTAACGGCTGCATGTTGAGCGCTGGCGGTGAAAATAATCAGCGTAGTGGCATCAATCAGGTAATTGAGCGTTTTGATGCGACCATCTTCGCCAAAATCGCGGATGCGACCACCATCATAAGCTGAGATTTCGGCTGCCCACGCTTGCAAGGCTGTGTCTTTCTGAATGTCTTCATCGGTGGTGTAATAAAGGTTCAGGTAGTCCCAAACCCATTGATGAATGGCATCCCACACTAATAGTGCATCATCCCGGTAAGGATAAACAGGCAATAGGTTGGGATCATCCACGCCGCGCTGTTGGAATTGCTTGCGTAAGATGGCACTATTGAAACCATAGCTTTGCAACCCTAGCACTGCTAAAACGCGAGAGTTATCGATTGATGCTGAAAGTAATCTATCGACGCCACCACCAGGAGCAATGAGAATCCGTTGGGCGGCATCGTTAATTGCTAAGGTGCTGTCAAAATGCGGGCGCAGCAGAATTCTTAGGGGATGGGTGAGGGGCAGTTGTCGATAGGTGGCGATCGCAAAAGCACCAACCAAGAGATGAGTTCTTCCTAAATGAGTAATAGGTTCGTGGAAGTTGGCATCTGCTATTTGGACAATTGTTTTGGCAAATAGCCAAGGGTATTTACCGGAGTTAGGGGTAATGATCGGATAATCTGATCCTGGGGTTTGACCGCATTGAATGGCGATCGGACGCAATAGACGGGTGGGATCTGAGCCTTTGGGTAAGGCAAACAGTGCTAGGGGAGCATAGACATATTTTTGCTCATGTGGGTATGTACCGTTGATCGCACCGGATAAAATTTTATAATCAGCTAAGTAGAGCCTTCCTTCAAGTCCGGCTGCTGCTAATGAATCGTCAGTTCCCATCACTGCTTGGTAATGTTCGTCTGTGACTGGGAAGCGATCGCCTGGAGTGGTTACTCGCTCGATCATGACGGGATTGTAGCCAGCTACTCGCATATAAGCAAATACTTCATCTTTATCGTAAGTTTTGGCGATCGCTGGTACACCAATCACCGGAAACAAATTTTCGTAGTCCTTGAGACTGGTTGCGTGTCCTGTGGGCTGTCCTTCATATAGAAGGGTAATTACCCGATTTAGAGTATCTCTAAGGATCACAAGTCCGTTTTCTTTAAGAATATGAAAGAAAAGTTCGTCGAGTTCTCTAACATCCTTGGATATCCCTTTAAGTAAAAACTGGGGGATAATTTGCACGATTCTCGCCAGAATGCTGAATCGAAGTGGTATTGCTCCCTTGATCAAGGCTTCTAAAATAAACTTTTCGACATCATCACGAATCGATTTAGAACCCTGATTGCCTCGGTTCACAATCAGGGTATTGACAAAAACAACTCGTAACTGCTGGGCTAATAAAAAATACCAGTTAGTGGCGAACTCTTCCGCAAGAGAAAGCTGATCCACCATAGCAATAGGTGGAATATGGGTGTAGTTATATTGATACTCTTGCCTAGCTATGTCTAGATTTTGAGTGCTTGAGGAACTGATCGAATTATCTGGTAATGAAGCAGTCATTGACCCTACTCGCTTGTAGTATGGGGAACTTTAACAGTTTAGAATAAACAGGTTTGAGTCAACTAAACGTATTATCGCAATCAAGTTTAAAATTCTGATTTTTCTAAAAGAAATTTTATAAAAACCCTCGAATTCTGAACACAGGGTAAGCGCATCTGCCCCTACCGCGTGTTTTTAAATGTAATTTACACTTCGGGAATTTTGTCAATCTGCCAACAATCAGAAATAATCGCAGGCGCTTGGTTAAATTGGCTGATGGGAGCGGGTTTCATGTCACGATAGTCCAGCAGTTGGACTAGGATGAGGTAGGCGATCGCTAAAATGATAGAAATCGCACCTGTAAGAATGGCAATTATTTTCGAGCGGTTCATTATTAGTAGTTCCTGTAATGCAAGTTATTGTGCTGTGCCTATATCTACATTAATACTTGAGACACACACTACACACTTACCGATGTTTTCAGGAGTGCTGAGTGGGGAGTGGGGAGTGAATTAAAAATAACTCAATACTTATGTACTTGGTACAGAAGCTTGTACCCTGTAAATAGACTGTTGAGGCTGTTATCTATCACGCGAAAGCACAATAATATGGCTTTTTCTCATGAATTTCAGCGCTATCGGAGTGTGCGTCCAGGGCAGATGCTCCAAGGTCTAGTTATTTCCATCCTTCTACACTCTATTTTACTGATTGGGAGCAAATATTGGCTCAGAGCTTTTATGCCTGAGTCTAAGCAAGAGATTCCAATTGAGGTAGTTGAAGTTGATCCCAATGAAACACACACACCCCAAAAAACCTTATTCCGGGCTACTAAAGATTCAATTGCAGGTGGCAAAGCTTTACCGAAAAAACCTGTTTCTGCTGTGAAGTCAGCTAATTCCGATGTACATAAAGCTTCTAGCAAGAGTCCTTTTGACTTAAGAACCTTATCTCCAGCAAAGGTATTCGAGTCAGAACCAAGACGGCAGAAAGCGGAATCAGCAAATCTATCTCCTCAGCAACCCAAACCAGAGCCAACAGCGATGTCTACGATGGGCGTAGCTGCGACACCTACAACCATACCACCGGCACTTAAACCACAGCCAACAGCGATCGCACCTGCAACCATACCACCAGCCCTACCGCGAAAAACAGCGATCGCGCCTACAACTATACCACTAACCCTACCACGAAAAACAGCGATCGCACCTGCAACTATACCACTAGTACCTAAACCAGAGCCAACAGCCATCGCGCCTGCAACTATACCACCAGTACCTAAGCCAGAGCCAACAGCGATCGCGCCTGCAACTATACCACCACTACCTAAACCAGAGCCAACAGCCATCGCGCCTACAACTATACCACCAACCCTATCACGAAAAACAGCGATCGCACCTGCAACGATACCACCAGTACCTAAACCTAAGAAAATTGCAGTAGCGCCTAATACCACACTACCGCCAACTCTACCGCGAAAAACAGCGATGTCTACGACGGGCGTAGCTGCGACACCTGCAACGATACCACCAGCACCCAAACCTAAGAAAATTGCAGTAGTGCCTAATATTACACCATCGCCAGCCCTACCGCGAAAAACAGCGATGTCTACGACGGGCGTAGCTGCGACACCTGCAACGATACCACCAGCACCCAAACCTAAGAAAATTGCAGTAGTGCC